>NZ_CP040814.1:2400000-3035657 GCF_019443965.1 Salinibacterium sp. M195 | reverse complement strand
GCTCCTTGACCGGCAGGCATGGAATTCGTTAGCTGCCGCGTGGTTTGTCGCCAGTCAGGTAGGTGCTCCGCTCGCTAGTGCACTGCGCACTCATGCGAGAGCACTGCGCATGCTGGTGCATGTGCAGCGCGAAGTTGCCACCGCTCTTGCGGCACCGGTAGCGACTGCCCGTATGGTTCTGGCCCTCCCGGTCGTCGGGCTCCTCTTCGGAGCACTTCTGGGTTTCGACACCCTGGGGGTGCTCGTGGCAACTCCTATCGGGTGGGGCTGTCTGGTCGTTGGCGCCGGGTTGATCCTTGTCGCGGTGCGATGGAACGCGCGGCTCGTGCGGCGAGCAACCCCGACCCGCGCAGCTCCCGGTTTGGAGTGCGAGCTCATGGCTATCGCCGTGTCAGGAGGTGGGTCACTTGTTCAGGCCCGCGAAGTGGTCACTGGCGCCCTTGACCGCTTCGGCTTGCCGTCTGATGGTGATCATCTCGACGAGGTGCTGCAGCTCTCTCACGAGGCGGGGATTCCTGCCGCCGAACTGCTGCGGGCCGAAGCTGACGAACTTCGTCTTGCTGCTGACGCGGATGCGCGTTCCGGGGCCGCTGCGCTCTCCGTGCGGCTCATGCTTCCGCTCGGGCTGTGCGTGCTTCCCGCCTTCATGGTTCTCGGGGTGCTTCCCCTCATGGTTGCCGTCATTTCATCCACTGTTTCGGGGTTCTGAAACTAGCGAGAACGGGCGCGGCCGATCCGCGCCGCGACCACCTTGATTGTCGAAGTTTCGCCCGAATCAGCGCGGGTGTGGTTCCTCGGCCCCGGTCGGTTCCCAGCCAACCCGGCTGCGGCGCTGTCGGCGCGCGACGTCGAGCACTCCGACCGCGATCAACGTGATGCTGAGCCCCGTTGCGGTCATCTCATCCACCGTTGAGGGGTTCTCGCCGTGTTCCACACATCGGGAACCGCCACGTCCTATGACGCCCACTCTCGACAGGCTGGAGGTACTCGGCCGCAGACTGCGTGACAGCGCACGAAGGAGTACCTCATGAACGACCAGCACCTCATTTCGTTTCCCGCCCTTGAACCGGGGCAGCAGCGCCGCTTAAGCCTTGGGCGGTCACGGCGGCTCCCGTCGGTAGCGTTCTCCGTGCGCGCCAGACTCCGTTCCCGAATCCGTTCCGAGAGGGGCGCCGCGACCGCCGAATATGCCATCACGACGCTCGCCGCCGTGGGCTTCGCCGGACTGCTCGTCGTGATTCTCCGATCCGGCGAGGTGCGCGGCATGCTCACCGACCTTGTGCGCAGTGCGCTCTCGATCCCGGCGTGATCGAGCACGAGCAGCGATGAACGAGCGCGGCAGCGTCACCGCAGAGTTTGCGCTGGCGTTGCCCGCCGTCGCCCTCGTTCTCGTGTGCTGTCTCAGTGGCGTGCAGTTGGCCGGGCTGCAAGTCCGGCTGCAAGACGCCGCAGCTTCCGCAGCGCGCAGCCTTGCTCGCGACGAAAGCTCCGGAAGCGCAGCAGCGACAGCATCCGCACTCGTCGCCTCGGCACGTCTCACCTCTCACGCCCGCGACGGCCTTGTCTGCGCCACAGTTAGCGCCCCCGCGCGTAACGCACTTCTCGGACTCCTGCCGATCACGCTCAGCGCCAGCAGTTGCGCGCTCGCGGGAGGAAAATGATGAGGAAAACCAACGGGATACGTGGCGAACGTGGGGCAGGCACCATCCTCATGGTCGGGCTGGTTGTCACGGTCATCGCGCTCACCGCCCTCGTTATCCCTCTCTACTGGGCGCTGAGCGCACGGCACGCTCTTGCCGGAGCGGCTGACGCTGCCGCACTTGCCGCCGCCGACACCGCAAGCGGACTCATTGCGGGCTACCCGTGCGACAACGCCGAACGACTCGCAGTCGCAAATGACGCCCATATAGAGGAGTGCACGGTTGATGGGCGTATCGTGACAGTTACCGCTAGTCGCCGCATCCTCGGCATACTGGTCACAACGAGCGCCACAGCAGGGCCACCCCCAACCAGGGCGGATTAGGTAACTGCGCGGTCGGTGTGTGTAGTGTGTCGCTGACAGTGGCGCTGCCACCGGTCAAGTGCGTCATCACCCAAGGAGTCCCGTGTCTGGCACCAAAAAGCTTGTCATTGTCGAGTCGCCCACTAAGGCCAAGACGATAGCCAAGTATCTCGGTGACGGCTACGACGTGCTCTCCTCCGTCGGCCACATCCGCGACCTCGTCGAACCCCGCAACCTGCCGCCCGAGCTCAAAAAAGGCTCCCTCGGCAAGTTCTCGGTTGACGTCGACAACGACTTCGAACCCTATTACGTGGTCTCTGACGCCAAAAAGAAAACCGTCTCCGAACTCAAGAAAGCGCTCAGCGGAGCAGACGAACTCTTCCTCGCAACTGATGAGGACCGCGAAGGAGAAGCCATCGCGTGGCACCTCCTCCAAGTGCTGAAGCCCAAAGTTCCCGTCAAGCGCATGGTGTTCCACGAAATCACCGAAGACGCCATCGAAGCGGCCATCCAGAACACCCGCGATGTAGACACCGCCCTCGTCGACGCCCAAGAAACTCGTCGTATTCTCGACCGCCTCTACGGCTATGAAATCTCACCGGTACTCTGGCGCAAAGTTGGCCCAGGCCTCTCCGCTGGCCGCGTGCAATCAGCTGCCACTCGCCTCGTCGTTGAGCGCGAACGCGAACGTCTCGCCTTCATCACCGCAAACTACTGGGACCTCATCGCCCAACTTTCGCCCGACAGCGAAACCAACGGATTCGAATCCAAACTGGTGCGCCTCGACGGCAAGCGGGTCGCCGCTGGCCGCGACTTCGATGACCGCGGAAACCTTAAGGGCGAAGCAGTAGCGCTCGACGAGAAGGCTGCCCAAGCTCTTGCAGACGCCCTGCGGATGCCCAGCACCACCATCACCGTAAAAACGGTCGAGACCAAGCCATACACTCGTCGTCCAGCGGCACCCTTCACTACCTCAACGCTGCAGCAGGAGGCTGGCCGCAAGCTGCGCTACTCCGCACGTCAAACCATGAGCGTCGCGCAGTCGCTCTACGAGAACGGTTACATCACCTATATGCGAACCGACTCCTCGTCGCTCTCGCAGCAGGCCATCACCGCCGCCCGCACTCAAGCCGTCGCCCTCTACGGCGCCGATGCCGTTCCTGACAAACCGCGCGTGTACGCCAGCAAGAGCAAAAACGCTCAAGAGGCCCACGAAGCGATCCGTCCCTCCGGCGACACCTTCCGCACGCCAAGCGAGTTGCAGTCCGCGCTGCGCGGCAATGACTTCAAGCTTTACGAGCTGATCTGGAAGCGCACCGTCGCCTCGCAGATGGCCGATGCGAAGGGCTCAACGGCATCCATCACGATCGCTGCCGGCGAAGCTCCCGTTGCTGAATTCTCGGCTAGCGGAACCATCATTACCTTCCGCGGCTTCATGCAGGCCTACGAAGAAGGCCAAGACGAAGAGCGCAACGCCACCGCCGAGCCCAAAGAAGCGAAACTGCCTCCGCTGAAGGAAGGCCAAACGCTCACCCTGCTCGAGGTTGAAGCCAAGGGTCACGAGACCAGCCCGCCGCCGCGCTACACCGAAGCCAGCCTCGTCAAGAAGCTTGAAGAGCTCGGCATCGGCCGCCCGTCGACCTACGCCTCGATCATCTCCACGATCATTGACCGCGGTTACATCACCCCGCGCGGCCAGGCACTCGTGCCGAACTGGATCGCCTTCTCGGTCATCCGATTGCTCGAAGAATATTTCGGCGATCTGGTGCAATACGACTTCACTGCTGGCATGGAAGACGACCTCGACCGCATCGCTGGGGGAACCCAGAACCGCGTCGAGTGGCTCAAGTCGTTCTACTTCGGCGACGACAAATATCGCGGACTGCGCACCGTCATCGACAACCTCGGCGAAATTGACGCCAAGGAAATCAACTCGATGAAGCTATCGGATGACGTGACCCTGCGCATCGGAAAATACGGCCCCTACCTCGAGACTCCGAGTGAAGACCCCGAAAAGCCTCGCCGCGTCAACATTCCCGAAGCTCTTGCGCCAGACGAGCTCACCCTCGCCAAAGCAGTCGAACTTATCGAAGCTCCCGTCGTCGGCGACCGCGTTATCGGCGTGAACCCCGAAAATGGCAAAGAGATCGTCGCTAAGGATGGCCGCTTCGGCCCCTACGTGACCGAACTTGAGCCAGAACCCGAGCCCGTTCCTGAGCCCGTCGAAGAAATCGACCCTAAAACCGGCGAAGTGAAGAAGGCGAAGAAGCCCAAGAAGGTCGCCGTCGTCAAGCCACGGACGGCATCCATCTTCAAGACGATGGAACTCGACGCAATCGACCTCGACACCGCACTCAAGCTGCTCAGCCTGCCGCGCGTTGTTGGCCTCGACCCCGAAACTGAAGTTGAGATCACCGCGCAAAACGGGCGCTACGGCCCCTACCTGAAGAAGGGCGTCGAGACCCGATCGCTCACCAGCGAAGACCTCATCTTCGATATCGATGTTGCCGGAGCGGTCGAGCTCTATGCTCAGCCCAAGTATGGCAACCGCGCGGCATCCAGCGCACTCAAAGAATTCGATGCTGACCCGGTCAGCGAAAAGCCGATCAAGATCAAGGATGGCCGCTTCGGTGCGTATGTAACCGACGGCACCACCAACGCCACCATCCCGCGCGGCGAAACAGTGGAAGACGTCGACTTCGAGCGCGCAGTGCAGCTGCTCGCCGACAAGCGCGCCAAGGGACCGGTCAAGCGCAAGACAGCCGCGAAGAAGCCTGCAGCCAAGAAGCCTGCGGCGAAGAAGCCTGCGGCGAAGAAGCCTGCGGCGAAGAAGCCTGCGGCCAAGAAGCCTGCGGCCAAAAAGCCCGCAGCGAAAAAGCCGGCCGCAGCTAAGTCAGCCGCAGCGAAAACGACTGCAGCGAAGACAACTGCTGCCAAGACAACTGCCGCGAAGCCTGCAGCGGCCGCGAAGCCTGCAGTGAAGAAGCCCGCAACTAAGGCTGCCGCCGCAAAGTCCGCCGCCGCCGCTGACGAAACCCAGTAGCGTGCCCGGACTCTTCATCACCCTCGAAGGCGGCGATGGTGCGGGTAAGACCACGCAGTCGAAGCTTCTCGTGGAATGGCTCCAAGCCGCAGGTCACACGGTCGTCGTGACCCGTGAACCGGGCGGCACCGATCTCGGTGTCGAGCTGCGCGAAATTGTGTTGCATCGCCGCGGGGCCATGGAGCCTCGCGCCGAAGCCCTCATTTACGCCGCAGACCGTGCCCACCACATCGCCACGGTAGTGCGACCTGCCCTTGAGCGCGGTGACATTGTGGTTCAGGATCGCTATATCGATTCCTCCGAGGCCTACCAAGGTGCCGGTCGAGTGTTGGGGGCTGAGGAAGT
Source organism: Salinibacterium sp. M195 (assembly GCF_019443965.1). Taxonomy (GTDB): domain Bacteria; phylum Actinomycetota; class Actinomycetes; order Actinomycetales; family Microbacteriaceae; genus Rhodoglobus. Next base: position 3,030,267 of record NZ_CP040814.1, on the reverse strand, counting down.
GCGCGAGCTCTCGCTCTGGGCGGCCCAAGGCCTCATGCCCGATGTGACGGTGCTGCTCGATCTCGACCCCACTGACGGCCGCAAGCGTCTCGATAGCGCCCGCACTCGCTATGACCGACTCGAAGCCGAAAAGCACGACTTCCACACTCGAGTGCGCCAGGCGTTCCTTGAGCGGGCCGCTAAAGAGCCCGAGCGCATCTTGGTTATGGATGCCGCGGGTGACATGAGCGAGATCGCTGCGGCGATCCGGGAGCGCATCCAGAATCACCTCCCGCATCCCGCTTAGACTGAGCGCATGTCGTTGTGGGAGGGCCTAACCGGCCAAGCTGAGGCAATCGCGATTCTTCAAGCTGCGGCATCGTCATCAGCGTTGGGCAGCACCGAAGTTTCGTCGATGACGCACTCGTGGTTGATCACGGGTCCGCCCGGTTCTGGCCGCTCCAATATTGCGTACGCCTTTGCTGCAGCACTGCTCGGCACTCGTGGCGACGAGACCGAAGAATCTGTCTACAAGCAAGTAATTGCTCGCACGCATCCCGATCTGGGAGTCCTCAGCACTGAGGCCGTCAGTTTCGCGATTGTCGACGTTCGCAAGCTCGTCGCGAGTTCGTACTATTCACCCTCTGTCGGCCACTACCGCGTCATGATTATTGAAGACGCCGATCGGATGGCCGAGCGCACGTCTAACGTTTTGCTCAAGGCGCTAGAAGAGCCGCCACCGCGCACCGTGTGGATTTTGTGCGCGCCAAGTGAGGCAGATCTCATTCCCACCATTCGTTCGCGCGTGCGCTCTGTGCGGCTCCGAACTCCGGCCATCGAAGATGTTGCGCAGCTACTGCAAGACCGTGATGGGGTCGCACCAGACATCGCGCTGCGTGCTGCGCGTGAAGCTCAAAGTCACATCGGCATGGCCCACCGTCTCGCTACCAACTCGGATGCCCGCGAACGACGCGAACGAACTCTCACTACTGCTCTCGAAATCCGTAGCGTTTCTGATGCCGTTATTGCCGCCGCAACCCTGTTGGAGCTTTCCCAGGGGGATGCCAAAGCACTCACTGAGGACCGTGACGACAAGGAGCGCGAATCTACGTTGCGCTCGCTCGGGGTGGAGCCCGGCGGCACGATTCCGCCCGGATTACGGGTGCAGATCAAGAACCTCGAAGAAGACCAAAAGCGTCGCGCTAAGCGGAGCCTGCGCGACGGTATCGACCGCATCATGGTTGATTTGCTGTCGCTCTACCGCGACATTCTTCTGACCCAAATCGGTGCCCCAGGAGAACTCATCAACCTCAGCATTCTCAACAACATCAACTCGGTCGCCGCGCGCACAACTCCGGTGGCAACACTCGCGATCATGGACGGTATCGCTGAAGCGCGCCGTCGGATTGAGAGCAACGTCTCGCCAGCGCTCGCGATGGAAGCGATGCTCGTGAAGGTCGCAGTCTCAGGTCGCGGCGCGTGAGCCGCTCGTCCACCGTTTTCCGCTCGCCGAATGCTTCCCGCAACGGCCGTGGTCGGATCTTCGGTCTGACAGCAGCCGCGCTTGCCGTCTCGCTACTGCTCAGCGGGTGCGTTTCGTGGTTCATGCCGCCGACATCCACCCTGACATCGACTCCTACCGGCGAGACCGTGGCTCCCGGTCTCGATCGGTTCTATCAGCAGGTGCTCGACTGGTCGAACTGTGGTGACGCGTTGCAGTGTGCCACCGCCATTGCGCCGGTCGATTGGGAGAACCCCGAGGGCGACACGATTGAGCTTGCCCTCGTTCGCCAGACCGCGACAGGAAAAGACCGAATCGGCTCGCTGTTAGTGAACCCTGGTGGTCCAGGCGGCTCGGGGTTTGATTTCATCGCAGACAGTGTGGATTACGCCACGAGCGACGCCCTGCAGTCGCAGTTTGACGTGGTCGGTTTTGATCCCCGTGGGGTCAATCGCTCGACACCGGTGTCGTGTTATTCAGACCCAGCGGAGCTCGACGAGTACGTGTACGGGATCACCCCGGGGGAGCGGGGCAGTGACGAGTGGGTTGCTGCGGCTACCGAAGAGTCGGCCAATTTCGCGCAGCGCTGTCTTGAGGAGACCGGCCCATTTCTAGGCTTTGTCGACACGCTGAGCGCTGCTCGTGACCTAGACATGCTTCGCGCTGCTCTCGGAGATGTCACGCTCAACTATTTGGGCTACTCCTACGGAACGCTGCTTGGCCAGGTGTATGCCGAGCTGTTCCCCGAGAAGACCGGGCGACTTGTGCTCGACGGTGCTGTTGACCCCGCGGCATCCGAGTTCGAGGCGACTAAGGCCCAGGCTCAGGGCTTTGAGCGGGCGTTGGATGCCTTCTTAGTTGACTGCTCGGAAGCAAGCGATTGCCCGTTCACGGGCTCCACCGAGCGGTCTCGCGCCACGATTAGTGCTGTCTTGGATCGGCTCGACCGGAGCCCGCTGCTGCACAGTGACGGGCGTGAGTTGGGCAGCGCAACCATGTTCACCGCCATCATTCTTCCGCTCTACAGCGCCAGCAACTGGCCTTATCTTCGCGAGCTTTTCACCACAGTGCTTGACGGCGACCCGAGCATCGCTTTCGATCTCGCCGACAATTACAACGGTCGTGGCGCCGACGGCCGGTATGCCGAAAACCAGACTGAAGCGTTCATCGCGATCAATTGCTTGGATGCTCGAGAGCCTGCTGATCGTGAGCGGATGCATGAGCAGGCTGCCGAGCTGGCTCTCGCGGCTCCCATCTTTGGTCCTCAGATGTCTTACGGCGACCCTGGCTGCGCGAATTGGCCGGTGGAGGCGAAACGCGATCGAGTGGCAATCGCGGCTCCCGGGGCGGCCGACATGCTCGTCATCGGCACCACTAACGACCCGGCGACACCGTACGAGTGGGCTGAAACGGTCGCCGACAATTTGGATAGCGGTCACCTCATCACCTACAACGGTGAAGGGCATACGGCATACAACAAGTCGAATGAGTGCGTGAATGCGACGGTGGAGGACTATTTGTTGGAGGGTGTGATTCCCGCCAGCGACCCGAACTGCTAACCGCTAGGCTCGGGCCGTGACGTTCACCGATACTGATTCCGTTGCCCGTACCCGCAGGTTTGCACTCCTTGTGCCCGCTGTTGCTCTGACGTTCATGTTGAGCGGCTGTGTGAGCATCCTGGAGCTATTCGGTGAGCGTTCTCAGCCGACCGGCGAGGCAGTCTCAGAAGAGCTCGCGCCGTATTACGAGCAAGTGCTCAGCTGGGTTGATTGCGGCGATGGGGCGGAATGTGCCACCGCGACAGCCCCAATGGACTGGGAGAATCCCTCACCAGAGACAGACATTTCCTTGGCCATGGCTCGCCACGCGGCGACAGGGCAGAGCATGGGCTCGCTGTTTGTGAATCCGGGTGGGCCAGGCGCTTCAGGTTTCGATCTGATTCATGACGATGTAGATTTTGCGGTCAGCGCGACCCTGCAAGAAAACTATGACGTTATCGGGTGGGATCCCCGCGGTGTGGGCCGCTCAACCCCCGTGGAGTGCCTTGACGATGATGGCCTTGACGAGTTCATCTTTGGTCTTGCGGATGCCCCGTTGGGGAGTGCCGATTGGCTTGCAGAGAGTGAAGAGGCTGCGGTGAACTTCGGGCAGGCGTGTCTGGAACGTACGGGCCCGATTCTGCAGTTCATTGACACCCAGAGCACTGTGCGCGATCTCGATATGCTTCGCGCGATTGTTGGTGACGAGAAGCTGCATTATTTGGGCTACTCGTATGGCAGCGATATCGGTTCTTACTACATCGAGAACTTCCCCGAAAATGTGGGTCGCATTGTTCTGGATGGCGCCACCGACTCGTCGATCTCGGTGTTTGAGGTCGGGCTAGTGCAGACGATGGGGTTCCAGCGTGCACTCGAAAACTATTTGGTGGCGTGTCCGTCTTCCTTCGATGACTGTCCGTTCACCGATGGGGTGGATGCGGCCTTGGTGACGATCCGCGAACTATACGATCGCTACGACGCGAACCCGATTGCTGCGCCTGATGGTCGAATGATGGATGCCGGTGTCATCGATATCGCCATGAGCACGGCGCTCTATTCCCAGGATTCGTGGCCCTTCCTGAACGATCTATTCTCGGAGGCGGCTCGTGGACAGACCGACACGGCGTTCTTTTTGGCAGATTTCTATTACAGCCGTGACCTTGATGGCACCTACACCGACAACTCGCTCGAGGCATTCATCGCGATCTATTGCGTTGACTACCCGGTAGAGACCGACCCTGCCGTGTTGATCGAACAGCAAGAGTTGATGCGTCAAGCATCGCCAGCCACCTATCGCGATTTCCCGCCGACGGGGGACCTCACCTGTCTGAACTGGCCGTACCAATACATTGGACCGGAAATCACGGAACTGACTGGTGCTGGCGCGCCACCAGTGCTGATCATCTCGACAACGGGCGACCCGGCAACACCGTACGAGTGGGGCGTTGCTCTGAGTGAGCAGCTGCAGAGCGCCCAGCTGATCACCTACAACGGCGAAGGTCACACTGCTTACAACGGTGGCGTCGCGTGCATCGACAGCGCTGTGGATGACTATTTCGTTAATGGAAGCGTGCCGGATGCTGACCCGAACTGTGGTGCGTAGCCGCAAGTTCACGGTGTGGGCTTTCGGGCCCAAAAACTTCGGCTAAGCTATCTTGCTGTGCCTCATGAAAATGTGGCCGGCCGCCTTAGCTCAGTTGGTAGAGCATCTCACTCGTAATGAGAAGGTCGTCAGTTCGATTCTGACAGGCGGCTCCAACTAATTCTCCGCACCACGGGCAAGCTCTCATTCCGATCTCTTAGGCTGGGACTATGAAGTATCGTAACGAGCCCATCTACACTGCCGCGCTCGCCGCCGGTCGCGTCATGTTCGGCGCGCTGCGCGTACGTCGTACCGTCATCGGAGCCCACAATCTTCCCGACGCCGGTGGTGCTGTCATCGCTATGACACATTTCGGGTATCTGGAGTTCGCCCTGGTTGAGTGGGCGACGTGGTTGCATAACCACCGCCGCATCCGTTTTATGGCGAAAAAGAACGTATTCGACAAGCGAGTGGTCGGCTCGCTGATGCGCAACATGAAGCACATTGCCGTCGACATGAAGGCGGGCGCTAGTGCGTACGCTGCCGCCGTTCAAGCTCTGCGCTCGGGCGAACTGATTGGGGTCTTCCCCGAAGCCGGGGTGAGCGCGTCGTTTACGATTCGCGACTTCAAAACCGGTGCCGTGCGCCTAGCGGCAGAAGCCGGCGTGCCCGTCATCCCGATCGCGGTGTGGGGTGGACAGCGGCTGATGACCAAGAATCGCAAGATTACCTTGCGTGAACGCAGTGGTGTGCCCATCGTGATGGTCGTTGGCGACCCGATCATCATTACGCCAGAGAAAGATGTGGGCGAGGCGACAGCCCAACTCAAGGTGACCATGGAAGGTCTTCTCGAGACAGCGCAAAAGACGTATCCGCTTGATGGCTCTGGGCAGTGGTGGCAGCCACGCCACCTTGGCGGCACCGCTCCCACTCCAGAAGAGGCTGCGGCAGCGGATGCCGCACGCGAGCTGCGCCGGGCGCAGGCTCCACGTAAACGCTAGTAGGCGTTGACGCGTTCTCTTTGCCGCTCCCGGCTCCCAGCAGTTCGCCGCAGCCACCTTCCAGCTCGCGCTAGCGGGTGGCCTCGGCTAGCAACTCCACAACGTGGCGATAGTCGCTACCCGTGGCCCGGGTCATGCCCAGTTCGCAGGTGCGGTTGCAGCTCGCATGGGTCGTCGTCTCGGCAGCGCGCACCTCAGTGGCCTGCACTGCTGTTGCTGACTCGGTAAGTTCGGGATGCAACATCCCGCGGTCACCGGCGAAGGCACAGCAGCCCCAGCTATCCGGAACCATCACATCTACGGCTACGGCATTCGCCACGGTGGTGAGCTTCTCGTTGATTCCCAAACGGGTGGACGAACACGTCGGGTGCAGCGCGAGTGAATCGATGCGTTCGTAAGCGGGAGTTGCCGCACCACCGTTGACTTCCGCACCCGTACCCGCACCCGCGGGCAGCGATGGCACGATGCGGTCGGCGACGAACTCGATCACATCGATCACGCGCAATGGCTGTGCACCTCGTGCTTGCGGCGCCGGGTCATTCTCAATCGTGTGGAGGAGGCCTTCGGTGCACGATGAGGCATCACAGATGATGGGGAGTTCTCCGTCGCGACTGGCAGTGCGCAGGCTCGCGAGCACGCGGTCTTGCATGATGGCCGCGCCCTCCGGCAGCCCCTTCGACGACCACGGTGTGCCGCAGCACAGCGAATCGATGTTCTCGGGAACGAGCACCGTAACGCCGGCGCGCGCACACAGCTCCTCGAAGCTGGCCTGCACACCGGGCCCACGAGTGCCGTCGGCACGCGTGGCGGGGCCGAACATGGCGTTCACACAAGCAGGCACATAGACGGCGTCGATAGCCGCGGATGCGTCAGGTGCCGGGCGTGCACGACGGCCACCACCGGCGGGTAGCTCCGAAGACCAGAGCGGCAGTACATCGTCGCCAAGCACCGCTCGCGCTACCTTGTTTGGTCCGGTGATGATCGGTGCCGGAAGCTTCTCAGTGATCGTGAGCGCTGCCCCCGCAATCGCGGTTGTTGCATCCCAGTGGGTCGCTGCGGTCTTCCAGACCTTTTTCTCGACCGCCGAATGCTCGGTCTTGCGCAACCGTCGAACGAGGTCACCCGTATTGATGAGCACCGGGCAGGCGGTTTGGCACATGCCATCCACGGCACACGTTTGCACGCCTTCGTATCCGTAATCCTTCTCGAGTTCGGCGGCAAGCGCGGTATCGCCATCGGCCAGAGCGGTGGCGATGGCGCGCTTCACCACAATTCGCTGCCGTGGTGTCAGCGTCAGATCGCTGCTCGGGCAGACCGGTTCGCAATAGCCGCACTCCACACAGCGGTCGACTTCTTCCTCGATTGTCGGTGTTGTCTTAATGTTTTTGAGGTGTACCGCGGGGTCGTCGGTGATGATGACACCAGGGTTGAGCATGCCCGTCGGGTCGAACAATGCTTTCACTTCGCGCATTACGCCGTACAGCTCATCACCGTACTGACGCTGCACGTAGGGTGCCATGACTCGCCCGGTGCCGTGCTCGGCCTTAAGCGAACCGCCTTCACCAAGCACAAGATCGACCATGTCTTCGGTGAAGGCCTCATAGCGTTCGAGCCCGGCACCTTCGAAGAGGTCGGTGAGCATGAAGTGGATGTTGCCATCCTTCGCATGTCCAAAGATGACGCTGTTCTGGTAGCCGTAGCGGTCGAACAGGTCGCTGAGTTGCGAGCTGGTGCGCGCCAAGGATTCAACCGGTACGACAACATCCTCGAGGAGCGCGGTCGTGCCTGAAGGGCGGGCGCCAGCAACGGTGGCGTAGAGGCCTTTGCGGAGGTGCCAGAGTGAGGCACGGGTTGCAGCTTCGCGGGAGAGAACCGCGGGCGAACTCACGGTCAGGCCGTTGAGAACTCGGTTACCGTTCCCCTCTTGTTCGGCCAGTTCCTCGACCGTGGCCGCTTGATACTCCACGAGGAGGGCCGCGTGCTTCTCGACGGCGAGATCCCGGATAAGCGGATGCGCGTCAGCTTCGAGTTTGCCGACTCGGAGTGATTGGGCATCCATAAGTTCAATTGCGGCAGCACCGGTGGCGACGATGCCGGGCAGCGCCTCATTCGCGGCGAGCAAGCTATCGAAGATCACGAGTCCGGTCGCCGCATGGCTCAGCAGTGGGAGGGTGTGGAAGACGGCTTCGGCCACGAACCCGAGGGTGCCTTCGGAGCCGATGACGAGGTGCGCGAGCAATGCGGCAGGTTCGTCGTGGTCGAGGAAAGAGTTGAGGCCGTAACCCATCGTGTTTTTCATCGAGAATTGGTGTTCGATGGTGCTCACCGATGTGGGGTTGGCGCGAACACGGTCGCGCAGGCGCAGCAGTCCAGCGAAGAGTTCTGGTTCGTCGTGGCGAAGCTTCTGGTTCGCGTCGGGGGCTGCGGTATCAACGACGGTGCCGCTTGTCAGAACCAAGGTCAGCGAGTCGAGAGTCTTGTAGGTGTTGCCGGTGATTCCGCACGCCATTCCCGAGGAGTTATTGGCAACGACTCCACCGATGGTGCACGCAGATTCACTTGCCGGGTCTGGGCCAAGTTTGCGGCCGTGACGGGCGAGCGTGCCGTTGACCTGACGAACTGTTGCTCCGGGCTGCACCCGCACCCGCATCCCGTCGTCTTCGATCGTGATGCCCCGGAAATTGCGGCGGACGTCTATGAGAACTCCGTCGGTAAGCCCTTGACCGCTGAGGCTCGTGCCGCCGGAGCGTAGCGTGACGGGCATTCCGGTGCGGGCACCGACCTGCAATAGGCGCCCGACTTCGGCGGCATCGTGGGCGATGACAAGTGTTTCGGGAATGAGAAGAAAGTGCGAGGCATCATGGGCGTTCGCGTGGAGGTCGATTGCGCGCGTGCTGAGGCGCCCCGCGTCGGCTAGTGCGGCGGCAAACTGGTCGTGAACTGACGGTTGCATGGGCTCCCCATCGACGCTGAATCAAAGATTGTCGGACAAGTCTACATTGCTGTCAACTGAACCCCAAAGGTAAGCTTCGTGCGGGAGGAACGCGAATGGTTCGAACGATTGCGGCGGTATCTGTCGTGGATGCCCTAGCCGACGATCTGCGACGGCGCCTGTTTTCCGGCGACCTGCCGAGCGGCTCCCCGGTCACGGAAGCGCTCCTCGCCGAGGACTACAACGTTTCGCGGTCAACCTCGAAAGCCGCCATCGAGAAGCTCACCACCGAAGGTCTCCTAGAGCGCGGCGCCCACAAAAGCGCCCGCGTACCAGTGTTGAGCATCGAGGATGTGCGCGATATTTACCGCACTCGACTGCGCCTCGAAAGCTCAGCACTCCGCGAACTTGCGGCAGAACATCGTGTGCCCGCTAGCGCTGCTGCCGCCAACGAACGAGTTCGCCAAGCAGGAGCCGCGATTGCAGCCGGCGGCTCCATCGCTGCGGTCGAACCCGATATGCAGTTTCACGCCTCCCTCGTCGAAGCCATCGGTAGCCCGCGCGTCGAGCGCATGTATCGATCGCTGGTTGACGAAGTGCGTCTCTGTATGGCGCAAGTGCAAGGCAGAAGCCTGCTCGGCGTTGAACAGATTGCGGCAGAACACCAAGAGATTCTCGAGCACCTCGAAGCGGGAGATGCCGAAGCCGCTGTTGCCTGCCTGGACAGTCACCTTGGCCGAGCAAGAGAGCGGCTAGCAGAGGCGATTCGCGCTTCACGCTAAGCGCCGCGTCAAACGCCCGAATTCGGGCTACGCCGGCGTCCCCCAAATAGAGGATAGAACTGTCACCCAGACCCCCCTTTAACGGGGTTTTCCGCATGTTTCCGGGGTTTTTCCCTTGTGGGACTGTGCTAGGAGACCTAGTTTTGGGCTGTAGGGAGCAGAGGGGTCTGCTCCTGTTTATTCGTCTGGGGGACGATTTTCATGGGGAGAGTTCCGTTGTTAACGGCAGCGCTGACTGTCGTACTCGTCGGAGTAGTGCCATTCGTTGGGGGAGGCGGACCGGGTCCTACCGACATCGCAAACGCTAACTCGGCAGCACGTTCGCCGCTCTTCGCGTCGACCGCGACAGAAGCGGTCGAAGAGCCAGTAGAAGTAGTTGCCGCGGCGAGTACCGAACGAATTACAGAAGCATCACTGGCAGCAGACGCCGCGGCCCAGGCCAAAGCACTCACCGTAGATTCTGAACATCTCGCACAGAAGGCAGTGCCCAAGCCGAAGCCCATCGTGGTCGCTGCGGTTGGCGGCGGCAGCGCATCCGTGTCCCAGATTCGTGCGGCCTATGCAGCCGCCGGCCAGTCCTGCCCCAGCAATGTCGGCGGCGGAGTCTCTGGTGCGCCGAGCCGTAGCTCATCGCAGGGTGTTGCTGGCACGACCTCAGGCGACCTCTCATCGTTCGCCTCTGCGTACAACTCGATTCGCGTCGCTAATTGCTTGCAACCGATTTCGCTCTCGAACTTTCGCTACGACTCCTGCATGGAAGAGCGTCTCTTCTGGATGGCAGAATCGCCAAGCTCAGACCCTCTTGACGGTTGGGGCCACAACGGCACCACTCGTTCAGATGGAGTTGCGGCCCGCGGTTGCGATGGCAACCTTGCTGGCGGATCAGGCAACAGTGGGGCGACAGTTGCTTCCAAGTGGTGGGACTCTAGCGCTCACCGAGCTTCGCTTTACCGCCCCGGTTCCAGCATCGGCGGAGCGTGCATCGCTTTCGCTATGACTCACGGTGGCGTTGACGAGCCTTCCGGATTTACCCGCGCAGCAGCACGGTGGACGTCGTGCTAGGTCTCACTAACAAACGCTGAATCGGGCATCCGGGTACTATAACCGGGTGACTGAATCAGCTAGTAATGAACCGAAAGCGCCGGGAGGATTACGCGCACTCGTAACCAAACACCCCACCGCATTCACGGTGACGGTTGCGGCTATTGTGTTTGCACTGCTTGCAGGAGTAGCAGTGTTCGCCGGAATTTCGGTTGGCTCCGCTAACTCGGCAGTTGATCTCACCCCAGACGAAGTCACTGTTGAGAAGCGGAGTCAACCGGATGCTATTCCCGGTGCAATAGCGGTGCGTACCTGCTCAGTGGAAGGTCTTGCCACAGTCGCAACGTTCCCCTCGCTCGTTGGGGTGGTGACGGAGGTCGCGACCGGTAATGTGCTGTGGAGTCGCTCTGCTGACACCGCAGCGAGCCCCGCCCATATCGTGACTGCCCTCACGGGGGCCGCGGCGCTTCAGGCGCTCGGCGCGGATACCCGCATTAGCACGAAAGTTGTCGATGGCTCGACAGCAGGTTCGATCGTATTGGTCGGTGGTGGTGACCCGACTTTGGCCACCACTAGCGCGTCGTACTATCGCGATGCCCCCCAGATTTCAGAGCTCGCTTCTGAGGCGATGACCCGGTACGAAGAACTTCATCCAGGCGTGCCGATTACGCAGATCGTGTTGGATTCCACGTTGTGGAATAGCGGTGACGCTTGGGATTCAAACTGGCCAGAACGGGAGCGCACCGGCGGTTACCACTCTTACGTCACCGCTCTCATGATCAACGGCGACCGCGCCGACCCCACCATCGCGATCAGTCCGCGCGGCACTGACCCGGTGAAGTCTGCCGGGGAAGCTTTCGCGCAGGCGGCTGGCCTTCCGGCGGTAGCGTTCACTACCGGGGCTGCGGTGGGCAGCACAGTGCTGGCCGAGGTTAAGTCTCAACCCGTGAGCGTGCTCGTCGAGCAGATGCTCAACAGCGGCGATGACTCTATTGCCGAAGCTCTGGCTCGACTGGTCTCTAAGAAGCTCGGCGAAAATGGCTCTGCTTCGTCTCTCGCCCAGACTATTCCGAGTGCTTTGGTGGATGCCGGACTGACAGATGCCGGGTCCATTACGATCGCCGATGGGTCAGGCTTGAGTCCCAAAAATCAGGTATCCCCGCTGTTCATCGCGAGTTTCATGGCGAAGGGCGCTTCCGGTACTGGCGCAATCGGTGCAGCGTTCTCGATGCTTCCGATCGGCGGAACGAGTGGTGACCTGTACAACCGGTTCGAGGGGGATGCCGCTGCTGCGTCCGGCAAGGTTGCGGCAAAGTCAGGGTGGACCTACCAGGAGCACTCGCTTGGTGGCGTAGTGAACACCGAGGATGGCAACGAGCTTGCTTTCGCTTTCTATGCGATTGGCGAAGGAATCTCCGGGGATGCTCGCGCGGCGCTCGACAACCTCGTTGCTGGTGTTTACGCCTGTGGCAACAATCTCTCCAACTACTAGCTCGACCAACCTAGACTTGAGTAGTGGTTTCTGCACTGTTCATCATCGACGTACAAAATGACTTCACTGAGGGCGGCGCTCTCGGTGTTGCAGGTGGTGCTGCCGTCGCCGCGGACATCACGACGTTCTTGTGGGCAAACGCCCAAGACTATTGCGTGGTGATTGCGTCCCGAGATTGGCACGATGCCACTAACGACAACGGCGGCCATTTCGCGGTAGATGAAGAGCCCAACTTTGTCGACACGTGGCCTCGACACTGTGTCGCGGGAACTACGGGCGCTGAATACCATCCCGCGCTCAACACGGAGCAGATTTCGTTGCACGTGCGCAAGGGGCAGGGTGTGCCGGCGTACTCGATTTTTGAGGGCACGACCGACGACGGCGAAACAGTTCCGGCGCTGCTCGATCGGCTGGGGGTCGACCGCATTGATGTTGCGGGGATCGCGACCGACTATTGCGTCCTCGCCTCTGCGATGGATGCTGCCGCCAGTGGCCGCAAGGTTTCTGTACTGACGAAGCTGACCGCTGGGGTGGCCCCGGAGTCGAGTGTTGCAGCGCTGGCCACGATGAAAGAGGCGGGCATCACGCTTGTGCCCGATGATGAGTGACCGTGACGATCTGACCCTTCCTGGCTTCATTGCAGAAGCTGAAGTGCTGCCACCGCCAAAGAATTTGGCCTGGGGCTTGCTCGCAATGTTGGTGGGGCTCGGCATCGTCATCGGAATTGCGGTCGCGGGTGGCGCGGCACTGCTCACGCTGATTTGGCCAGATCCTGCCGGAATGTGCAACGCGGCGACCGGGCCGTGTAGTGACCTGTCGGTGGAGCAGATCGCGGTGTTTTCGGGAATCGACTTGCCGGCATCTGCCGAGATCGAGAGCGCCCAATACGCCCAGGCTGATGACACGGGGATGTTGTTCGCGACGGTCATCCTCGCTGGAGGTGATGCCGATCCGCTTCGATCGGGAGACTATCGCGTAGCACCATCACTGTCGTGGGTGGCTGAGGTGGATGCTCTCATGCTCGACAATTTAGTGCTCTATGAGGGCGTCGAGTCTGTGGTCGGCGCCGGTCATGAGGCCGCAAGCGGGCAGCGCGCTGACGGACGCACCGTGATTCTTATTCGCGTGACGCGAGCAATCTAGCGTGCCCGTCATCCCCGTCACCGAGCTCAGCGACCCACGGCTCGCGGACTATTCGCACCAGACCGACGTGGCTCTGCGTAAGGCACAGGGCACCGAGCACGGCCTCTACCTTGCCGAGTCGGCGCTCGTGTTGCAGCGGGCGCTGCGCTCGGGGCATCGCGTGCGCTCTGTGCTCGCGCTCGGCACATCGGTTGACGAAATAGTTGAGCTCGTCGGCGACGACGTGCCCATCTTCACGGGCGACGGCTCACTGCTCGCCGAACTGACCGGCTACGTGCTGCACCGCGGCGTTATCGCGTCGATGCACCGCCCGCCGCTGCCGACTCCCGAAGCTTTGCTAGCGGATGCCCGCCGCATCGTCATTCTCGAAAACGTTGTTGATCCCACCAACGTCGGCGCCATCTTCCGATCCGTCGCCGGGATCGGGGCAGACGCGGTGCTTGTCACCGAGCAGTGCTCCGACCCGTTCTATCGCCGTGCGATCCGCGTCTCGATGGGGACTGTGCTGCAGGTGCCGTGGACCCGCATCGGAAACTGGGCTGACACTCGCGCGCTGCTGACGGCATCCGGATTTCAGATTGCCGCTCTCGCGCTCGAAGATGGTGCGGTGTCGCTGCGTGACTATGCGGCGGATGCTCCCGAGAAGGTTGCGCTCGTGCTCGGCACCGAGGGCCACGGTCTCACGCGCGAGGCTATCGACGCTGCAGACACGATCGTGCAGATACCGATGCGTCACGGCATCGACTCGCTCAACGTTGCCGCGACGGCGGCGGTCGCGATGTTCGCGCTCGCGGTCGAGTAGCTCGCCACCGAAGCGACCCGTCATCTCGACCGCGCGCTGTTACACGAGCAGCTGGTGCTTAGCGAGATCCTTGTAGAGCGGGGTCGACTTCACGAGTTCGGAGTGGGTTCCGACCCCAACGACCTTGCCCTTGTCGAGCACGACGATCTGATCGGAGTCGACGACTGTCGACAGACGGTGCGCGATCACGATGAGCGTGCGGTTCTCGGCAACAGCGTCGATGGCTTCGCGGAGCATTTGCTCGTTGAGGCCGTCCAAGCTTGAGGTCGATTCGTCGAGCAGCAGAATCGGGGGCGCGGCGAGCAGCGTGCGGGCGATTGCGAGTCGCTGACGCTCACCACCGGAGAGCATCACTCCGTCTTCGCCGACGGCGGCATCCAAACCGGCAGGGTTGCGTTCGAGCACCGCAGTGAGGTTCACGGCGGCGATGACCTTCACACATTCTTCGTCGGTGGCGTTGGGCGCACCAATGAGAAGGTTTTGGCGGATGGTGCCCGCGAGCACAGGAGCATCCTGCTCGACGTAGCCAATCTGGGCGCGCAGCTCTTCGCGATTGAGACCGCGAAGATCATCGCCGCCCAACCGCACAACGCCACCCGTGGGGTCATAGAAGCGCTCGATGAGCGCGAGGATGGTGCTCTTGCCGGCACCAGAGGGGCCGACGATAGCGGTGCGCTCGCCGCGATTCACGGCGAAGCTGACTCCGCGCAGAACGGTGAGGTCGATTTCTTCGGCAGTGGGTTCTGTGCCAGCGTGCTTAAGCTCGGCCAGTTCCGATTCTGCTTGAACGAGCACTGAATCGCGGGGGTACGAGAATTCGACGTTGTCGAAAGTGATCGCGGCATCCGATTCGACGCTGGCGACAGCAACAACGTTGGCGTCAGACTCGAGCTCGCTGGGCAGCTTGATGATCTCTTGAATGCGACCTAGCGCACCGAGGGCCTGGTTCACGGCGGTGATGGCGCCGAAGGCTTGACCGAGGGGCATGATCATCAGGAACAGGAACAGGATGAACGCCACCAGGTTCGCGACCGTGATCGCACCGCTGGCGACGCGGTAACCACCGACACCGAGCACGACGAGGAACGACACCTGAAGGGCGATACCGGCGATCGGAACGACGAGAGCCGAGATCTTGGCGACGCTGATGCCCATCTTCCAAGCACCGAGCGCATCCTCGTTCACGGCCTCAATCTCACGCTCAGTAGCGTTGGATGCCCGCAGCGTGCGCACGGCAGAGATGGCGCGTTCCACCGCTGCAGCCAGATCGCCGACCTTGCGCTGGGCCTTCTGGCTCGCAATCCGGATGCGCTTCGACAGCGTCGTGACGGTGACGACGGCGACCGCAACCACCAGCACGGTAAGGCCGAGAAGTACGGGGTCAATGATGAGCATCGCGATGAGCGCGCCCACAAAGGTGATCGAGCCACCAATTGCTTCGACGAGTCCCTGGGTGAGCACGGCGCGCAGCAGGGTCGTGTCGCTGCCGACACGGGAGACGAGGTCACCGGTGCGGCGGCGGTCGAACTCCGAGATGGGGAGGTTGAGCATCCGGCTCACTAGGCGACGACGGCTCGAAAGCACGACGCCCTCACCGGTGCGCTGCAAGAGGTAGTGCTGGTAGCCGCTGATGAGACCCGAGATGACGACTAGACCGACGAGGAGCCACACAAGGGTGCCGAGCGATTTGTTTGCTTCGACGATGGTGATGACCTGGCTGACCAACAGCGGCTGCGCGAGGGACGCGCCGGCGCCGAGCACGCTCAGGATGATGACGAAGATCAGAACCTTGCGATGTTCCAGCAGGTAAGGAAACAACTCGCTGAACTTGGCGCGAGGCCCATCGTCGGGGTTGTCGCGTGACGTAGAACGGCCGCGGCGAGGCGCAGTGGTGTGTGAAGTCGAGCTCATCAGATTTCTCGTTGTCCCAAAAATGTAGGGCGAAGGTGCCGCGGATTATCAGCGACATCGGCATCAGCAATCAGCCTCTAAAACACTAAGCCTTCTGTCTGGGCATTGCGTACAACCTCCGGGGTATCTGTGTGCTCGTTGCTACACCGCCGAGACGGCTAGGTGACGAAGAAGACGCCGACGACAGCAAACACGGCACCGACAATAGCGAGCACAAAGACTGCAAGAGCCCACAAGAACAGCGGGGCTGCACTCGTCAGGCGAATGCGGTCGGTGGATGCCTGAACCAGAATCGTATGCACGGCGCGGTAGCGGCGGTGCCCCACCCAAAACAGCACCGCGGTCAAGACGAGGCCGAGAGCCGCTACTGCATAGCTTCCAACGCTCACGGTGTTGAGGAGGAGCCTGGCCGAGACGAGCGCGGCGATGGCAAACGACAGCACCGTGCGCTGCCAGGCGAGAGCGGTGCGTTCCGCTTGCAGGCCGGCATCGAATGGGCGGTCGAAGGCGCGTGTCACTGGAGCAGGATGCCGATCGCGAGCAGCAGCCCGGCGACGACAACGCCGCCACCAATGGGGCCAGCGAGGTTAGGGGAGGGGAGAGGGCGCCCGAGGCGCAGGGACTGCTCGGCCTTCATCCAGCCGAACCAGGCCTGCATGGGTGCGAGAACGCCCAACAGAATCAGCAGAAGCGATGCCCCTAAGCGGAACCCCGGAGCGATCGGCAACACGAATGCCTCAAGCGCGACACCCGCAGCGATCAGCGCGAGAGCGGTGCGGATCCAGGCCAAAAACGTGCGTTCGTTCGCGAGGCTGAAACGGGCATCCGGCTCGGTTCCAACACCATAGACACGGCGCGGAAAACGGCGAGGAGGCGGCTGTTCTGGTTCTGTCACGGGCGATCCTTCATGCCCCGATCCTATCGTCCGTCAGTGGCGTCATCCGCGGTCGTCCACATCGCGAAGGAGTTCGGAGTCGGGCTTCGGTGGTTGGAGGAGCTCATGATCTGGTGTCGGTTTCGGGGATTTCGAATAGAGCCACAGCAATCCCACGGCGAGAAGCAAGACCACATGCACAGCAGGCGTAGCGCTGCCCTCAGCCAGCCAGCCGACCCACCCAGGCTCGATTCCGATAGACGCACCGACCTTTGGCCCTCTCAGCGGAGCAAGAACGAACGAAACAGAAAGCAGCAGGATCGTCGCGAAGCCAAACCCGGCCACAAACGCCAGCCGGAATCGTCTGAGCCTGTTTCTCACCGCGGCGCGCAGCAAAAACACGACTACGGCGCTCAGCACAGCTATCGCAGCGATCGGGACGTATGCCACGGTCGAGGAGGCAATTGCCGTCACCATGTTGTTGAGATCAAGGATCGCTCCCAACTTTCGCGCTGCGACTTGAGCGCTCAGCATGCCGAGGATGAGGACAAACACCACTGCGAGCAGCATCCCGGAGATCCCCCACACCGCAGTCCTCAAGGGAATGTTGGTGGGCTTTGGCGCTGACGCTGTGGCGTCGTGGGAGGTGCTCCGCGGGCCTCTCGAGTGCATCCAGAGCAGGCCAACAGCCAGAAGAAGTACGAGATGAACAGCGGAGCTGCTGCCGCCGTGATTTAGCCAGCCTTGCCATCCCGGCGCTACGCCGATCATTGGAGTCTCCGGCGTCATTCCGGTGGCAGCGAAGGCGAAAGACGCAATGATGAGCAGCAGCGTAGCAACGCTGAAACTGCCCGTGAATGTCATCCGTGAAACCGTGGATCGCTTTCGCATGGCCACAGCAAGCACAAAGATCACCGCGGTGCTCAGCAGCGCTAGGACGCTCATCATCAGGTACGGAACGCGGGGAGTGATGATGAGCGCGAGGGAATTGTTGAGGTCGTACTGTGCGCCAGCGGCAATTCCCCGCGCTTGAATGGTGACGAGACCAGCGACGAATACGAACACAGCTCCGGTTGCCGCGCCACAGATTCCCCACACCACATTCTTGATCATAAGATTCCCCTGAGATTTGTGCGGCAGCAATAAACGTGAGGCCGAATACGCCAAGTCAACTTCACCTGCGAGTACCCAAGCTTTCATCAATTTCAGCTGGTCGCAAGCGCGAGGGGCAGCTGCCGCAACAGCACCGAGCCGGTTAGGCTCCGCGAATCTGCCGCAACAGCACCGCGGTCGCGATGGCAGCGTTGGCGGCTTCCTCGCCCTTGTCCTCTTTTGAGCCCTCTAGCCCGGCACGATCGAGGCCCTGCTGCTCGTCGTCGAGCGTGAGCACGCCAAAGCCCACCGGCTTGCCGGTCAGGATCGACACTTGCGTAAGGCCGCTGGTGGCGGCATCCGACACGTATTCGAAGTGGGGCGTACCACCACGGATGATGACGCCGAGAGCGACAACGGCATCCGCCCCAGCATCCAGGGCTGCCTTGCTCGCGACGGGCAGTTCGAAGCTGCCGGGAACGCGCACCTCGGTCACCTCGGCATTCGCTGCTTGGAGGGCGCGGTGGGCACCAGCGAGCAGTCCGTTGGTGATGACTTCATGCCATTGTCCGGCGATGATCGTGACCTTGAGGCCGGTTGCGTCGGTAACAATTTCGGGGGATCCTGCGCCACTCATCAGAGGCCTTTCGCGGTAAGCCGTGCCTCATCGAGCACGGCGGTGGTGGGGAGTTGGTGACCCATGCGGTCACGCTTGGTTTCGAGGTAGCCTTCGTTGCCGACGCCGACGCCAACAACGAGCGGCACGAGGTCGCCGACAATGACGCCGCGTTCTTCGAGCTGACGCTTCTTCTCGGGGTTGTTGCTCAGCAGGCTGACCGACGAGATTCCGAGATCCTTGAGGATGCCGACGGCGGCTCCATAGTCACGGGAGTCGGCAGGCAGACCGAGGGCCAGATTCGCGTCCAGAGTGTCGAGCCCATCTTCTTGCAGACGGTAGGCCCGCAGCTTGTTGATGAGTCCGATGCCGCGACCTTCATGGCCGCGCAGGTAAATCACAGCACCGCCATCGTGCTGGATAGTTTCCAGCGCTGCGTCGAGCTGAGGGCCGCACTCGCACTTGAGTGAGCCGAACGCTTCACCCGTGAGGCACTCCGAGTGCACGCGCACCAGGGTGGGGCCGTCGCCTGTGTGATCGAGGGTTCCCGGCGCGATGAAAGCGACGTGATCGGCACCGGTCGAGTTGTCGCGGTAGGCACGAACCGTGAAGGAACCATGCCCAGTCGGGATGGTGGTTTCGACCTCGAACGTCACCCGACTCATCTCGGGGATTGGTTCAATCGGTGCCGGGATGGTGTCACAACGGTTCTCTTCGAGCCAGCGCATGAGGTCCAAGATGGTGATGACGAGCACGCCCTCGCGCGCGCCAAACTCGATCAGTTCGGGAAGACGCATCATCTCGCCGGAGTCGAGCACGATCTCAGAGATCGCCGCAACGGGGCGAAGACCGGCAAGCTTCATCAGATCGACAGATGCCTCGGTGTGACCATCGCGCTCGCGCACGCCACCATCGACAGCACGCAGCGGCATGATGTGGCCGGGGCGGTGCAGGCTCGAGGGCATCGAAAGCGGATCTGCCAGCACGCGCAAAGTGTGGGCACGGTCCGAGGCGCTGATGCCGGTGCTGAGACGCGAAGCGGCATCCACCGACACGGTGTAGGCGGTGCCTCGGGGGTCTTCGTTCACGGCAACCATCGGCGGAAGGGCCAGTGCGTCGGCGATCTCGTTGGTCATCGGAGCGCAAATGAAGCCCGAGGAGTAGCGCACCATCCACGCAATCCACTCTTGGCTGGCGAGTTCGGCGGAGATGATGACGTCGCCCTCGTTCTCGCGGCCCTCATCGTCTGCAACGATGACCGGGCGACCAGCGCGGATCGCTTCGATGGCATCGGGGATTGTGGCGAGGCTCATGACTCGGTCCTTTCGTGACGCGAAGGTGCGTCGGTGAACTCGGCCATCCGGGCCACGTGGCGCGCCAGGATGTCGGTTTCGATGTTGACGGAGTCGCCCAGAGCGAGCGCTCCCAACGTTGTTGCGGTGAGAGTTTCGGGAATCAACGAAACCTCAAACCAGTCGCGCCCCACAGCGCTCACCGTGAGCGAGACCCCATGCACCGCGATTGAACCCTTGCGGGCGACCAGCGGGGCCAGTTCTTCGGTGAGGCTGAAGCGCAGGATGCTCCAACTGCCCTCATCGGTGACGCTCAGCACGGTGCTCGTGCCGTCGATGTGACCCTGCACGATGTGGCCGCCAAGACGATCGCCAACCTGCATCGCGCGCTCGATGTTGACCCGTGCGCCGGCGGCAAGCGAACCGAGCGTGCTCATGTCGAGGGTGACGCCCATGACGTCAGCCGTGAACCAGTCGGGCCCCTGATCGACAACGGTGAGACACACGCCGCTGACGCTGATCGAGTCACCGTGGCCGGCATCTGACACCGCATTCGGAGCGCGAACCGTCAGGCGCGCACCATCGTCGGTGGCCGCAAACTCGACGACGTCGCCGAGCTCTTCAATGATTCCGGTAAACATGGTTACGCTCTCGTTTCTGCCGCCGGGCGGGCGACAATCAGCACGTCGTTGCCCAGCGGGCGAAGTTCAGTGATGCTGAGTTCTTTCGCCTCAGCCATGGTCGATACCCCGAGCTCGCTGAGCGCCACCTTGGGGCCACCCAACAGTTTCGGGGCCAGATAGATGAGCAGTTCATCCGCAAGTCCAGCGGCGATGAAAGCGCTCGCGATAGTGGGTCCGCCTTCAACGAAGACACGTCGGATGCCCGCCTCAAACAGTTCGTTCAGCGCGGCGTTGAGGTCCCGGCCGTCAATCTGACGCAGTTGCTCGGGGTGTTGGCGCAGTTGCGCATCCGCCGGAATCTCGCGCCGACCGAGCACCACCGGCTGCGGTTGCCATTCGAGCAGTTCGCCGGCGTCTCCCCGCGCGGTCAGGCTCGGGTCATCGGCGAGCACCGTGCCCGTGCCCACCACGATCGCATCGGCGCGCGCGCGTTGCTCGTGCACGTGCTGGCGGGCCGCGGTGCCGGTGATCCACTGGCTCGTGCCATCGGCGGCGGCAGCGCGACCGTCGAGGGTGGATGCCCACTTCACGGTGACGTGCGGACGCTGCAGTCGGGCTGCGGTTAGCCACGAGTGCAGAAACTCTTCGGCTTCGGCTTGAGCAACACCGGCGATCACTTCGACGCCACCGTTGCGGAGTCGTTCGGCGCCGCCAGCAGAATGCGGCCCGGGGTCTGAAACCGCGTACACGACGCGGCTCACCCCAGAATCGAGAAGGGCTTGAGCACACGGGCCGGTGCGACCCTGGTGATTGCAGGGTTCGAGGGTGACGACAGCGGTGAGGCCGTCAGCGTTGCCACCAAGTTTGGTGAGGGCATCCACTTCGGCATGAGGCGTACCGGCACCGTGGTGCCAGCCCTCCGCAACAATGTCGCCAGCGTCATTGACGAGCACGCAGCCAACTTGAGGATTTCCGCCGGTGATGGGGCCACGACTGGCAAGCGACAGCGCATGAAGCATCAGCTTCTCGAGCTGTGCGTGCTGTTCTGGTGTGCTCATCCGGTCTCTCGTCTCAAGGGACGGGCTCCGGGAAAATGGGTTCGAAAAACCCGCCTTAACAGGTCAGATCGCCAAAATATTGTGGCTCACTTCACTGTTAAAGCCGTGCTTCCTCTCATCCGGACTGAGAGATCTTGCGATCTCATAACCGTCGGTCCCGGAATTTCACCAGGTCAACCGGTCAGAAGTTTTCACTTCATCGCGGTTCGCGGACTATCACCGCCGGTTCGGACTTTCACCGACCCCGGAGCACGTTGTACTGCGCTTAGTGTACTCAACGCGGCTGGGCAGAAAGTATTCCCACGAAATATGACGACGCGGGCGGGGCTTCAGCCGAGCAGCGGCGTCAATTCATCAAGGGTGTGGATGACACTGACACCGGCCGCACGGGCTTCGTCGAGTTGGTCGGTGGTTGCGCTGCGCTCGCGGTCGAGCCACACTCCGGTGAGTCCTGCGTTCGCGGCTCCCAGCGCATCCGTCGCGAGTCGGTCGCCGATGTAGACCGCGTCGGCGGGGTCGACATCGAAGAGTTCGCAGGTGTGGTGAAAGATGCGCGGGTCGGGTTTGGTGTGTCCGAATTCGCCGCTGGCGACGAGGTGTTCGATGCGGTGGGTGAGGCCAACTGTCTCAACCTTGCGCGTTTGAAAGTCGAGCTCGCCGTTGGTGATGATGCCGACGCGGAGGGCGGGGGAGCGGGCATCCAACGCATCGAGACAGGCCACAGCGTCATCGTGAAGGTGCCACGCTGCGCGGTACGCCTCGAAGTAGGTGTCGAACCACTGGCTCGATTCGGCGTCGTTGAGCATCACGCCATAAGGCTCGACGAAGCCGCGGGCGCGAGCTTGGCGTTGGCCTTCGAAGGTCAGCTCGCCGCTGAGGTAGCGGTGATAGTGGTGCTCTTCGAGCGCGGTCCAGCGCACACTCTCAGCCGCGTCGTCAGGCCACACGGTGCTGCCGTCGCTAGTCGGCCCCGCAGCGAACGCAGCTCCGAGTGAGCGGCGGTGGCTACGAATGCCGAGGTCCACCGATGCCCGATGGGCAAACAGAGTGTCGTCTAGGTCAAAGAGGGCGACGGTGATGGTCAATGCACGTCCGTTTCGGCGGTGGTGGGGTGTGATCCAGACGGGGGAACGCGTCTAAAAGAGTGTGTCAAAAATCATAACGATGCATCCGATTGCGACCAGCGTCGCGAACAGGGCCGAATGCACCCACGTCGGTCGATGGGCTGTCCAATCGTTCTTCTCTACGGCATACCCGCGAAGCGCGAGATAGACCAGCGGCAGGGGGAGAGCCCAGAGCGGCGACGGTATCCGCGAAAACCCACGATTCTCGAGTTCGGTACGATCTGCCCACGCCAACACACAAGACAGCGCTGCTCCGACCCCCATAGTGAACCCCAAGGGTATCCATGTCGTGGTTCCACGCATTCCGATCACATGGACTGTAACGAGCAAGGCTTGCGCAATGGGCATAAAGACGATGAGTCGCACAGCAGAAGTGCTGGCGGTCAGAGGCGCCGGCGAACTCTGAGTAAGTGGCTCGGGTTCGTCGAATCCTGCCATCGGGAAGTAGCCCCGCGGTTCAGGATGTTCGTAATCGGCACCAACCATAGGATTACGATAACCCCTCAGTTTGCGCAGGGTGCTAAATCGGCCACGGCAGCACCGCGTCTGTCGGTTCGGAGAGTTCACCGTTGTCGGCAGCGCGGTGCGCGTGCCAGCACAGCGGGCGAGTATCGTCGCGGAATCGTCCCAACGCAGGTGCGGTGCTGGTGTAGTCGAAGCCAACCTTCTGGGCAACGCGCGCCGACGCGACATTTCCCACGACCGCCTCCCAGTGCAGCTCAGTGTGCCCCACGGAGTGAAGCCAACTCACCGCCTCAGCCACAGCCTCGGGCATAAAACCGTTACCGCGGTGGGGAGCGCCCAACCAATACCCGATCGCGGTGCTCTCCACGTTGAATCCAACGACACCAAGCAGCAGCGGGTCGCCCGTGCGGCGAATGGCCCACGTGAATTCAGTGCCGTCTTCCCACCACTGGGGTGCGAGCACATTGATGAACCCATCCGCATGTTCGCGCCCGTAGGGCCATGGAATGGGAACTGCATCTTTGAGCGCCGTGTCCTGACAGTACGAGGTCATCACATCGACATCCGCGTCAATGAGCAAGTCGAGAGTAAGCCGTTCGGTCGTCAGGACAACGGGCTGCATGCGTTGCCCGCTAGACCGGCCAAGGTTGACCAGATTCGACCTCGTAGCTGGGGTTCTCATCTGGCGCAGTGAGCGTTGCCCACCACGACGGCGGATGCGTTCCGCCGCGGTATTCGCTTGAGGCGGGCTCGATGCCGGTGTAGATGAAGCCGAGTTTTTTGGCGATCGCCGCTGAGGCTTTGTTGCCGACGAGGGCTTCCCAGCGCACTTCGGGGCGACCAGTGGAGAAGACCCAGCGGCATACTTCAGCGACGGCTTCTTTCATGAGGCCTTTGCCGCGGTGGGGTTCGCCCATCCAGTAGCCGATGGTGTCGTTGTAGAGCCGAAAGCTGATGACGCCGAGCAGTTCAGGCTTGCCCGTTTCGCGGATCGCCCAGGTGTATTCGTCGTCGTCGTCCCACCACTGCGGCACCAAGTTGTTGATGAAGAATTCGGCATCTGACTTCACATACGGCCACGGGATCGTGAGCGTGTGCTCAAAGATCGGGTCTTGGCAGTAGGCGGTCATGAGCTCGACATCGTCACCAGTGAGGGCATCGAGAGTGAGGCGTTCGCTTGTGAGAGAAAAAGTTTGCATTAGCGCACCCGCGGCAGGAAGCCGATTCGGTCGTAGACGCGGTCAAGCGTCTTTTGGGCCATTTCGTTGGCACGTTCAGCGTTTTTGCTGAGCATGCGGTCAAGTTCGGCAGGGTCATTCAGCAGCTCAAGAGTGCGCTCGCGCACGGGGGCGAATTCAGCTGTCACCACCTCGGCAACCTCTTTCTTGAGATCGCCATACCCCTTGCCCTCGAACTGCGCTTCGAGGTCGGCAACGGATGTTCCACTAAACGTCGAGTGCAGAGTGAGTAGGTTCGAGACGCCGGGCTTCTCGCCGCGGTCGAAACGGATCTCGCGGTCAGCATCCGTCACGGCCGATTTGATCTTCTTGGCCGTCTTGGTGGGCTCGTCGAGCAACCACAACACGCCAGCATCCGTCGTCGCTGACTTGCTCATCTTCGACTCGGGGTTCTGCAGGTCGTAAATCTTGGCGGTGGCCTTCTGAATCTGAGGTTCAGGCATCACAAAGGTGTCGCCGAAACGCGAGTTGAAGCGGGTGGCGAGGTCGCGCGTGAGTTCGATGTGCTGACGCTGATCTTCGCCCACCGGCACAATAGCGGTGTCGTAGAGCAGGATGTCGGCGGCCATCAGCACGGGGTACGTGAAGAGACCGACGGAGGCGGCATCCGAACCCTGCTTGGCTGACTTGTCTTTGAACTGGGTCATGCGCGAAGCCTCACCGAAGCCGGTGATGGTGTTCAGCACCCAGGCAAGCTCGGCGTGCGCCGGAACTTGCGACTGCACGAAGAGCACCGAGTGCTCGGGGTCGATACCGCCGGCAATGTACTGCGCGGCGGTGCGACGGGTCTGAGCGCGCAGTAGCTCGGGCTCCTGCGGAACGGTGATGGCGTGCATGTCAACAACGCAGAAGACCGCATTGTAGTTCTGCTGCATCTCGCGCCATTGCATGAGCGCGCCAATGTAGTTGCCCACGTGGAGCGAATCGGCAGACGGCTGCATGCCGGAAAACAGGCGGGGTGTGGTGCTCATTAGCTAATTCTTTCAGATCGAATAGTCAACAACGACGGGAGCGTGATCGCTCCAGCGCTCATCCCAGGCGCCGGCCTTATCGATGCGGTAATCCGCAACGGTGGCCGCAAGCGCGGGGGTGGCGACGTGGTAATCGATACGCCAACCAGTGTCGGTGTCAAAAGCTTGGCCGCGTTGCGACCACCAGGTGTATGGGCCGTCGACTTCACCAGCAAACTGGCGGCCGACATCCACCCAACCGAGGCCGGGGGCGGTCGTGCCGTCGACACATTCGATGGTCTCGCCGGCCGCACCAAAGATGCGGTCGAAGTAGGCACGCTCTTCGAGAAGGAAACCAGCCTTTTTGCGGTTGCCGCGCCAGTTCTTAATGTCGAGTTCGCGGTGGCCAACGTTAAGGTCACCGACGATAAGGGCGTGGTCGCTGTGGGCGGCAAGTTCGGGCAGGCGCACGAGCATGGCCTCGAGGAACTTGTACTTCTCAACCTGCTTAGGGGTATCGACGACACCCGAGTGAACGTAGGTGCTCACGACGGTGACGGTCTTACCCGCAACATTGAAGTCGGCTTCGAGCCAACGCCCGGCGCTATCGAAATCGTCGGCACCGAGAGCTACGCGGTGAGCAAGAGGGGCGGATGCCGCAGAACCCTTGCGTGAGGCCAGCGCGACTCCCGCGCGGCCCTTTGCCGTCGCGGCGTCGTGCAGGATGTTCCAACCATCGCCGAGCAACCCTTCGATGTCGGCGTCGGCGGCGCGAACCTCTTGCAGCGCGAGAATGTCGATGTCTCGGGCATCTAGCCAGTCGCCCATGCCCTTGCGGTAGGCGGCGCGAACACCATTGACGTTGACGGATGCGATGCGAAGACGTGTTGCCATGCCTCAAGACTACCGACGCGCACTGACCGCGCGGTGACGGTGCACTAGCGCTTCTTGTTGCGTTTCAGCATCCGCTTGAAAGTGCGCGCGAATTTCTTCTCGCTGTCTGTGTTCTTGGCCTTGTTCCGGTCCGCGTGCTCGTCTTTGGCGTTCTCGCTTTTCACCTCAGTAGGGGCCTGAGCTTTGCGGCCGTCTTGACGGTCGAGTTTTCGCTCAGCCACGACCGTCTTGTGCGCCTTCGCCTCTTCGCCAGCCTTCGTCGCTGCCACGGCACGCGGTGCATCCTCGTCGCGCTTCTCTCCACTGATATCGAGATCAGCGTCATCAGCCGAAACCGCGATCCACGCCGATCCAATGAGAATGATTTGGCAGATGAGGTTGAACCAAATCAGCAGACCGATAATGACGGCGAACGAGGCGAGCAGAGGATTGCGGGTTGCCCCTTCGAGCAGGAAGCTTCCACCAAACTTGAGCGCGCCAAGGGCGAGCGCAGCGATAACGGTGCCTTGGGCAAGGATCCGGAAGGGAATCTTGATGCCCGAAACGACGCGATAGAAAACGCCAAGGGTTGCTGCGTCCAGGATAAGGACGATGACGAGCGCCACGCCTCGAGTAGCGATGCGAGCGGCCTGCGAATCTTCATCGATCGAGATCAGCTCGAGAATCCAGTTGAGAGCAGCGGTACTTGCGACGGACATCGCGGCAGATAACAGCACAGCAAGACCAAATCCGACGGCAAGACCGAGGTCCTTGAACTTCAGAATCAAGAAATTGGTTTCGGAGCTTTCGAGGGCGAACATGGAGCGCACGGCATCCCGGCCAGAGGCGATCCATCCCAGCGCGGTGAAGATAAGACCGACGGCCGCGATTGCACCCGTGATACCCAGAATGCTGGTGTCGGCGAGGGTTTCCCGGCTAATGGCGCCGTTTCCGCTGCCGTCTCCGATGAGGCCCGGGATGTTGGTGGAGATGAAGTTGTAGACGGCATCCAACAGCACAGGGTCGCCTTGAACGATGAAGCCGGCCACGGCGAAGCCAACCCAGATCGCCGCGAAGACGGCGAAGATCGCCTGATAGGAGAGCCCGGATGCGAGGATTGGCCCTAGCTTCTCGGCGTAGTGCATGAAGACACGCACGGGACGCAGGTGAAGTACCCACTCAATCGCTGGTCTCAGTCGTTGCGCAAGCTGCATGCATCAAGAATAGCTAGGCTGTTCGTGCACAACTCAGAGGAGAGGTCAGATCACATGGAACTTCAAGGTGTTGGAGTCGGACGATCGGTTGCCATTGGGAAGGTCGTGCGCATGCCCGACCCTCTTCCGGAACCGAAAGATGCTCGCCATTCTGGTGATGCTGCGGCCGAGAAAGATGCGGCAGCTTCTGCGCTGACCTTCGTGGCTGCTGACCTGCGCGCGCGGGCAGAGAAAGCGGACGCGGAAGCCAACGAAGTGCTGACCGCTACGGCACTCATGGCAGAAGACCCGTCCATTCTCGAGAGTGTCAATGAGCTCATCGATAGCGGCAAGACTGCCGAACGTGCGGTGTTCGAGGCCTTCGGCAAATTCCGCGAGCTGCTCATTTCGCTCGGCGGAATGATGGCAGAGCGCGCCACTGATCTCGGCGATGTCTGCCAGCGCGTCGTTGCCAATCTTCGTGGCGTTGCTGCCCCTGGTGTTCCCCAGCGCGATGAGCCATTCGTTTTGGTTGCGGACGATCTCGCTCCGGCCGACACGGCCCTTCTCGAGCTCGACAAGGTGCTTGCTCTCGTTACGCGTCAGGGCGGCCCCACCAGCCACACCGCAATTCTTGCTCGCTCCAAAGCGATTCCGGCCATCATGGGTGTTGCCGACGCTCTCAATCTTTCTGATGACACTGTGGTGATTGTGGATGCCGGTGCCGGCACTGTCACGACGGAGCCGAGCGCTGAGCAACTCGCCGCAGCAGAGGCCCGCATTGCGGAGCTTGCCGCCGCCGCCAATGCCCCCATCACCGATGGTGCGCTCGCCGATGGAACGCTCGTTCCCCTCCTCGCCAATCTCGGTACGCCCTCAGAAGCCGCTCAAGCTGTTGAACTGGGTGCTGAGGGTGTCGGACTCTTCCGCACCGAGCTCATGTTCCTCGACGCCACTAGCGCGCCGACGGTAGAAGAGCAGACCAAGGAATACACCGAGATGCTTCAGCACTTCCCGGGAAAAAAGGTTGTCGTGCGCGCCCTTGATGCTGGTGCAGATAAGCCGCTGAGTTTCATGGACATGGGCGAAGAGGCTAACCCTGCTCTTGGCCAACGTGGGCTGCGCTCGCTGCGCGTCAACGAAAACATCCTGCGTGACCAGCTGACCGCTCTGGTCAACGCCCAGAATGCGACCGACGCCGACCTCTGGGTGATGGCCCCGATGGTGTCGGATGCCGAAGAGACCGACTACTTCGTCGCGCTTGGTCGCGAACTTGGCCTCAACACCGTCGGTGTGATGGCCGAGGTTCCCTCGCTCGCTGTTCTCGCCGACCAGATCGCAGAACGCAGTGACTTCGTCTCGATCGGCTCTAACGACCTCACCCAGTACACGCTGGCTGCGGACCGGATGCTCGGCACCCTCGCCAAGTTCCAAGACCCGTGGCATCCTGCGGTATTGCGTCTCGTGAAGATGCTCGGTGACGCTGGTGCTGCTGCGGGCAAGCCAGTCGGAGTCTGTGGCGAAGCTGCCGCCGACCCCCAGCTCGCTGTTGTGCTCGTCGGTCTTGGTGTCACAAGCCTCTCAATGACGCCTGCCGCGCTCGCCGATGTGCGTGCCGAGCTCAAGACGGTAACGCTCGAACAGGCTAAAGTCCGAGCCGCTGCTGCCATCAATGCCACCACCGGACCGACCGCTCGCGAGGCCGCAGCGCAAGCTGGCTAGGCTCCACAACACGCATCGCGCGGGAATTGCCGAGTACTAGCCCGGCAATCTCCGTCACAACCTGAGTGCCGCTACCCAGAAGGGGTAGCGGCACTCAGCGGTTAACGGCAAGGAGGCGGCGCTGCTCAGCGGGCGCGATGGGGCAAAGTGGTCCACCTAAAGTCGGCAATTCTTGCCCCGCACGGGAGACGATCCGGGGGAGTTGAAGGCTTCTCAACAACTCGATCGCACGCCATCGGGGTACAAAAGGGTTTCGACAATCGGCCGAACGTGGAGCACTGAATGCGGTTCTGACCGGCAAAAGCGGTCAGTGGTTGGCGTGGAGCAAGCGGTAGTCGCCTTGATCTCAGTGAACTGGTGCTGAGGGCTCAGAGAGCGCTTTCACGCCGGCGTGGTGGTCTACAAATGGCGACGTGGCCAAGCCCCTCAGCGCTAGTCTGAAAATCGCTAGAGCGCAGTATTGTTCGGCCCGGAACGACTTGTTCCCCCCTAATGGGGGCACAAATCTCTGAAAAAGTTGGATAGTCTGCGTCATAAAGAACGGGTTCCGCCGTCTCTTTGAGTACGAAGGTTGTTTTCTCCAAAACCTTCACCCAAAGGGACAAAGAGAGGCCCGGGAAATGGATCAGGGGGATGAGCGGAATCGTGGCTTCGAAGCTAACCACTTCGGACGAGCAGCTTCTGGCACAGGCGCGTACGGGGGTACAAAACGCCTTTGCCGAACTCTGGAGTCGCCACTACCGCTCGGGTATATGTGTTGCTCGTCAGTACACGTCGATAGACGCGGACGATCTCGTGTCTGAGGCGTTCGCGCGTATTTACCAGCGTGTGCTGGCGGGCGGCGGCCCGCAGGGTGCATTCCGTCCTTACCTCTACACGACCATCCGCAACCTCGCGTCGACGTGGGGTGCGGCCTCCCGCGAAGTGCAGGTCGATGAGATCGCAGACTTCGAAGACCCCTCAACGCTCGACGACCCCGTAGCTGTTGCGCTAGACCGCACGCTCACGGCGAAAGCCTTCCGGGAACTACCAGAGCGCTGGCAGTCGGTGCTCTGGTACACCGAGGTCGAAGGTATGGATCCGCACGAAGTTGCGCCCATCCTGGGGATCAGCGCCAATAGCGTTGCTGCGCTGTCGTACCGCGCGCGGGAAGGCTTGCGCAAGGCATGGCTTCAGGCCCACATCAACGATGCAACGGCATCCGGCGAGTGCCAGTGGGCAATGTCAAAGTTTGGCGACCGAGCACGTCACAGCCTGAGCAGTCGCGATTCGCGACGCATTGAGGCACACCTTGAAACGTGCGCAGGCTGCTCTATCGTCTCTCAAGAGGTCGATGAGGTCGGTTCGCGGCTTGCACTCGTCATGATCCCCTTGCTTCTCGGCGGCGTTGTCGGCGGGGGGTTCCTCAGCGCTTTCGCCCAGAACGGTGCCGCATCACTGACGGCAGCCGCCGCACCGGCAATGCCAGCAGCGGTCATTGCGAGCTTTGCGGGCGGCGGAACTGTTGCTGCAGCTGCAAGTGCCGGGGCCGTTCCGGTAGCAATTGCGGGATCTCTGGCAGCGGTGCTCGCCCTCACCGGATCTCTCGTCGTGTTTGCACCGCAAGACTCGGCCACGGTCGACGCCGGTTCCACTTGGACAAGTCAATCGGCAGACAGCCAGAACGCGGCAGCCTCAGTCGGTTCCGATGATGCGTCGGACGATGGCAAAGCTGACCCCAGCAACATCACCGTTCCCACAGTCCCGGCTGTCGACCCGGTGGCAGCAGAGGCAGAAGCTTCGAGTAATGCTGACGGATCGAGCACGCCCGTCGTAGACCTTGTCGACTCCGTTATTGGCACCGTCACTGGCGGAGCACCGCCAGTGGGCCACACGGCGCCGGGAGGTGTGGTGGGGGCCGATATCAATCTGAACCTCACGGGAACGGCGACTCCCGGTGCCCACCTTTCGCTGCAGGCCGCAGGACTGGTCTATGCGACAACAACAGTGTCGAGCGACGGCACCTTCGTCCTCAACGTCACTGGGGTGCCCGGTGGTCTGTCTTCCCTTGATTTGATCCAGACTGTCGACCGCACGTACCTTTCCGGTTTAGTCGGCGGTGGTGGCCTGCTTGGCGGGCTTCTTGGCAGCGTCGATGGGCTGATCGATGCCCTGATCAAGCCGCTGAACTTGTCGTCTGGTGGCGGCCAGGGCATAAACATCCGTTTACTGAGCTAACCCCAGTTCGGGGGCTTAGGGCAATTTCCGCGTCATAACCGGTCTAGAGAGCGGTCTCTTTACTGGGTGACCCGAACGCCCACAGTTGACGTGCGCCGTGGGTGACGCACGTTGACAAACAAATCGCCCCTGGCACTACCTCGGTAGCGCCAGGGGCGATCTTGTTTAACGCTGAGATGCGCGGTTACGCGTGTCCCTTGATGATGGCCTGCTTCACTTCAGCGATTGCCTGAGTGACTTGGATGCCGCGGGGGCAGGCATCGGTGCAGTTGAAGGTCGTGCGGCAGCGCCACACACCCTCTTTATCGTTGAGGATGTCGAGACGAACACCAGCGCCCTCGTCTCGAGAATCGAAAATGAAGCGGTGCGCGTTGACGATGGCGGCAGGACCGAAGTACTGTCCGTCAGTCCAGAACACGGGGCAGCTCGACGTGCACGCAGCGCACAGGATGCACTTGGTGGTGTCGTCGAAGCGAGCGCGCTCCACGGGGCTCTGCTTGCGTTCCTTGCCGCCCTTGGTCGGGGCAGCCATCAGGAACGGGTTGACCTCTTTGAAGGAGTCAAAGAACGGCTCCATGTCGACGATCAGGTCCTTCTCCAACGGGAGGCCCTTGATGGCTTCAACGTAGATCGGCTTCGAGATGTCGAGGTCCTTGATCAGGGTCTTGCAGGCCAGACGGTTGCGGCCGTTGATGCGCATGGCATCCGAACCACAAATACCGTGTGCGCAGGAGCGACGGAAGGTCAGCGACCCATCCACTTCCCATTTGATCTTGTGAAGGGCGTCGAGAACGCGGTCGGTCTCGTACAGTTCGACGTCAAAGTCTTCCCAGCGCGGCTCTTCGTCAACCTCCGGGTCGAAACGGCGGATGATGAGAGTCGCGGTGAAGGTCGGAATGACCTCGGCTGCGGCAGGCTTGTTGTCAGCGACGGCAGTGCTCATTAGTACTTTCTTTCCATCGGCGGGTAGTTGGTGATCACTACCGGCTTCCAGTCGAGACGGATGTGGTCACCCGCCTCTTCTGATTCTGGGTCGCCCGTGAGGTAGGCCATCGTGTGCACGAGGAAATTCTCATCGTCACGGTTGGGATAGTCCTCACGCATGTGGCCGCCACGGCTTTCCTTGCGCGACCGGGCCGAAAAGACGAGCACTTCGGCGAGGTCGAGCAGGAAGCCAAGCTCTACGGCTTCGAGCAGGTCGGTGTTGAACCGCTTGCCCTTGTCGTGCAGCTGGATGTTCCGGTAGCGAGCACGCAGGCTCTGGATGAGGTTAGTGACCTCTTCGAGGCTCTCATCAGTGCGGAAAATCTGCGCGTTGCGGTCCATCGAGACCTGCAGCTCTTTGCGGATTGCAGCAATGCGCTCGGTCCCGTCGCCAGCACGAACCATGTCGAGGATGTTCTTGACGCCCCCGGCAGGGTTCTCCGGTAGGGGAATGAATTCGGCCGTCTTCACGTACTCAACTGCTGCCTTGCCTGCGCGCTTTCCGAAGACGTTAATGTCGAGCAGCGAGTTGGTGCCCAAGCGGTTGGAACCGTGAACAGAAACACACGCGCACTCGCCGGCGGCGTAGAGGCCCTTGACGACATCCGTGTTATTGCGCAGCACTTCAGCTTGAACGTTGGTGGGAATGCCACCCATCGCATAGTGCGCGGTTGGCAGCACGGGAACGGGCTCGGTGTACGGCTCAACGCCCAAGTAGGTGCGAGCAAACTCGGTGATGTCTGGCAGCTTCTCGTCAATGACGGCAGGTTCGAGGTGGGTGATGTCGAGGAACAGGTAGTCCTTGTCTGGACCAGCTCCACGGCCTTCACGAATCTCGGTGGCCATCGACCGCGCAACAATGTCACGCGGCGCGAGGTCTTTCAGCGTCGGCGTGTAGCGCTCCATGAAGCGCTCACCTTCGGCGTTACGCAAAATCGCGCCTTCGCCTCGAGCCGCTTCAGAGAGCAGGATGCCGAGGCCAGCCAACCCGGTGGGGTGGAACTGGAAGAATTCCATGTCTTCCAGCGGAAGGCCCTTGCGCCAGATGATTCCCACGCCGTCACCGGTGAGGGTGTGAGCGTTGGACGTCGTCTTGAAGATCTTGCCGAATCCACCGGTAGCAAAGATGGTGGCCTTCGACTGGAACACGTGGAGGTCGCCTGTCGCGAGCTCGTAGGCAACGACACCAGCGGGCTCGTCAACGCCGTCGACCTCGGTCATGATGAGGTCGAGCACGTAGAACTCGTTGAAGAAGTTGATGCCGAGGCGCACGCAGTTTTGGTACAGCGTCTGAAGAATCATGTGACCGGTGCGGTCAGCGGCGTAGCAGGCGCGACGAACTGGCGCCTTGCCGTGCTCGCGAGTGTGGCCGCCGAAGCGACGCTGGTCGATCTTGCCGTCTTCGGTACGGTTGAAGGGAAGACCCATGTTCTCGAGGTCTACCACCGCGTCGATGGCCTCTTTGGCGAGGATCTCTGCTGCATCCTGGTCGACGAGGTAGTCGCCGCCCTTGACGGTGTCGTAGGTGTGCCATTCCCAGTTGTCGTCTTCAACATTGGCGAGAGCCGCAGCCATGCCGCCCTGCGCTGCGCCAGTGTGCGAACGCGTGGGGTACAGCTTGGAGATCACGGCAGTCTTGGCGTGCGGGCCGGCTTCAATTGCGGCACGCATGCCAGCGCCGCCGGCGCCAACGATCACAATGTCGAACTGGTGGTAGTGGACGCCATCAATGATGGTTCCGTCGGCGATATCGCCGGTGTTGATCGTAGACAATTAGCGTCCTTCACAGATGCTGGCGAGAAGAGCTGGGTCAGCTCCGGCTGGGCAGGGATCGAAGGTGGTGATCACCAGGGTTCCCAAGAGAATCAAGATTGCGGTGGATGCGGCGATTCCGATCAGGAGAACGTTGCGCACCTTCGGGTTGGTTGCGTAGTCGTTGACGAGCGTGCGCATGCCGTTGCCACCGTGGATCAGCGCGAGCCACAACATCAGGCCGTCCCAGACTGCCCAGAACGGGTCAGAAAGCTTTCCGCCAACGAAGGCAAAGTCGATGGCCTTGACACCTTCGCCGGCAACGAGGTTGACGAAGAGGTGACCGAAGATGAGGACGATGAGAACAACGCCAGAGGCGCGCATGTAGATCCATCCCCATTTTTCCCAGTTAATTCCGCCAGTGCGGCGACCACGGGTAGGGGTGCGGGGGGCTTCGATGAGACTCATGCTCAACCTCCGAAGACGTGCATTAGCTGGCGGGGGATGAATCCGGCGAGCAGAACCAGCCAGAGTCCGATAACGACCCAGAACATGACGCGCTGGTGCCGGGCGCCGAATGCCCAGAAGTCGATCAGGATGATGCGAAGTCCGTTGAAGGCGTGGAAGGCAATCGCCGCAACCAACGCGATCTCGCCAAGACCCATCAACGGAGTCTTGTAGGTGCTGATCACTGCGTTGTAGGCCTCAGGGCTTACACGCACGAGCGCGGTGTCGAGAATATGCACGAGAAGGAAGAAGTAGATGGCAACACCAGTAATACGGTGAAGCACCCACGACCACATGCCCTCGTTGCCCCGGTACAGGGTGCCAGCAGGCCTTCTGAGGGCGCGAATCTTAGACGGAGACTTCGGCTCCGCCACTAGGTTGCTCGCCGATTTCTCTGGCACGAGGACCCTCCTTGCGGTGTGGGGTCGCGTCCACCGCGACCGATGATTGTCCGCACAGCGGACCTACTCAGTCTATTCCCGCTCAGGGGCCTCCGCTTCCCAGCCCACCCTAAATTGCGCGATATCCGGGATGTTTTCGTGATTTCGGCAAAAGTTAACGGCTCCTCGCATGAATTCGCTTAGATTCTTTCGAGTTCATGGCGGCAGGCACGCTGGCCTCGTCAGTTCCGCGCTCGGCAAGTGATGCGCGGTACCACTCGATCTTCTGCGTAATGCCGGCGAGATGCCGTTGCTGTTCGGCGAGGTCGCGCGCGACATTCTCACGATGCTGCTCGAGCAGACTCATCCGCTGCTCCGAAGTGTCGTCGGAGCTTCGCACCAGATCGGCGTATTCACGAATCGTGCGGATCGGCATTCCGGTGCGGCGAAGGTGTCCGATGAACTCGACAGCCCTCACATCAATCTCGCGGTAGCGTCGTTGCCCGTTCGACAGCCGCGGCACGATCAGGATTCCGGCCTTCTCGTAATAGCGGAGCGTGTGGTCAGTGACGCCAGTCTGCGCCGCGACTTCTCCAATGGTGAGGACACGTTCGCGGGTCTCTTCTGACGAGTACGTATCCTGCGCAGTGCGAGCAACTGAGGTGGTCATAGGATCCGATCCGTGAAGAAGTGGGGCGCACCCATGCTTCGCCCTAGAGTGCACTCTAAGTCAAGACCCTCCTCACCCACTGGGACAACCTTTAGCGGGAAATCGGGGTAGCTGCTGTGGCAATAGCGGACTCATAGTGGCCAACAAGCTGCGCGCACACCCCAGCCCAAGACTTGCCGAGAACTCGACGTCTGCCTGACTCGCCTAGGCGAGCACGCAGCCCAGGGTCAATCGCCAGAGCCTCGACAAACGCGCGCAGCTGCTGCTCGTTGTCTGCCTCAAAGAGAAAACCGTTAGTGCCGTGATCGATGAGGTCGATCGGCCCGCCAGCGCGGGGAGCGACAACGGGAAGACCCGCAGAGTGCGCTTCCTGAAGCGTCTGGCCGAACGTCTCCTCGGTGCCGGTATGCACGAAAACATCAAACGCGGCATACGCCGTAGCCAAATCTTCCCCGCCCAGCTTGCCCAACCACGTGACCGGGATGCCGGCAAGCTCCCTCTTAACAAGAGGCACAGATGAGCCGTCTCCGACGATGGCAACGCGCACCTTGTCGAGACCGTGAAGTGCCCGCAGGCGCTCCACTTGTTTCTCGGGGGCAATGCGGCCGACATAGCCAACGACGACCTCGCCGTTGGGGGAAAGGCGTTTGCGAAGTTTGACAGCAGCGGGAGACAGCTTCTTCGCTGGGTGATACATCGTGAGATCGACGCCGCGGCCCCACCGTTCGAGCCTGGTGAGCCCAATAGCCTGCAGATCGGCCATAGCAGTGCTTGACGGTGCGAGCGTCAGGTCGGCACCGTCGTGAATCCAGCGCACGATTCGCCACGCCAGTTTCGTCGCCGGGCCCAAGCGATGGCGGCGAGCGTAGCCAGCAACATCCGTTTGAAAGATCGCGACCGTGGCAATGCCGAGCCGGTTCGCGGAGGAGATTGCTTGGGCCCCTAAGAGGAAGGGGGCGGCGGCGTGAACCACGTCGGGGCGAAAGTCCGAAAGCAGTTTGTGCACTTGGGGATTGGGCAACCCGACCGGAAATTGGCGGTAAGCCAAAGCAGGTACGGCGTGAACGGCGAATCCCGCATAGTGCTTGGGGGCGCCGGCAGAGGGACAGATCACGATTGCTTCGTGGCCGTTGGCGCTCAAATAATCAAGCACCTTCAACACGCTGTTGGTGACGCCATTGACAGTAGGGAGAAAGCTTTCGCTCACAATGGCGATCCGCAAATTCAGCACCTCAATCGGTTGTCGTGCCGCTCACGTTAGGAGGTGCGGACAACCGGAGAGTTAACGGGCGCTGAAGTCTAAGGTGGAGGCATGAGCCAACCACAGGCGCCGTTCGACAATTTCTACAGCGTGATCCCTGCCGGTGGCATCGGGTCTCGGCTGTGGCCGTTATCGCGGGCAGATGCCCCCAAGTTTTTGCACGACCTTACGGGCTCGGGGCAAACGCTGCTTCGGGACACTTGGAACCGTCTCGCGCCGCTGTCGGGCACCGATCGCATCATGGTCGTGACTGGTCGCGCGCATCGGGCCGCCGTTGAGAGGCAGCTTCCGGAGCTGAGCGATCCCAACGTCGTACTCGAGAGTGAGCCAAAAGACTCCTCTGCTGCTATCGGGCTCGCCGCCGCAATTCTGCTCAAGCGCGACCCCGAAGTAGTGATCGGATCGTTTGCTGCCGATCACGTCATTCGGGACATCCGCGGCTTTAGGCGGAGTGTGAGCGAAGCGATTGCCGTAGCGAACGCAGGTTTCATTGCGGCTATCGGCATCACGCCCACAGAACCCGCTATTGGATTTGGCTACATTCATTGCGGTGGTGCAATCGAGATTGACGGTGCACCGAGCGCCGTTTCGGTCGAGTCGTTCGTTGAGAAGCCTGACTTCGAGACGGCGGAAAAGTATCTCGCCAGTGGTGACTACCTCTGGAATGGCGGAATGTTTATTTCCCGCGCTGATGTACTGCTTGAACAATTGGGCAAAGCTGAGCCCGAACTGCTCGCGGGGCTGACAGAGCTCGCCGAGGTCTGGGATACCCCCGCCCGCGGTGCGGTTGTCGATCGTGTCTGGCCGCATCTGGCCAAGATCGCGATTGACTACACGGTCGCAGAACCGGCTGCAGCAGAGGGACGGCTCGTTGTTGTTCCCGGTGACTTCGATTGGGATGACGTCGGAGACTTTGCTTCTATTGCCAAGTTGCACTCTGGCGGCCGCAAATCTGACCTCGCAATTTTGGGCGAAAACGCTCGAGTATTGGCCGATAAATCTACCGGAGTCGTCATCAGCCAAACTGGTCGACTTATTTCCCTAATTGGGGTGAACGACATTGTCGTGGTCGATACCCCCGACGCTTTGCTGGTTACGACAACTGCGAACGCTCAGCGCGTCAAATCTGTAGTGGATGCTCTAAAAATATCCGGTCGCAACGACGTACTGTAACGCGCTGATTTCGCGTTTGTAACCATTCGGCTTCGGCGCTCATATTCGCACAAGCATTTTCTGAATTCTTCGGTAGCGTAGGTGCACTATGTTTCGACAATTTCTGTCGGACAGCATTTTGGAGGACACCTTGAGAATCAGCACTCACGGCCGCACACTCAGCGGCATGGCGCTCATTGCAACGAGCGCACTCGTACTCGCCGGCTGCTCAGCAGCGCCGGAAGAGACCGAGGCAGGCTCGGGCGAGACGCTCGACTTCCTTCCCTGCATGGTTTCCGACTCGGGCGGGTTCGACGACAAGTCGTTCAACCAGCTCGGTTTCGAAGGCCTCGTGGGCGCTGCGGACGAACTCGGTGTCGAGTACCGCACGGTCGAATCAACGAGCGATGCAGACTACTCACCCAACATCGAAAGCCTTATCGCTGAAGGTTGCGACCTGATCGTCACCGTCGGATTCAACCTTTCCGCCGCTACCGTTGAGTTTGCTCAGGCTAACCCCGACGTCAGCTTCGCAATCGTTGACGACGCAGCCGACAACGACTTCGACGGCACGACAGACGCCGACAACATCAAGCCGATTCTCTTCAACACTGCAAGTGCAGCGTTCATGGCTGGATACGCAGCAGCGAGCTACTCGAAGACCGGCGTTATCGGGACCTACGGCGGAATGAACTTCCCCACCGTTTCGATCTTCATGGATGGTGCAGCTCAGGGCGTCAACTACTACAACGCCGAAAAGGGCAAGTCAGTTACCGTTCGCGGTTGGGATGTCGCAGCTCAGGATGGAACATTCATCGGTAGCTTCGACGCAGGAACCGACTCGCGTGCAGCAGCACAGAACCTGATCGACCAGGGTGCAGACGTACTCCTGCCCGTTGGTGGACCGATTTTCCAGAGCGCGGTTGAGGCAATCCGCGACTCCGGCAAGGACGTCGCCATGATCGGTGTAGACGCTGACCTTACCGAGACCGAGACCGCTGCGTCGGACTTGTTCCTCACCTCGATCCTCAAGCAGATCAGCGTTGCAGTACACGACGTTGTGACGGAAACTTCCTCGGGAACGCTCGACACGACTCCCTACGTAGGAACGCTTGAGAACGGTGGAGTCGGTATCGCACCGTTCCACGACTTCGAGTCGAAGGTAGACGGAGGCCTCGAGGCTGAACTCGTCACCGTCAAGGACGGCATCATCTCGGGTGACATCCCCGTGACGTCGTACCTCAACTAGTTAGTCAGAACTGAAAGGGGCTGGCCTCCGGGTCAGCCCCTTTCGTTTTGGAATAGTCATCTGTGGCTATTCTTGTGAAACCCGACGACGGCGACGACGCCGTCACAGTACTGAGGAGAGATTGTGAAGCTTGAGCTGCGAGGGATAACCAAGCGCTTCGGTGACCTAATCGCGAATGATCACATTGATCTCACGATCGAAGAGGGCGAAATTCATTGCCTCCTTGGTGAGAATGGCGCGGGCAAGTCAACGTTGATGAATGTGCTCTACGGCCTCTATCAGGCTGAAGAGGGCGAGATCCTCATCGATGACGAGGTTCGTCATTTCGCCGGTCCCGGCGACGCAATGCGCTCCGGCATCGGCATGGTTCATCAGCACTTCATGTTGATTCCCGTGTTCACGGTTGCCGAGAACGTCGCACTTGGCCACGAAGAGGTCTACGGCCCGGGCGTGCTGAATTTGGATGCTGCCCGAAAGCTTGTTCGGGAGATTTCCGCTCGCTTCGGCTTCGACATCGATCCCGACGCGCTCATCGAAGATTTGCCTGTTGGCGTTCAACAACGAGTTGAAATCGTCAAGGCGCTCTCGCGCAAGGCAAAGGTTCTCGTCTTTGACGAACCTACGGCAGTGCTCACCCCTCGCGAGACTGATGAGTTCATGGCCATCATGCGCCAGCTCAAGTCCGAGGGCACTTCCATTGTTTTCATCACGCACAAGTTGCGTGAAGTCCGTGAAGTAGCGGACCGAATTACCGTTATCCGTCTCGGAAAGGTCGTCGCTGAAGCAGATCCCAGCGCCGACAAAGAAGAACTGGCTTCTCTCATGGTCGGTCGCGCCGTCGACCTGACGATCGATAAAGCCCCGGCTCAGCTCACAGAGAACGCCCTCATCATCGACAACCTGTCGATTGCTGACGAGACCGGACACCGTTCGGTGCAGAATCTCAGCGTGACGGTCCAGGGCGGCGAAATTCTGGCCATTGCCGGTGTGCAGGGCAACGGTCAAACCGAGCTCGCGGAAGCGCTGCTGGGAATGCAGCCGCGATCATCCGGTTCGATCACCCTTAACGGCACAGAGCTGCTTGGGCTCAACGCCCGTCAGATCCTTGACGAAGGCGTCGGTTTTGTTCCTGAAGACCGCACCCTCGACGGCCTCGTCGGCGGATTCTCGATTGCCGAGAACCTAATGCTTGATCGCAGCGACGGGGAACCGTTCGTGAAGCGCGGAACGTTGCAGACTGACGCGCTTAACGAATTCGCGACCGAAAAACTTGCGGCGTATGACATTCGGGCGCAGAGCATTCAGGAGAGCGTTTCGCAGCTCTCGGGCGGTAACCAGCAGAAGGTGGTGCTGGCGCGGGAATTGAGCCGCGAACTGGCCTTGCTGGTTGTCTCCCAGCCCACTCGTGGACTCGACGTTGGTTCGATCGAGTTCGTTCACGAACAGATCGTTGGCGTGCGTGATCGCGGTGTTCCTGTGATCGTCGTGTCGACAGAGCTCGATGAAGTTGTCTCCCTCGCTGACCGTATTGCGGTTATGTACAAGGGCCAAATTGTTGGAATCGTTCCTGCGGATACTCCGCGCGAACAGCTCGGCCTCATGATGGCCGGCGAACGCATTACGGAGGAGGCAGCATGAGCGAGCCAACACCCCACAAGCCTGAAGAGGCTGCGCTGACCGAGGGCACTGAGAACTCGGAAAACAACGTCGATACGGCGCGCTGGACTAATGCGTTCCGCGAGATCGCCTCGGGCAACGCTCTCCTTTCGGTGCTCGCCGTCGTGCTCGCGATCCTCATCGGTGGCGTTCTGATTGCGCTTACCGATCCTGACGTTCAGGATGCTGCTGGCTACTTCTTCGCCCGTCCCGGCGATTTGCTTGCGGCAATTGGTAGTGCCGTCGGTGGCGCGTACTTGGCGCTGTTCCAAGGCTCGGTCTATGACTTCCGTCGCGACGACTTTCTGTCGGCTATCAAACCCCTGACCCAGACACTCGTCTTCGCGACTCCGCTGATTGCGGCAGGGCTTGGTGTAGCGATTGCGTTCCGCGTTGGCCTGTTCAACATTGGTGGCCGCGGACAGATCATCGTCGGCGCAGCGTTCGCCGGCTACGCGAGCTTCGCGTGGGATCTTCCCGTCGTGATCCACGTCATCGTCGCCGTCATTATGGGAATCATCGGCGGTGCCCTCTGGGGTGCAATCGCTGGACTTCTCAAGGCGCGCACGGGAGCGCACGAGGTGATCGTGACGATCATGCTCAACTACGTCGCGTACTACCTGATTAGCTTCCTACTTCGCACCGACCTGCTAAAGAACCCGGGCTCGAATAACCCCAAGACGCCACCCGCCTCCGAGTCGGCGGTCTTGCCCCCGATCCTCGGTGACGGCTTCAAGCTGCACTGGGGCTTCATCCTGGTCATCGGTGCGACCGTCCTGGCGTGGTGGTTGATTGACCGCTCGAGTCTCGGCTTCAAGTTCCGCGCCGTTGGTCTCAATCCTCATGCAGCACGTGTTGCCGGTATCAAGGTCGAACGCCTCTACATCTACGTGATGTTGATCGCCGGAGGCTATGCCGGTCTCGCCGCCAGCACCGAAGTTCTCGGTACGACGACCAGTGGATTTACTGCAGGTGTTGACGCGGGAATTGGCTTCGACGCCATCACCGTTGCACTCCTCGGTCGATCAACTCCGTGGGGCACCTTTGCTGCAGGAATCCTGTTCGGCGCGTTTAAAGCTGGTGGCTTCACCATGCAAGCCTCGCAGAGCATTCCCATCGACATCGTTCTGGTTGTGCAGTCACTGATCGTTCTGTTCATCGCAGCGCCGCCCCTCGTGCGCGCTGTCTTCCGTCTGCCGCAACCCGGCGCTCGTGCAAAGAAGGTGGTTGGCTAATGACTTTCACCAAGATTTCTTCAGGAATCGGGCAGTCGGGGTCGAAGATTGACCGACGCAGCTGGAAGCTCCCGATCGCGTTCGCGATTGTCTCGCTGTTCTCTGGCGTGCTCTTCATCGGCTTTGCCGAGGATGCACCGACAGGATTCGACCTCTCCACCGGCTCGGACCTGGTCCAGTTGCCGGTGGTGAGTCTTCCCGCACTGGCAACAGGCGTTGTCGTCACGATCCTGACTGCGCTTATCGCTGTTGGTTCGGCGTTCATGATTTCGCAAGACCGTGCGGTGCCGAAGTGGATTCCCATCCTCGGTGCCTTGTTTGCGCTCACCGGATTCCTCACCTGGGCAGCAGCAGACGAAACGCTTCGCGTTCCGGAGCTGCTCGCAGGATCCCTCGTCCTCGCTGTGCCCCTGGTGTTTGGTGCATTGGGTGGCGTCATCTCCGAGCGATCTGGTGTCGTCAACATTGCCATTGAGGCTCAGCTGCTCGCTGGTGCTTTTGTGGCGGCGGTAGTCGGCACCATTACGGCATCACCGTGGGCCGGCCTCTTCGCGGCAGCGGTTGCCGGAATGCTCGTCTCGTTCTTGCTGTCGGTCTTCGCCATCAAGTACCTCGTCAACCAGATCATCGTCGGTGTCGTCATCAACGTGCTGGTATCGGGCCTTACCGGGTTCCTCTACTCGCAGTGGCTCACCGAGAGCCCAGACCAGCTCAACAATCCGGCGGGGTTCTCGACGCTGTCGATCCCATTGCTCAGCGGCATCCCGATCATCGGTCCGGTGCTCTTCAAGCAGACGATCATCGTCTATTTGCTGTACATCATTGTTGCTGTCGTTGCCTTCGCGCTCTACCGCACCCGCTGGGGGCTTCGCCTCCGTGCTGTAGGGGAGCACCCGAAGGCGGCAGACACGGTTGGTATCAACGTGATGCGCACCCGATTCTGGAACGTGGCTCTCGCTGGCGCCATTGCCGGACTCGGTGGTGCGTTCATCACGCTCAGCCAGACGGGGCAGTTCGGCAAAGACGTCACCGCCGGTGCAGGATTCATCGCTCTCGCCGCAGTGATCTTCGGCCGCTGGGACCCGATCAAAGCAACGTTCGCTGCGCTGCTCTTCGGCTTCGCGAGCAACCTGCAAAATGCTCTGAGCGTTGTCGGATCTCCGGTGCCAAGCGAGCTCATGCTCATGCTTCCGTATGTCGTGACGATTGTTGCCGTTGCCGGACTGGTAGGAAAGTCTCGACCGCCAGCAGCATCCGGAACACCATATATAAAGGGGTAACGCTATGACGATTGAGCCGCAATCTATTGACTGGGATGCGCTGAGGCTCGTCGCCACAGAAGCCCTGAGTCACGCCTACGTTCCCTATTCGAAGTTCCCGGTCGGTGTCGCCGCAATTGTCGACGACGGCCGGGTAATTTCGGGAGCGAACGTCGAAAACGCCTCCTACGGCCTCACCTTGTGCGCGGAGTGCACGATGGTTTCGGCCCTGCACATGACGGGTGGTGGCAAGCTTGTCGCCTTCACCTGTGTCGATGGAAAAGGCAACGCGCTCATGCCATGCGGACGCTGCCGGCAGTTGCTCTTCGAGCACTCTGCTGAAGGCATGCTGCTCGAGACAGTGTCTGGCATCAAAACGATTGACGAAGTGATCCCCGACGCGTTCGGGCCACGCACCCTTGAGGAGTACCGCAGTGAATAACGAAGCAGCACCAGGTATCGAACGATTCGATGCCGTCGACCT
Source organism: Salinibacterium sp. M195 (assembly GCF_019443965.1). Classification (GTDB taxonomy): domain Bacteria; phylum Actinomycetota; class Actinomycetes; order Actinomycetales; family Microbacteriaceae; genus Rhodoglobus. The sequence goes on along the minus strand of NZ_CP040814.1, from coordinate 2,986,637 downwards.
CATCCACACCAAGCGTGACAAGGGCGTACTGAGCACCGACCAGATCAACTGGCTCGTGGATGCCTACACTCGCGGTTACGTCGGCGACGAGCAGATGGCTGCCATGACAATGGCCATCTTCATCAACGGCATGGAGCGCGAAGAGATCCGTGACCTCACTCTGGCCATGATCGCCAGTGGAGAGACGTTGAGCTTTGAGGGATTGGGTAAGCCCACGACCGACAAGCACTCCACCGGTGGCGTCGGCGACAAAATCACCTTGCCGCTTGCCCCTCTCGTCGCCTCGTTCGGTGTTGCCGTTCCGCAGCTTTCCGGCCGCGGCCTCGGTCACACGGGAGGCACCCTCGACAAGCTCGAGAGCATCCCCGGCTGGCGTGCCGAGATCTCTAACGAAGAGTTCTATGCGCAACTGCGCGGCGTTGGCGGAGTTATTTGCGCTGCCGGAGCTGGCCTCGCACCGGCAGACAAGAAGTTGTATGCCCTTCGCGACATCACCGGAACGGTTGAAGCTATCCCGTTGATCGCATCCTCGATCATGAGCAAGAAAATCGCCGAAGGAACGTCAGCCCTCGTGCTCGATGTGAAGTTCGGTTCTGGTGCTTTCATGAAGGATGCCAATCGCAGCCGTGAGCTCGCCGAAACCATGGTTCGCTTGGGTAAAGACGCCGGAGTCAAGACTGTTGCGCTGCTCACCAACATGAATGTTCCCCTCGGTCTCACCATCGGTAATGCGAACGAAGTTCGTGAATCTGTTGAGGTTCTCGCCGGTGGCGGCCCCTCGGACGTGCGTGCGCTGACGGTGGCTCTGGCCCGTGAGATGTTGGCTCAGGTTGGTCACGAAGACGCTGACGTTGAGGCCGCTCTCGACAACGGTCAAGCGATGGATGCCTGGCGCGGCATGATCTTCGCGCAAGGCGGAGATCCGGATGCTGCCCTGCCGCAGCCCAAGGAAAGCCACGTTGTGGTGGCCGAGCGCGATGGCGTTCTCGTCGAGCAAGGAGCTCTGCCGTTTGGCGTTGCTGCGTGGCGTCTGGGTGCCGGTCGTGCTCGCAAGCAAGACCCGGTTCAGCACGCCGCAGGTATCGACCTGCACGCCAAGCCCGGTGACCCCGTTCGCAAGGGTGAGCCGTTGTTCACGATGCACGCCGACGAGCCTGCTCGCTTCGAGCGCGCCCTTGAGTCGCTCGAAGGCGCGTACCGCATCGGTGATGCGGGGGAGACGATTCACGATGGCGGACCGCTCATCGCTGGGCGGATCGACTAACGCCGCAGAGGCTCACCCCGAGCCAGGCTGTTCCGCGGAAATGGTGGCCTCGTTCGGCAGCTAAAGCTGAATGGATGGTCTCATTCGCTAACGTATTGTTGACTCAATGACGACAGCGGATGAGACCGACATCGACCACGCTACGAAGTGGCGCGCCTTCTGGGTATGTGTCGTGGTTGCGGCGATCACTATTCTTGATCTGTCGAAGGTTAACGTAGCGCTGCCGTCCATTGAGGATGCTCTTGGCGCGAGTTCGACGCAGCTGCAGCTCATCGTCTCTGGTTACGTTCTCACCTTCGGTCTCGTGCTGGTACCGGCCGGTAGGCTCGGGGATCAGCGTTCCCGCAAGACACTGTTTCTTATCGGTCTCACCCTCTTCACGATCGCGAGCATTGCGTGCGCGCTTGCGCCGAATGCGAGCATGTTGCTCCTGTTTCGGCTCCTTCAGGGCGTTGCTGCTGGCATTCAAATGCCGCAGGTTATCGGCCTCATTCAACAGCTGTTTCGTGGCCCGGAGCGCGGCCGCGCCTTTGGCCTGTTTGGCGCGATGATCGGCATCGCCACGGCGTTCGGACCCACTCTTGGCGGGCTCATGATTGCGATTGGCGGTGCAGAAGACGGCTGGCGCTACATCTTCTGGATGAACGTTCCCCTCGGCATCATCGCCTTGATCTTGGCCTGGCGCATCCTTCCCTCGACAGTCAAGACTGGCTATGCTCGGCTCGACCTCGATCCCGTGGGAATCGCGATTTTCGGTGTCACTGTGTTGGCGCTCATGTGGCCGTTCCTCTTTACGACCGGCGCACCAACGGATGACCCCAACCGGTGGTGGTTGCTGGTGGTGTTCGTGCTTGCAGCGGCGGCGTTCATCGCGTGGGAGCGTCGCTACGCCGCCAGTGGTCGAGCGCCACTTGTGCCACTGAAGCTGTTCCGCATCAGCTCGTTCCGCAACGGAACTCTGTTGGCGACGGTGTATTTTGCGGCAATGCCGGCGATGTTCTTGCTGACGACGTTGTACTTGCAAATCGGTCTCGGGCTTGCTCCCGTATTTGCGGGAATGGTGACGATCGGCTTCGCTCTCACGAGCGCGTTCTCCTCGTGGCGGGGTGGCCTTCTCGTTGAGCGCTATGGTCGCTCGCTCGTTGTGGTCGGGCTCGCAATCCTGCTAGTAGGCCTAGGGCTCCTGATGGCGGCGGCGATACTCACGCCGCCGGCGATGACCCCGTTCGTCATGGCTGCAGCATTTCTCATTGGAGGTACTGGCGGTGGGCTCGTCATTTCGCCAAACCAGACGCTGACGCTTCACGACATTCCCCCTGCGGAGGGTGGTCTGGCTGGTTCCGTTGGACAACTTGGCCAGCGGATCGGAACAGCAATCGGCACCGCCGTCGCGCTTTCGCTGTTCTACTCGACGCTCTACAACGAGCGGAACAGCAGCGAAAGCACGGTCGATCTCTATCACCATGCTTACGGTGTCGGAATGATTTCTGCGACCCTTTTCTTCGCGATCGCCATGTTCATCGGCGTCGTTGACTTGGGCGCGCGCAAGCGTCGAGCGCGATCGTTCGCTGACGCGTAGGCGTCACAACAGAAACGGAGCGCAGGCGGCTCGTTGGTACGCCGACGCTCCGGACCGATCGTTGTCGCAGCAGTCGTCTAGAGCTGCGGATCGCCAATGCGTTCGAGCGCGTCGACAACCATTCCCCAGAACTTGGGGTGGTCAAGGTTGCGGGCAACCTGAGTTGTGCAGTCTTCGGGAGCTGGGGCGCGAAAATCGGCCACGGTCATGCCGAGGGTGAGCGTTCCGGTGAGTTCGACATCCAGCGGCACCTTGACAACCTGCATCACCGTGGGGTCGATGACGAATGCGACGGCACAGGGGTCGTGGACGGGCGGGTGGTCGAAGCCTTGAGCATCGCGGTAGGTTTCGCCGAAGAACTCCAACAGTTCGCCAACAAAGCGAGCAGGGCCCGTGCCAATGGCGGCGATGGAGGCGGCAACCTCGTCGGTAGCGAGAGCCTCGTGAGTGAGGTCGAGGCCGACCATCGTGAGGGGCCAGCACTCGTTGAACACGATGTGGGCTGCCTCGGGGTCGATCACGATATTGAACTCGCTCGTAGCACTCCAGTTGCCGACGTTGACGCCGCCGCCCATGAGCACAACCTGCTTGACACGTTCAGCAATGCGCGGTTCCTTGCGAACGGCAAGAGCGATGTTGGTGAGGGCGCCGGTGGGGACGAGTGTAACGGTGCCGGGTTCGTGGGCCATGACGGTGTCGATGATGAAGTCGACGGCGTGCCGTGCATCCAACTCAATTGTGGGTTCGGGCAGCACAGGGCCGTCGAGGCCGGATTCGCCGTGAATAGATTCGGCGACTTCGATCTGGCGAACGAGGGGGCGGTGTGCTCCGCGGGCGAATGGCACGTCGGTGATGCCGGCGACGCGGGCGATGGCAAGCGCGTTTCGGGTGACTTTTTCGATTGTCTGGTTGCCCATCACCGTGGTGACTCCCAGCAGGTCGATCTCGGGGCTTCCGTGCGCGAGCAGGAGTGCAATCGCGTCGTCGTGCCCAGGGTCACAGTCAAGAATAATTTTTTCAGCCATAACGGAAAGCATATATGAAAACTAGATTCATATATGTAGAGTGGCGTCATGACTTCTGAACTTGTTGAGCGTGGTGCGGCTCGAATGACCTGGATTCGTTCGCGGATGACGCTGCTTGCCGCTGTGCGAGAGCACTTTGCGGAGACGCAGCCTTTCGCGGGCCACCGCATTGGCATGTCATTGCACCTTGACCCCAAGACCGCAGTGCTGCTCGAAACGCTTGCCGCCGGGGGAGCGGAGATCGTCGCGACCGGCAACCACGGGTCAACTCAAGATGACATCGTCGCCTTCCTGCGAGAGCAGGGGATGACAATCTTCGGAACGCGCGATGACACTCTGGAACAGCACCACGCCAACATCGCGAGCGTCGTGGATGCTCAACCAGACATCTTGCTCGACAATGGCGCCGACCTTGCAGCCAAGATCGCAGAGCTGGGCTCTGCCGCTCAGATCATCGGCGGAACTGAAGAAACCACCTCGGGCGGTTACCGGCTGCGAGCAGAATTGGCTGATCACGTGCCCTTTCCGGTTATCGTCATCAACGACAGCCCGCTCAAGGCAATCGGGGAAAACAAGCACGCGGTTGGCCAGTCCGTGGTCGAGAGTTTCATGCGCATCACCAACCTCATGGTGCCAGGACGTCGCTTCGTCGTCGCCGGCTACGGCTGGTGCGGGCGCGGGGTTGCCCACTACCTCCGTGCCCTCGGCGGCAAAGTTGCTGTCGTTGAGGTTGACGAGATCAAAGCCTTCGAGGCCGCCCTCGACGGCTACCGTGTCGCCAATGTGCTCGACCTCGCAGACTGGGGTGAAGTCTTCATCACCGCCACCGGTCATCCGCAGATTTTGGGTACTGAATTCTTCGACGTGGTTGCTGACGGAGCGATCCTCGTCAATTGCGGCCACTTCCCCTGGGAGATCGACGTCATGGCGTTGCGCGATGTCGCACTTTCGAGCACCGTGATCGACACCGCAATCGAGAATATTGAGCTGCCGGGCGACCGTCATGTCACACTGCTGGCGGAAGGGCGCATGATGAACCTCGCCGGGCGTGAACCGAAGGGGAACTCGATCGAATCGATGGACCTCGGATTCCTTCTCCAAGCGCTATCGCTCGAGCGCGTCGTCACTGCCGCCGATACCCTCGTGGCCGGAGCACAACCTGTTCCCGACAGCATCAACCGAGACATTGCTCGACGGATGCTCGTCGCGATGAAAGCGGACCGCTAGTGGCAAACGCCCCCGAATACGCCGCCCCTGCCCTCGATAAAGGTCTCGACATCCTTGAACTGTTGGCGGCAACGACGGGAGCCCTCAGCCAATCTGAGATTGCCGAGGCTACTCAGCGCAGCACTGGTCAGATATTCCGAATGCTGTCAACGCTTGAACGGCGCGGCTACATTTTCCGAGACAAGCAATCGGGGCTCTATGTGCTGGCAATGAAACTGTTCGAGCTCGCGCACCAGCATCCGCCGCTGCGAGGGCTCGTGAGCATCGCGCAGCCCATCATGCAGGAACTCGCAGAACAGACTCGTCAATCGTGCAACCTAGCCGTACTCGATGGCACGCAAGTGCGCGTCATTGCTCAGGTCGAGTCCCCGGCCGACTTCGGGTTCCGGGTGCGTGTTGGCGCAGCATTTGATGTCGCCACCACCGCCACTGGCTCTGTGCTCTCTGCCGACAGTGCCGAGCCGCTCGTGCGGGCAGACACCCTTCAGCCCGGTATTACCGATGTCGTCGCGGCCGTGCGGAGCGCAGCAGGCACAGTTGCTGCGCTTACTGTGCCTTATGTCGCAACCACATTTAGCCAAATCGATGCCGAGCGGGTGCTCCAACTTGCCGCTAACGCAGCGAAAGAAATCTCGGTTGTGCTTCGTGGAGAAGCATTTACAGGATCTTAACGTCACCCAGCGAAAGTACAGGGCGCTTTCAGAGATGGACACGGTAGATTTGTCGGTATGAACGCTGCTGTTGAGAACTTTTCGATGCCCGGAAGCGGCGCAAGCATCACCGCGCTGCCCAAGGTCTCCCTGCATGACCACCTCGACGGCGGATTGCGGCCTCACACCATCGTGGAACTCGCAGCAGAAACGGGCTACGAACTCCCCGAGTCTGACCCGGCCAAGCTCACCTCGTGGTTCGCCACTCAGGCTGATTCCGGTTCGCTCGTTGATTACCTCAAAACCTTCGACGTCACTATTGCCGTCATGCAGACGGCAGAGCACTTGCGGCGAGTGGCTCGCGAGTTTGTGCAAGACCTTGCCGACGACGGTGTCATTTACGGCGAGATCCGTTGGGCCCCTGAGCAGCACCTGCAGAACGGGCTCGACCTCGACCAGGCAGTCACCGCCGTGCAGGAGGGCCTAGAAGAAGGCGTAGATGGCGTGCGCTCAAGCGGGCGAAGCATCCGTGTCGGTCAACTCCTGAGCGCAATGCGCCACACCGAACGCGGCACCGACATCGCTGAGTTGGCCATTCGCCACCGCGATCGTGGAGTGCTTGGCTTCGACATCGCGGGCCCAGAGGCCGGTTTTCCGCCGAGTCGGATGCGCGGTGCCTTCGATCTACTCGCGCACAACTACCTTCCCGCTACTGTGCACGCTGGCGAGGCAGACGGCCTTGACAGCATCCGGAGCGCACTTTTTGATGGTCGCGCCTTGCGCCTCGGTCACGGTGTTCGTCTTGCTGAAGACATCACAATTGCGCGCGAAGACGATGAAAATACTTACGTCTCACTTGGTGATCTCGCTCAATGGGTGAAGGACCGCGAGATTGCTCTCGAGTTGAGCCCCTCGTCTAACCTACAGACCGGCGCGATCGAGCAGTGGGGCGACGAACTTGTCGACCACCCCTTCGACTTGCTCTACCAGCTTGGATTCCGGGTCACCGTGAATACCGACAACCGCCTCATGAGCGCAACGACCCTGAGTCGCGAACTCTTCTTGCTCTCAGAAGCATTCGGCTATGACCTCACCGATCTAGAGGTTTTCCAAATCAACGCTGCTGGGGCCGCGTTCTTGCCGATTGAAGAGCGTGAAGAGCTTTCCGAAGCCATCAGCGCTGGCTTTGAAAGCGCATAGTTATGCAGCTCCCTCCTCTTCCCGAGTCAGCGATCGACATTGGCGCTTTTGCCGCTGATTGGCGATCTGCTGTAAATCTTTCTGGTGAAGCACTAGTGCGTTCTGGTGCGGCCAAAGCAGGCTATGCCGCAGAAATGATCCGGATGATCGAAGACCACGGACCCTATGTGGTGATCGCGCCCGGGCTCGCCCTGGCACACGCGCGCCCGGGCCCGCAGGTCATCGCCAACGGGTTGTCTGTTGTGACGCTCACCGAGCCCGTACGGTTCGGTCATGCCCACAACGATCCGGTGAAGGTCATTCTCGGCCTCGCAATTGTCGAGGCGGGACCGCACCTCGCGGCCGTCGCTGCTGTCGCTAATATTTTCAACGACTCAACGGCAATTGACGATCTCGCTGCCGCAACGACGGCGGCAGAAGTGCAACGAATTATGGGGGTTACACCGTCATGAAGATCGTGACAATTTGCGGCGCCGGCATCGGCAGCTCCGGAGTGCTCAAAGTGAATGCCGAGCGCGCGCTTCGGGCACTTGACCTCGAAGCGACTGTTGTTGCCGCCGATGTGAGCACCGTGCGTGTTGTCGCCGCCGATGCCCAGATCATTCTGACGACTCAAGAATTCGTTGACGCGATCGGTAAAACGAATGCCGATGTCATTGTCATCATCAACCTTTTCGACACTTCGGAACTGAAACAAAAACTAGAGGACGCTCTGGGCTAAGCCCAGAACGCCCTCCGCGTTCGTTCGGTTGCGCGTGCGCTGGCGTGCGCACTCGCTCGCCAGCGCACGCACTCTGCCTAGACGAGCAGCTCGCGCATTCCCGTCTCTAGCTGAGTGGCGACGGCCTCGGCAGCGGCCTTCCGCTCGGCGCCATCGCCCGCCGTGCTTGAGGCATCCACATAGAACTTCAGCTTGGGCTCGGTGCCGCTGGGGCGCACGATCACGCGGGCGCCGCCCTCAAACTGCAAGCGGATGATGTTGCTCGGGGCGAAGCCGTCAACACCGGTTTCGAAATCATCGAATGACGCAATGGTGAGACCGCCGACCACGGTGGGAGCCGCAGCGCGAAGTCGAGTCATTGTCTCGCCGATCTCGGAGATCTTCTCGAAGCGCATTGACACCTGTCGGGAGGCGAAGGCTCCAAAGCGCGCGGTGAAGTCATCGAGGTGATCGAGCACAGTCTTGCCCTCTGCCTTCAACTCGGCAGCGAGAGAGAGAAAATCGACCGACGCCGAAATGCCGTCCTTATCGCGCACCTTATCGGGGTCAACGAGGTAGCCGAGGGCTTCTTCGTAGCCGTAGGTGAGGCCGTCAATCCGGGAGATCCATTTGAAGCCGGTCAGGGTGTCTTGGTAGTCCAGGCCATAGTCGGCAGCGATCGCACGCAGTGCCGGTGAGGAAACGATGGATGCCGCGAGCACTCCGGAACCGTTGGCCCGTTCGGCAGCACGCCAGCCCAACAGCATTCCCACTTCGTTGCCGCTCAGCCGATGCCATTCGCCATCGCGGGCCGGAACGGCAACGGCAAGACGGTCAGCGTCGGGGTCGTGGGCGATAGCAACATCAGCTGCCACTTCACGTGCTTTCGCGAAGCTGAGATCCATGGCGCCGGGCTCTTCAGGGTTCGGGAACGCGACTGTGGGGAACGCTGCGTCGGGGTGAGCCTGTTCCTCGACCAGCGCGGGAGGAGCGAAGCCGGCCTTGGCGTAGACCGCATTGCTGGTCTCCCAGCCCACGCCGTGCATGGCGGTGTAGGTATAGACGATGTCGGTGGCGGGGCCGACGAGGGCCGCTGTGCGAGAGATGTACTCGTCAACAACACCGTCATCGGTGGTGACGAAATCGGTCGAGCGGGGCAGCTCGGCGATTGACCCTTTGGCGACGATATCGATCGCGTGAGCGATATCGGCGTCGGCGGGCGGCACGATCTGGGAACCGTGGTTATCGCCGCCCAGATAGACCTTGTAGCCATTGTCGTTTGCGGGGTTGTGGCTGGCCGTGACCATCACGCCAGCGCTGACGTTGAGGTGGCGTACCGCGAAGGCGAGAACAGGGGTGGGGAGGAGTCGCGGCAAAAGGATTGCGCGCACACCGGCCCCGGCCATGATGGTTGCCGTGTCGCGAGCAAAAACTTCAGAGTTGATGCGGCCGTCGTAGCCGATCACGATGCTCGGGCTGATCTCGTGAGTGAGCAGGTAGGCGGCAAGTCCTGCAGCCGCCTGAGTGACCAAAACCCGGTTCATGCGGTTGGGTCCGGCGCCCAATTCGCCGCGCAACCCGGCAGTGCCGAACGCGAGCCGCGTGTCAAAGCGGTGATGGAGTCCGGCGATTGCCGTCTCGTCACCGTTCGTAGCATCCGTGATTAGCGCTTCGAGTTCGGTATGGGTGACCGCGTCGGGGTCTTGCTCGAGCCAGGCGCTGGCGGCGGCGATGAGTTCTTCGGTGGTCAATTCTTCGACGCTCATAGTGCGTTCACAATCTGGGCAAGGAGGCCACTGATCTGGACTTCGGCATCCTTGCCAGCCTGAATGACTTCTTCGTGACTGAGGGGAGTGGACTGGATGCCGGCAGCCAAGTTCGTGATGAGCGACATTCCCAAGATTTCCATGCCCGCTTCACGCGCAGCGATCGCCTCGAGGGCGGTGGACATACCGACGATATGGCCGCCCATTGTCTTGGCCATCTGGACTTCGGCTGGCGTCTCATAGTGGGGGCCGCGGAACTGCGTGTACACGCCCTCATCGAGGCTGGAATCGATCGACTTCGCGATCTCACGCAGGCGCTTGCTGTAGAGGTCGGTGAGGTCAATGAACGTCGCACCCTCAAGTGGGGAATCGGCGGTGAGGTTGAGGTGGTCGCTGATCAGCACGGGGGTTCCGGGCTTCCAGGTCTCTTTGATACCGCCGGCACCGTTGGTGAGGATCATGGTTGTGGCGCCGGTGGCGGCGGCGGTGCGCACGGAGTGGACAACGCGACGTACGCCGTGGTTCTCGTAGTAGTGGGTGCGGGCACCGATGATGAGGGCGCGTTTGCCGCTCGGCAGCAAGATTGAGCGGAGGGTGCCGACGTGCCCTTCGAGGGCGGGCTTGGAGAATCCGGGGATGTCGGAGGCCGGAATCGTCGCGGTGGTCTCGCCGAGCAGATCGGCGGCTTTTCCCCATCCGCTGCCGAGCGTGAGGGCAATGTCGTGCTTCTCGACTCCTGTCGCGGCTGCGATTGCTGCAGCGGCGTCTTTCGCCACCGCAAACGGGTCTGCGGTGGGGTCATCGAGGGGGTTTGTGGTTGGCGACTGTGACATGGCATCCACTCTAAACGGTGACGACTGCGACAGAGCCTTGTGTTCTGTGCGAATGTGAGCACTTCTTCGCGCGCCGCGCGGGTAAATAACCGCTTGAGAACCCGCCGCAGCGGTTTAGCGTGCGCCGATGTCGGCGTGGTTTGTCGCTAGAGCAGAAGAGCGAGACAATTAGCGTATGGCCTATGAGTTCGAGCGCACCCAACGAATTGCAATACTCGGTGGTGGCCCCGGTGGCTACGAAGCAGCCCTAGCGGGTGCGCAACTTGGCGCGGAGGTCACGCTCGTTGAACGTGCCGGTGTTGGCGGCTCTGCCGTGCTCACCGACGTAGTGCCGTCAAAGACACTCATCGCGACCGCCGAGGCAACAAATGCGATTCGCGACGCCGCCGATCTTGGTGTGCAGTTCTACTCGCGGGGAGACTCTGGTCGCGTCGTTCGTCCCGAGATCACCGTCAACCTCGCTGCCGTCAATACTCGCCTTATGCGTCTCGCCCAGCAGCAGTCCGATGACATGAAATCGCAACTCATCAAGGCTGGCGTGCGAATCATCCAGGGTGAGGGTCGCCTCGATGGCCCCCAACGACTCGTCGTTTCTGCTGGCAAGGGAAAAACCAGAACAGACTTCGATGAAGTGGATGCGGATACGGTGATCGTGTCGGTCGGCGCCCGCCCGCGAGTGCTCGATTCCGCAATGCCGGATGGCAAGCGCATCCTCACGTGGACTCAGCTCTACACTCTCGACGAAACCCCAGAACACCTCATCGTTGTCGGTTCGGGTGTTACGGGTGCAGAGTTTGCTTCGGCGTACTCCGCGCTCGGTGCCAAAGTCACGCTAATTTCTTCGCGCGATCGAGTGTTGCCTGGCGAGGACGAAGATGCGTCTCGCGTCATCGAAGATGTCTTTAAGCGCAACGGTATGACTGTGCTCTCGAAGTCACGCGCGGAATCCGTAACGACCACGAAGAATGGTGTCGTTGCGACGCTGCAGGATGGCAGCACCGTCGAAGGCAGCCACTGCCTCATGGCGGTCGGATCGCTGCCCAATACTGAGGGGCTCGGCCTCGAAGAGGCTGGTGTGCAGCTGACTGACTCTGGCCACATTCGGGTCAACCGCGTCGCCCGCACCTCGATGCCGTCGATCTACGCTGCCGGTGACTGCTCCGACTTCTTCCCCCTCGCCTCGGTGGCCGCCATGCAAGGCCGCACCGCGGTATTCCACGCTATGGGCGACGGCGTCACGCCGATCGAACTGCGCAACGTGGCATCCAACATCTTTACGCAACCTGAGATCGCCACAGTCGGCTGGTCACAGAAGCAGATCGAAGATGGTCTCGCTCAGGGAGTTATCTACAAACTGCCCCTCGCATCGAACCCGCGCGCCAAGATGATGGGAATCAAAGACGGCTTCGTCAAGTTGTTCGCGCGCACCGGCTCGGGAACGCTGATTGGTGGCGTCATTGTCGCTCCGAATGCCTCAGAGCTCATTATGTCTGTTGCGTTGGGAGTTGAGCACCGTCTCACCGTCGACCAAATCGCTCGTGCCTTCTCGGTGTACCCGTCACTGACGGGCAGCATTACGGATGCCGCCCGCGCGATGCACATCGTCAACTAGGCGTCGACGCTGCGGGCACGGCGTCGCCCTCCCCAGACTGGAAAGCGATCTCGCTCGCGGAGGCAGCACTACCCTTGAGCGCTAATACGTGCTCGACGAGCTTTGTTGCCGTCTGTTCATCGATCACGAGGTCAGTGATTACGCCGGCGCGCAGCGCTGCCAGAAGCGGAACGACCTTGTTATCGCCGGCGACACCGCAGATTCGACGGGGGATCGTGCGCAGCTCGGCAGGGGTGGGCCCGGTTGCACGTGCGTTCATCGAGAGGTCTTCGTAGGTGCCGTCTTCGCGCAAAAAGATCGTGCACACGTCACCAACGATGCCTTCGCTATCGAGGGTTTCGACGTCTCCGGCCTCGAGGTAGCCAGCGGAGTAAACATGGCTCGGCACTTCGCCGGCAATCGCGCCGATTGAGAAGAGCGCAATGTCTGCTCGGCGCTGATATTCCAGCACGCGCACAATCGATCGCTCCGACCACATTGCATTGCGTGTCTCCGCATAATCGAAGAAGGCTGGCACGGGAAAAAGGTGCACTTGAGCATCAAAGGCGTCACCAAAATTGGCGATGAGGTTGCCCGCATATTCCACTCCAGAAGTGCGAACATTTGCCGCTCCGTTGAGCTGCACGATAGCGCTTCCTCTGGTGGGTTTCTTGCCCAAATACTTGGAAATTGCCGCCAAAGTCGTGCCCCACGCAACTCCCATGATCATGTCGGAGTCAAACCATCCGGTCACGATTTTGGCGGTGGCGCGGGCTACCTGATCGAGCCGTTCAGCCTCGTCGGCGAGGTCAGCGACGGGCACGACGTGGGTCTCGACGCCGAAGCAGGCTTCGATCTTTTTGCCTAGGCCTGGACCGCGCGTGGGGGTGGGGCGCAGCGTGATTTCTACGAGACCACTCTCGCGGGCATCCCGAAGCAATCGAGACACGCTCGAGCGGGACATATGCAGGTGGTTGGCGATGGTGTCCATCTTGATGTCTTGCAGGTAGTACATCGATGATGCAGACAGCATTGCCTCTTCGCGTTCCATAGTGACCATCCTTGCACGTTCGTGCAGATGTTCTGCTCGGTTTGTCATTGGCCCTACTCGACGTAATACGCTGCTGAGCGATGAAACATCTCAGATGATTCACAGCCGTTACTCGCAGTACCCGCCACCAGAAAGAACCTCACCTTTCATGACTGATCAGTCCCTCACACGAGCATCCCGCGACAGCGCCATTCAGCGTCTCGTCGACAGCGCAACGCCGGGTCGTGAGCTAGACGTATTAGTCATCGGCGGAGGAATCACCGGCGCCGGAATTGCTCTGGATGCCGCAACGCGCGATCTGGACACCGTCGTTGTTGAGGCCCAAGACTGGGCCGCGGGATCCTCAAGCCGCGCCAGCAAACTCATCCACGGCGGACTGCGTTACCTGCAGATGCTCGATTTCAAACTCGTGCACGAAGCTCTCACTGAGCGTGATCTGCTGCTTAACACCGTTGCTCCCCATCTCGTTCGGCCGCTGCCATTCCTGTACCCGCTGCGCCACCACGTGTGGGAGCGTGCATTCGTTGGCGCGGGGATCGCGCTTTACGACTTCCTCGCCGTCGTGGCGACGAAGAATGCCAAAGGCAAGCGCAGCGTTCCATGGCACCGCCACCTGTCACGCAAGAAGCTTGCCGCCCGCTTTCCTGGCCTCGCCCACGACGCCGCCGTCGGTGCGATCGAATACTGGGACGCCAACGTCGATGATGCGCGCTACGTCGTCAGCGTTGTTCGCACCGCCCACGCCCACGGCGCGAAGGCTGCCAGCCGCACCCAAGTGGTCGAGATCACGAAAAACGAAAGCGGAGCCGTCAACGGTGCAGTGCTCGTCGATCTCGAAACCGGCAACACTTTTCCCGTTCGCGCCAAGGCCGTCATCAACTCCACCGGTGTGTGGACCGGTGACACTCAGGCGCTGGCTCACGGCAGCGGAGGACTGGAAGTTCTTGCTTCCAAAGGCATCCACATTGTGGTTCCGCGTGAGCGCATCTCAGGAGAAGCTGGCCTGATACTTCAGACGTCGAAGAGCGTGCTCTTCGTCATCCCGTGGTCGCGCTACTGGGTCATCGGCACCACTGATACCCCGTGGAAAGAAAACCTTCTCAACCCCGCAGCGACAGCGGATGACATTGACTACGTCATCGCCGAAGCCAACGCAGTCCTGGCGAACCCCATCGATCGCTCAGACGTTATCGGCACGTGGGCCGGACTTCGCCCGCTGCTACAGCCCGGGACGATGGAGGGCACCAACTCCGCGAAAGTTTCGCGTGAGCACACCGTTGCTTCGCCGATCCCTGGCCTCACGGTCATCGCCGGGGGAAAGTTCACCACCTACCGCGTCATGGCGAAGGATGCGGTTGACTTCGCTCTCGGCAAAGACGCCGCCAAGGCGAACCCCTCGACCACGTCATCCATTGCGCTGCTTGGTGCTGACGGTCTCGACGCGGCGCGCGAGAGCACGCGGGCACTCAGCACGCGGTTCGGTTGGAGCGAGCAGATGGTTGATCACCTACTGCACCGCTACGGGGCTAATATCTCTGAGATCGCGGCAATTGCAGATGCCGATCCGGCAACGTCGCAGCCGTTGACGCACGCCGCTGCCTACCTCCGGGCCGAGATCGTCTATGCGATCACCCACGAAGGTGCTTTGCACCTCGAAGACCTCATGCTGCGCCGCACGCGCATGAACTACGAGTACGTGAACGAAGCACGCGCTGCAGTTCCCGAAGTCGCCGAGATCGCGGCGACCCTGCTCGGATGGGATGAACAGACCACGGCTCACGAAGTTGCCGTCTATGACCAGATGGCGGATGCCGTTCACGCGGCGTCGCTCACTCGTGACGACGAAGCCGCGTCAGAGGTGCGCGAAGCAGCCCCCCAGATTGTGCCGCTCGCACTGCCCGCGACTCACGAAGCTCACTAGCACCAACCGCATCGCCCGTGCCGATAAGCGCACAAAACCCGAACGCTCTACCGACGATTAGCGCCACAGACGATCAATGGAGATACGCCGCAAATGACAAAATACATACTGTCAATTGACCAAGGAACGACGAGCTCGCGCTCGATCATCTTTGATCATGACGCGCGCATTATCTCGAACGGCCAGCTCGAACACGAACAGATTTTTCCGCGGGCGGGCTGGGTCGAGCACGACCCGATGGAGATCTGGAATAACGTTCGCGAGACCGTTGGCCTATCACTGGCCCGAGCCAACCTCACCCACCAAGACATCGGCGCGGTCGGAATCACCAATCAGCGTGAGACCACGGTCGTCTGGAACAAGCTCACCGGCATCCCCGTTACCAACGCGATCGTCTGGCAAGACACCCGCACCCAGCACATTGTCACCGAGCTTGCCGGCAGTGACGGGCTCGAAAAGTACAAAGCCATCACGGGCCTGCCGCTCGCGCCGTACTTTGCCGGCCCCAAAGTCACCTGGATCCTTCGTTACATCGACGGCGCTCAAGAAGCCGCCGACCGTGGCGAACTCCTCTTCGGAACCATCGACACCTGGTTGCTGTGGAACCTCACCGGCGGCATCGACGGGGGAGTGCACGCCACCGACGTGACCAACGCATCCCGCACCATGTTGATGGACCTCGACACTCTGCAGTGGCGCGAAGATATCGCGGCCGACATGGGCATCCCGATGTCGATGCTGCCCGAGATTCGTTCCTCCAGCGAGATTTTCGGCCACTGCCGCGACCACGGTTCGCTGCCGGGCGTTCCCATCGCCGGCATCCTCGGCGACCAGCAGGCAGCGACCTTTGGTCAAGCCTGCTTCAGCGAAGGAATGGCCAAGAACACGTACGGTACCGGCAACTTCTTGCTGCTCAACACCGGCACCAAGCGAGTGCACAGCAACAATGGGCTCATCACCACCGTCTGCTACAAAATCGGTGACGCTGCACCCGTGTATGCGCTCGAAGGGTCAATCGCGGTCACCGGTTCCCTCATCCAGTGGCTGCGCGACAACCTCGGAATGTTCTCCGACGCCCCCGACGTTGAGCGACTTGCACTCGAAGTCGAAGACAACGGCGGTGCCTACTTTGTGCCAGCGTTCTCCGGACTCTTTGCCCCTTACTGGCGACCGGATGCTCGGGGAGCCCTTCTCGGCCTCACCCGTTACGTCACCAAGAACCACATCGCTCGCGCCGCCCTCGAAGCCACCGCGTACCAGACACGCGAAGTCATGGATGCGATGAACGCGGATGCCGGAGTCGACCTCGCAGAGCTGCGCGTTGACGGCGGCATGGTGGCAAACGAACTTCTCATGCAGTTTCAGGCTGACCAGCTGGGCGTGGATGTCATCCGCCCCCGCATCACCGAAACGACCGCCCTCGGCGCAGCATTCGCCGCCGGAATTGCGATCGGTTTCTGGGACAGCGAAGACGACGTGCTGTCGACCTGGAACGAAGACAAGAGGTGGACGCCACAGATGGCTCGCCTCGAGAGAGATCAGCTTTACCGCAACTGGAAAAAAGCGGTAACCAAGACCATGGGCTGGGTTGATGAGGACGTGGAGACCTGATTTACCTACCAAAACCCATGACGGGCGTGCTGTCAGTCACGCCCAGCACTACACAGCAATCGATACCCACGAAGGGGTAGGGAATCAATGAAAACCTCACTAGTCAAGAGGAACAGCTTCTGGCTCGTTCTCTCGTTAGTAATGATGTTGGTCGCATCTATTGGTGCGTCCATCGTTCAAACCGGCGCCGGCAGCATCAGCGTCAAAGACATGCGCTGGGAAACCTCGTCAGGCCAGATGATGAGCGCACTGCTCTTCAAGCCAGACACCGCAACGGTTGACAACAAGGTCCCCGCAATCGTGGTCAGCCACGGTTGGTGGAACAACCGCGAAATGCAAGACGCCAACTATGTTGAGCTTGCACGTCGTGGCTACGTTGTCGTATCGATCGACATGTATGGTCACGGCAACTCGTCGCCGCTGACCACCGATGTCACTCTGGGCGGAACCGGAATGTACGACGCTGTGAAGCTCGTTGCCGACTTCCCCTACGTCGACACCGACCAGATTGGTGTTAGCGGTCACTCGAACGGTGCTCGGGCAGCGAACTACTCGATGTTCATCGACAACGCAGCAGACGAGCAGCTCATTGCGGCAGTTCTGCTGGTCGACAACGACGCCGTCTACACGGATGCCGAGGCTGAGAACGCATACTTCAACCTTTACGGTGCCCGCGATGTCGGAATCGTTGCTGACCAGTACGACGAGTTCTTCTTCCGTAGCTACAGCGCAGAGGGTGCCGTACTGACCCCGCCGCGTGACTACATCGGAACCCCGAACGCACAGTCGTTCCTCCACTTCGGTGCTAACCCGGAAGAGGTCTCGTCTGACATGCGCGGAGCGAGCGAGTTCTTCACCGACTCCGTCGACGGCCAAGACGCGCTGCGCGTTGTCTACACGCCGGCAGAGAACCACCCGTGGGGAACCATCTCGAAGACCACCGTTGCAAGCCAGATCGAGTTCTTCGAAGAAGCATTCGGCGCTCCCAACGAGATCGCATCCGGTGCGCAGATCTGGCAAGTCAAGGAGACGTTCACGCTCTTCGGCCTGATCGGCTTCGGAATCTTCCTGCTCGCCTTCACACGCGCCATGCTCTCGACTCGCGCTTTCGCTGGTCTTCGTGCACCGGCAGCAACCGTGGTGCCCGCAACTCGCAAGGGACTCGCGTGGTTCTGGGGCGGACTCGTCGTTTCGGCATTCATCTCCGGTGCGAGCTGGTTGATCATCGCTAACACCCCGTGGGTGGGAGCGATTGCCTTCAACGCTGTTCCGTTCTTCATGCCGCAGGGTGCTGTGTTCTTCGTCGCCTTCTGGGCAGCGGTAAACGCTATCGCCGCGATCATCATCATGGTGATTTCGTACCTGGTCTTCGGACGCAAGAACGGTCTCGACCTTCGTGCCTCCGGAGTGCTCCCTGGGTGGAAGAAGTTCTTCCACGGAGTCGGTCTCGCCTTTGTCGTCGTCGTTTCGGCATACGCGATCGTCTTCGTGCTCGACTACTTCTTCAAGACCGACTTCCGCTGGTGGGTTATCGCCGTCAAGGCCTTCACCCCTGACAAGGTCGGCATCGCGCTGATGTACCTGCCGCTGTTCGCGATCTACTTTGTCGCTAACTCGGTTGCGGTCAACGCCTTCAACCGCTTCTCCATCCGCGGCAAGGAGTGGATCAACACGGCACTGCTGGCGTTCTTCAATGCTCTGGCACCCATCGTTCTCGTCATCGCTCAGTACACCAACTTCTTCACCACGGGGTACACGATCGACGGCTTCGGCGGAATCTTCAGCATCTGGCTATACCCGGTTATCGTCATCTTGGCCGTGACCGCAGTCATCTCGCGCAAGATCTACCGTGAGACGAACAACCCGTACATCGCCGGCTTCATCAACGCGGCAATCGTTACCCTCATCTCGGTATCGAACACGCTTACTGCAGCGTAAGTACACAGCAGCCGATCCTGTATCGGCAATAGCAACAGTGCCCCGGTCGTGACCATGACCGGGGCACTGTTGCGTGCGGAGCGGGCGTGCCGGGGGATGCAGGCGGAGCTGCACGGCATTCACCAATCCGCCAATTGGCGGGTGCGCTCATCGCAATCGCGGAATAGCGGATGCACGACTACGGTTTTGCCTAGCGACGCGATTGGCGTCTCAGCGAAAGGGAGCTCGTGAATCAGCAGGTTCAGTTTGGACTCGGCACATTTGGCGACGTCACGGTAGACGAAGATGGCGCACCGTTGAGCCAGGCGCAGGTCATCCGCAACGTGGTTGCTGAAGGAGTGCTGGCCGACAGACTCGGCATCGACTACTTCGGCGTCGGCGAGCACCACCGCGACGATTTCGCGATCACGGCTCCCGAGACCGTCTTGGGGGCTCTCGCTGCGGCGACGACGAACATTCAGCTCGGCTCCGCCGTGACGGTATTGAGCTCTGATGACCCGGTGCGCGTTTACGAACGCTTTGCCACCGTGGATGCACTATCGAATGGCCGCGCGGAGATCATCCTCGGTCGCGGCTCCTTCACCGAATCATTCCCACTCTTTGGCTACAACCTCGCTGACTACGAAACTCTCTTTTCGGAAAAGCTCGACCTCTTCTCCGAGCTCATCAAGGAAGAACCGGTTACCTGGACCGGCACTTTGCGTGCCGGACTCACGAACCAAGAAGTCTTTCCGCGCACCGAGTCTGGCTCGCTCAAGACCTGGATCGGCGTAGGCGGAAGCCCCGAGTCTGTCGTGCGTGCAGCTCGCTACGGGATGCCTTTGGTCTTGGCGATCATCGGCGGCCAGCCGGAACGCTTCGCTCCGTATGCCGAGCTCTTCCACCGCGCGCTCGCCGAGCTGGGACAGCCTGACCTCCCCATCGCCGTGCACTCGCCCGGCTACATTACAGACTCCGACGACAAGGTCGTCGACGAGCTGTGGCCCCACTACAAAGTGATGCGGGATCGCATCGGCCGAGACCGTGGCTGGCCAGAGTCGAGCGTCGACGAATTCATCGGCGAAGTGAAGCACGGCTCCATGTATGCCGGATCGCCGGAGACCGTAGCGCAGAAGATCGCGAAGACGATCTCTGCACTCGGCATCCAGCGATTCGATATGAAGTACAGCGCAGGAACCCTGCCTCATGAGCGCATGATGCGCAGTATTGAGTTGTATGCCACCGAGGTCGTTCCTCGGGTGCGGGAGTTGCTGGCGGAAGGCGTCTAGCTGAGGTCTGCTGACTCCGGCGCAGGGGCCGGGGTGGCATCTGCATCAGCAGCAACAGCTTCAGTGGCGCGGCGTGAGCGGCGCTTGGAGCGCACGATCAGCAGGACGATGCCGCCGACAATGGCTAGCAACACAATCCACGGCACCAGTACGCCAATTCCCACGAGCAGGGTCGCGAAGAAGGCGACTAAACCATTCCACCCCGCAACGAGCCCGTCGAAGAAGTTGCTTGGCTCGGTGGCCGGCGCATCCGCGACCGAAATGAGGTTGAGGGTGATGGTGGACATGGCGACTTGATCGTCAAAGTAGCGCTTTTGCGACTTCAGGCTTTCAAGTTCTCCTTGGCGCCCAGAAATTGCTGTTTCTAACTGGATGAGCGTCTCAGTGTCTTCGGCCTTAGTGAGTAGCGCAAGCAAGCGGTCGACCGAGGCATCAAGTGCGGTGATGCGTGCCTCCAGATCGCGAGACTCCATAGTGACGTCTACCGCGCTGATTGATACCTCTTGCACCGTGCCAAGCTCCTTGAACTTGTCGAGGGTGGCGGTGAGATCGGCGGCCGGAATACGCAGCGTCAGCGTGGAACTGCCGCGGGTGCCCTCCTGGGGCGCATATTCGTTGCGCCCGTCGACGCGACCACCGACTGACTCGGTGATGCGGATCGCGTCATTGGTCGCTTCCTCGGGGGTCTCCACCGTCACCGACAGGTAGCCGGTGGTAATGACATCTCGTGCGGCATCCGAAGTGAGAGTATCGCTGCGAACGCTTTCGTCGGCGACGGGGACGCCAGCGCTCTCTGCGGGGCTAAAACCTCCGTCTCCCGCCTCATCGATCAGATACTCTTGCGACTCGTTTGATGACATGTCGCTAACCCCAGCCGAGCATCCGGCAAGGGTTAGGGATGACAGTGCGATTGCTGTGGTGATGAATAGTGTGCGCCTCATGGTCTCAACCTACGGCCGAGGGCACTGCAAGAACTACCCAACGTTTCTGACTTTTCGGGCGTCACAAAGAACGATGGAGGTCCCCACCCGATATCCCGCCGCTGTGGCTGGGATACTAGGGCCATGACCTTCTGGAGAACGATCCGGCGAACGTTGTTTCCGTCGCGAGCTCCTATCCTGAACATCGCTAGCGATGTCGGCGAAGGTCCCGTGATTATTCTTCTTCACGGCATCGCATCGTCGGCCGCAACGTTCGCCCATGTGGTTCCGCAACTCTCGGACCACTACCGCTGCATTTCCCTCGATCTCCTCGGCTTTGGTGATTCTCCCAGCCCTAAGGAGTCGAATTACACCATTGAGGAACACGTCGCTTCAATCACCGCGACCGTGCACTCGCTCAAGCTCGATGCCCCGTTCATCCTGGTCGGGCACTCCCTCGGAAGTCTGCTCGCCGCCCGTTTTGCGGCGACCTACCCCCGAGAGGTCAGTCGGCTCGTGTTAGTCAGCCCACCGATTTATGTGCCAGCCAGCCAGATCGGTGATCCTCTGATTCGCGCGCGCATCGGCGCTTATATGCGGGCCTACGAGTTTCTGCGCACAAACAAGGAATTCACGATGGCCACCGTCGAAACGTTGCGGCGGCTCTTTCAGCTCGACGATATTCTCGATGTCTCAGAACACAACTGGCGGGCATTTGGGTTGAGCCTACAGAACTGTATCGAGCAACAGACAACGGTGAGTGACATCGCCGCGGTACGTGTGCCGATTGATGTTGTCTACGGCTCCCTCGATCAGTTCATCGCGCCAGGAACGATGCGCATCATCGAACAAATGCGACACGTGACGATGCACAAGGTCGAGGCCAACGACCACCTAGTGCGCAAGCGTCTCGCGCGCCGCCTCGTTCACGTGATCACTGCCGACCGTGAGGTTGCTGCCAAGAACAAGTAGCGTGGTGGCACAACGGAGGGAACCCTCATGGCGCAGCAACTCGACACCACAGTCTGTATTGCGGGTGGCGGCCCAGCGGGGATTGTCGCAGGACTGATCTTCGCGCGAGCCGGGGTCGACGTGGTCGTCCTCGAGAAGCACGCCGACTTCCTGCGCGACTTTCGAGGTGACACGGTGCACCCCTCGACGCTGAATCTTCTTGACCAGCTCGGGCTGGGCGAGACCGCGAGTGCGATCGATCACAGCGAACTCTCTGCTCTTGATGCCGTGATTGACGGCATCCGGGTTCATGCCGTCGATTTCACCTCGCTACCGGCCCCGCACCGCTACGTCACGCTGATGCCACAGTGGGATCTGCTGAACATGCTGGTCGAGGAGGCGCAGAGGCAGCCGTCGTTCCGGCTGGTGCTGGAAGCGACCGCCCACACGGAAATTCAGGAGAATGGCCGAGTCGTCGGTATTGAAGCTTCGACCCCGGATGGCCCGCTACGCGTCACCGCGGCACTGACCGTCGCGGCTGATGGGCGTGCCTCTGCCGTGCGCGACTCGCTGGGATTGGTGCCAGCAGACTACGGAGTGCCCATAGATGTGCTGTGGTTTCGAGTGCCACGGCCGACGAAACCAATGCGGGACACCCTCGCGAATATCCGGGGTGGATCGGCCCTCGTGACGATCCCGCGGCCCGGCTACTTTCAGTGCGGGCTCCTCATTCGAAAAGGCAGTTTTCCTGAATTTCAGCGAGCGGGCATCGAAGCCTTCCGTGACAAGATCGCGAGCACCGCACCGCGCCTCGGCGAAGTCACCCACGAGATCAGCAGCTTCGACGATGTGAAGCTACTGTCAGTGCAGATCAATCGCCTGCCCGAGTGGTCGGTTCCCGGCGCGATCTGCATCGGCGATGCCGCTCATGCGATGTCTCCCGCGTTCGGCGTGGGCATCAACTACGCCATTCAAGACGCCGTTGCCCTCGCGAACGCGCTCGTTCCCGTGTTGCGAAAACAGGGCACGGATGCCGCAGCACTCGACGCCGTGTGTGTTGCAGTTCAGCGGCGCCGCACGCTGCCGACGGTGCTCATGCAGCGCATGCAACGAGTAGCGCACCGGCTCATCGATCGCGCCACGAGCGGAGTCGTTCTGCACAACCCTCCGCGCCTGCGCGAACGTTTCGTGATTGCGGTCATACTGCCGCGCGTGCGCCCGATTTTGGCGCGGATTGTGGGCTACGGCTTCCGCCCCGAACGCATTGCGCCCGGCATTTTGAAACCGCGCGCTTAGTACGTTTCGAGCACCATCGTGACGGCCCAGACGACACTTGCGCCGATAAGAGCGGTGAATACGAGCAGCCAGAACACCGAGGGAACTCCGGTGCGCTTGAAGAGCAGGTAGGCGTCAGAGGTGCTCAACTGGTCGCGACGACGGGTGTGCACACCAATCACGGTGGCGAGGCCCCGTACGCTTCCGACGAGAAGTGCGATCGCGATGACGAGCAGCACGTAGCTCTGCAGCGCGGGTGACGCCCACACCCAGAGGGCGGCGCTCGCCGCGGCGGAGACGGCTACAACGAGGAAGCCGAACAGGTTACGGATCACGAGCAGTGTGAGCACCAAAACGATCCCGCCAATGAACAGTGCCATCGCGGTGTAGCCCTGAGTGACGCACCACAGTTGCACCGCGCCGACGATGGCCGGCGCCGGGTAGCCAAGCGATCCGCTGATGACGGAGCCGAGTTTGCCGCGGCCGCTACTGACGGCCTCGCCGGAGTGGTTCATCCGGATCTTCATACCGTGCACGAATCGCCCGGTGAGGATCGCGCCGACTGCGTGACCGAGTTCGTGCACAAGCGTCGTGAAAAGGCCGAACCATTTCCAGATGGGCTGCGGGATGCTCAGCACGGCAGCCGCGGCAACGATCACGATCAGCAGGGTCGGCGAAATGTCGACAGGGGTCGTGCGGGCGAGAGAGTCGAGAAGGGCATCCATTCTCGAATTCTCTCACCTCAGAGCCAGGGTCGAGGACGTTTCGGGACTCCCACGCCGCGTCGAGATCGTTCATAGAAAGTACATAGAGTTCTCCGGCTCAATGGGTACCAGCGTGACAGCACGACCATACTTCGTCTCAACTTTGGAGCCCGTAATGAGCCAACTCACCATGATCGCCCTCGACCTTGTCGCCGTCGGTGTTCTCACTTTCGCTCTGTACTTTGCGCGCCACCGTCGCCGAGACCTGCTGGTCGCTTACCTCATTGTGAACGTCGGCGTCATGGCCGTCACGGTCATGCTGGCCGATAGCGCGGTGGGCGTCGGCTTGGGTCTTGGCCTCTTCGGAGTGCTCTCGATCATCCGCCTCCGTTCCTCTGAGATCGCGCAGCACGAAGTGGCCTACTACTTCGCCTCGCTCGCCCTCGGGCTCATCGCCGGGCTCGGCGCTGCCGGTTTCGCGAGTGAAACGACCTCGCTGGTTTCTGTCTATGTTGCCCCAGCGCTCATGGCGATGATTTTGCTCGTCATGACCTTCGGTGACCACCCGGGACTATTCCGCGCCTACCGCCACCAGACGGTGACACTGGATGCCGCCATCGCCGACGAGCCCACTCTGCGAGTACGTCTCGAAAACCTGCTCGGCGCTCGTGTGCACTCGCTCACGGTGACAAAGCTCGACCTCGTCAATGACACGACGATGGTGGATGTTCGCTACCGCCTCACTAACGGCGCCCGATCGTCCGGCACCACGGCGACGCCGCCCATCGCACATGGTGCGCACGACAACCTCGAAGCAGCGCAACGATGAACGCCCCAGCCACAACCCGCTTCGCCACGATCTCGCTCGAGGAATTGGCCGAACGTGCCTCTCTACTGACGCGCGTCGACCGCAAGTATCTGGTGCCGGCATCCGACATGGGGGCGCTGCTCGCCGAGCTCGAGTCTCAGGCTCGGGTGCTCGAGATCGACGGGCAACAGCACTTCGGCTATGAGTCGGTGTACTTCGATACTCCGGAGGCCGCGAGTTATCTGTTGGCCGCGCATCCTCGACGCCGTCGGTTCAAGGCACGCACTCGCAGCTACCTCGACACAGGGGACTGCTACCTCGAAGTGAAGACGAAAGGTTCGCGCGGCACGACCGCCAAGCAGCGACTTCCGTACAGCTTCGAGGAGCGGGACCGGCTCACCGCTGAAGGCCGCGATTACATTGACGAACTGCTGCAGGATGCCTCGGTTGTCGGTATCGATGCTGACACCATGGAGCAGGTGCTCACGACCCGCTACACGCGCACAACCCTGTTCTTGCCGGGCAGTGGCAGTCGTTGCACGATCGACAGCGCTCTCGCGTGGGAGTGCGGCGATGACGTGCTTCGCTTTGACGACACGGTGATTGTCGAGACAAAATCATCGGGCCAAGCCAGCGAGGTCGACCGGCTGCTCTGGCGGATGGGGCACCGCCCGGATCGCATCTCGAAGTTTGCGACGGGCCTCGCCGCCCTTCGCCCAGAACTGCCTCACAACCGGTGGTCACGGGTGCTTCGTCAACACTTCGTTCCGGCGCTCGAGCGCGTCGCTACCTGAGCACCGCCCCACAAACTCCTCGCCAGTCCGTGACCGCCACTGACGGACTGGCGACGTTTGTTGCGTGGTCGAACTTTGTCGTCGCGGAGGCGTAGCGTTAGGCCATGGACATTCGCACCCTCGGCCGCACGGGCCGCTCTGTATCCGCAATCGGCCTTGGTACCTGGCAGTTGGGCGCCGACTGGGGCGATGTGAGCGAGGCGGATGCTCGCAGCGTGCTCGATACCGCAGTGGATGGCGGAGTCACCTTCTTTGACACCGCCGATGTCTACGGCGATGGTCGCAGCGAAAAGTTCATTGGCAGCTACCTAGCCGATCGTCCAGAGCTCGATATCACCGTCGCGACCAAGATGGGCCGGCGCGAGGCACAAGACCCCAGCAACTTCACTCTCGCGAAGTTCCGCGAGTGGTCCGACCGCTCGCGAAGAAACCTCGGCGTCGACACCCTCGACCTCGTGCAACTGCACTGCCCACCCACCGCAGTTTTCGGCATGGACACGGTCTTCGACGACCTTGACGTGCTCGTCGCCGACGGCGCGATCGCTGCCTACGGCGTGAGCGTTGAGACTGCGGACGAGGCGCTCGCCGCGATTGCGCGACCAAACGTCGCGAGCGTGCAGATCATCCTCAACGCCTTCCGTCTCAAGCCGCTGGATGCCGTTCTCCCAGCCGCCCTCGCTGCCGACGTCGGAATTATCGCCCGTGTTCCGCTGGCCTCCGGTCTGCTCGGTGGCAAGTACCGCGTTGACACCACATTCGCGCAAAACGACCACCGCACCTACAACCGCAACGGTGAAGCGTTTGACGTGGGGGAGACCTTCTCTGGCGTCGATTTCGAGACCGGTGTTGCGGCGGCTCAAGAGTTCGCAGCCCTACTCGCGGCCGAGCCTGCGGTTGCTGATTTCTCGACTCCGCAGGTCGCCCTGGCGTGGGTTGCGCAGCAGCCCGGTGTGAGCTCGGTGATTCCGGGAGCACGCAACGTGGCTCAGGCTCAGTCCAACGCCGGTGCCGGCGAAGTGCCTGCCTTGAGCGACGGCTTCATGGCTGGAGTGCGCGACATTTACGACCGCCATTTCCGTGCTGTCGTGCATCCGCGCTGGTAATCGCGTCGGAGCCTCACGTCCGCTAGCTCTAGCGGCGCATAACCCGCCGCGCGACAGTGTTTCCGGCCCACTGGACGAGTTGCACCAGCAGGATGATGATGATGACTGCCGCCCAAGTGACGGTGGGGTTGAAGAGCCGGTAGCCGTATTGGATGGCGAAGTTTCCGAGTCCACCGCCGCCGATGTAGCCGGCAACGGCTGACATGTCGACGAGCGCGACAAAAATAAAGGTGTATCCGAGGATCAACGGTCCGAGGGCCTCGGGGATGAGCAGAGTGAAGATGATGCGCAGCGGCCCGGCACCCATTGCGCGTGCGGCTTCAATCACGCCCGGCTGCACGGTGAGCAGGTTCTGTTCAACGATGCGACTGATCCCGAATGCTGCCGCGAGCGAGAGCGTGAAAATGATCGCGTCGTTGCCGATTCCGGTGCCGACAACGAGTCGAGCTAGCGGCTGGGCAGCGGCAAGGAAAATGATGAAAGGGATGGGCCGAAAGATGTTCACGAGAACGTTGAGCGCGGTAAAAACAGGCCCATTCGAGAGGAAGCTTCCGCGGCGCGTTGTGTAGAGGCCAAGCCCCAACACCAAGCCGCCTAGCCCGCCAAAAAAGAGCGCTAGTCCCACGATGTAGAGCGTTTCGAATGTTGACTGTCCGAGTAGGGGCAGCAAGTCGATGAGCTGTTCCATCGTTACTTCACCTCCGTCACGGTCACGAGTGCGCCTACTCTGGCGAGTGCGGCGTCGATCGCGGTGCTATCGCCGGTGATGCTTACGGTGAGGTGGCCGAACGAGCGCCCTTGAATCTCATTGATTCCTCCGTAGATCAGCTCGAAGGCGAGACCGCTGCTCGCCAACTCCGTGAAGACGGCAGACTGCGTCGCGTCGCCGTCGTGGAAAGAGAGCGTGACGATGCGACCCGGATGCCGGTCTCGCAGTACAGCGAGTTCGGCGGGTTCCGGGATCGCCTTCACCACGGTGGAGACGAACTTTTTTGTGGTTTCTGATTGCGGGGCCGAGAAGATATCAAAGACGCTGCCGCTCTCGACAACCCTGCCAGCGTCCATGACGGCAACGGTATGCGCGATCGAACGGATAACTTCCATTTCGTGGGTGATCACCACGATGGTCACCCCCAGTTCTTCATTCGCCCGCTTGAGTACTGCGAGTACTTCCCTCGTCGTTTCGGGGTCGAGAGCGCTTGTCGCTTCGTCTGCGAGCAGGATGCTTGGGTTTGTGGCCAGCGCGCGTGCGATTCCGACCCGCTGTTTTTGCCCGCCCGAAAGTTGGTCGGGGTAGCTGTGGGCTTTGTCGGCAAGCCCGACGAAGTGCAGCAACTCTGAGATACGCGCTTGATGCTCCGCTTGAGGAACCCCCGCGACGATGAGCGGGTAGGCAATGTTGCCCCACACGGTGCGCGAGGTGAACAGGTTGAACTGCTGAAAGACCATACCGATGCCCAACCGGATGCGTCGCAGTTCTCGTTCACGCAGGGAGCTCATCTCTGTGCCGTTGATCAGGATGCTGCCGCTGCTCGAACGTTCGAGGGCGTTAATGAGGCGTACGAGAGTCGACTTTCCGGCCCCCGAGTATCCGATGATGCCGAAGATCTCGCCCTGTTCGATGGTGAGCGAGACGTCGTCGAGGGCGAGGACGGGGCGCTCGCCGCGGGTGCGCGTCGGGAACGCTTTGGAGACGTTGGTGAGCTGGATTGCAGTCATGAGGTTCTTTCCAGAAGCGGGGGTGCGAATTGTGTCCGCGCCCCCGCAGACGATGAGGAGTGAGTTTGCCAGGCGAGAAAGCTCGCCTCGACGTTTAGCCCTGAGCGCGGATGTCGGACTGCACCGTTGACAGCGAGTCAACGAGATCGCCCACCGGTGTCTGGAGAAGCACTGCGGTGTTTCCGGAAACCTCGAGCACGCCATCCTGCACGGCCTGGGTGGACTGGAAGATGTCGACCAGTTGGAGGTAGAGCTCGTTGTTGGCATCGTCAGCGCGGGCCGCGAAAATGTTGATGTAGGGCACTGCGTTTGCATCGCTGGGATCGTCGGTTGCGATCGCGTCCGAGAAACTCAGCCCGGCGTCTTCGACGAAGTCATTGTTGATGATGGCAGCAGCAACATCCGGTAGCGATGTCGGGGCGAGTGCGGCTTCGAGAGCGATCACTTTTACTTTCGAGGTGTCGGTCTTGATGTCATCGAGGGTGACAAAAATGCTGCCTCCTCCGTCGAGTTCAATGAGGCCGGCGGACTGGAGAACGAGCAGCGAGCGGGCGAGGTTGCTGGCATCGTTAGGAACCGCAACGGTCGATCCAGCCGGGATTTCTTCTAGCGAGCCGAATTGGGTTGAGTACAAGCCGAGGGGGTAGATCGCGGTTGCCCCGATCGGGGCGAGGTCTGCTCCTGCTGCTTCGTTGTACTGCGCGAGGTAGATGATGTGTTGGAACTGGTTGAGGTCGAGATCACCCGCGGTGAGGGCAGGGTTGGGCAGTTCATAGCTGCCGAAATCTACGAGGTCGATCGAGATCCCTTCGGCGGCTGCGGCATCTTTGTAAACCTCCCAGTAGGGGTCGCTCGCACCGACAACTCCGATGGTGACGGGATCGGCTGATGAGCCTTTACCTTCGGTGATGGCTGCGGCGGTATCCGAATCATCACCGGGAGAGACAGGGGCTACATCGTCGCCGCCCGAGCTCGTGACGGCGAGAACGATGGCTGTGATGATTGCAATGGCAACAACGATCCCGGCGGCGATGAGGGCATAAAGCTTTCCGCGCTTTTTGGGCGCGGAGATGAGGGGTGTCTGTTCAGACATGGCAAAACCTTTCACGACGGTGGTGTCGTGCGTGTGACGACTGGCCAAGTATTCGTGAGCGGCGTCGCGATGAAAAACTGCGTGACGCAGTGTTACCAATTGCTGCGCAGTCCTACGGGATTCGCCGCGCAGGGAGCGGGCATGGGCTACTGGCGCAGGGTGCTGATTGGCTCGGTGTCAGGGATAGGGCTAGCATCTTTGCCGCGCAAGTCGGGGTGCCAACCTCGCAGAAGTGCCGGAACGAGCGCTCCGAGCGCTGCGATGACGGTTGCGGCCCAGAATCCACCGATCGGCCCGTAGCTATCGATAAGGAATCCGGCGATTGCAGAGCCGAGGGCTGCACCAATCAACTGACCGGTGCCGACCCAGCCGTAGGCCTCTGCGGTGTCGCTGAATTTTACGCTGGCTGACACGATGGCAAAGATGACGGCGAATGCGGGCGCGATGCCGATGCCAGCGATGAGTAACATCGCGGCGAGCCACCAGAAGTCGAGGTAAATCATCGCCAATGCCATGCCGACGAAAACGATGAACATGCGGCGGGCGAGCGCCCACGGCCCGATGGGTAAGTGGCCGAGGAACAAGCCGCCAAGGAGCGAGCCGATCGCCCAAATGCCCAGCACGAAACCGGCTTGGGGGCCGTCGTGACCAAACACCGAGACGACGGATGCTTCAACCGCTGATGCGGCACCGACCAGGAGGAAGCCGGTGATTGTTGCCAGCAAAACGGGGCGGCGTCGAAGCACGGTTCCAAAGGAACGCTTGCTGCGGGGGATGCGCACCTGACCGACTTCGGGGCTTGCGATGAACCAGGCGCCGCCGCCGATGAGGAACGCGCCAGCAACAACAATGGCTGTGGTGGTGGATATCTGGATCGCCAAGAACGTGGCAACGACAGGGCCAGCAACCCAGATGATTTCTTGAGCTGAGGCGTCTAAGGAGAACAGCGGTGTGAGCTGTTTCGAGTTCACCATTTTGGGATAAATCGTGCGGACCGCAGGTTGTACGGGTGGGTTGCTCAGCCCCGCGATGAGGCCGACGACCATGAACATGCCGACGCTGAGCGGAACTAGGGCGATCGTAAAAATTGCGGTCGCTGAAATGACAAGGGTGAGAATGAGCACTTTGCGCATTCCCCAGATGCCCATCCAGCGGCTGGTGAGGGGCCCGGCAACGCCTTGGCCGATGCTCGTCGCGGCGAGCACGAGACCTGCCGCTCCATAAGAATTGTGGATCTGTTCAACGTGAAGCAGGATCGCTAAAGAGAGCATGCCACCAGGAAGTCGCGCGGTTAGTTGAGCCGCGATGATTCTGGCGATGCCTGGAGTTTTAAGCAGGTCGATGTATGCGTTCACGAGAACTCCAGCTTAGTCGTCGGAATGCGGCAAATTTGGCGGAAAACGTGCAGAAACTGCGCGCTCGTTCCCGCTCAAAAATGTCTATTTTATGGTGCCTAACCTAGGGACCCGGCCGCGGTTCCCTTAGGCTGACGCTATGGCGAATTCCGGCGTCTCGACGAAACCGATTACCTCGGATGATGCCCGCTCGGTCAGCGAGTTTTTGCACAACAACCTCAATAGTCACGTAGCTGCCGCCCAGTGGAAGCAACTCGTTTCGCCGCCGTGGAGCCACAAGGGCCCCAATCACGGATTCCAGCTCGTCACCGAAGACGGAACGATCGTTGGCGTCTATGCGGCAATTTATTCGCACCGTGACGTCGACGGGACCACAATCGACGTGTGCAACCTCGCGGCGTTCTGTGTTCTCGAGGCCTACCGGATGCATAGCTTGAGGCTCACCCGCGCGCTTCTCAGACAACCAGGTTTTGTCTTCACCGACTTGTCTCCGAGTGGAAACGTCATCGCGATTAACGAGCGGTTGGGTTTCCAGCATCTGAACACAACCACTCGACTCGTGGTCAATCTCCCTCGGCTTCATCCTCGTGGTCTTCGGCTGACGAGCAATCAGGCTGAACTTGATCGTGTTCTCGTGGGGCGTGATGCGGTCGTCTACGGCGATCATCGCAACGCTAAAGCTGCTGAACATCTGCTCATAGAGCAAGAGGGGCAGTACGGATACCTGATGTTTCGGCGCGACCGTCGAAAGGGGCTACAGCTCTTCGCCACACCGCTGTACAGCGGCGGCTCCAGCGCGCTCATCGAATCTTCGTGGGGAGCTGTCCGGTCTTACTTGCTAGGCAGAGGGCTGATCTTTACCCTCGCCGAACACCGAGTTCTTGGATTCACCCAAGGGCTTGGCACGACGTTGAACAACCCCCGGCCCAAGATGTTTCGGGGAACTGGTCTCGACGCGGATCAGGCCGACTATCTGTACAGCGAACTCACTCTTGTTCAATGGTGAGCTTGAACGGCGAGCTTGAGCTGGTGAGCCCGCTTCCGCAGTCACCATTTCGGAACTCCTCGTGGCTCTAGAGGGAACCCTGCGAATGTCCATACAGCATGCGTGTCGAGTTAACAATATTGCTGAGTTGGTATAGGTACTCTTGACTGCCTGAGTCTGTCGGACTAATCTAACAACACTTCGGAACCCGCCCGAAGCGTCAGCAAGAGTACCCCGGCTGTAAAGCTGACTCGAGCACAACCTGTCCCAACAGGCGTCTACCCATGCGAACTTTAACCACAGTGTTTTTCGCGCACATTCGGCCCGAAGAATGCAGAACGTCCATCGTCCCGGCACTGCTCGGCAATGCCCTCTTGGCCGGGAGCGCGCCATGAGCGCCCCGAGTCACACCATCGGAATGCTCATCGCGCTAGTGGGAACGTGGTGATGAGCCGTGTCTATCCTGTCGCTGACGATCTCACGGATATTTTCGCTCAAGCTCGCCGCCGGGCCGACCGTGTTGCGGCGTCCAATCGCAACGCCACTGACAGCAGCCTTCGCCGCTGTCGTGTTGCTGGCGAGCACTCTCATTGGCATCCCCGCGTCGCCAGCCTCGGCCGCGACGGAGCCGTGTGGGCCCAACTCGAACAAGATCGCCTGCGAGAACAGCAAGCCAGGCACTGATCCCAACGTCTGGGACATCTCGGGCGCTGGCGATTCAAGCATCCAAGGTTTCGCGACAGACATCAGCGTCAATGTCGGCAGCACGGTCGGTTTCAAAGTTAAGACTCCTTCGACGAGCTACCGCTTGGACATTTATCGCACCGGCTACTACCAGGGTTTAGGAGCCCGATTCATCACCACCCTCTCGCCCTCAGCGTCGCTACCGCAGAACCAGCCGCCGTGTGCCTATGACGAAGCCACCGCGCTGACTGATTGCGGAAACTGGGGGCTTTCCGCGTCTTGGGCAGTTCCGGCCACCGCCGTCTCGGGTGTCTACATCGCCAACCTGACCCGCACCGATACGGGCGGCCAGAGCCACATCATCTTCGTTGTACGCGACGACTCCAGCCAGTCGGATGTTCTCTTTCAGACATCCGATACAACCTGGCAGGCCTACAACACTTATGGCGGAGCCAGTTTTTATCAGGGCGGTGGTGCCGGTCGCGCGTACAAGCTCAGCTACAACCGTCCGTTCGCAACTCGAGACGGCATCCACGCGCGCGACTTCTATTTCAGCAGCGAGTTCGCCCAAGTGCAGTTCTTGGAACGCAACGGCTATGACGTGACCTATGCAGCCGGAGTCGACACTGACCGCTATGGCTCGCTGCTGCTGAATCACAAGGTATTCCTCTCGGTCGGCCACGACGAATATTGGTCGGCGGCTCAACGCGCCAATGTCGAGGCTGCCCGCGATGCTGGAGTAAACCTTCAGTTCCTCTCGGGAAACGAGATCTACTGGAAGACACGGTATGAGCCGTCAACCGTCGACCCCAGCTCTAACGCTTACCGGACCCTTGTCTCGTATAAGGAGACCTGGGCCAACTCCAAGATTGACCCAAACCCGACGTGGACGGGAACGTGGCGTGATCCCCGCTTCGCACCACCCAGTGCGGGAGGCGGGGTTCCAGAAAACGCGCTCTCGGGCTCAATGTATATGGCCAACTTCGATGATCTCCCGGTCACGGTAACAGCGGCTCAGGGAAAAACCCGCCTCTGGCGTGGTACCTCGCTGTCCAGCCTCGCGGTGGGAACGAGCCAAGCTCTCGCCCCACACACCGTTGGCTACGAATCGAACGAAGTCGCCGACAACGGTTTCTCGCCGGCTGGCCTTGTCAAGCTCTCGACGACCGTAGGCCCATCACCCGAGATTCTTCAGGACTTCGGCAACATCGTGGCGCCGGGAACCACGACCCACAACCTGGTTCTCTATCGAGCGTCCAGCGGCGCCCTCGTCTTCGGTGCGGGCTCCATCCAGTGGGCGTGGGGCCTCTCCCAAAATCACGATGGAAACGGCGCCCCGGCTGATTCTCGAATGCAGCAGGCGCAGGTCAACATCCTCGCTGATATGTCTGCACAGCCGGTCACGCTAATGGCCGGCCTTGTCGCAGCGACCGCGAGCACCGACACCACAGCGCCCACGGTCACCATCGTCGCTCCCGCAGCAAGTTCGACCCAGAGCAACGGCTCAATCGTGACCGCCTCGGGCACCGCGCAGGATGTCGGAGGAGTGGTCGCCGGCGTCGAAGTTTCGACCGATGGCGGTACGGCCTGGCACCCGGCCACTGGCACCTCGTCGTGGAGCTACTCCTATAGTCAGTCGGGACTCAACTCCCAGCCCATCATGGTGCGAGCCACCGATGACAGCGCAAACACCTCGGCACCGACGACAGTGACGGTCACGGTCACCGGCCCGGCAAGCGTGTTTGGGGCAGAAACCCCGCTCGTCGCCGACTCTGGCGACACAAGCGCCGTTGAGCTCGGCCTCAACTTCAGCCCAGCCGTGAATGGTTTCGTCAACGGCGTGCGGTTCTTTAAGAGCACGGCAAACACAGGAATCCACACCGGCTCCCTCTGGAACTCCACCGGCGCTCGGTTGGCGCAAGTGACTTTCGCGAATGAGACGGCAAGCGGATGGCAGACGGCACAGTTCTCGAATCCGGTAAGTGTCGCGGCAGGGCAGAAGTACACGGTGTCGTACACGGCGCCCGTCGGTCGATACCCCTCGATCAGCTACTACTGGGCGTATTCCTCGAAACTATCGCCTCCGCTGACCGTAGCCCATGGCTACGGGCAGCCATCGCCGGGCGTCTACGGCAACCCTGGTACTTTCCCCAGCGAGAGCTACCGAAACAGCAACTATTACGTTGATGTCGTCTTCTCGACGCAGAACATCGCTCCGGTGTCGGTTTCGTCGCGCTTCCCTCTGGCGAATTCCACCTGTGCCGCCTCGTCGACCGTGATCGAAGCAGTGCTGTCAGGCTCAGTGACGCCATCCACCGTCAGCGTGTCTCTCACGACCGCAGCGGGAGCGGTGGTCGCGGGAAGCAGCGCTTACGATGCCGCCACGATGAGGGCTACTTTCACCCCGAGTGCGGCACTCGCCGCTAACAGCTCCTACACCGCGACTATCGTCGCGAGCGGCCCGTCCGGCCCGCTGTCGAGTGGTAACACGTGGACGTTCACGACCGCCGCGGCCGGAAGCGGCGCATCCTGCCCGACATCGATCTTCTCGACCTCGGCGGTGCCGAATGTGCTGCACGTTGCCGATAGCCCGGTAACCCTTGGAGTGACTTTCAGCGCAAGCACCGACGGATCGATCGTTGGCATGAGCTTCTACAAGGGGACGACGAACACGGGCACCCACACCGGCACCCTCTGGTCATCCACCGGAACGCAACTGGCGACAGCGACCTTCGCCAGCGAGAGCGCGAGCGGCTGGCAGTCCGTCTACTTCAGTCAGCCTGTTGCCATAACGGCTGGCACCCAGTACGTCGCGTCGTATCGGGCAACGAGCGGCAACTACTCGACGACCGTTGGAGCATTCAGCCAGCCGTACACGAGCGGATTCCTCACCATCCCGGCCAACGGCGCCGTCTTTAACTACAGCAGCGGCTTCCCGTCGTCGCCATCGACCACCAACTATTTTGTCGATGTACTGTTCACAGCGGGCGGCGTTGCCCCGCTTCCCACCGTCACCTCGCGGACGCCGGCAGCGGGATCTAGCGGTGTCGCCACCTCGGCATCGATTACTGCCACTCTTTCTGCCGACCCGGGAACGCCTGCGCCCACCGTGGCAGTGACTGCCGGCGGCACCGCGGTAGCGGGAACAACGACGTATGCGCCGGCCACCCGGGTTCTGACGTTCACGCCATCGTCGGCGTTGACCAGCGGCACAACCTATTCAGTCGTCGTAGCATCAGGATCGACCGCGCTCGATGGCGGCACGTGGAGCTTCACCACGGCGGGACCCGCACCAACGGGAACGGCATACAACCTGATCGTTGGCACCCCAGTCACCGCGGCGTCTAATGATTCAAGTGCAGTCGAGCTCGGGATGGCGTTCTCCACATCACAGTCTGGCTCGGTTACCCAAATTCGCTTCTATAAGGGAAGCGGAAATACCGGAACGCACACGGGCTCCATCTGGTCATCAACAGGCACGCGGCTCGCCACCGTCACCTTTACCGGCGAGACCGCCACTGGCTGGCAGACCGCAACGTTGTCGAGTCCACTTGCCCTCACCGCTGGCACAACCTACGTGGTCTCGTACTTGGCGCCCGTCGGGCGATACTCCGCCTCCCTGAACGACTTCACCACGGCGAAAACGAGTGGCCCGCTCACAGCGCCTGCCGCCAATAACGGCCGCTACCTGTACGGCGCTGCCGGTGGATTCCCGACCTCAACCTTCCAAGCGACGAACTACTTTGTCGACGTGACATTCGTGGCCGCGGCACCCGCGCCGGTGACCGTGGTGTCGAAGACTCCCACTGCTGGGGCGGTCGGAGTAGCGACCTCAAGCTCAGTATCCGCAGTGATGTCAGGAGACAGCACATCTGGTACGCCGTCCTTGGCGCTCACCGGCCCAAGCGGAGCGATAGCCGGGACCTCGACGTACTCGACTTCCACTCGTACTGTCACTTTCGTTCCCACCGTGGCCCTGACGCAATCCACGGCCTATACGGCTACGGTGACACTGAGTGGGGCAACGCCGAGTGGCGGAGCTTGGTCGTTCACTACCGGAACGAATACCCAGCCGAACCTCGAATACTCGCTAATCTCCGGCACCCCAAGCATCATCCAAGACCCTGACACCAGCGCCGTCGAACTCGGCATGGCGTTCAGAACCTCTGAGGCCGGTTCCGTCACAGCCATTCGTTTCTACAAGAGCGCGGGCAACACCGGAACACATACCGGTTCGCTCTGGTCGACCGCAGGCACACGGCTCGCCACCGTCACTTTCGTCGGAGAGACAGCAACCGGGTGGCAGACGGCGACGCTCGCCACTCCATACGCTTTGACACCGGGGACGACTTACATCGTCTCGTATCTGGCACCTATTGGCCGCTACTCCGCCACGCCGTCCTACTTCGCCACCACGCGAACGAGCGGCCCGCTCACTGCCGACGCAAGCAACGGAAGGTACCGCTACGGCTCCGGCGGGGGAATGCCGACAGCGGTATGGAATTCGACCAACTACTTCGTTGATGTCGTCTTCTCTACTGGTCCGACGCCGACGCCGACGCCGACGCCGACGCCGACGCCCACTCCGACCCCGACGCCGACGCCGACGCCCACTCCGACCCCAACGCCGACGCCGACGCCCACTCCGACCCCAACTCCGCCCGCGGTGACCGTGGGAGCGGTATCGCCAGAAGCTAGCGCCACGGATGTGGCACCCACGGTGTCCGTTACCGCCCAGGTCTCGGGCGCGGATGCGTCGACGGCTACTCTGCGGCTGACCGGCCCGTCGGGAGCAGTTGCTGGCACGAGTACCTATTCAGCGGGCTCTACAAATGTGACGTTCGTGCCGGATAATCCGCTCGGCTGGTCAACCAGCTTTACCGCGAGTGTGAGCTCCGGCGCGACACAGATCGGAGCCAGCTGGTCGTTTACGACCACGTCGGCACCTGTTGAGGTGACTGCTCAATCCCTCTTCGCGGAGAACGCTATGCCAGCAAATGTGAACTGGAACGACCCGGTCACGGTGCAGGTCGGCACCCGATTCTCTAGCTCTGTTGCGGGCACAATAACGACGATTCGTTTCTACAAAGGTCCCACTAATACCGGCGCTCACACCGGTTACCTCTGGTCAAGCACCGGAACGCTTCTCGGCAGTGTGACGTTCGCCGGTGAGACCGCAAGCGGATGGCAGACCGCGACATTCGGCACGCCGATTGCCATCGCTGCCGGAACGGAATATCGGGCTGGATTGCTCAGCACCACTGGCCGCTATGCCGTTGACCTAAATGGTTTGGCCGCGGCAACGTCAAACGCAGCGCTCAGCACTCCACCAAACGGCGGCGCTTATGTCTACGGAAACGGCTTCATGAGCAATGCCTCGGCCCATAACTACTGGGTTGATATCGGGTTCGTTCCGAATTCGTGAGCCACGGTCGAGAACTGCCGTTGGCAGAAAGTTGAGTAGACGATAGAGGGGGACGCAGTGAGTTATCCATTACACGTAGCGGTCGTCGGCGCAGGCTACTGGGGGCCGAACCTGGCGAGAAACTTTCGTGCAAACCCACAGTGGAAGCTTGCTGCGATCTGCGATCTCGATGCAACGCGGGCAGAAAAGCTCGCGGACTCGCTCGGAGGAGTGCCGGTTATCACCGATCTTGACGAGCTTCTCAGCGATCCAAACCTCGATGCCGTTGCCATAGCCACTCCGGCACACACCCATCACCCCATCGTGTTGAAGGCGCTTCGTGCAGGAAAGCATGTCGTTGTGGAGAAGCCACTAGCCGACAGTCGCGACAAGGGGCTCGAGATGGCGCGTGAGGCCGACGAGCGCGGTCTGGTACTGATGTCCGACCACACCTACTGCTACACGCCAGCAGTGATGAAGATTCGTGAGCTGATCGCCGACGGCATGCTCGGCGAGATTTTGTTCATCGACTCAGTTCGCATCAACCTAGGACTGATTCAGCCCGACGTCGATGTGTTCTGGGACTTGGCACCGCACGACCTCTCCATTATCGACTTCATCCTGCCTGGCGGCCTCACGGCAACGACTGCGTCCGCTCAGGGAGCAGACCCTCTCGGTTCCGGCAAATCCTGCGTTGGCTATCTCAGCCTTCCCCTTGAAGGTGGAGCCATGGCCCATGTGCACGTCAACTGGCTCAGTCCGACAAAGATCCGTCAGATGGTCATCGGCGGCACGAAGCAAACGCTTGTCTGGGACGACCTCAACCCACAGCAGCGCCTCAGCGTCTATGACCGAGGCGTCGACCTCATGCAGGTGTCACAGGCTGAGGCAGATCGCACTGCCGCAACAGTCTCGTACCGCCTCGGAGATACCTGGTCTCCTGCGTTACCCGAGCATGAGGCTCTCGCATCAATGACTACCGAGTTCGCCGAGAGCATTCACGACGGTCGCGCGCCACGCACCGACGGCCACGCCGGCCTGCGGGTGCTCGCAGTGCTCGAAGCCGCAAGCCGCAGCCTCGCTCTGGCCGGTGCCCCCAGCCCCATCGACTCCGTCCCACGTTCATTGGAGCAAGCGTCATGACCGACATCCGCGGTACTCAGGTTCTCGTTACTGGCGGCGCCGGAACTATTGGTTCTCACATCGTTGACCAGCTGATCGACGCTGGTGCCGCGCACGTCGACGTGCTTGACAACCTCGTGCGGGGGCGGCGGGCCAACCTCGATGACGCCATGCACACCGGCAAGGTAACCGTGCACGAGGGTGACCTTCGCGACAAAGATTTTGTTCGCGAGCTCACTGTTGGCAAGGACCTTGTCTTCCATGAAGCTGCCATCCGCATCACTCAGTGCGCCGAAGACCCACGCCTCGCGCTCGAAGTGCTCGTCGATGGCACCTTCAACGTCATCGAGGCTGCTGCCGAGCTTGGCGTGAGCAAACTGATCTCCGCGTCGAGCGCCTCCGTCTACGGGTTAGCCGAAGAGTTCCCCACGACAGAGCGACACCATCACCACAACAACGACACGTTTTATGGTGCCGCCAAATCATTCAACGAAGGCACGATCCGTAGCTTCCGGGCCATGAACGGGCTCGACTTCGTCATTCTGCGGTACTTCAACGTCTACGGCCCCCGCATGGATGTGCACGGGCTCTACACAGAGGTTCTCGTGCGCTGGATGGAGCGCATTGCTGATGGCCGGCCACCGCTAATTTTTGGTGATGGTCGGCAGACGATGGATTTCGTTGTCACTCAAGACATCGCGCGCGCCAACATCCTCGCCGCCCAAAGCGACGTAGTCGATGGCGTTTACAACGTCGCCAGCGGACAGGAGACTAGCCTGCTGGAGCTAGCCCAGGCGCTGCTGCGCGCGATGGACTCCGATCTCAGCGTCGAGCACGGCCCGGAACGTGCGGTGAACGGAGTAACGCGTCGGCTCGCCGATACTGTCGCCGCGCAGACCGACCTCGGCTTCACCGCTGAGATCTCGCTGGAGGATGGACTTCGTTCTCTTGTGGAGTGGTGGAGCCCGCTGCGCGACGAGATCTCGGCCGGAAAATCAGAGCTCAGATCATGAGCAGGGTCAATGTCATGAAGCCGTGGCTCGGCACGGAGGAGGCTGATGCGGTCGCTGAGGTCATCGCCTCGGGCTGGGTTGCCCAAGGCCCTCGGGTCGCGGCGTTTGAGACTGCGTTCGCGGAGGCAATGCAGGCAGATCATGCTGTTGCGACGTCGAACTGCACCACGGCGCTGCATCTCGCGCTCGTAGTTGGCGGAATCGAAGCGGGAGACGACGTAGTCATCCCCTCTTTTTCCTTCATCGCGACCGCAAATGCGCCTACCTATGTCGGCGCGCGACCGGTATTCGCGGATGTCGATCCGCTGACCGGCAACGTCACCGCCGAGAGCGTGCACGCTGCACTCACGGATCGAACGCGTGCCGTCATTGTTGTCGATCAGGGTGGGATGCCCGTTGATCTCGACTCGATCCGAGCAGTGACTGATCCCCGAGGGATCTTGGTCATCGAAGACGCGGCGTGTGGTGCGGGCTCTGCGTATAAGGGGCGCCCGGTGGGAGCGGGGGCAGACATCGCCGCGTGGTCATTTCATCCCCGCAAATTACTCACGACCGGTGAAGGGGGCAT
Organism: Salinibacterium sp. M195; assembly: GCF_019443965.1. Classification (GTDB taxonomy): domain Bacteria; phylum Actinomycetota; class Actinomycetes; order Actinomycetales; family Microbacteriaceae; genus Rhodoglobus. The sequence continues at coordinate 2,946,515 of NZ_CP040814.1, read as the reverse complement.
GCTCACCACTTCGAACGCCGGCTGGGCCGCTAGGGCGCGTCAACTCCGCGAGCACGCCATGAGCGTCTCCGCCGTCGACCGTGCCGCCAGCGTTATCGCACCGGCCGAAGAGTACGGCGAGGTCGGATTTAACTATCGGATGACCGACATGCAGGCAGCGGTCGGTATCGTGCAACTCGGCCGCCTGCCCGAGATCGTAACGCGGCGCCGTGAGATTGCGGCCGAGTATGCCCGCCGCATCGCCGGCATCTCCGGACTGCGGATCGTCGCCGACCCTGAGTACGGCACCTCTAACTTTCAGTCCCTGTGGGTGGAGGTCGGGGCGGACTTTCCGCTGACGCGCGAGGGATTGCTCGAGGCGCTCGCCGCAGCAGATGTCTCGGCGCGCCGCGGCATCATGGCATCGCACCGTCAGCCTGCGTACGCCAATCGTGACACTGGTTCGGTTCCGCTGCCGGTCACGGAACGCCTCACAGACAACACGCTCATCCTGCCCGTATTTCATCAGCTGACGGAGACCGAAATCACTCAAGTCGTCGACGCGATCATCGACGCGGCGGGCGGCGTGACACGCATGACGGGCACACCGTGACCAGGCATCCGCTCCTTCTCATTGCTGCCGGCGGCCTCGCTCGCGAGGTTCTCGCGGTGGTGCGCGAATCGGGCCACGAGGTTCTGGGGTTCCTCGACGACCGGCACGAGGAGCTACCCTCGACGATCTCGGGGGCACGCGTGCTCGGGGGCGTCGACGATGTCACGCTCTATCCGCGCGCCTCCCTGCTCGTGTGCGTCGGTTCCGGTCTCGGTCGCGACCGTGTCGTCGCCCGGCTCAGCGCTCTCGGCATCGAGTCAGACCGATTTGCAACGGTCATTGATCCCTCAGTACGCAACCCTGCTGGATGCCCTATTGGCGCTGGCTCAATTCTCTTGGCTGGCGTCGTAATCACCACGGATGCCGTGATCGGTGAGCACGTCGTCGTGATGCCGCACGTGACCATCACGCATGACTGCCGTATCGGGGACTTCGCGACGTTGGCGGCTGGTGTCGCTCTCGGCGGGGGCGTCAGGGTCGGCCGAGGAGCCTTCCTGGGAATGAACTGCTCGATAAGGCAAGGTCTCACAATCGGAATCGGAGCCACGGTAGGCATGGGCGCGGTTGTGCTCAGCGACGTGCATCCTGCAGAGACGTGGGCAGGCATTCCCGCCCGACGATTAGGGGTGACAGAGTGAGGGTCCCGTTCATCGATCTTGCCGCCCAGCAGGCTGAGGTCGCAGCCGAGGTGCTGCCCGTGTGGCGGCGCCTGTTCGGCACCGCGGGGTTTATCGGTGGCAGCGAGGTCGACGCATTCGAGCGGGAGTACGCCGCGTTCATCGGAGTCGAGCACGTCGTTGGAGTTTCCAACGGAACCGATGCGCTTGAGCTTGCCTACCGTGCCGTCGGCGTTGGCCCTGGTGATGAGGTCATCATGCCGGTGAATACGTTCATCGCTACAGCGGAGGCCGTATCGCGCATCGGCGCCGTCCCTGTGTTCGTGGATGTCGACGAAGAGCACCTCCTTATCGACCCTGACGCCGTCGAAGCCGCCATCACTGATCGCACGCGGGTCATCGTTGCCGTGCACCTTTTCGGCCAAACAGCGGCCGTCGAACGCCTCCTTTCGATCGCTGACAGGCACGATATCGTCGTGGTTGAGGATGCCGCCCAGTCGCAAGGTGCCTCGTCGACTGCTGGACGGGCAGGGGCTTTGTCGAGGGTGGCGGCGACGAGCTTTTATCCGGGTAAGAATCTCGGCGCGGCCGGTGACGCCGGCGCTGTGATGACGAACGATGAACATATCGCTTCGCGCATCCGCAATCTTGCTGGCCATGGCAGCACCGTTAAGTACGTGCACGATCACATCGGTATGAATGCTCGACTGGATGCGATTCAGGCACCGGTGCTGCGGGCAAAGTTGACGCGTCTCGACGCGTGGAACGCCGCGCGCGGTGTCGCAGCAGCTCGTTATGGCGAGTTGCTTACCGACTTTGAGGGTGTGCGCACCCCCACGTCCCGTCCGGGGAACACCGATGTCTGGCACCTCTACGTGGTGCGGGTCGCCGACCGCGACCGCGTGATGGCAGAGCTGACCGCGGAAGGAATCGGTGTCGGCATTCACTACCCCACCCCGGTGCACCTGACCGAGGCGTACGCCGCGCTCGGCTATACGCGGGGTCAGTTTCCTGTGGCGGAGACGGCGGCAAACACGATCATGTCGCTGCCGATGTTTCCGCACCTGACCTCGACGCAGCAGGAGCGCGTTGCCGACGCAATGAGATCCGCTGTGGTGAAATCCGCTTCTGCGAAATCCGCAGTGGATCGGTGAGCGGGCAGCCATGCGGGTACTTGTCCTTCTGAATAGCCTCGAACTCGGGGGTACTCAGATCAACGCGGTCGATTTCTCGGTCGCGCTGCGGGCACACGGGGTGGAATCTTGGCTGGTCGGGGAACGGGCGTCGCTCACCTCAGAGCCCAATCTGCTCACCTACGCCGCCGCGCAGGGCGTCTCCATCGAGATTTATGATGCGCTGCCCGGGATGCGGGCTCACGCTGCTCAACTATCGTCGATGGCCGGCAGGCTGAAGGTCGACCTCATCCATGTTTATGGGATGTGGAGTCTGGCCCGTCAGGTGTTCTGGGGTCCGTCGCGATTTGGGGGCGTGCCGTGGATGCAGACGGTGTACGAGATGAGCGTCGCCCCGATTGTGCTTCGCCACATGCCGTTGATCGTCGGCACCGGTTACCTCGTCGATGAGCTCGTCAATCGGCCAGGTCCGACCATCCTGATCTCGCCTCCTGTCGACATGGATCGGGATTCACCGACGGCAGGGATCGCCGAGGCTTTCCGCCGGGAGAACGATCTGGGTGACGGTCTGCTGCTGGGAATTGTTAGTCGGCTAGACAGCAACATGAAGGCGACCTCTATCGAGGTCGCGATCGAGGCCATGCGCTCCCTCGCCGCCGCGGAGGTGACGTTGTTCATCGTCGGCGCTGGCGATGGGGGCGAACGACTTGAGGCTCAAGCCCGTGAGGTCAATGCGGCCGTTGGACGCGAGGTCGTGCGGATGCTCGGCGCTCGCGTCGACCCCAGACCGGCATATGCGGCGGCCGACATCATGCTCGGCATGGGAGGTTCTGCTGCTCGTTCGCTCGCGTTCGGCCGACCGTTGGTTGTGCAGGGCGAGGCGGGCTGGTCGCAACTCTTCGAGCCGGCTACCGCTGATTCGTTGGCGCGTTCAAGCTACTGGAGTCCGGACGCGGTCTCCGACCCGGTCGGCGACCTCATCCGCGCCGTGCTGCCGCTGATCGCTGATGGCCGTCGTCGGGCAGAATTGGGCTCATTCGGTCGGGATTTTGCAGCCAGACGCTTTGGTCTCGAAGCGATGACGGCCCGGCTGGCAACGTTTTATCAGCTGGCAACTCGCGCCTATGGGCGTCGAGCGTGGATCTCTGACCTTCCCAGCGAGGCCCGCCGCCTCGGGGAGAAAATCATGCGACGCATTCATCGCGCTGTTGCGGGAGATGCCACGTGAAGACCATGGCGCACACCTCGGTGAATGAACAGGGCCCTGACGATGCCGTTGGACGGCAAACTACTTCGGGTGTGCTCTGGCTCACGGCGCAAAAGTGGGTAATTCGGCTTCTGGGTTTCGTCACGATCGCGGTGCTCACGCGACTGTTGAGTCCGGAAGATTTTGGCACGGTCGCTGCCGCGTCGACGATTCTGCCGTTCTTCTACCTACTGTCAGATTTGGGCTTCGCCGCCTACATCGTGCAAGTAGCGAAAGCAGATCAGCGGATGCTCAGCACCGCGTTCTGGTTCTCTCTCAGCGCCGGCGTGGTGTTGGGTGCTGTGCTTTTCGCGATCGCGCCCCTGGCCGGAATCCTTTTCGCCAACCCCGAAGTCGTGCCGGTGTTGCGCGCGCTGTCACTCTGGGTGATCTTCACCGCTTTCGGATCCGTGCCACTGGCCATCCTGAGACGCACAATGCGCTTTCGGGTGCTCGCCGGTCAGGGCGCGATCGCTGCTGTCATTGCGCAGGTTGTTGCGATGGTGATGGCGTTTAGCGGGTTGGGCGTGTGGGCCCTGGTCGGCCAGAGTCTTGTCGCCCCCGCGGTAACAACGGTTCTGGCGTGGACCGTTATCCACTGGCGTCCGACGCTTGCGTTCAATCGCCGCGAGTTCGCCACGATGACACGGTTTGGCGCAAAAGTTTTGGGGGTCGAGTTCGTCGCAATGCTCCGGGCGTCTGGCGAGGCCGCGGTAATCTCATCAACCCTGGGGGTAGCGGCACTCGGCTACATGAACATCGCGCAACGTCTGGTGCAGGTCGTCCAAGACTTGACGGGGAGCGCGATCGTGCCGGTAACCACTGTCGCCTTTGCGCGTATCCGAGAGGATCGAGAACGCCTACTCAACGCCTATTTGCGTGCGTTGCGCATGTCGTACGCCGCCCTGTCGCTTCCTTTGACGATTGTCGCCGTCGCGGCTCCGATGATCGTTCCGCTGCTGTTTGGTGAGGCGTGGGCGACGAGCTATCCGATCGCCCAGATCCTTGCCATTGCAGGCACCCTCACGGTGGGGGCCTGGTTGGATCACGGACTGTTCTACGGCCTTGGTAAGCCGGGCAAGTGGTTCGTCTATGCCTTGGTCATTGATGCGGTTACCCTCACGACGACGATTCTCCTTGTCCGTTTCGGACTCGTTGCTGTCGCGTGGGGATTTCTCGCGGTCTGCGTCGTCGCCACCGTCAGCCGGTGGTTTCTTGTTTCGGGGGAGTTGTCAGCTCCGGTGCGCAAGATCGCCAGTCCCTTCCTCTTTGTCGTCATTGCTGTTGTCGTTTCCGGTGCTGCGGGATGGGGGGTCATGCTGCTCACGCGCAGCCTTCCCGATTGGGCCTCGATCCTCGTGATCGCTGTGACGGTGTCCGTAGTCCACTTGAGCGTGACGCGTCTCATTGCTCCCACGGTGATCGCTGAAGGGTTGGCGGTACTGGCTCGCTCCAAGTGGGGAAAACGCATCCGATTCCTGCGCAGTGGAGAGGACGACGCATGAAGCACTATCCCGGAGGCCCCCACGTACTGATCATCGTGGCAAACCTTCCCGTGCCATTAGACCGTCGAGTGTGGTTGGAGTGTCAAGCGTTGACGGCGCGAGGCTACACCGTGAGCGTGATCTGCCCGAAAGGCCCTGGAGATCCTGCGCGTCAGCGTATTGACGGCGTTGATATCTACAAGTACGCGCCTGCCCGCGAAGCCCAAGGGCTGTTTGGCTTCATCTGGGAGTTCGCGTACAGCTGGGTGCGCACAGCGTGGCTCTCGTTATCGGTATGGCGCCACCGCCGGTTTGCCATCATCCAGGCGTGCAATCCGCCGGATACGTTTTGGTTTCTGGCACTCTTGTGGCGCGTTCGTGGAGTGCGTTTTATCTTCGATCATCACGATCTCAATCCCGAATTGTTTATCTCGCGCTTTGGTTCTCCCCAGAGTGCCGGGCAGAAGCTTCAGTACAACGGACTCAAGTGGTTGGAGCGTCGATCCTTTCGTACCGCCGATCGCATCACGTCGACTAACGAGTCATACAAGGCGACGGCTGTTCGCCGGGGAGGACGCCGGCCCGCGCACGTCACTGTGGTGCGCAGCGGGCCTGACACCAAGCAGATGCGCCCGGTTTATCCGCAGAACCCGCGCCCGCCAGAAGGGATCAACCTTGCCTATCTCGGGATCATGGGCCCGCAGGATGGTGTTGACCAGGTGTTGCTCGTCATGGACGAACTCGTTCACAAGCGTGGGCGCACACAGGTTACCGCCACCATGCTCGGGTTCGGGGACTGCCTAGAAAGCCTCAAGCGGCAGTCGACTGAGCTTGGCCTCACCGACCACGTCACGTTCACCGGACGCGTCGATCGGGTCGCGATCGCAGAGTATCTCAGCAGTGCCGACATTGGGCTCTGCCCCGATCTGAAGACGCCGCTGAATGATCTCTCCACCATGAATAAGACGATGGAGTACATGTCCTACGGGCTCCCTTCGGTCTCTTTCGACCTCGTGGAGACGCGCGTGTCCGGGGGCAACACGGTGCTGTTTGTTCCCACGGGCGATATTGGGGCGTTCGCGAACGCGGTGGAACGACTCATCGATGATCCTGTCTTTCGCGTGGAGCTGGGGCAGAAAGCACGCGAGAGGGTGGCAACGCAGCTCGATTGGCGTCCGCAGGCGGAGGCCTATGTCGCCGTTTTCGACGAAGTCTCCGGGTTTACCCAGCCGGGGCCGGCCGTGCCAGATGACGGCACAAATCCCGAAACGGATGCGCAAGGTCGCCGCTACGTTGACCTCGAAGACAGCGAGGAATTCGCTCGCTATCTTCGCGAGCGGAGAGCACCGTGACGTCTATTCGCACCAACATCCATCACCTTCTTAGTCAGGCGGCGGAGTCGACTCCGCAGTCAGCGGCACTCACTTATAAAGAGGAGACCGTGTCGTACGGCTCGCTCTGGCTAGCGGTGCGCGCTGCCGCCGTTCAGTTGCAGGAGCTCGGCATGGAGCGTGGTGATCGGGTAGCGATTTATCTCGAGAAACGCATCGAAACGGTCGTCGCGATGTTGGCGACGTCGGCAGCCGGGGGAGTGTTCGTCCCGATTAACCACGTTCTTAAAGCCGCGCAGGTTGAGCACATTCTGAATGACAGTGGTGCGCGAATTCTCGTGACCTCCACCGATCGAATCGGGCCGCTATCCGCAGTCCTTGTTGGCGGATCGGTGCAGGAGGTGCTGGTCATCGGAACCGCGGTGGCTGTTGACTCCGCTCCGTATCGGCTGACGCCGCTATCGACGACTCAGGACGGCACCCTCACTCTGCGTGATTCGGCTGTGATCGACATCGACCCGGCCGCGATCCTCTACACCTCGGGAAGCACAGGAAAGCCCAAAGGAGTTGTGCTGAGTCACCGCAATCTCATCGTCGGGGCCGAAAGCGTGAGCACGTATCTCGGCAACACTAGCGACGACGTGATCTTGAGCATCCTGCCGTTGAGCTTCGATGCCGGGCTCAGCCAGGTGACGACAGCATTCGCGGTCGGGGCCCACTGTGTTGTGATGAACTATCTTCTGCCGCGCGATGTGCCCAAGATATGTGCGCTGCACGGCGTGACTGGCATTACTGGTGTACCGCCTCTTTGGCTCCAGCTCGCCGATGTCGGGTGGCCCGATGAAGCCGCCGCGCGACTGCGCTATTGGGCAAACACCGGGGGAAAGATGCCGCGCACCATCCTTGATCGGCTCCGTCAAGTGTTTACGAATGCCGATCCCTACTTGATGTATGGCCTGACCGAGGCATTTCGGTCGACCTACCTTGACCCGAGCGAGATCGACCGCCGCCCCGACTCAATAGGTAAAGCGATTCCCAATGCGGAGATTCTCGTCTTACGCCCCGATGGCACGCAATGCGCGCCCGGCGAAGAGGGCGAGCTTGTGCACCGGGGGGCGCTTGTTGCGTTGGGGTATTGGAATGATCCGGAACGGACAGCTGAGCGATACCGCACGGTGCATCATCCGGATCAACCGTGGCGCGCACCGGAACTCGCCGTCTGGTCGGGGGACACCGTCGTTGCCGACGAGGAAGGTTTTCTCTATTTCGTGGGACGAACAGACGACATGATTAAGACATCCGGCTATCGAGTGAGCCCGAGTGAGATCGAAGAGGCTGCCTATGCGACCGGTGCGGTTCGGGATGCCGTTGCGCTCGGCATCGACGAGGCGGGTATCGGTCATCGAATTCTGCTGATGGTGACGGCAGCAGATGGAGTCATCGACACTGCGCTGCTGCTCAGCGCGCTTCGGCAGGCGTTGCCGCTGTACATGGTACCGTCGCAAATCGAAGTTCGCGATGAGTTGCCACGGTCACCAAACGGTAAATTCGATCGGAAGCTAATGAAGACACAGGTGTCGCCATGAAGCCTTACGAGCATCTGGCTGCGTTCGGAACGCTGGATGGCGAACTGCAACTCGGGGGCATGCCGCTGTCGCGACTTGCCGCGCGAGTCGGCTCGACACCGTTCTTCGCCTATGACCGCGGCATTCTGGATGCGCGAGTCGACCGTCTGCGAGCGGCACTCCCGAATCGCGTCGAACTCAGCTACGCGATGAAGGCCAACCCGATGCCGGCCGTGGTGCAGCACCTCGCCACCCGCGTCGACCGCATCGATGTGGCATCCGCGGGGGAGATGCAGGTGGCATTGGACAGCACGATTAGTGCCGACCGCGTCAGCTTCGCGGGGCCGGGTAAGGCCCCGTCGGAGATACGCCAGGCTGTTGCAGCCGGCATCATCGTCGAGGTTGAGTCCACCACCGAAATTCAGCGGGTGATCGATGCAGGAGAGGCGCTGGGGCTGACACCAAGAATCGCGATCCGAGTCAATCCGGACTTCGCAGTGAAGGGGTCGGGCATGCGCATGGGCGGTGGCCCTCAGCAGTTCGGCATCGATGCCGAACTGGTGCCTCGCGTTTTAGACGAGTACGCGCCTGCGGGTCTCGACATCGTGGGCTTCCACGTTTTTGCGGGGTCACAAAACTTGAATGCGGCCATTATTTCCGAGGCGCAGCGCCGCACGGTGGATCTCGTGAGTGACCTTGCCGCACATCTGGCCGCGCCAGTGCGGTACCTGAATCTTGGCGGCGGTTTTGGTATTCCGTACACCGAAAAAGATCAACCGCTTGACCTTGAGGCGGTAGCGCAGGGTCTTCACACGCTTGTCGACGGTCCACTATCAGAGCGGATGCCCGAGGCGACGCCCGTCATTGAACTTGGCCGTTACCTCGTGGGAGAGTGCGGGGTGTACGTCACCCGCGTGCTGGATCGCAAGGTCTCGCGCGGAAAGACCTACTTGGTTGTAGACGGGGGGATGCACCATCAGCTGGCAGCATCCGGCAATTTCGGGCAGGCGATTCGGCGTAACTATCCGGTGATCGTGGGCAACCGTGCTGACAGCGCTCAGAACGAACACGCGACAGTCGTCGGTTGCCTCTGCACACCGCTTGACCTCCTTGCCGATGACATCGAACTGCCGCAAGCGGACATCGATGATTTGGTCGTCATCTTTCAACAGGGCGCCTACGGTTTGACCGCCAGCCCGACAGCTTTTCTGGGACATCCTGCACCCGCAGAGGTGCTCGTGTGAATCGAACGGAGCAAACATGACCACAACACTCGACGACATCCGTACCGTGCTGATCGAGGCGCTCGAACTCACGCACCAGCCGGCGGACCTGCACCGCGATACCCCGCTGTTTGGGGCTCTGCCCGAATTGGACTCGTTCGGCGTCGTGCAAGTGGTTGCCGCGCTGGAGGAGCATTTTGAGATCACGATCGACGACGACGAGTTCGGTGCCGAGCTTTTCGAGACGGTGGGTTCCCTGACCGACTTTGTCGACGCCAAACGAGCGACGGTGTAGCGCGATTATGCACAACGGGGGAGCCGGATGACGAGTGTCGTTATTGCTGCCCATAACGAGGAGGCCCTGATTGGGGCGTGCCTCGATGCGCTGAGGAAGCAGACCGGGCTCGCAGCTCCGCTCGAGATCGTCGTGAGCGCGAATGCGTGCACCGATGCCACTGCAGATATTGCGCACGCACGACAGGCCGTTGTCGTTGACCGCCCTCAGCCGGGCAAGGCTGCTGCGCTCAATGCGGGGGAGCAGGTTGTGCACGGGTATCCCCGGATCTACCTCGATGCCGACATCGTGGTGCCCGAGAATGCTGTTGCCGACGTCATTGCTGCGCTTCACCGAACGCCGGGAGCTCTCGCTGCGGTTCCCCGGCGCCGGGTGAACACTGTTGGGCGTCCGTGGGCCGTGCGCTCCTACTTCGCGATCAATGAGCGACTCCCGGCCTTCACAGCGGGGCTCTTCGGTCGGGGCATGATTACGCTCTCCGCCGAGGGACGGGCACGGTTCGACACATTTCCGGAGATGGTCGCCGACGATCTCTTTCTGGATTCCCTGTTTTTGGCTCAGGAAAAGGTGTCGGTGCCGACGGTAGAGGTCACGGTCGAGTCGCCGTTCACTCTTGATGATTTGATGCGCCGGTTGATTCGGGTGCGTCGGGGAAACAGCGAGATGCGTGAGGCTGCTCGCTCTGGTGATCTCGATGTGTCCGTGCGGCGGTCAGACAAGGGAGCGTGGTTGCGCATCGTCGCGCGCGAACCCCGCTTGGCGATCGCGGCGATTCCCTATCTCGTCATCACCATGACCGCGGCACGGCGAGCTCGCCGCCCGGCCTCGAGTTCCGAGTGGGGTCGGGATGAGAGCACGCGCTCGCGGCCGGCCATGACAGGAGAAGACAGCGGATGATCACCAATCTTTGCTTCCACGGAATCGGCGTGTGCGCCCAGGAGCGGGAGGAAGGCGAAGCTCGGTACTGGATCACCTCCGACGTCTTTCGGGGCATCCTCGATCTGGTGCATGATCGCTCTGATGTGACGTTGAGCTTTGACGATGGGAATCGCTCTGACGCCGACATTGCGCTGCCCGCCCTGCACGACCGCAACCTCAGCGCCACCTTTTTTGCGCTTGCGGGGAGGCTTGACGATCCTGCGAGCCTCAGTGCCACCGACCTGCGAGAGCTCCGCACAGCAGGCAAGGATATTGGCACCCACGGTTGGTCACACGTTCCGTGGCGCGGCCTATCTCCCGAGGAGGCGCGTCGTGAGTTCGTCGACGCCCGCGAGGCACTATCGGAGGCGAGCGGTGGCGAAATTCTCGATGCGGCGTTGCCCCTCGGTCGTTACGACCGGCGGCTGCTTTCGCAATTGCGTGATGCCCGCTATCGCACAGTGTTTACGAGCGATCGATTCCGCACGCGTTCCGACTCGTGGCTGCGGGCGCGCTACAGCGTCACTTCCGCTGACACGGTGGACTCGGTGCGTGCGATGCTCACGAGCCGGGCGTCCGTCGCTGAGGCGCGCAATTTCACGGCAAGCCTGGTGAAGAGGATTCGCTAGCCTGCGTCTGAACGGCGTCGCGTAAGACCTGAGCGTGGGCGTGCACCATGGCGGAGATTCCGGCAGCCGCACCGGACGACGATCGCGGATGCGGCATGCTCTTGGTCCGCGCGGCGATGCTGAGCAGTGCAGCCTCTAGAACATCTGCCCCCGACTGGTTTCGAATTCGACGGCGTGCCAGACGCACGGCCCGATCGCTGATCCCCGCGGCATCTCCGGCGGGGTTGGCAACCATGACCGAAAACTCGGGGTCACGCGCCACGAGCTCCTTCGCGCCACCCACCTCACTGATCACGAGCGGCAGCCCTGCCGCCAATGCCTCCGTTGCGGCGACAGGCCATCCCTCGAAGAACGAGTTGAGCACAAACACGTCTCCCGCCGTGAGTAGCGTCTGAGCATCAGAATTGCCGAGGTAGTGGATGCGGTGCGGGCCAGCCGTCAGATCGCGAAGCGCTTGGGCGCGGCGCAATTCTGCCCAGTCGGAAGGGTCTCCGGCAAAAATCAAGTGAATGTCATCCCGACGACTCGCTGCTCGGGTGAAGGTCGTTGTAGTGCCAGCGACGTTCTTTTGCGAGTCATACCGTGCAAGGCATATGAAAAGTACCGCAGTGCTGAGGTCGCTTCCCGCTGCTTTCGACACGGCGGCGCGGGCGGCATTTCGTTCCTGGGTCGTTGGCGGCGAGAGCGCTGGTGTTCCGTTCGGAACGACACTCATTCGTTGCGCAGTCGTGGGAGACACGTGGCGAGCGTGGTACTCGCGCACAGTCTCACTCACCGCAACTCCCGCAATCGAGTGATCAAGCAGCGCCCGATAGGCGGCCCATTTGCGTGCGGTGTAGTGGATCTCTGTGTTGTGCATCACCGTGATCAACGGCAGCTTCGATGCCATAGCGGCCTTCTCGAGATACTCTGGCGCACTGTGCACTTGGGCGACATCCGCGCCGCAACTGGCCAACGCCGACTGGGCCGACACCCCATCACTAACAGCTCGCACGTCCACGCCAAGCTGACGAAGTTTCTGAGCGCGCAGGCCGTCGCCATGGCAAATGACAACCGGCCGAACGCCCTCCGCCTCGAAGTTCGCGGCGAGCATTTCCACGACCGTGCCGATGCCACCAACGTCCAGATGATCGGCAAGAATCGCGCAGCAAATGTCGGGAGCCTCTGCTCGACGTGCCTCGACTGATTCGGGTTGTCGTGTGACCGCGCGAGGCACGACGGGTAGCGCACGCGAAAACACAGCTCGAGTCATCCGGTGCACATAGCCATATCGAAGGCGTGGCGGAAGCAGGTCGGTTAGCGTCACCACGGCGCCAAAGAAAGAGGCGCGAAGAGGCGCCAAGGGCCGACTGCGCCCCATGTCAATCCGCCTTCGTGCTGAGCGCCCGGGGAGGCAAAACTCCCGCAAAAGGCCGACTTCGCGACGTCGACCACAGCGGGGAGAGCACGACTGATTCGATGCCGACAAGCACCCAGATTCCCGTGTCGCGCCAGAAGCCAACGGTTCGCGGCACGCCCCGAGGCAACCGAAGTTGTGCGAGATCCGCGCGGCTAATTCCGGTAATGAGGAGCGCCTGATCGCTGGGACGGCTAGTGACGATATCGCGCGCTTCCGGAACAGTGACGGAGGTAACCTCGAAGTCTCGGTCGAATCGTGCGAGCTGGTTCACAGAGGTGCCGGGGCTGGATGCGACATCCAGAACCCGGAGCGCACGCTTCTCTCCGAGTCTCACTGCATCGTCAACAACTAGTCGTATGTCAGCGAGCACGACAGGTTCGTGCGACTCTCGGCCGATCGCGCGAGCCTGCACGGACTCACTCCACCAGATTGCTGCACCGCGGGCGCGCCGCAGGGCTCGGCTCAGGCCACCGGGGCCGTCGCTCTTGTGCACAGTGCCGCACGTGGTGCGAATGGGCAACAACTCGGGGTAGTCGTCGCCGACTTTGCGATGAGCAAGGTCGAGGTATGCAAGATTGGTCGTCAGGCTGTTATGAGTGATCGCCAGATCCATCGCGGTTGCTCGCATTCCTGAGCGGCGAAGTCGAGCTGCGTACTCGACTCCGTAGGCGTGCCAGGCGAGCAGCGGGTCTTCGGAGAGGGGGCTACTCAACACCAGATCCCGCTGCACCATGAACAGCACTTCATCGAGGCTGTCGACATCGCGCGGCACAGGCGCCGATTCGCCGATCTGAACCACGCGGTCACGCATTTGCCCGATTATGCGCCGACGATTATCGATCCCCACAGCACCGATGACGCCGATGTTGGCGTCGTTGCTCAGGATGTGTGCCGCGTGCTCTAATTCGGCCAACGAATGAAGGATGACATCCTGATGCACGAATACGACTACGGAGTTGTGCGCCAGTCTGGCTCCGTGGTTGAGCGCAGCTCCCGCTGAGGCGAATTCATGATTGCGGTTGTCTATCGGCAGAAATTCCGTCTCAGGAGCATCGCTCAGTCCCGCAACAACAGAGCGAGTCAAACAGCTTTCGAGCACATCGGGGTCATTGAAAACGCACACGATGGAGACCGGCATCCGCATTCTGTTTGATGCGTTCATTGCCTGGTACTCCTCCACGATGCTGAGGGTTTCGCAAATGGATGAATCGGTGCACTCATCTTCGAGTGGCGGACTGCGCTGCAGTCTTTACGCAAATAGTCTAGGGCGTTTTGGGGGCCCGAACGAGGCAAATTGGGCTACGGCCAAAAGTGACGGATAGTTGGTGCTCGAGGCAAAATCCGCGAACCTTACCGGGTTTGTCTACGATTGCCGGTAGGCGCGACCTGTATATCACCTGTGAACCTTGAATGCAAGGGCAAAATGTGCCACTATCAGTGCCCATGATCTTTACTAGACCACGCACTACAGTCATGAGGTTTGCTAGGCCACGCACCATCATCGCGTTCTTCGTTACGGCAGCCCTTCTCATCGCAGGGGCTGTTTCGCTAAGCGGACAAGCCGTAGCTCGCACTGCTGACCACGCGTCAGCCGCAACTTCTACGAATATCTGGGGTGATTCGAAGCCGACAGGCGCCGCCCTCGATACAGATCCTCTTGGTGCCGAACTCGGCACCACGTTCATTCCCGCCGTCGACGGTCAGGCGACCGCTATCCGGTTCTACAAGGTAAAAGGGGTAACCGGCAAACACACCGGTTCGATCTGGGACGCCGATGGCACCCAGATGGCTACTGTCACCTTCACCGACGAGAGCGATTCCGGATGGCAAACCGCCACTCTGTCGAAGCCGGTTTCATTGACTTCCGGCACCTCATATGTGGTTTCCTACCGCGTTCCGGCCGGAGGTTATTATGCAGCCACCGAAAATTTCTCTGGCAAGTCCTCGTCGGAACATCTTGACGTCTCCAGAAGCAATTCAGGTGTCTACTCGTATTCCCAGTCGGGATCTCACCCCCGTTCGCAATGGCGTTCGAGCCAGTACTGGGCTGACCTGACTTTCGTGCCAGCTGAGGGCAGTGGCGCAGGGGAGGGCACGACACCCACACCCACCGAACCAACGACGCCAACACCAGCGCCCACGGAACCACCGACGCCAACTGAGCCAACGACGCCAGTGCCAGCGCCGACTGAACCCACAACACCAGTGCCAGCGCCGACTGAACCCACAACACCAGCGCCGACGCCGACAGATCCACCGTCGTCGTCGACAGCAGGATTCCCGACTCGCACCAGCGCTGGACTTCCTAGCGGATGGCAGCCCACCAAGCAGGTCAACGGAAACTACTACGTCCGTACGGCGGGAGCCGTCGTCGAGGATCTCCGCATCACCAACGGCACGATCATCATCGAGGCTGCCAACGTGACAGTTCGCCGGGTGCAGTTCGTGGGGTCGAGTCTCGTCAATGGCGCCGGCCCGGCCTGTTTCCCCAACGTGCTCATTGAAGACTCGGAGTTCACCGCCAACGGTACGACTCGGGACAATGACAGCCCGGTCATCCAGTTTGGTGGCTACACCGCGCGCAACATCGTCATTGACGGTGTGCCTGAGGGGCTGCGTGTTGGTGGATCAGACATCGGTTGTGGACCAGTGACGGTTGCTGATTCGTTCATCCGAGTGAAGTCGCCAGACGTCTGCACTGACGGCTGGCACGGAGACGGTATCCAGGGTTATGGCGGCGACAAGCTCACCGTGCGTAACACCACAATCATCATGGATGTCGTCAACGACTGCTACGGAACCTCACCGTTCTTCTACCCCAAGAACCAGGGCAACACTGCGGTGGATATCGATGGTCTGCTCGTTGGCGGATCGAGCGGCTACCCCTTCCGAAGTGGAATGCCGGGGCCGGTTAAGAATCTGAATGTCATTGAGGGCAGCTGGGTCTATGGCCCGGTCGACGTCAATTGCTCCGTAACCTCCGCGTTCGACGCTCAGGTTGTCAAGCTTGACGCCGCTGGCCAGCCGGTCAGCACCGGGAAGAAGATCGGATGTACGGGCGAAGGTAACTAGCCCACCCACCACCTCACAAAATAACGATCGCTCCCACCCTGCCTGAGCAGGCGCTAACGCGCTACTCTGGCTGGGTGGGAGCGATTCTATGACCATACGCGAGGTAGGGTTCGCCATGCTGCGCCGGTGGTACGTTCTTGCCGCCGGTCTCATCCTCGCCGTCGTCGGTGGCTATCTCCTGAACGATAACGGGGGCCTCTACACCTCAAGGACGGTTGTGTCCTTTCTCCTGCCAGATAAGTCGAGTCTCTCGCTCAACAGCGGTCTCGACGATCTGAGCGTTATTGCCTTCGCGGGAGTCGTTGCCCGCGGGGTGAGCGATGGAACAGCGCCGACGCGATACTCCACGGATGACGCCCCTATTTATGGAGCCGGTCTTCGGGAGGGTGTGCTCGTTTCTCTGCCGAATGCGGGAAACCAGTGGTCGACAAGCTATCAGCGGGCCGAGCTCGTACTTCAGATAGTGGGGCCATCCGAGCAGTGGGTGGCTCGCGAGCAGAGTGACGTGTTGACGAAAATCGACCAGGTTTCCGCCGAACTACAATCAGCCGTTACTGCCCCTGATTCCCGAATAAAGGTTTCTCCCGTGCTGCTGACGAAGCAGATTTTCTCTGTCTCTCCTTCGCGTTCTGCGGTGATTGCCGCGTACTCCGCGCTGCTCTTTGCGGCCCTCATCGTGAGCGGTTGGGCAGCGGTTGTTCTGGATAGGGCCATTTTTAGACGGAACGTGCGCACGGGGCGGCGTGGGCTGCATCGAGCCGCGAATGAAGGGTCGGAACAATGAATCTTGCTGACACCCTGCGGGCTCTCTGGCGACGGTGGTACGTCGTCGTACCTGGGCTGATTCTGTCGATAGCGGTAGCTATTGGGGCGTGGCAGGTCATCGAGCCCGACTATGAGCGTGTGGGGACTCAGCTTCTCTTGCCTGGCGTGGCGAGCATTCCTGAGGCGGGGAATCCCTATCTGTACCTTGGCGGGCTTTCGCAGGCGTCCGACGTGGTCGTCACCGCGATGTCTTCTGAGCGTGAGTTAGAAGCCCTCGTCCGGGATTATCCGGGCGCCGAGATCGTCATCACTCGAGACCCGGTGACATCTGGCCCGCAAATTCTCACCACCGTTACAGCCAAGAGTGATGCGGATGCTGGCAAGATCTTGGCGGCGACCATGGACCGAACCACAGAGGTGCTCGGCAACCTGCAGAATGTGAGCGGGATCACCGCACGAAATCGCATCGGCATTGAATCGATCACGGTCGACAGCCGCAGCACCCTTGTCCAAAAATCGAGATTGCTCGTGGCCGGTGGGGCCACGCTGGGGATGCTGTTGATCACGCTGCTGAGCGCTGGGCTTGTGGAGGGTCTCGGTTCCCGCAAACGCCGGGAACGCAAGGCGGATGTGAAGCACGGAGACTCCACAGAGGGTGCCCCGACCGAGCGCGAGAATCTGCAAACGCGAGCCGGGACCCGCCGAGATCGCCGAGCATCACGCCAGTCGCTTTCGAGACGATCGCGATATCTTCGCCGTTCGCGGTGATCGCGGTGAGCATTCACCGCGAACAAGGATCGCGAACAGTGCCGCTGAGTCAGAAAGCGCACGGCTGGGCCGGTGGGCACGCCGTCACCATGTTGACCGTGTACTTGGTGTTGTTGATCGCGATCCCCTCGAGCGCGGCCATCAGCTCGCTCGGATCGCTTGGACGCCCAGCGATGCTCTGGGGCATCGTCATGCTGGTGTGGTGGGTCGTCGCAAAGCTCCAATCGCGTGTCACCGACATGCGCGCGTTCCGCGACCCCATCCGGTTCGCCTATTTTGCCTTTATTGTCGTCGCTCTCGTGAGCTTCGCGGTGGCCATTTTTCGGGGCCAGCCGGCTGATCAAGTGAGCCCGGCGTTTACTGCCCTCATCCGGTTGATGTCGTGGGCCGGAGTGTTGCTGATCGCTGCTGACGGAATCCGCACCCCGAACGACCTTCAGAGAATTGTGCGACGCATCGGAATTGCTGCCGGCTTGCTGGCCGCGCTTGGCCTCGCACAGTTCATTACCAAGAGTTCCCTTCTCGAGTTTGTGGGACAAATCCCCGGCATAACCATGCCCTTCGTCGACGTCTCCGAGCGCGGCGGAGTCTCCCGAGTTCCGGGAACGGCGACGCACCCGCTCGAATACGCGACAGCGCTCAATGCGGCACTTCCGCTTGTCATCGCTGCCGCCGTTTCGCGCGGATTTCATTGGGAGCAGACGAAGGCCAAGTTCGGTTGGTGGATCCCGGTCGCTCTGATCTCGCTCTCCGCGTTGATCGCGGTGTCGCGCTCCGCGATTATCGGGTTCGCGGTTGCTGCCATGACAATGATCCCCGAGCTTCCTCGCCGCTTTCGTGCTGTCGTCATCATTGGCGGTGCTGTCTTGGCCGCGGGGGCGGTCATCGCGATACCGGGCCTGCTTGCGACGACCTTGAACCTTTTTGCCGGAGCATCGAATGACCCGAGCACACAGTCTCGTACGGGGGGTCTGGCGCGAGTTCCGGATTTCATCGCCGCATCGCCGATCGTAGGAGCAGGTTTCGGCACCTTCCTGCCGCGGTACTACATTTTCGATAATCAGTGGGTTCTGGTTGCGATTGAGCTAGGCGTGCTGGGCATTATCGCCTTTGCCGCCATATTCCTGGCGGCGATGTGGAGTGGCTTGGGTGCCAGACGACGATCTACCGACCCGGGAATCAGACTGCTCGGTTATGCGCTTGCCGCATCTGTGGTCAATATCGCCGTACTGTTCGCTTTCTTCGACGGACTGTCATTCCCTCAGTCAGGGGGAATTTTCTTCCTGATCGTCGGACTGTGCGCGGCTGTCAGGTCGCTCACCTTCGCCGACGACGTGCTCACCGCCCCGCGAAGACCACTGGCATAGGCCGCCCGCGAAACCTTAGAGTTTTACGTCGGCGAGCCACTGTGGCCCGCGAGGCTCGCGGAGCCGAGCAGGCGTGATGAGGTCGCGAAACGCCGCCCGACTTGTGCGCCGCCCGAGCAATGACCGGGTGCCCTCTCGAACCAGCGTCGCGCACCAAAATCCGAAGGTAGAAGCCTTTCCGTGCCCTGAGGCAAAGTGCTTGATTCGATTGGCGATGAGCAGGGACCACTGCCGTGGATTTCCCGCTGATCCTCCTTCGAGATGTTCCGCGCTCGCGCGGGGTTGGTACCAGGTCACTAAACCGAAGTCCCGCACTCTCAGGTCGTACTCGGTCTCCTCAGAGTAGAGAAAGTACGACTCGTCCCACTGGCCGCACGAGCTCCAACATTCGGCGCTGATGAGCTGGGTTGATCCCTCTGCCCAATCAGTGGCGTGTTCGCTCAGATAGTTATTGGGGTCGGTCACAATCTCTCCCAGGCGCGAGAACTGGCCAGCGCGCTCTGCGCCCAGAAGTGCATCTCCCCAGGCACGCAGCACGGTTGGAGTGCGGCGCAACGAAGAGATTAGCGCCCCGTTGGCGTCCGTGAGCCGTGGAACAACGATGCCGATCTCGGGAGCGAGAGTTTCGTAGAGAGTAAGCACGCATCCCGGATCGAGCCGCACGTCGGCATTGAGGATGAGGTACGCGTCCTGCTGCCCCGCTGCGGCTACTGCCGCGTTTATCCCCGCCGCGTAGCCGAGGTTTCCGCCGTTACGCACCACGGTCGAGTGGGGAGCGTGAGTTTCGATTTCGGCTAGTGTGTCGTCGGTTGAGGCGTTATCGGCGAAGACGAGAGTCCACGCGACGCCCTCGGCACCGGGCGCGAGCGAGCTGACGAGGTCGGCGATGAGCTCTGCGCTGTTGTAGGTCACGACACAAATCGCGACTCTGGGCATCGTTGTCATGGGCGCACCACCGAGGGCGACCAGGCGTGCGGGATGAACAGGGTCGGCGTGCCCGAACCGTCGGTGGGGATGCTCCACACGTCGCTATCACCGACGACATCGGCGCGCGGGAGTCCGTAGAGCACGGTCGCGTCGTCAAGCCATTCGACTTGGTCATCGACGCTGCGCTCCTCTGGAAGCACCGTCTCGACCATCGTCGTCATATCGAGCACCGCGATGCGCCAGTCTGGTGAATTGAGAGTGCCGGTGTTTTTCTTATAGGCCACCCGGCTGCCGTCCGGTGAGAGCGACGGGCACTCGGCGTTTTCCCGAACCGAGGTGAGGGTTTCGTCGACGAGATCTCCGTAGACGAGCCAAGTTTTGCCGTTGCTCGCTGCGGTCGCGTAGAAGTGGCGGTCATCATTGGCGAAGGTTACTCCCCAGATATTTCGATCCGCTGCCGTGACCTGCTCGCCGTCCACGAGCAGGCTGAATTGTTCGATGTTGCCATAGCTCTTGCCGGAGGAAGTGGCGATTATTGTCTCGGTGGCGAAGCCAACCCCGGCATATGAGATGCCGGTCACGAAAGAGGTCTCGGCTACCAGTATCGAGCTTGGCGAGATCCGGGCGCGGCTGGGAACACCGGGTAACGACCAGCTTTGCTCCTGTGCGCCCGTAGTGCCGAACTGCAGAGCGCTCCAGGTGGTCACGATGCCGGCATCCGTCGTGAGGCACATCGTGAGTTCAGGGGTGGAGTAGACGCGATCGCAGTATTGCGAGGAGACCGAGCGGGTGCCGCTTGCATCGCTGAGTGGCACGCTGGCCACCTTGCCGTAGTCCTCCCCGGATGCGGTGTTACGAAACTCGACTCGTGCTCCCGTGAAGTTCGTCACGGGGATCACCGAGACCGAGCTCGGCGTTGTTAACGCTGTCTGCGACCGAAGGTAGGCGAGGGTGCCGAAAACGAGCACGACGATTAGTGCAATCGTTGAGATCGCACTAAGCAGGATGATGCGTTGCCGTGACGTCATACGTCAGCCCGGTATGGTCTGGCGCCGCGAAGAATGATCGCGACGATGGGGATCACGATCGCGATGCCGATCGATACGAGCATCATCGCTGGTTCGCGTCCGATCGCGAACCACAGGATGCCGAACCCTGCCGCCGCGACAAATCGTGAGAGCGCGACGACCGTTTGAGCGGCGGCGATCGAGGTGGCCCGGGTGTCTGCGGTGGTGAATTGGGTGGCAAGCACGGCAAGGAGGCCGTCGGTTGCCGCGTAGAACCCGCCAAGCAGCACGAGACAGAGGATCGTAATAGCGGCGCCGGTGACGGGCAGTGAGGCTGAAACGTACGCGGCGAGGAGCAACACGTGGCCGACAACGAAGGTGCGTGCGCGACCATAGCGGTCGGCGAGTTTGCCGACTGGCACCGCGAAAATGAGAAAGGCCACGTTGGTCCCCACGTACAGCAGAGGGAAGTATTGCGCCGCAAACGAACTGCGGTCTTGGAGCACTAGATAGATGAAGCCATCGCCGATCGTCAGTATCCCGAGCAGGCCAGCCACGAGAAGCAGGCGCTTGAGTCCGGGGTTGTTCAGTTCACGCCAGCGGATGCGGCGTCGGGTCTTGCGGGGTTGAACGTTGGTTGTGGCCGACTCGCTGCGGGTGCCCGAACCTCGGTTTGGCACGAGGGTTCCGAGCACGGCAACGCCAACGAGAGCGAACGCAAGCGACACGACGAATACGGTGCTGTACCCGTTCGGGATCAACAAGAGGATGACGAACGCGAGCAGCGGTCCGATCGCGGCCCCGGTGTTGTCGAGGGCGCGGTGCGCCCCAAACGAGGCAGCGAGATTCTGGGGTTGTGATGCGGCGGTGATGAGAGAGTCCCGGGGAGCAGTCCGGATGCCCTTGCCCAGTCGGTCGACGGTCAGCACGGCGGCTAGCGCTCCGAAGCTAGAAGCAAAAAGCAGAACGATGCGAGCAATGGCCGACAGGCCGTACCCAAAGAAGGCAACCCACTTTGGTTGGTCCCCGCGATCGGCGGCCCAGCCAGCGCCGATTCTCACGAAGGCGCTGACGCCCTGGTAGAGCCCGTCGAGCACGCCATACGCCACCGTCGATAGCCCGAGTACCCCGGTGACATAGAGCGGAAGAATGGCAGAGACAGACTCTGTAGAGATATCCGTGAGCATGCTGACGACGCCGAGCGCGATGACGACCGACGAGACACCGTTGGCAGCCTTTGTCCCCTTCGGAGTGTTTTCGGAATCTTCAGGTTTATTGGTGAGGGAGATATACACGGCGTCAGCTCGTTCCGGCGGTGAAGAGCGCGAAGATGCTGAATCGTGTCACTTCGCCTTCCGCCGTCGTGGCCACGATGATGCTGTCGGTGCCGTTCGACCAGGTCGTTGCGGTAGTGCCAGACGCGGCCGGCGTGTCAGAACCTTGGAGCCCTAGGGCGGTGAAGGCATCCGCGAAATAGCTCTGCACCATGTCTTCTGAGGTGTCGGTTGTTGCGACGACTGTTGCCTGCATGCGATCGCCCTCGATGGTGATCGCACTGCTGACGACTTCGGAACTCGGCGGAAGCGAGATGACGGACGTCGGGAACCCGGCTACGAGTTCGCCGTCGGCTCTCGCCGAATCTGGCAGCGGGGCGGTGATGAGCGGCGAGGTCTCGATCCCCAATTGCTTGGTGGTCGGTGTTTCCGTAGGCTGCGGAATTTCGGAACCGCCGAACGCGGTCGATGCCGGGGTTGGTTCGGTGGTCTGCACCGTGTTGTCTAGGGCGAGAAATACCCCGATCGCTGCGACAGCGAGCAACACCAGTACACCCGTGAGGATGAACGGAAGTCGCAGCCGCATGGTCGGTTTCATCAGCGAGATTCGACCTTCGCGTGCTCGCCGCCCGGTTCGAGGCGCTCCCCGCTATCCACCGGTGCGGTGTCGATGATGCGTGGGGCGGGTTGGGTGGACACTGGGTGCCTGTCGGGGTTGGCGGGTCGGGGCTCTCACCGGGATGGTGCGCAGTCGCGCCATCCGCGATGGAATCGAGGATTCCGTGGATGCTAGCGTATTCGCAATTGCCTCGACGGGGAAGTGATCTGTTCGAGTGGCCTCACGAAAGGTGCGGATGGGAATGGATGACTATCTGGTGATCGGCGCCGGACTCGTTGGTCTTGCCACTGCTCGGGCGATCATAGAGAAGGTCCCGGATGCTCGCATCACCGTGCTCGAGAAGGCCGCAGATGTCGCGACGGCGCAGAGTGGACACAACTCGGGCGTCATCCACGCGGGCATCTATTACGCGCCGGGATCGCTCAAGGCCGAACTCTGCAGACAGGGCCGGATCGAGACGGTGGAGTTTTGCGAGCGCTACGGCATCCCTCATTCGCTGGTCGGCAAGCTCATCGTCGCCACTGACGAGACTTCGAGAGCACGCCTCGATGACTTGGAGCGTCGCTCGATTGAGAACAGGATCGTTGTCGAACGGATCGGTGCTGGGGCCCTCGCCGAGCTCGAACCGAATGTGCAGGGCGTGGCTGCGCTGCTTTCTCCCACGACGGGGATCGTCGACTACCGCCGGATCGCGTCAGCAATGTGCGACGAGCTCACCGCTGCGGGGGTCACGCTGCGTTTCAACACGGAGGTGACTTCGATCGCCGAGGAGCAGGGGCTTGATGGCGGTGCCGTGCGAGTCCGCACCGCGGCTGGGGGAGAGCGGGCTGCGCGCAGATTGGTTGCGTGCGCCGGGCTTCAGGCCGACCGCGTGGCGAGGATTGCCGGAATTCCGATCGATTTTCGGATCGTCCCGTTCCGGGGAGAGTACTTCGAGCTTCCGGCTGAGCGTCACGACTTCGTGAAGCACCTCATCTATCCGGTGCCGGATCCGTCGATGCCGTTTCTCGGCGTGCACATCAGCCCGACAATCGATGGTCGAGTCACTGTTGGCCCGAATGCGGTGCTCGGCTGGGCGCGCGAGGGGTATCCGCGCGGCTCGATTAGACCGTCAGATGTGTTCGATTTCGCCACGTATGTCGGCTTCTGGCGGATGGCGGCTCATAACGTGCGCCCCGCGGCTATCGAGATGAGAAACTCGCTCTTCGCGTCTGGGTACCTGCGGGAATGCCACAAGTACGCCCCCTCGCTGACGTTGAGCGATCTGGGTACGCGCTCGGCGGGGATCCGAGCCCAGGCGGTCCGCCGCGATGGTTCGTTCATTGAAGACTTCCACGTGGAGCGCACGGCGAGGCAAATTCATGTCGGCAATGCCCCGTCTCCTGCCGCGACTTCGTCGATCCCGATTGGCCGCATGATCGCCACACTCCTTCTTGACGGGGTGGGGTAGTCGCCGAAAACGGAAGAAAATCGCGAGAATTCGGGCGACTTTTCGAGTGTCGGAGGTTATCCATAGGCTGTGGAAAAGTCCGTGAACTTATCCACAACTGTGGAGGACACGCCCACTACATCTAGGGTTGGCGGCCTGCGGTACCCACGATATATAGTGGTGTAACCGCTTCACCGGGGGTCGCGGATTTGTTAGTTTTACGGGGATATAGGGAGTTTTTGTGGCAATTACAGTCGTCAAGCGCAACGGTCAGCGAGAGCCGTACGACGCAAACAAGATCAACCTCGCTATTGAAGATGCTGCGGCTGGTCTTGACGACAACATCACGTGGGTAACCCAGATCGCGTCCGAGCTCGAACTGACGCTGTTTGATGGCATCACGACGCAGCAGCTCGACGAAGCCGTCATCCAGGTTGCCCTTCAAAACGTGAAAGATGACCCCGCTTTCGACACTGTCGCTGCGCGTCTTCTCCTCAAGACGATCTACAAGCGCGTTCTCGGTGACTACATCGACGCTGCTGACCTCAAGCGCCTGCACAAAGAGCACTTTGGTCCCAACATCATCCGTGGTGTTGAAGAAGGTCTGCTCGACCCTCGCCTCACGAGCATGTTCGACTTGGATGCTCTCGCCGAGCACCTTGAGCCCGCTCACGATGAGCTTCTCAAGTACATCGGTGTTGTGACGCTCAACAACCGCTACGGCATTAAGGGTCGCAACGGCGACGCCCTTGAGGTTCCGCAGTACTTCTGGATGCGCATCGCGATGGGTCTCTCGCTCAACGAGGCGAACCCCAACGAGGCAGCCCTCAAGTTCTACGAAAAAATGTCCAGCCTCGAATACTTGGCTGCCGGATCCACTCTCGTCAACGCGGGAACGATCTACCCGCAGCTCGCCAACTGCTTCGTCATGGAAATGCAAGACGACATGGAGCACATCGCGAAGACGACGCGCGATGTCATGTGGCTCACCAAGGGCACCGGCGGAATTGGCCTTTCGGTCACCAAGCTGCGCGCTCAGGGTTCGCCCATCCGCTCGAACAACACGACCTCAACCGGTCCGATCCCATTCATGCACACGATCGATTCGATCTTGCGTGCGGTCAGCCGTGGTGGCAAGAAGTTCGGCGCTCTGTGCTTCTACATGGAGAACTGGCACATGGACTTCCCGGAGTTCCTCGAACTCCGCAGCAACTCGGGCGACCCCTACCGCCGCACTCGCACCGCCAACACGGCCGTGTGGATCAGCGACGAGTTCATGAAGCGCGTTCAGAACGACGACGCGTGGTACCTCTTCGACCCGCTCGAAGTCACCGACCTCAACGAGCTCTACGGCAAGGCATTCTCGAAGCGCTACAACGAATATGTTGCGATGGCCGATGCCGGCGAAATGCACATGTTCAAGAAGATCGGTGCTCGCGAGCAGTTCAAGTCGATCCTCATTTCATTGCAGACCTCAAGCCACCCGTGGTTGACCTTCAAAGACACGATCAACAACCGTGCGCTCAACAACAACACCGGAACGATCCACCTCTCGAACCTCTGCACCGAGATCACGCTGCCGCAAGACGAAGACAACGTCTCTGTCTGCAACCTGGCGTCGATCAACCTCTCGCGTCACCTTCTGCCGGAAGGTGGAGTGGACTTCGTGAAGATCGCCGAGAGCGCTCGACTGGCCGTACGCCAACTCGACAACCTCATTGACATCACGCGCTCCAGCGTGAAAGAGGCAGACTTCTCCAACGAGCAAAACCGCGCGGTCGGCCTTGGCGTCATGGGCTTCACCGACATCATCGAAAAGCTCGGCTTCAGCTACGAGAGCGAAGAGGCCTACGACCTCATCGACGAAATCATGGAGCACGTCTCCTACGCGGCGATCGATGCCAGCACCGAGCTCGCTAAAGAGCGCGGTTCGTACACGAACTTCGAAGGCAGCCGTTGGTCAGAGGGTCTCGTACCGCTCGACTCCATCGCGCTCACTGAAGAAGATCGTGGCATGGAAATCAAGGTCAACCGCAAGACGCGGCTTGACTGGGATGCCATGCGCGAGAAGGTCAAGGGCGGCATGCGTAACGCAACGCTCATGGCAATCGCCCCGACCGCGTCCATTGGTCTTGTTGCTGGCACCACGCCAGGTCTTGACCCGCAGTTCTCGCAGATCTTCAGCCGCTCAACCTCGAACGGCAAGTTCCTTGAAGTGAACCGCAACCTCGTAGAGACTCTTCAGCAGCACGGCCTGTGGGAGAAGAACCGCGAGGCGATTCTGCGCAGCCAGGGCGACATCCAGAACGTTGAGGGAATCCCCGACGACATCAAGGCTGTCTTCAAGACGAGCTTCCAGCTCTCGCCGTATGCCTTCCTTGAGGTTGCTGCCCGGGCCCAGAAGTGGATCGATCAGGCCATCAGCCGCAACATGTACCTCGAGACGCGTGACCTCGGCGACATGATGGACATTTACCATGATGCGTGGTCTCGCGGAGTCAAGACCACCTACTACCTGCACATGAAGCCCCGCCACCAGGCGGAGCAGTCCACCGTCAAGGTGAACAAATCAGAAGAAATTTCCTCAACCAAGGCAGCAACTGCCGGAACAACATCAGCAACCGCGGGCGCAGCACCCGCACGCCGAGGCTTCGGCGGATTCGCCAAGAAAGCAGACTCATAATGAACCGCGAAAACACCGTAGACGACTACTTCGTACCCGTCGATCCCATGGACGACCTCCAGTGCGATAGCTGCCAGTAATGGGAATCCTAGGAACGGGCCTGCAAGACGGCCTGCTGCTGAAGCCGATCAAGTACCAGTGGGCGATGGACCTGTATGACCAGGCCGTTGCCAACACCTGGTTCCCTAACGAGATCCAGCTGGGCGAAGACATCGCCGACTTCAAGAAGATGACGGATGAAGAACGTCACGCAGTGACCTTCCTCATGAGCTACTTCAACCCGAACGAGCTCCTCGTGAACAAGGCGCTCGCTTTCGGTGTGTACCCGTATGTTTCGGCCGCAGAATGCTCGCTGTACCTCGCGAAGCAGATGTGGGAAGAAGCAAACCACTGCATGAGCTTCGAGTACGTTCTCGAAACCTTCCCGATCGACCGTGAAGCGGCCTACAACTCTCACGTTGATGTGCCGTCGATGGCGCGCAAAGAAGAATTCGAGATGAAGTACATCCGTCGCATGACGGAGCAGACCCTCGACATCAACACCATCGAGGGTAAGCAAGACTTCATCCGTAACCTCGTTGCCTACAACGTCGTGCTCGAAGGCATCTGGTTCTACTCGGGATTCATGGTCGCTCTGTCGTTCCGTCAGCGCAACCTGCTGCGCAACTTCGGTTCGCTCATGGACTGGGTTGTTCGCGACGAGAGTCTGCACCTCAAGTTCGGCATCAACCTGATTCTCACGGTGATGGAAGAGAACCCTGAGATTCTGACGGAAGAGTTCGCTGACGAGATTCGCCAGATGATCTTGGATGCGGTGGAGATGGAAGAGGCCTACAACCACGACCTTCTCCCCGGCGGCATCCTCGGCCTCAACGCCAACTACATCAACCAGTACGTCAAGTACTTGGCTGATCGCCGTCTTGAGGAGCTCGGATTCGACGCGCACTACAAGGTGTCGAACCCGGCGAAGTGGATGGCAACAGCCAACGACACTCTCGAGCTCGTGAACTTCTTCGAGTCGACAAACACCTCCTATGAGGCCAACGCTTCGGCAACCACTAAAGGCAAAGTCGAGTGAGGTAGTGCCTATCTCATAACGCTGAGTGAGCGAATTGCTCAAATATTTGATAATAAATTAACGAAAAAACCCCGCCAGCAACCGCTGACGGTTAAATCAGCAGTCCCGCGGGGTCTTGTCATTCCGGTAAGAATTACTTGACTCTAACGAGAATGGAGAAGTTTCTCAAATTGAGTTTCGCCGCACTCGTAAGGTCTGCCCTTTGCCGGTCTGTTTAAACGCAGCGGCCGAAAGGGGTCCCATTGGCCCGCCTAAACCCCCAATTTGCTAACGCCCTCACTTTGATCGAGCCGGGCGACGACAAAATCAATGCTCCGGAAGCCCACAAGCTTGTGAGGGCTGCTCTCGCCGCCGACTCGAGACTCACTAGCTATGGCATCGACTCGATTCTCATCGGGTCTTACAAACGCAGAGTCTCCATCCGGCGGGTGAAAGACGTTGACGTATTCTGTCGTCTCGATTCGCTACCTTCGGGCGTAAGTTCGACACAGATACTGGACATATTCTTTGAAGTTTTAAACGCTGAGTTCGGTAAAGACGAAGATGGCCACCGCAGGGTGACTCGCCAAAGCCGTAGTTTGAAAATAGCTTTCCCTAACTTCGATCTCGACGTTGATGCAGTTCCTGCTCGCCGAAGCGCGAGCGGAGAGGTGTGGGAAATTCCCCAAAAAGGATCCGATGACGAATGGGTGGAAACCAACCCAGAAGTTATGTCCCAGGTGACCATCGCAATGAACGACGAGCACAATGACTTTTACGTGCCGACTGTCAAGCTGCTCCGCCAGACGCGCAGGAGTCTGCTCAATAAAGCAAAGCCTGGAGGGTTCTTTATTGAGGCAGCCACCTACCAAGCCTTCGCCTCGGGTGCAGTCGGAGGTAAGACTCAGGCTGACTACTTTGTATCTGCCCTCGTCGTCGTCAGCGAGCTAATTACAGATTTCGTACAAAATGGGATCGCGATCGTTGACGCGACTCGTGCCGGTAAAACCATCGGAATCCGCGCTGACGATGAGGAGTTGACCCACCTCGATCGTGAATTCGCTGCCGCAGCTGTGAAGGGGGTCAATGCTCTGAAAGAGGAACACGAGGGAAAAGCAGCCCTTCTGTACCGAGAGCTTCTCGGTAAGAACGGAGACGGCGACATAGTTTTTTCTATGCCCCCCGGGTTCAGAGATGACGGAACTCGGAGCGAGTCAACGGTAACTGCCGGTGACCCCGACGTCCCGGCTGGTTCAAAGACGTTCGGTTGATAATCAGCGAGTGGACAGAGATGACCGAATCTGCATATCTATCCTTCGACGAAGGTCTGATGCGGAAGGGGTTCTTCCTTGAGGGCACCGTATGGGTCGGCAGCATCCAGCACGGTGATGCCACAACACAGCTAGAGATCAGCGTGTCGGATCGCTTCCCGTTCCGGCCGCCGACCGTTAGGCCGATAGATCCCGAAGCCCTGCCATGGTCTTGGCATAGGGAGCGCGATGGCCGGCTCTGCTTGGTTGCACAAGACGACCACGACGGAATGTGGTGGAAGGATGGCGAAGCTTTCGTTGACCACATTCGCAATTGGCTGTTGAAATCGGATGACCATTGGGTGGGCGATCGAACCGACTTGGATCTAGAGCGCTACTTCGCTCCGGCCCAGGATAAACGCCTCTATCTGTATGCAGATCCAGCCGAGATTCGGAGCGAGTACGTCCGTTTCGTACCGGGGTCGAATGACACAGTCATGATGAAAGGCTCCGGTCGTGGGTCGAAGAAAGGGTCAACAGCGAAGACCCTTTACGGCCTAACGGTCAACGTTGGCGAGATTCTTGTGCCACCGCGCAACTGGGACGACCTTGCAAAGTTGATCCCAGACTCGAAGCACGTGCGAGGACTAATTGTCGCCAAAGAAATTGCGGTGCTCGTCGTCAGCTACCGACGAGGCAATCATTCCGCAGTTTTGTTCTTGGAAGTGTGGGAAGCAAAAGGGGGCAGCATCGTGGCGCGAGGACTGCAGAGCGCGAGCACGAGTACCTCAGCTCGGACCCGGCGCGCGGGGGCGACATTCTCGGAGCTGCAGAACAGGTCTGTCGCGATCATCGGCGTCGGTGCCATCGGGTCCTTCGCTGCCGATGCGCTCGCACGAGCTGGTATCGGGCATCTGACGTTGATTGACGAGGACATCCTAAAACCGGGCAACACGATTCGGCACCTCGCTGGACCACGGTACGTCGGTCTCCCGAAAGTCGAAGCGGTAAAGCAAGTCATCGTCGCCGCTGGGACGATGACCGCGGATCGTATTGAGACCGTCCGACAGAGTATTCGTACAGGCGTAGAGGTGATGGACCTGCTGAACGAGGTTGACCTGATCGTCAATGCGACTGCTGATTTTTCGATCACCGCACTGTTGAAAGCTATAGCGAAATCGTCCAGCGCAACCGTGCTTTCCAGCGCGATTCAGAACCGAGGCCGCACCATCCGTATTGATGTTCTCCCACCGCTGGAACAGGGGCCAGTCCTACCCTCATCGCATGTAGAAGATGACGGTGATGTCCTTGAGGATGAATTCTTTGAAGCTGGTTGCGGGAGCCCAGTATCCCCTACAGCCCCTTACACGGCCATAGAAGCCGCCGCCGCGACAGCGCGGCACGCCGTGGGGATACTCCTCGGCGCCCCGATTAACCCATCCGGTGAAGTTCGCCAAGCAGGAAATGGGGTAAACCTGTGACGACTCCAACCATATCGCTCGACTTGGCAGCTGGCCGGAGGATTGTATTGGCAAGTATCGCTGGCCTCCCACGCGAAGTAGGTGGAATCCTCATCGGATACCGGGAGGGGGAGCGAATCGTGGTCAAAGCAGCAGTCGAAGTTGACAGCAGGAACTCTGGGACCCACCACTATATACAAAATCACGAAGATGCCGTCGAAGCGCTTCGCAAGTACCGGTCTACGCTGCATCCGGAAGACATCTCAGGATACGTAGGGGAGTGGCACAGCCATCCGCAGCCGAGCGAACCGAGCCCAAAAGATCTCGCCACGATGCGGGCGACCTTCAAGGCGAGCGCTGGCAACCCCATTGCTCTGATCGTGTGCGCCCCAGATGCTGACGACCATCGTTTTCACGGTGTAGTTTTCAAAAAAGGAAGATTCGGACGTGTTTCTGTTATTCCGGCTGAACCCCGAACACCCTCGGCGGACGTTTTCCCCGCAGCTGCCCAGCCTTTGCCGGACGGCGCGGTCAACGCCAATGGCCCCCTATTTGTGTCCTACAGACAGTCCGATGGGACGGACAGGTCGACGGAGATGGCGTGGCTCCTTCGGGCGGCGGGTTTCAAAGTTTGGCACGATCGGACAGATCTGCGCTCAGGTAACACCGTTGACCGCCTAGAACGAGCACTCACAGCTGGGCTGTCCGGCGCCATGCTTCTTGTAACAAAGCAGATCGAGAAGAGTTGGGTCGTCAAAAATGTAGAACTACCTAGGCTCCTTCAGCTGGATGAATTGGCCGGTTTTACCTTGGCGATTGCCAATGAGATAGAAGACCCGTCCAATGCCGACCGACCAGACTTCTCAGCTCCCGACCGATTGCTCGGGCAGACCCCGAACACACTGGGTGACAAAAAACAGAGTAATAGCCGGACAATTGAAGGTCGCCTTGAAATTGTTCACGATCACCTTGCTGACCACATCAGTCGCCGATCTCACCATGTCGCTGGAGGGACGTTTGTCATCGACGTACAAACCAGACCAGCATCGACGGCTCAGCCTTCACGCGAAGCAGACCTTCACATTCGGTTGAGACCGCCAGTTGACGGGCGCTTACCGCACAGCGATGGCCTGAAGGACCTCGCGCTCACGCTCCCGCTGATAAGCGATGCTGTGCATCACAGCCGAGCCAAAACCATTCGTATTCAAGGCGGGATGCATTTAACGGTTGCTCTGGCGCTTGGGATGGCGCTGCCAGACACAAAGTTCGGACATGCCGAGATCGAAGATGTCCGGGAATCCGTATGGACAAACGACGTGCACGCCATGCCAAATGATCGGGAAATGAACGAGAAGGTCATTTCCCAACTTGTCGAGCTCACTGACGGAGCCGCAAACAAAGTTTACGTTTCAGTCGAGCTTCAACGCCCTACTAGCGAGGGCGCTTTCTTGCGTGCGGTGGCTGCGGCCGGCGCGCTATCTGGCGCCGTACAACTCTCGCTGTCCGGGAGTGGTTTTGTCGAAGCGGCTGAAGGCGCTCGGATTGCTGAGATCATTGCTGAGAAGATAAAGCAGTTTTCAGCGACCCATGACAATGCGGAAGTTCACCTATTCTTCCACGGACCGATGACTTTGGCGTTTCTTGTAGGGCGACTGCTAAACACGCTGAACGTTGTCGCCTATGAGTGGGATCAACCCGGGTTCGGTGCTCCTGCACGATACGTCTCTTCAATGTCATTAAACGCGGGCGGTGCTGGCGGGCCAATAATGGCAGTGCATCTATGACTGAGAGTGCGTGGGTGGCGCGGCATAACCAGTGCAGGTGATGACGTTTTATCACGTCAACACGCTTTGCTTTCGCGTGAGAGAAATTCGCCACCCCTTGATAAAGTTGCCCAGTGAATTGTTTCGCCCAATCGAACACCGGGCTCGAGTCGAACAAAAGATCGTGAGTCGATTGTTGCTACGAAAAATTCGAACACGACGCGCAGAATGACCAGGCGTGCCCGTTTGTGGATTGATATCCCACTCGTGTTTGTGGGCGCAGCGGCGATGGTTTTGATCACGTGGTCGCGGGTGTCGAACGGGTATGCAACCGCGGAAAGACCATCTCCCGCGCTGATCGTCGAGCGCTACCTGGCCGCCCTTGAGGTCGGAGAGGCCGAGGCTGCGGCAGAGCTCGATCCGACTCTCGAGACCGACTCTCTTTATAGCGACACGGATCGCGAGTCGTTCCTCGCCGACGAAGTGCTCTCCGGAGCGATTGAGCGGATTAGTGAGACGTCTGTGGAGGTCGTAGCGACGACCGAAACGGAAGCTAAAACTATTGCGCAGTTCGCCCTTGACGGGACGGTTTATCGCGTGCCGCTGAATCTGGAGTGGAACGACGAGCTCGACGAGTGGGAGTTGCAGCATTCCCTAGCGAACTATTTCGACGTGTTTGCGACGGACGAAGGAACGTCACCGTTCGCGGTCACTTCGTTGGACTTCACCCTTGCCGGGGTGCGGCCAAATGCCCTGAGTGAGCAGAGTGAGCGCAACGGGCTGGGATACACCGCATACCCGGCAGTGTATAAATTAGATGTTGAGATTGATGCGGAGAGTTTGATTGATGCTGGTTCTACCCCGACGATGCGTGATTTTGTCGTCGTACCGTTCACCGACCACGACTACGACCCCCACGTTTAGTTCCCGCGCGTTGCCGGTTGACCGGCACGCAGCACGGCTTGCCGTCATCGACCGTCGATTGAGAAGCGCATGCAGCGGTCCGGAATGTAAGGCGAAGGCATCCGTGAATCTGAAGGCCAGAGTCTCGTGAGCCTGACGATTGAATGGGTCGAGTGGCTAGACCCACGCGCTGTCCAGCAACGCGCGGCGATGAATGTCGAGACGACGGCGATGTACGCCGATCGTCAAGAAGCACTCGATGATGCCGGTCGCGCCGCAGTCAACGCTGCGCTGACGGTTCCGCCGAGTGACATCACCCACACACTGTTGGTTCTAGACGACGATGTCGTCATCGGCCATGCAGCATTGCGTCCTTTTGGAAAATCATTTGAGGTCAAAAAAGTTTTCGTGGATTCTGCTCATCGCGGAAAGGGGGCTGCCCGTCGTCTCATGAACGAGCTTGAGGGCGCCGCTCGAGAAACGAAAGCAGCCTCGCTCGTCCTGCAGACTGGTCACGTTCAGGTGCCGGCGATGGCGCTATATGAGAGCCTTGGATACGAACGTATTGACGCTTTCGGCGCCTACGCGGCGATCCCCTTTGGCATCTGTTACGAGAAAAATTTGTCAACCGTTCAGGTGGGCAACCTAAGCTGAACCGGACGGGGGATACCGTTCATCAATCTAAACCGGAACAATTGCACTGTGAGAATATTTCGGCGGCGCCCGCGCCTCAATCTGGGCAAATTTAGGGCGCCCGAGCCTGTCGAAGAGGCGCCAATTGAGCGTGTCGTCGAAGAGGGCGTGCTCATCGCCCGCAATGCGGTGCGTATGACGGTCAAGAACCGAATCATCGTGGATGCTGCCCGAGACCACCTTGACTACGACGACGGTGCGCTTGCTGGTCTCGTGCACGTCGAATTCGATCAACTCGCGGAGCAGGCGGAACGATTGTTGCGCGGTTCTCACACCGCTCGTAACCGAGCTGTGCAAGAAGGTCTTGCCGAGGGGCTTCGCCAAGCGTCTATGGATGGTGTGCTGATTTCCAACATCATCGATGAGGCTCGAGAGCTGGCGTGGAGCGAGATCGGCACTGCCATCATTGGCAAACTTCGCGTCGCTTACTTGCCAGCCGCTGACCCGCAATATCAAGCGAATCGTGAGACGCGGTTGCGGGAATTGCGCAACATCAACTTCGCGGAACTTGAATCTGCGGCTCAGGGCGAATACTAGCGAGCGGTCGTAGATTTCTTCGCTGAAAGACGCCCAGACTCGTCCAGAACACATAATCAGCGGATTACTCCCGGTGTCGCAACCACACGGCGCAGCCGGGCGTAATATTGCGTGCCCACGAGGGTAGGCTGCCAACGTCGGTGATTCAAGGATGCGTGCCCGTGAGGGTTTCGCGCGTTGCCGCCGACACTAGCTTTCATTGGGATTGAGAAAAGGTTGGACCATGAAAATCAATTACGCGCTTCCAGCATTGCTTGTTGTCACCGCCCTCGCATTGACGGGTTGTGTTGACAACAGCACAGACACAGGCACCGACACCGGCGGCGGCAATCTAGATGTAGGAACAGACGCTGCAGCCATTGCTCTGCTGCCAGCCGACATCAAAGACGCCGGCGTGCTTGTCATTGGCATCGACCCGACCTATGCCCCCAACGAGTACAAGGACGATGCGGGAAACCCCATCGGGTGGGAGGTTGACCTGGGCAACGCCATGGCAGCCAAACTTGGTCTCGATACTCAGTACGAGCCATCCAGCTTCGACAAGATCATCCCCAGCGTCACGGGCGGTAGCTACGACATCGGGCTTTCCTCGTTCACCGACAACGAAGAGCGCGAGAAAGTTGTCGACTTCGTCAACTACTACGAGGCCGGCATCCAGTGGGCCCAGCAGATCGGCGTCGACGTCGACCCCGCTAATGCGTGTGGCATGACTGTAACCGTGCAAACGGGAACATACGAAGAAACCGATGAGCTGCCCGCGAAGTCGCAGGAATGCACGGATGCTGGAAACGAGCCCATCGATATCCTCAAGTTCGATACTCAAGACGAAGCCACTAACGCTCTCGCCTTGGGCCGCGCCGACGCCATGAGCGCTGACTCACCCATCACGCAGTACGCGGTGAGCCAGGTTGACGACAAGATTGAACTCGCGGGTGACTCGTTCGACACCGCACCATATGGCATTGTCGTGCAAAAGGATTCAGAGCTCTCTGCGGCACTCCAGGCTGCACTCCAGTCGTTGATTGATGACGGCACCTACAAGACGATCCTCGAAGACTGGGGCGTCTTCAACGGCGCTGTCTCGTCGATCACCATCAACGCGGCAACCACTAGCTAGGTATTGGCTGTGTCAGACTCTGGCCGTTCGGCGACACCGTTAAGCGTGTCGCCGAACGGCGCTGACCAAGCGGAGGCGATCAAAGCGATTCGCCTTCGCCACCCGTGGCGCAATGTCGTCGCGGTCATCCTTGTCGCGATGCTCATTCTCTTCGTCGTCGATGCGTCGCAGCGCGAGGCCTATGGCTGGGAGAACTTCGGCAAATACATCTTCGATAAGCGCATCTCTCAGGCCGCCGGTTACACCATTCTGTTGACGGTCTACTCGATGATCATCGCGATCATCCTTGGTGTGACTCTCGCGGTGATGCGGCTTTCTGACAACCCCGTCGTCAAGGGCATTGCGTGGTTGTACCTCTGGGTCTTCCGGGGAACTCCTGTCTACGTGCAGCTCGTGTTCTGGGGTCTTTTCGCCACGATCTACTCGACGATCGATGTGGGCATCCCCTTCACCGAGCCGTGGCTCTCCGTAGAAACCAACGACCTCATCAGCGTGTTTTGGCTTGCCGTTATTGGCCTCGCGCTCAACGAGTCCGCCTATATGGCAGAGATTGTGCGTGCCGGAATCCTTTCGGTTGATAAGGGACAAGACGAGGCAGCAACTGCCCTCGGAATGTCGTGGCTGCAAACAATGACGCGCGTCGTCATCCCGCAGGCAATGCGCATCATCATCCCGCCGACCGGCAACGAAGTAATTTCGATGCTGAAGACCACCTCCCTGGTCACCGCCATTCCGTTCAGTCTGGAACTCTACGGACGCTCGCGCGACATCTCCGTGGTGATCTTCGACCCGATCCCGCTGTTGCTCGTTGCTTCTGCTTGGTACCTGCTTTTCACCTCGATTCTGATGGTGGGCCAGTACTTCCTTGAGAAGCGCTTCTCCCGCGGTGTTGGTCAAGCGCGCCCCGAAAAGGCGGGCACCGAGACCGGAGCGATCACGCTGAAGACTGGTGTCATTCCGACGCCGGGCGCGGCAGCCAACACTGAAACCGCACCCGATGAGAGTACCGATCCGACAGGAAAGGAGCACCAATGACGAACGCAGCTGTAAGCGACGTACCCATGGTGCACGCCGACCGTGTGTCGAAGAGCTTCGGCTCGAACGAAGTGCTGAAAAGCATCTCGCTGTCGGTGCCGCAGGGCGAAGTGATGTGCTTGGTGGGGCCAAGTGGCTCAGGCAAGTCAACATTTCTGCGCTGCATCAACCACCTTGAACGAGTGGATGCTGGGCGACTGAGCGTCGACGGCGTCCTGGTCGGGTATGAAGAACGTGGAGACAAGCTGTATGAGCTCAAGCCGCGCGAAGCTGCTCGCCAGCGCCGCGATATTGGCATGGTGTTTCAGCGGTTCAATCTGTTCCCCCACATGACGGCTCTCGAAAACATCATTGAGGCGCCCATCCGCGTCAACAAGGTGAAGAAGGAAGCAGCCATTGCGCACGGAAGGGAACTGCTCGCGCAGGTTGGTCTTGCTGAGAAAGAGGATGCCTACCCGGCACACCTCTCCGGTGGCCAGCAGCAGCGAGTGGCAATCGCCCGCGCGCTCGCCATGGAGCCCAAGCTCATGCTGTTCGATGAGCCGACCTCCGCGCTCGACCCTGAACTGGTCGGTGAAGTGCTTGACGTCATGAAGGGTCTCGCCGATTCAGGCATGACCATGATTGTTGTCACGCACGAAATGGGCTTTGCCCGCGAAGTAGCCGATCAGCTTGTGTTCATGGATGGCGGCGTCGTGGTGGAGTCGGGTGATCCCGACGAAGTGCTCGGCAACCCGCAGCACCAACGCACGAAAGCGTTCCTCTCGAAGGTTCTATAGTTCTGTAACCGCCGGTCAATCCGGGTGCCTCCGCTGCTAACGCGGTTGCATCCGGATTGCGCCGTCGAGACGAATAACCTCGCCGTTGAGCATGGGGTTCTCGACGATGTGCTGCACGAGCGCGGCATACTCGTCGGGCCGTCCGAGCCGTGACGGATGAGGCACCTGCGCGCCGAGCGAATCCTGCGCCTCTTGCGGCAGGCCTGCCATCATCGGCGTCTCGAAGATGCCGGGCGCAATGGTCATGACGCGCACGAGCGACGCGGCGAACTCCCGGGCAAGCGGCAGGGTCATCCCGGCAACGCCAGCCTTAGACGCGGCATATGCCGGTTGGCCGATCTGGCCATCGAACGCGGCAACGGATGCCGTATTCACGATCACGCCACGCTCGCCATCAATGGGCTCGGTTTCGACCATCGCGGCTGCTGCCAACCGGATGACGTTGAACGTTCCCGTGAGGTTGATGCCGATCACGGTTTCGAAGGTTTCGAGCGGCAGCACTCCCTTGCGGCCGAGTGCCTTTCCTGGGGTGGCAACGCCAGCACAGTTCACGACGATGCGCAGTGGTGCGACCGACGAGGCGAGCTCGACGGACGCCTGAACGTCGGCCTCTGAGCGAACATCGGTCGGCGCGAACTGGAACCCATATTCGGCGGCAACCTCGACTCCACGGGAGCTCGGGAGGTCGGCGATGGTGACCTTCGCCCCCTGTGCGGCGAGAGCGCGAGCGGTGGCAAGGCCGAGTCCGCTTGCCCCACCGGTGATGAGCGCTGCGGCATCCTGAATTTTCATGCAAGCCTTTCGATGAGGGTGGCGTTGGCCATGCCGCCGCCTTCGCACATGACCTGAAGGCCGTAGCGACCCCCGGTGGTGTCGAGTTGATTGACGAGGGTTGTGAGTAGGCGGGTGCCGGAGGAGCCGAGGGCGTGGCCGAGCGCGATTGCGCCGCCTCGCGGATTCACGATGGTGGGGTCGACAGGAAACTCCCGCAACCAGGCCAGCGCGACCGAAGCGAAGGCTTCATTCACTTCGATGCTGTCGAGCTGTTCTAGCCGGATGCCGCTGCGCTCTAACACGCGATGCGTGGCGGGGATGATCCCGGTCAGCATCTCAATCGGGTCAGAACCGACAACCGCAAAGGAGTGAAACCGGGCGAGCGGGCGAAGACCTAGTGTCTCCGCGCGCGCTTCGCTCATCACGAGAACGGCTGAAGCACCATCGGTAAGCGGCGAAGAGTTGCCCGCGGTTACACGCCACTGAATTTCGGGAAAGCGAGCCGCGATCTCGGCGTCGTAGAACGCGGGGGAGAGGCCAGCAAGGGTGCTGGCCGCAGTGCCGGGGCGGATCGTCTCGTCGCGATCGACGGCGCCGATGGGCAGAATCTCGCCGCTGAAATCGGCGGAGGCAGCGCGAGCGTGAGAGAGCGCTGCGAAGACATCGAGTTCGTCGCGGTTGAGCCCCCAACGTGCCGCGATCAGCTCAGCAGAGATGCCCTGGTTGACGAGCCCCTCGGGGTAGCGTTCGCGCACGAGCGGGCTCATCGTTGCCTGACCAAGGGTGGCCTGCCCGATGGGGTGCGAACTCATTAGCTCGACGCCGCACGCGATAACAATATCGTTGGCCCCCGCCATCACGGACTGTGCGGCGAAGTGGGCTGCTTGCTGGCTCGACCCGCACTGGCGATCGATCGTGGTGCCGGGAACCGACTCGGGGAGGCCAGCAGCGAGCACAGCGTTGCGGGCGATATTCACCGCCTGCTGACCAGACTGGGTGACACAGCCGGCCATCACATCGTCGATTGTCGCTGGGTCGAGATCATTGCGGTCTACAAGACTGCGCAGCACTGTAGCGAGGAGATCTACCGGATGCTCGCCAGAGAGCGCTCCGCCCGGTTTACCCCGGCCCGAAGGCGTACGAATCGCGTCAACAATGACTGCCGTTGTCATGGCTCAAGACTAACGGTGGGGGTGGCCGCCGGGAAGAGCCCCGGTGGCCAACGCCTTAGGCCGGTTCGACGCCAAACGCGCGAGCGAGCTTGTCGATCTTTTGAGCGCGGCCAAGTCGGGGCAGGTCGCTGCCGTCGCGGATGACGCGGCCTCGAGCCTCGAAGTCGTCGAGGAATTCGCGAGCCCACGCAACATCTGAACGTGTGGGGCTGATGACTTCGTTGATGATCGGAAGCTGCTCAAGATCGAGGCAGAGTTTGCCGGTCATGCCGAGTGCGACAGCCATGCTTCCCTGCTCGCGGAGCAGCGAGTGGTTGGTGCCAACGGTTGGCCCATCGATCGGGCCGGGCAGGTTGCCCACGCGGCTCGCGATCACGAGGCGCGATCGAGGATAAGCCATAGCGAGATCGTCAGCGCTGGTTCCCGTGTCGCGACGATAATCGCCGCTGCCGAACGCGAGGCGGTAGACGCCGCGGGCGCGAGCAATCGATGCAGCTTCTTCGATGCCGAGCGCTGACTCGACGAGCGCGATCACGGGAGTGGAGCCTTTGAGGCGATCGAAAGTTTCGGAGACGTGAGCTGCTGCCTCGGCCTTAGCGAGCATCACACCGCGCAGTCCCGGAAGGCCGGCGAGAGCATCCACATCATCTGACCAGAAGTCTGAGGTGCGGTCATTGATGCGAACCCAGCCGCTGCCACCGTTACTCAGCCACGAGACAACAGCATCGCGGGCGGATGACTTGAGGCGCGGGTCAACAGCGTCCTCAACATCGAGGATGATCTGGTCGGCACGTGACTTCTCAGCCGCATCGAAATCTTCAGGGCGCGTGGCCGCAACCAGGAGCCAAGAGCGCGCAATTTCTGCGGAAACATCGTGAGTGGTCGGACGATCGGTGTTGCTTTCAGACACGCGTGAGCTGCTTTCTTTCAGAAGAGAGGTCACGTTCTCGTGCCACTCGCAGCCTCAAGGGTACCGGTTTGAAACTGGGTGCAGCCGAAAACGCGAACGTTAAGAAGCGAGTACTTTTCCGATGCGTTGAACACTCACCGATTCGGCCGTTCCCAAATGCTGGGCGAAGAGGCTGAGGCGCAGCTCTTCGAGCATCCACCGGGCGCGAACGATCTGAGGTTCGGGATGCTGTTCTAGCGGCAGGGTGCCGCCCGCGTCTTTGTAGCGACGGGTCGCTAACTCGACTTCGGACATCCACCCGCGGTCTTTGCCCGGGTTCTCTGTGAGCTTCGTCACGCGATGCTCGATGCCTTTGAGGTAGATCGGCAAGCGGCGTAATTGAGTAAGCCCGGTGGCGGAAACAAAACCAGGGTAAACGAGCGAATCGAGCTGTTCGCGCGCATCACCGAGCGGTGCAAGAAGGTGCATGCTCGTAGCGGCACGTATCGCTTTGTCTGCCAAACGTACGCCAGCAACAATGGATGCTACGAGCGAGACGGTCGCGAACAGGGAGTCGACGAGCCCCGCCGAAATCTCATTCCGCAGCGCCTCGAATTCGGTCTGGGCAAAGATCTCGCGGTCGCCCATCACGGAGTCGATGCAGGCGCGAAGGCAGTCCTCGAAGAGTACGTTCGTTGAGCGATACGGGCTCTGGGCGAGCACCAGCTTCTCGGTGCCCGTGAGATGTTCGTTGATGTAGCCGAGCGGCGACGGAATCGCGAGCAGCAGTAGGCGCCGCACACCGCTTTGGTGCGCGATGGCTTGATCGTAGGGTGTCGACATGAGGCGGATGGAGACGGTGTCGCCGTCATCCACGAGTGCGGGGTAGGCGCGGATGGTGTTTCCGCCGTGCTTGGTGTCGCGGGAACGGTCGAGCGCGCCGAAGTCCCAACTCGTGATGCCGGAGCGTTCGAGAGTGTTCGTTTGTTGCTCCGCAGAACCCTGAGGAGCACCTTGTACGGCGCGCGCCACACTGGCCCGAGCGACGGGCTTGAGGCTCGCCTGCAGGCTGCGTAGCGACTTGTTAGCGCCGACTTTGTTGCCGCGTTCATCAATTACGGCGAAGGTGACTTTCACGTGAGCGGGCACGCGATCAAGATCGAAGTCGGTGGTCGCTACAGTAACGTAGGTCAGTCGCGCGATCTCTTTGGCCAGGAATTCGGTCAGCCCGGGGCCGCCTTCGAAAGCTGCCGTAGCCGGATCGTCGGGCGCGGCCTCCAGCAGCCGGCGGGCCCAATCTGCGGCCGGAACGACGTTGCGGCGAATCGGTTTCGGCAGTGACTTGATCAGCGCGGTGACGAGCTCATCGCGTAACCCCGGCACCTGCCAGTCAAAACCCTCTGGGCGCAGGCCGGCGAGTAGCGGCAGCGGAACGGCGATCGTGACTCCGTCGTCGTCGGTGCCCGGTTCGAAGCGGTAGCTGAGGCTGAGCGTTTGATCGCCGCGCACCCACGTGGTCGGAAATTTGGTGTCGTCGACTTCGGCGTCATCCGCATTTTCGATGAGATCTTGCGTGGAGAGGGTCAGCAGGTCAGGGGAATCGTGGCGAGCCTTCTTCCACCAGCCCTCGAAGTCACGAACGGAAGCGACGGTGGCGGGCACTCGTTTGTCGTAGAACTCAAAAATGGTTTCATCGTCGTGCAAAATATCGCGGCGACGGCTGCGCTCTTCGAGCTGCTCGAGGTCGCGGCGCAAGGCACGGTTCGACGCATCGAATCCCCACACGCGTTTGTCGCGCTTCGTCAGGTCGTCTTCGCCCTCGACTAGCGCGTGACGGATGAAAAGTTCGCGGGCGGCAGGCAAGTCGACGCGGGAGAATTGGATGCGGCGGCGGGCTGCAAGAGTGACGCCATAGAGCGTCACGCGCTCGAACGCGACGGCGGCGCCCTGCTTCTTCTCCCAGTGTGGCTCGGAGTAGCTGCGTTTCACGAGATCGCCAGCAAGTTTCTCGGCCCACACCGGGTCGATCGACGCATTCATTCGCGCAAAGAGTCGACTCGTTTCGACGAGCTCAGCGCTCATGATCGCGTTGGGCTGTTTCTTGGCGAGAGCCGAGCCGGGAAAGATGACGAACCGGGTTTGACGGGCGCCAATGTAATCGCGCTTGGCGACATCCTTGAGACCGATGTGGCTGAGCAGCCCGGCCAAAAGCGAGCGGTGGATGCCGTCAGGGTTCGAGTGGGCGTCACCGATGACCAGGCCGAGCGGTTTGGCGATGCGGCTCAACTGGCGGTAGACATCGTGCCATTCGCGCACGCGCAAATAGTTGAGATATTCGTTCTTGCACATGCGCCGGAACTGGTTGCCCGAGAGCTCTTTCTGTTTCTCTTCGAGGTAGTTCCAGAGGTTGAGCAGGGTGAGAAAGTCGCTCGTCGGGTCGATGAAGCGCGCATGCTGTTGGTCGGCTTGCGGTCGCTTGTCGAGGGGGCGTTCGCGCGGGTCTTGAATGCTGAGCCCGGCGACGACCGCCATCACTTCACGGGTAGTGCTGTGCTGCTTCGATTCGATCACCATGCGGGCAAGTCGAGGGTCGATCGGCAACTGGCTGAGTTGCTTGCCAATGCGGGTGATGCGCGGGGCTGCGTCTTTCGTGCCCTTGCCGCTAGCCGCGGCTGCACCGTTGGCACCGTTCGCCGCGGCCGACTTGTGCCCGGCTTTCGTCTGCCCGATCATCGCGTTCTCGACGGCGCCGAGTTCGGTGAGCAGCTCAAGCCCGTCTTTGATGCCGCGAGAGTCTGGTGGTTGCAGGAACGGAAACTCGGCGATGTTGCCGAGGCCAAGCGAGATCATCTGCAGGATGACCGCCGCGAGGTTGGTGCGCAGAATCTCGGGTTCCATGAACTCGGGGCGTGCGTTAAAGTCTTCTTCGGAGTAGAGGCGGATCGCGATTCCGTCGCTCGTTCGTCCCGAGCGGCCGGAGCGCTGGTTGGCGCTGGCCTGGCTGATGGCCTCGATCGGCAGGCGCTGAATCTTGGCGCGCGTGCTGTACCGACTGATGCGGGCAGTTCCGGCATCGATGACGTAGCGGATGCCCGGCACGGTCAAACTGGTTTCGGCAACGTTCGTGGCGAGCACGATGCGGCGGCGTGTTCCGGGCGTGCGGCGCGACTCGAACACGCGGTGCTGTTCGGCGGAGCTCAGTCGGCCGTAGAGCGGGAGCACTTCGGTGCCCTCGGAGAGTTTGCCGGCACTGATGCGTCCGCGGATGGATTCTTCCGCATCCCGAATCTCGGTTTCGCCCGAGAGGAAGACGAGCACGTCGCCGTCGCTCTCGCGGGAGAGTTCGTCGAGGGCGTCGTTGATGCCTTCGAGGTAGTCGCGGTCGGCGCGGTTGGCGGCCGCTTCTTCGGCATCCTCCGCTTCGAGATCGTCGCCAGTGCTTTCTTCAGCGACGAGGGGGCGGTACCGAATCTCGACGGGGAAGGTGCGCCCGGAGACTTCAATAATCGGGGCGCCGTCGAAGTGCTTCGAGAAGCTTTCGGGGTCGATCGTGGCACTCGTAATGATGATGCTGAGATCGGGGCGGCGGGTGCGGAGCTGCTTGAGATAGCCGAGCAAGAAGTCGACGGTGAGGCTGCGTTCGTGCGCCTCATCGATGATGATCGCGTCGTACTTTTTGAGGTCGCGATCGCGGTGAATTTCGTTCAGCAGGATGCCGTCGGTCATGAGCTTCACGCGGGTGTTTTTGCCCACGCGATCGGTGAACCGCACTTGGTAGCCGACGAGGTCACCGAGTTCGCTTCCCAGTTCTTCGGCAATGCGCTCAGCGACGGTGCGCGCGGCAATCCGACGCGGCTGGGTGTGCCCAATGGATGTCTTACCCAGTTCCAGCAAAATCTTCGGCAGCTGGGTGGTCTTTCCACTTCCCGTTGCTCCCGCAATGATTACGACTTGGTTCTCGCGAATGGCCTTGGCGATGTCGTCTTTGCGCTGGCTGACGGGCAGCTCGGGCGGGAACGTGATCGCGGTACCTGCCGGCAGCGGCACTGCGGCGTCAGGAGGTAGCGGTGCCGCGGTGCTGGCGGAGTGAACTTCGGAGGCGGACATAGCACTCCAGCTTAAGGCCGCGACGCCCGGTGAGAACTCGATCGCGGAATCGTTGCATTGCAAAGTACTTTGTGTTACAAAGTACATAGCGAAGCGCACACTCCACTAGCGAAGCGCACACTCCACTAGCGAAGCGCACACTCCACTATCGAAGGGTCCACGATGACAAGCGACGACCGCACGGCCGCGAAGGTGGCGAGTTCCGAACTCGAACGAGAACGTGAGGCCGAACTCGAGAATGAGTCCGCGCTGACGCCGGAAGAGATGCTCAAGCTTGTCGAAGAGCAACAGGGTGAGATGGCGCGCAAGCAGCTGGCCCCGATCCCGTGGATGCTTGGCGTGTGGGGAGTGGCCTGGCTGGTTGGTTTTCTTCTTCTCTGGTCTGCGGCGCCGGCGAGCAACTCCCCAGTGAGTATTCCTGGTCCGGTTGCGGGGATCGGGTTCGGCGTGCTGATCGGGGCAGCGATCGCCGCTTCCACAGTGTTGGGCATCCGTATCGACCGTGGTGTTCAAGGTAATTCGAGCTTTGCTGGAGCCGTCTACGGAATCTCGTGGGGGTTGTGTGGAACAGCATTTGGCGCCGTCGGAGTCGCACTAATGAACAACGGCATGTCGTACGAACTCGCGACTCTCTACTACCCGTCAGCCTTCGCGCTGATGGCGGGAACTCTGTACGTTGCTGGGGCCGCGCTCTGGCATCAGAAAAGCATGCTCGTGCTCGGCATCATCCTGCTGGTTACCGGCTCGGTGTCTCCCTTCTTTGGTGCGCCGACAAATAATCTGGTGATGGCGCTGCTTGGCGGCAGCACGATGCTGTTCATGGCGATTCTGGCTGCTGTTCGGTTGCGAAGGAAGGCGTAACGACAATGGATGAGCTCGATCCCGTTATCCATGCCTCGGCACGACTGCGCATTACGGCGTCCCTCGCCACGCTCCCGGCAGGGGACCGCCTCGCCTTCCCGCGGTTGCAGCAGTTGCTCGCGA
This sequence comes from Salinibacterium sp. M195, assembly GCF_019443965.1. Lineage (GTDB taxonomy): Bacteria > Actinomycetota > Actinomycetes > Actinomycetales > Microbacteriaceae > Rhodoglobus. Next base: position 2,901,652 of record NZ_CP040814.1, on the reverse strand, counting down.
TGACGCCGGGTAATCTCTCCACTCATCTGCGCAAGTTAGAGGATGCCGGCTACATCGAGGTCACTAAGGCCCACCAGGGGAGAAGCCCGGTGACCTATCTCAGCTTGACGACCCGCGGTCGCGGAGCGTTCGAGGAATACACAACCGCGTTGAAGAAACTTCTCGAGGGATCCGCATGACAGCCCTCGCGAAACTCGATCAGGTGACGCGGCGCTGCTACCGCGTTGGTGTTAGCCAGCGCCGCAGCATCCGTGTGACTCCCGGCAGGAGAACATAGGTCATGACCGGCGTGAGGCAGAGCGTAGTGAGGAGCACCCGCACGAGGATCGGCAGCGCATCCCAGCCGGGTACGAGCAGGGTCACGAGGTAAGTAAACGCGAGGTTGAGCGGAAAGAAGCCGAGCCAGATGGTCACGGCTTGTTTCCAGCGCGGCGGTACCGTGGCGGCGGCAGGGCCGGCATATTCCACCGTGACTTCCGTTGGTTCGTCGAACCAGCCCTCGATGCCGGTGCGGCGCTCCGTGGTGTGTTCGTGCGCGAAGCCTCGTCCGCTTTCGAGCCACCACGCCCGTTCTGGTGATTGTTCCCAGTGCAAGAGTGCTGCATCATCCGCGAATCGGTACAGCATGTGCCACGTAGTGCTTTCGGTGCCTGCGCGCACCCAACCTGAGCCCAGAAAGCCGGGATAGGTGGTGGCGAGGTTGATGCCCGTTTGCATCCACGCTGTCGCTTGGGCGATGCGGGCGGGGTCTACCGTCCGCACGATGGAGACGGTAATTGGGTTGCTAGTCATTGGCTTCAGCGCACTCCTTCTCTGTTGACCAGCGGCAACAGTGACAGCCGGCGTGGGCTTCGCTGTTGCCAATTCTAGAGCGGATGCTCGCGCGCCACCCTGTGGAAATGTTAAGTTCTCGTGACGCGCAACCTGCTAAAATTCGTGGCCTAAATCGGCCCCTCTGTGGGGTAGGCACAGTTTTCTTACGCAGAATTACGTCTTTCTTGTTTCGAATTATGCGAATCGTCAGTTTCTATTGCCCCAACGTTCAGGTTTGCGGTGTAATGGCCGCCATGGGATTGGTCTACGCCGTCCCTTCGGCCACCTTTCTACTGGAGGAAAGATGAAGAACAAGCGCGTCGCAGCTGCCATAGCTGTCCTCGCGGTGGGAGCCCTCGCCCTAACCGGGTGTACTCCGCCGTACGAGTCAGAAGTAATTGCAGACACCGAAATCACGGTCGCCTGGAATGACCTGATTGACAACTTCAACGGGAACAGCGCAGCAGGCAACAACACCGCAAACGCGGTTGTGTTGTACATGATGAACTCAACGTTCCTCTATTACAACGACGAGCCTGCTCTCGTTCGCAACACAGACTTCGGCACGTTTGAGAAGACGAGCGACGACCCGCTAACGGTTAAGTACACCGTCAACGAGAACGTCACTTGGTCAGACGGAACACCGATCGACTCAGCAGACTTGCTGCTCGCGTGGACCACCATCTTTGCCGGTGTTCAAGACGCTGACGGCGAACCCCTCTTCACACACGCAAACCCGCGTGGAGACCTCGCATCGGCGATGCCCGAGATTGATGACAAGAGCATCACCATTGTGTACGACAAGGCCTACGTTGACTGGGAGATCCAGTATGACCTCGGTGTTGCTGCTCACGGCGTCGTCTCGCTCGCGTACCCCGAGATCACCGATCCCGAGGAAGCCAAGAAGATGTTCGTCGAGGCTGTGCAGAACGACGACGTTGAGTGGCTCACCCCGGTAGCCAAGGCATGGAACGACGAGTACCAGGCGGCAAGCACGCCAGACAACGAACTCGTTGCTCTCTCGAGTGGTGCTTACGTTCTCGACGAACTCGTCGAAAACGAGTACGTCGCGCTGAAGGCCAACCCGCTCTACACCTGGGGCCCTTCGCCCAAGTACGAGCGCATCATCGTTCGCCAGATCGAGGACTCAACCGCTCAGGTTCAGGCCATCGAGAACGGTGACGTTCAGATCGCTGCCGGACAGCCGACCCCCGACGTGCTTGAGCTCGTCAAGGGACTCACCAACGCCGACTACGTCACCGCTGACGAAGCGACTTACGAGCACGTTGACCTCACGTTCAACAACGGTGGCCCCTTCGACCCCGCAACTTATGGCGGAGACGAAGAAAAGGCAAAGGCTGTTCGTCAGGCATTCCTCAAGGTCATCCCTCGTGCAGAAATCCTCGAGAAGCTGATCACCCCGTTGAACGAAAACGCAACGCTGCGTGACTCCGTTCTGCAGATCCCCGGCGCTCCTGGCTACGACGATATTGCGTCGAGCAACGGTTCAGCAGATTACGCCGAGGTTGACATCGATGGTGCCAAGAAGCTGCTTGCTGACGCTGGAGTGACCACTCCGGTCGAGGTCAAGTTCTGGTACCCCGAGGGCAACGTACGTCGTGCCACCGAGTTCGAGTTCATCCAGCAGTCGGCAGCTCTTGCCGGCTTCACGGTTGTTGACGACTCCGAGCCCGAGTGGGCGTTCACCGACAAGGAAGCCCTGCCGATTAACCCGCACGACGCGGTTATCTTCGCATGGCAGTCAACGAGCCTCGCGCTCACCGGTTCTGACCAGTACCTTGGTTCGGGCCAGCCCAGCAACTTCGGTGGATACTCCAACACCGAGGTAGACGCGCTGCTGAAGGACCTCGAAACTGAACTGGACCCTGCGGTTCAGACTGAAATTCAGGTAGAGGTAGAGAAGCTGGTTTGGGATGACGCTTACGGCGTCACCATCTTCCAGTTCCCCGGAATCACCGTCTGGAACAACTCAGTAACAAACGTCAGCCCGAGCGCGCTGTCGCCGACCTACTTCTGGAACTTCTGGGAGTGGGCACCGGTCGACGCCGAATAACTCGGTAGCGACATAGCAAGTGAGCCGGGCGTTATGCGCCCGGCTCACTTGCGCCACGTTTTTGCCGCCACGACGGCGCTGTCTCTGTTCCGCTCTGCTTTGCCCCGAAATGAGGATCACCGGTGTTGACCTTTGTCACCAGACGCCTCGTAGCCACCATTCTTGTACTGCTCGTGGCTTCGTTTATCGTCTACATACTCACTGCAGGGTCAGGTGATCCGCTCCGTGAGCTTCGGGGCAGCCGCGACCCCAATGCTCAAGACAAGATCGCGTATTTGAGTAGTGTCCTCAATCTCGACCAGCCACCAGTGCTGCGTTACTTCTCGTGGCTTGGCGGCGTCGGTGCCTGTTTCATCGGTCAATGTGACCTAGGAATTTCGGTTGCCCGCGGCGAACAGCCCGTTCTCGAGGCCATCGGCGGTGCGCTCGGCTCCACTCTTCAACTGGTGATGGCTGCGACAATTCTCGCGATCGTCATCGGTGTCGCCATCGGAATGACCACCGCGCTTCGTCAGTACAGCGGTTACGACTACGTGGTCACATTTCTTACTTTCGTCTTTTACTCTCTCCCCATTTTTTGGGTGGCGGTGCTCCTCAAGGAGTTCGGCGCCATTCGCTTCAACGAGTTCCTCGGTAATCCATCGATACCGTGGTGGTCGATGCTCGTGATAGGGCTCGTGATGGGCTTCATAGCGTCCTCCATCGTCGGCGGAGAATTGCGAACGCGGGTCATCTCCTTTGTTGGCGTCGGAGGCGGTGTAGGCGTGATGCTCTTCCTGCTCGACGTGACCAAATGGTTCTCGAACCCCTCGATCGGCTTCATCGGTGTCGCGCTGCTCACCATCGCGATAGCTGCCATCGTGCTCTTCACCTCCACCGGATTCCAGCACCGTCGTGCCGTAGTGGCCGTCAGCATCGTTATTGGCCTCACCCTCGCACTCTGGTATCCGATGCAGTTCTTGTTCTTCTATCTGAACTCCGGGTGGACCGTTCTGCTCGTGACCGTCGTCATGGCAGGGATCGGAGTCGTTACCGGGCTTCTGGTGGGTGGCGATTCGAAGGCTGTTGTCGCACGAACTGCCGGAATTGTTGGTGGCCTCACCGTCATCCCGTTCGTTCTCGAGCAGATGTTCTTGCGTTGGGGCGAATATGTTGAGCGCATTCCGCTCAGCAACGGTGTGATCGCGACCATTGGCGCCTCGACGCCAGCGATCAGACGCGTGGATGACACGTGGCTCAACATGCTCGACTCGCTGACGCACATGATGCTTCCGACCATTGCGCTCATGATCATCTCGCTTGCGGCCTACACGCGCTACGCCCGAGCCAGCCTCTTGGACGTCATGAACCAGGACTATGTGCGCACCGCACGCGCCAAGGGACTTGGCGAGCGCACTGTCGTGATGCGTCACGCTTTCCGCAATGCCATGATTCCGATCGCGACGATCATCGCGCTCGACTTCGGGGCGGTGATCGGTGGTGCTGTGATTACTGAAAGAGTCTTCGCCTGGCAGGCGATGGGATCCCTCTTCAATGAGGGGCTCAATAAGACAGACGTGAACCTCGTGATGGGATTCTTCCTTGTCACTGGTGTGCTCGCCGTTCTCTTTAACGTATTCGCCGATATTTTGTACTCGGCACTCGACCCCAGAATTCGGGTGAGCTGATCATGACCGATAAGACTCCTTCAGTCGACGACCAGTCGGCGGGCCAAGAACTCAGCATCGAGCAACGGGCAACAGTCGGCCTTAGCCAAGGTGCGATCGTTCGTCGTCGCTTCCTGCACCACCGCGGCGCGGTCATTTCGGTCTTCGTTTTGCTGTTCCTTGTGCTGCTCGCGTTCACGTCTGTTGGCACCGTTTTTGGCGGAACCGGAAAGCTTGTGCCTGACTCCGAGTCAAGCAGGCTGATCATCGATGGCATTCGCATCCCCGGGTGGTGGACGTCGACTTGGTGGGAACGCTACGACATTCTGCTGCCCGGCGGTGCCCCAACCTTCACGTGGTGGCCACTCAGCTTTGGCGAGCATCCCTTCGGCCAAGACAACACCGGTAAGGATGTCTTCGCTCGTGTAATGCGCGGAATGCAGCAGTCGCTCAACGTTGTCTTTATCGTTGGCATTATCTCGACGTTCATCGGCGTCGTGCTTGGTGCACTCGCTGGGTACTACCGCGGGTGGGTCGACCAGCTCATCATGCGCATCACTGACGTGATCATCATCATCCCGCTGCTCGTGCTTGGTGCTGTTCTGGGTCGCACGATCGGTGGCGATGCGTTCCTGCTCGCTGGCATGATCGGCCTTATCGCGTGGACGGGGATGGCGCGACTAGTGCGAGCCGAGTTCTTGAGCTTGCGTGAACGCGAGTTCGTTGACGCCGCTCGCGTAGCCGGGGCGAGCGACTTCCGCATAATCTTCCGTCACATCTTGCCGAACACCGTTGGTGTGATTGTCGTGAGCGCGACGCTGCTTATGAGCGCCGTGATCCTTCTCGAGACCTCGCTGAGCTTCCTCGGCTTCGGTATCACCAACCCTGATATCTCGCTCGGACAGATCATCAGTGAGTACAACGAAGCGTTCAAGACGCGCCCGTGGCTCTTCTGGTGGCCCGGTCTCTTTATCGTCGTGATCGCGCTGTGCATCAACTTCATTGGTGACGGGCTGCGCGATGCTTTCGATCCGCGCCAGAAGCGCGTGCCGTCGCAAAATGGCATCGGCTCGCAGGTTGTTCGGTTCGTCAAGAGCTACGCACCGGGCGCACGCCCCGGCGACGAAACTGCTAACAGATGAGGGCGTCGACCCTAGCGGAGAAGCGTGAGCTAGCTGAGGGTGGTGAGCAGCACCGCCACGATCAGCACGGCGACAGCCGCGATCGTGCGGAAGTGCCACGTGACGCGCAGCTTCGTGAATTCGCTAGTCGCGGCATCCAAGTGTCCGTCGTCTCGCAACTTCTCCCAGTGACTGCGGATGATGTGCGCGGCCTGGCCCGAATCGGATGTAATCAGATCGCCGGGTCGCACCGTGCCGGCCAAGTAGCTCGACTCGGGCAGGTTAGCGCCATCTTGGCGCACCGCCGTGAACACCGAGTGTCGGCCGGGAGCGGGAGCAGCCCACGCTGTGACCGTGCCGTGTGGGGTCTCAAGGGTGAGCGCGTATTTAGTGTCGATGCGGCGAATCTCGGGCCACGCCACCTCGACGGTGCGCAGAACATTGCGCAGCGTAACGCCGGCAGCGGTGATGAGTACGGCGGGGCGCCAAAACATCGCCCAGGTCAGCAGCGAAACGAGACCGAGCACGGGAAGCACCTGCAGAGCATCCAGCCAGCGACCTTGAACAGTCGTGACGACGAGTGCGATAGCGCACGCAGCAATAACGACGATGGAAAGTACGCGCCCGAATCGCGAGTGCAGGGTGAAGTTTGGCGACACGGAACTATGTTCCCACGAGCGCACCGTATTCAGGGCGAAAGGCGAATCTCCTCATGACTGAGACATCAACTATTGGGACAACGACGAAAGCTCCGGCAATCGAGGTCACGAACCTCGGCGTCGAGTTCTGGGTCGAAGGCGAATGGGTCACTGCCGCCAAGGATGTGAGCTACACGCTTCAGGCTGGCGAGGTACTCGCAATCGTGGGCGAATCGGGTTCAGGTAAGAGCACGAGCGCGATGGGGCTTCTCGGCCTTCTCCCCGAGAACGGCCGCATTTCGGGCAGCGTGAAGCTCGCCGGTGAAGAACTCGTTGGCGCATCACAGCACCGCCTTCGTCAACTTCGCGGCAGCGGGATCGCCGTTATTTTCCAAGAGCCGATGACCGCCTTGAACCCGGTCTACACCATCGGTTTTCAGATCGTTGAAGCTCTGCAGGTGCACAACCCGGGAATGCTTCGGGTGGATGCCCGCAAGCGTGCGCTCGAGCTGCTCGCGATGGTTGAACTTCCTGATCCTCAGAAGGCTTTCGATTCCTACCCCCACCAGTTGTCTGGTGGACAACGACAGCGCGCCATGATCGCCCAGTCGATTTCGTGCGAACCGAGGGTTCTCATCGCGGACGAGCCGACGACGGCACTCGACGTCACCGTTCAGGCAGAAATTCTTGAATTGCTGCATCACCTGCGTTCGAAGCTTGACAGCGCCATCGTTCTCATCACCCACGACATGGGCGTTGTTGCTGACCTCGCTGACCGCGTGATGGTGATGAAGGATGGCGAAGTTGTCGAGACGGGAACGGCAGAGTCGCTGTTCGCCGGAGCGACGCATCCTTACACTCAGGCATTGCTGGCCGCTGTGCCGCACCTCGGCTCCGCTGGTGAGGCCTCGGCCTCGAAGGACGACCGCGAAGTCGTGCTCACGATGACGGGTGTCGCGATCGAATACCCGAAACGTGGCCGTGTGCCGGCATTCCGGGCTGCCGAAGACGTGAACTTCACGATCCGTCAAGGCGAAGTCTTGGGCCTTGTTGGAGAGTCTGGGTCAGGAAAAACGACAATCGGTCGAGCCGTTGTTGGGCTGCTTCCCGCAGTTGAGGGAACCCTCGACATCGTGGGCACCAACATGGTCGGCATCTCCAAACGTGATTTGCGCCTTGTGCGCCGTGAGATCGGCATCGTGTTCCAAGACCCGGGTTCGTCGTTGAACCCGCGTATGCCCATCGGCGAGAGCATCGGCGAGCCACTGCGGCTTGTTGGTGGCTTCACTCGTAAAGATGAAGAAGCTCGGGTCAGTATGTTGCTCGACCGCGTGCAGCTCTCTGCCCACATGCGCAACCGTTACCCCCACGAACTCTCAGGTGGTCAGCGTCAGCGTGTGGGCATCGCCAGGGCGCTTGCGCTGAGTCCCAAACTATTGGTCGCAGACGAGCCAACCTCCGCACTCGACGTTTCGGTTCAGGCGAAAGTTCTCGAACTCTTCCAAGAGCTTCAGCGCGAGCTGGGCTTTGCCTGCCTCTTCGTTTCTCACGACCTCGCGGTCATCGATATATTGGCTGACCGTATTGCGGTTATGCATCGCGGAAAAATTGTGGAGCAGGGCACACGCGACGAGGTGCTGCGGAGCCCCAAGGATCCGTACACTCAACGGCTTATTGCTGCCGTACCGTTGCCGGATCCCGAAAAGCAGCGTCAGCGTCGCAGCGAGCGTGAAGGCCGTGCGTCTTAGCAGGACGGAAATTTAGCAGACGGCGGGAACCCGATTCCCGCCGCCTGCCTCCCGTAACCACCCGGTCACGGAACGCGAAATCTTAACGTTCCGTGCTGGCTGGAGCTAGTGCCGTCGACTCATCAGTCGTGCTGGAGTCGGCGATTGCTGTGACTTCTTCGGTGGTGAGCGGGCTCCACGGTGATCCGTCGGGATCAGACGAGAACGCTGCCGGGCTGTCGCCCTGGGTCCACCATTTGGCTTCGTAGGGAACACCATCGAAGAGAACGCGGTCCTCTTCTTCGTACGTTGAAGCGCCATCCCAGTTCGGGTAGGTGCCCTCAGGTACCGTCGGAACTTCTACCGGGGTCTCGCCTTCAAGAACGGGCCCGACAAGCGTCCACGGGGTCTCCCACGAATTGAGCACTGGGTTGTCGGGCAGGTCTCCGCGCGTCCACCACTTAGCCTGGTACACGTTGCGGTGCAACACGACCTTGGCGCCGGCAAGGTAGCTGGCGTCTTCTTGCCAGATGGGGTACGGGCTGGTGGCCGGATCGTCGACGAAGTCCGAAGGATCAGACGGCTCTTCGGTGGTGATGGTTTTGGCAGAGTTTGCGAGGTGGCCGTCGAAGTTTTCTGCCAGCAGATCAGCGAAGAAGAGGTCGCCTTGATCCACGCCACTGCACGCATCCGAGACGCGAGTGACGTCGGCATAGTTAGGGCCACAGGTCGTGTCGCGGTTGAGCGACCACATCGACATGCGGCGGATTCCTTGTTCCGTCGCGAACTCGTTGAGCGTGGTGGCGTCTTTCATGGTGAAGACTTCTTCTTCGATGTCGTTCTGGCCGATCATCGGGGTCGCGCCGAGTTTCGTCCAGAGCGTGGCCTCCGTCAGTTCGATTCCCGCTTGGTCATAAAGGATGCCGAGCTGACGGTGGGTCTCCTGAAGGGCACGAATCGCGGCATCACCGCTGGTCTCGCCGTCGGTCAAGCTCTGACCGAAGTTCATCGTCATGATGTTGACACCGGAGACGTCTACGCCGGCATCCAACATTTGCGCGACTGCTGTGGTGCCATCTTCGGTGAGGCCGAAGGTGGCAGCGGGCAGTGTGAGCCAGACGGCGAGGTCTTCGCCAGCAGAGCGGCGCGACTGCTGCAGGTCAGCAATGGCGGCGGCGCGACGTTCACCGGCAGCGGTATCGCTGAGGTTCTCGCCCTCAATGTCGAGGTCGATCGTGGTGGAGGCGTAGCGGTCAATCACCGAGCTGTAGGCCTCAACGAGGCTGTCGTGATCGGTGCAGGATGTTGCGATCTCGTCGTTCAGCAGTCCGCCGAACGATACCCCGACATCCCCACCCTGCTGTTGCAAGCGTGCGATGCGGCGATCGAGGTCGAGCGATACTGCTGCCTCATCCATTGTGTAGGCGGTGCCCCAGGTGGGGGTGCATGCGTCATCGGTCGCGGCGACGATGAACGAGAGCATGACCTCTTTACCGCTGTCTGAGGTCGCGGATTCGAACTCGTAGCTTGGCGTTGCCGTGACATCCACGTAGGCGGCGAACCACGGGTCGGGGGCTGGTGCCGCTTGGTTGGATGCCCATGCTTGGTAGGCGAACAGGCCGCCAGCAGCAACGGCGACAGCCACAATCGCTGCAATAACGAGTCGCCAGAAGGAAAGACGACGGGTAGCTGAACTCATGATCGAACCTCTCTGGTTTCATCAATAGGGGGGAGCATTTCGGCGAAGACAATCGAGTCGCGCACCTTGCGGTGCGATCCGCTGTCATCCCCGTAGTAGAGGATCGAACGCCAGTCGAGCGTGGTCGATTCTGGCTCGGGCTCCGCCTTCTGGTTCTTGGGTTTGCGTTCGACGAACAGAGGACTAGTGACACCAATCCAGATGTCGACGATCGCATTCCAGATGCCGATGTAGGAGACGAGTGCGAGGCCAGCGAGGATCGTGTTGAACGCTGCGAAAGCGGCGTTGCCCCAGTTGCCGGCATTGAGGTCGCGCCAGAAGGTGAAGGCGGAGAACCCAATGATGATCAGCGGTGCAATCACATACAGCAGCGGGGTTGCCGTGCGGTTGCGCACCTTGGGGGTGCGAGCGAACGGAATTTTCTTGCTCGTGATTGCCTGCTCAAGCGACTTCAGCACGCCGGCCAAGTTCACCGGAAGAAGGATCAGGTTGAAGCCGTAGATGCGGAAAATGTCGCTGAACTTGTAGCCGCTGTAGCGCAGGTCGCTTCCCATTGCCAAGAAGTACGGAACCGCCGCAAGCAGAACCACTGGGCTCAGCAGTCGGCTGTCGTACGGATAGGCGAGGAGGAAGACGAGGCCGAAGCTGGCCCACGTAATCGACGTCATGTAGTTCACGCGCAGGAAGAACTCGGTCCACGGCACCGTTTCGCCACGGGCCCGACGTTCACGCATCTGGCGCATGAGCTTCGGCATGATCAAGAGACCACCGTTGGCCCAACGTCGGCGCTGAACGACCAAGGATCCGAAGTCGGGCGGGGTGGCGCTGTAGCTCAGGCGCTCGGGGTAGTTGACGAGCGTCCAACCGTGGGTGCCGAGGTCGATGCTCGATTCGGTGTCTTCGATAACCGTGCGGTCTTGAACGTATCGTTTGACGGTGAAGCCGCCCTCGGTTTCGGTCTCGACAATGTCATCCAGAGCAGCCTTGCGGATGACGGCGTTGGCACCCACCCAGAAGGTGGCGCCGTAGTACGACTTGCCCTGGTGCAGGATGTGCTGCAGGTCGGTCGTCGCGCCAGCGAGGCGTTCGATGCGGGTGTTGGCCCCGCGGAATGACGAGTACGGAGTCTGAGTTACCGCAACGCGAGCGTTGTCTTTTTGCTCGAGAAGGTACACGAGACGCAGGCAGTAGTCGCGCAGCAGCAGCGAGTCGGCATCGAGGGTGAGGAGGTATTCCGAATCGGGAATGGAGAGGTCGCCGGCTCCGGCGTGGGTAACGGGCCGCAGCACCGTGCCGTCGGGAGTTTCCTCGGGGCGATAGTTGCCACCCATCAGGCCGATGTAGGCGTTGAGGTTCATCGCCTTGTTTGCTTCGTGAGAAACGGAGGCGTACAGCTTGCGCTCGAAGGTCGACAGCTCAGCATCGAAGGTGCGCGCGAGACGGCGGTAAAGCTCGTGCAGTCGAGTTGCTGGCGGAACCATGTGCTCGTCGAGCGCTGCGCCCAACGCGTCGGCCGTCAGCTGCAGTTCGCCAGCCAAGCCCTGAAGAACCTGAGTGACAAAGAACTCATCAACGTGGTCGATGCGCTGTTCGTTGTCTGCCTTGTTCTCGAGCCACGCGGATGCCCACTGGTACTGACCGGCAAGATCCTCGAGCTCAGCGATGCCCATCGGGCGTTGTTGGCGCAGTCGTGATTCGAAGACCGACAGAGCATCAGCGAAACGTGCGCGGGGCGCTGCGAGCTCACGCTGAATCTCTTCGGTGAGCTGGCGCGACTTCGACAGCTGGGCTGCGGCATCCGGGTCATCGGGAAAGGGCGGGTCATCGAGCAGGAGCACGACGCGAAGGCTGGGGTACTCCTGGAGGCACGCTGACCAGAGGGTTGCGCGAACGACGTCGGGCTCTTCGCTGTAGCTAGGCACCAACACGGTGATGGCGCCCTGATTGTCGGCGAAGTGACGGTCGAGTTCAGCGCGCGGCACACGAGCGTGCGCGCGAAAACGTTGGAAGGCGCCGTGACGGGCGATCAGGTACATGAGCGCCGAGAACGTCAGGAAGGTCACCACGATGACGTAGGAGATGGCTTCCGTGGTGAAACGAAAACTCTCGGTGCCGTTGTTGATGAACTGACGAACGATCGTGTAGATCACGTAGGTCAGCCAAAAGACAACAGTGGCGACGATTGCTAGGCGAGCGAGCGCGATTTTGCGATCGCTCGGCGCGGGGTGAACGGTGGGCAGCGGTTCGAGGCGCGATTCAGCGCCCCACTGGCGACGCCGGGAAGGCGCAACCGTAGGATTTTTGGGCATAGTGGTTAGGTCCCTTGTGTGCAAGATCGGCATCTTTCGGGTAGACGCCGGCGGGTATCCTGCACGCCCCAGTATTCGCACTGGGTTTAGTTCTTGCAACAACAGGCTACGCGTCGACAAATTGGTCTACCCGCCAAAAACGGTCTAGTAAGCTGCGGAAACGCCGTGAATATCGCTGTTCAGCCCGGGAGGAACGAATGCCTCGTACCATCGCCATCATCGGCGCTGGTCCTTCGGGACTCGCCGCTGCTCGCGCTTTCGATAAGGCGGGCATCCACTACGTGGGCTTTGAGTCTGCTGACGATGTGGGCGGCCTCTGGAACATTGATAATCCACGCAGCACGATGTACGAATCCGCGCACCTCATCTCCTCGCGCACGACGACTGAGTTTCGCGAGTTGCCCATGCAGACGACGGCTGATTACCCGAGCCACCGCGAACTCAAGAAGTATTTTCGGGCCTACAGTGATCGCTTCGATCTGGGTGAAAAGTTCCTGTTCAACACCACGGTTGAACGCCTCGAACCGACCGACGATCACGGCTGGGAACTCACGAGCGTCACCGCGGGGCAGGAGCCGCGAACGGAACGCTTCGACGGCGTCGTGTTGGCTAATGGCACGCTTGCTCACCCCAGCATCCCGCAGTTCGATGGTGAATTCTTTGGTGAGATCATTCACTCGAGCCAGTACAAGAAAGCAACGATGTTTGCCGGTAAACGCGTGCTCGTGGTCGGCGCTGGCAATAGCGGGTGTGACATCGCCGTGGATGCAGTGCACCATGCCGACAGCATCGATTTGAGCGTGCGCCGCGGCTACTACTTTGTTCCGCGCTACCTCTTCGGCAAACCGGCGGACACCCTCAATCAGGGTCGCCCGCTGCCGGCCCGCCTCAAGCAGTTCGTCGACACGCGAGTGTTGCGCGCGTTCACGGGTGACCCGGTGAAGTTTGGCTTTCCGAAGCCCGACTACCGCATCTACGAATCACACCCGATCGTGAACACTCTCGTGCTCGGTCACCTCGGTCAAGGCGACCTGCGCGTGGTGCCTGCTCCCGAACACCTCAACGGAAGCACCGTGCACTTTACCGACGGCACCGAGGCCGACTATGACCTCATTGTGTTGGCTACCGGCTACTCGCTCGCGTACCCCTTTGTGGGGCGGGAATACCTGAATTGGTCTTCTGGCGCGCCCGAGCTCTATCTGAATATCTTTCCGCCCAGTTTCAATGGTCTTTACGTCATGGGCATGATCGAGGCCAGCGGTATCGGTTGGCAGGGGCGCTATGAACAGGCAGAACTGCTGGCGGCATACCTCGTAGCTGAAGAGGAATCACCAAGTGCTGCCGAGCGCTTTCGGGCTTCGGCCGCAAAACCTTGGCCGGATGTCACCGGCGGCTATAAGTATTTAGCTTTAGAACGAATGTCGTATTACGTCAACAAGGATGCCTACCGACGCCTTCTGCGTCGACTGCGAGCGACCCTCACCCGAAAGGCACACTCATGACCATCGATGATGCGATGCTCAATTTCAGCTCTGGGTCACTTGTTGCTCTCAGCATCGTCTTGGGTTTGATCATGTTTGGCATCGCCCTCGATACCAGCCTGCAGGACTTTCGAGCGGTGGTGAAAGCGCCCCGTGCTTTTGCAATTTCGCTGGTGGCCCAGCTCGTTCTGCTTCCTGCTGTGACCTTCGGTCTTACCTTGCTCCTGCAAGTCGGCCCGTCCGTTGCCCTCGGGATGATTTTGGTCGCGTGCTGTCCGCCCGGCAATATTTCACAAGTGCTGACGTATCGTGCGCGAGGCAACGTTGCCTTGTCTGTGTCGATGACCGCGGTCACGAACGTGATCTATATCGTCATGCTTCCCGTGAACCTTTCCCTGTGGGGTGGCTGGCACCCGACAGCATCCGCGATTCTCGAAAGCGTCAGCCTCAACGGCTGGCAGATGCTCTTAGAGATCGTGCTAATTATCGGGCTGCCGTTCGCCGTTGGTTTTGCGATTAAGCACCACTGGCCCCAGTTTGCACAGAAAGTGCAGCCGACCGTCAAATGGGTGAGCCTGCTGGCGCTGGTCGGATTCATCGTCGCGGCGCTCGCCGGAAACTTCACGTTCTTCATCGCCTATGTCGGCGTCGTGCTGCTGGCGGTCTTCCTGCACGATGCGGTTGCCTTGGGCCTCGGGTACGCGAGCGCCAGACTCGGCGGCTTAGCGCTGTATGAGGCGAAAGCGGTTACATTCGAAGTGGGAATCCGCAATGCCGGTCTCGGTTTAGGGCTCGTGTTCACCTTCTTTGGGGGATTAGGCGGCATGGCTGTTGTTGCGGGCTGGTGGGGCATCTGGGACATCATTGCCGGACTAGCCCTCGCCACGTGGTGGGGGCGCCGCACGGCGAAGGGCAACAAGGGCGCATCCGGCCCACAGTCCGGGGTGCCCGCGAGTGATTCGGAGGCAATCGCATGAGTCGAGTTCTTGTTACGGGAGGCAGCGGCTTCTTGGGAACCTCCGTAGTCGCCGGGTTGGCTGCATCCGACGCCATTGACTGCGTAGTGAGCGCTGATATTCGCACTCCTGGCCCCAGCGTTCGGCTGCCCGGTGTGCTCTATGAACGCTTGGATGTCACGGATGCTGGCGGTCTGCCCGACCTGTTGCGTCGCCACGAGATCGACACCGTTGTGCACCTTGCCTCGATTGTGAACCCAGGTAAGAACACGACGGTCGCCCAAGAATATGCGGTCGACGTCGAGGGATCGCGCGCAGTTTTCGCCGCGTGTGTCGAGGCGGAGGTCTCACGGATTGTGGTCTCGTCGAGTGGAGCAGCCTATGGCTATCACCCACTCAACGCTGAGTGGATCACCGAAACTGACCCTCTGCGCGGCAACGATGACTTTCCTTACAGTAGGCACAAGCGCATGGTCGAAGAGATGCTCGCAGAACTGCGGGAATCGGCACCGCAATTGAGCCAGACCATCTTTCGCATCGGCACAATCTTGGGGCCGGCAGTCGACAATCAGATCACGGCCCTGTGGGAAGGGCGTCGCGTGTTGAAGTTGAGCGGCTCCCACAGTCCTTTCGTCTTTGTATGGGTCGACGACGTCGTGGATGTCATGGTGCTTGCGGCGACGGGTGGTGCTGCTGGCATCTTCAACGTGGCTGGTGATGGCAAGGTGCTCGTTGAGGAAATTGCCCGTGGCCTCGGCAAGAAGCTCATCGTTTTGCCGCCGTGGGCGTTTGCCGCCGTATTAGGAATAGCTCACGCGTTGCGGCTGACCCCGCACAAACCAGCCCAGGTGAAGTTCTTGCGGTATCGCCCGGTACTCGAGAACACCGCTCTGAAAGAGGTGTTTGGGTTCCGCCCCAGCATGACGAGTCATGAGGCGTTTAGTGCTTACCTTGAGGCCCGAGCGCTGAGGTAGGGCTTCGCGGAGCGTCTCTGGAGTTCCTAACGAGGCAAAACCCGTGCTCTGTATACAGTTCACTCAGAATTCGGCTTGATTTCTTCTGATTCAGGCCTAGACTGAGGTTCTTGTATACAAAACACCATGCTGTCGATCAGGGGAGGTGCGCTTGGCAACACCAGTGAGAGCCAGCGAACGCGCATACCAAGCCCTGCGTGACGACATCGTTGAGTGGCGCCTAGCCCCAGGAACAATTCTCGGAGAAGTTGAACAAGCCGCACGGCTCGGGGTATCCCGAACGCCGCTACGAGAAGCACTTTCTCGACTGATGACAGATGGTCTGGTAGCGAGCCAATCCGGTCGAGGACTCGTGGTCACCGGCGTCTCGGTCGACAACATCCGCGAACTTTTCGATGTTCGTAAAGCGCTCGAAGTGAAAGCAGTGCGTCTGGCTACGCAGCATCACACCGGGAGCGTTTTCGCCGACCTTGAACGTGAATTCGAGACCGTGCCAGAGCTGCTCATTCGTGACGACAGTGACCGCAGTGCCTACTTTGATCTCGTGCGTCGCTTCGATGACGCTGTCGATGACGCGGTGGAAAACGACTACCTGGTTGGAGCTCTTAACTCGCTTCGCACCCACCTCGTGCGCGTGCGTCGCCTCGCGAAAGACAACCCCGAGCGTCTTGCTGCTGCCGCTCGAGAACACCTCCTTATCGTGCAGGCCATCGTCGCTGGCGATGCTGAGCTTGCCGCGCACGCCACTCATGTTCATCTCCATCACGCGCTCACCAGCGCATTAGCCATGGCCGCAGATTCCCCCCTGCGCGCCGCCAATTGAAAGGCACCACTGTGAAAGACCACGCCCTCCGCGTTTACCGCAGCGACGAAAACCTCGCTCGCGAAGACCAGCTCGCCCACAAGATCGCGGCGATTGCCGCTGAACAGCTTGAACCAACGGATGCCGTGACCGACATGGTCATCAACCGCGTGATTGACAACGCTGCTGTTGCCACCGCATCCCTCACGCGTGCGCCGGTGGTAGCTGCTCGCGCGCAGGCTGAACGTCACCCCTATGAGCCCGGCTCCACCGTCTTCGGCTCTGATCTGCGCGTCAGCCCCGAGTGGGCGGCCTGGGCCAATGGTGTTGCCGTTCGCGAGCTCGACTACCACGACACTTTCTTGGCCGCCGATTATTCGCACCCTGGCGACAACATCCCGCCGATCTTGGCTGTTGCTCAGCACACGGGTCGTACTGGCGCTGACGTGCTTCGTGGCATCGTCACGGGCTACGAAATCCAGATCGACCTCGTGAAGGCGATCTGCCTGCACAAGCACAAGATTGACCACGTAGCTCACCTCGGCCCGAGCGCTGCTGCCGGCATCGGAACCCTCCTCGGTCTTGACACCGAGACCATCTTCCAAGCCGTTGGCCAAGCGCTCCACACGACAACCGCGACGCGTCAGTCGCGCAAGGGTGAGATCTCCACCTGGAAGGCACACGCTCCTGCTTTCGCCGGCAAGATGGCGGTCGAAGCCGTCGACCGTGCCATGCGCGGACAGACGAGCCCCACCCCGATTTACGAAGGGGAAGACGGCGTGATCGCGTGGATGCTCGATGGTCCAGACGCGCACTACGAAGTTCCGCTGCCCGAGCTGGGGGAGCCGCGCACCGCGATCCTCGACTCGTACACGAAGGAGCATTCGGCCGAGTACCAAGCGCAGGCGTGGATCGACCTCGCCCGCAAGTTGGGGCGCGAGCATCCTGAACTGGTCGAAGCGAACATCAACCGCATCGTGCTGCACACGAGCCACCACACCCACTACGTGATCGGCTCGGGCGCCAACGACCCGCAGAAGTACGATCCCAACGCGAGCCGAGAAACGCTCGACCACTCCATCCCCTACATCTTCACTGTTGCCCTGCAAGACCAGGAATGGCACCACGTCAACAGCTACGCCCCTGAGCGTGCCAACCGCGCGGACACGATTGCGCTGTGGAAGCGTGTCACCACGCAAGAAGATGCTGAGTGGACACGTCGTTACCACTCCATCGACCCCGCCGAGAAAGCATTCGGTGGTCGCGTTGAGATTGAAATGACCGACGGCAGCCGCATCGTGGAAGAGATTGCCGTTGCTGACGCGCATCCGCTCGGTGCTCGGCCCTTCGCCCGCGAGCAGTACATCACCAAGTTCCGCACCCTCGCGGATGGCGTGCTCGCGAGCGACGAGATCGAACGCTTCTTGGCTGCTGCCGTGCGACTGCCGGAACTGTCGGCATCCGAACTGGGGGAGCTCACCGTACGCGGAAACTTCCCCGCCACCACCGCCAAAGGAATCTTCTAATGCTGTACGCCGAAACGTCTCCCGCAACCAAACGTGCGCAATTCCGTGAGCGTCTTGCCAGCGGTGAACTGCTGCGCGTACCGGGCGCATTCAACCCGCTGAGCGCTCGCCTGATTCAAGACAAAGGCTTCGACGGTGTCTACATTTCTGGTGCCGTCATCAGCGCCGATCTTGGCCTGCCCGATATCGGGCTGACGACCCTCACCGAGGTTGCCGGTCGTGCCCAGCAGATCTCACGGATGACCGACCTCCCGTCGCTCGTCGACGCCGACACTGGATTCGGCGAGCCCATGAATGTGGCTCGCACCGTGCAGACTCTCGAAGATGCTGGTGTCTCTGGCCTCCACATCGAAGATCAGGTCAACCCGAAGCGCTGCGGACACCTCGACGGTAAAGCCGTCGTCGACACGGATACTGCGCTCAAGCGCATCCGGGCAGCAGTCTCAGCACGACGCGACCCGAACCTGCTGATCATGGCGCGCACCGACATCCGCGCCGTTGATGGCCTAGAGGTGGCAATGGACCGCGCCAAACAGCTTGTCGATGCGGGCGCCGACGCGATTTTCCCGGAGGCGATGAAGGACCTTAGCGAGTTCGAAGCGATGCGCAAAGCGGTGGATGTTCCGATCCTCGCAAACATGACAGAGTTTGGTAAGAGCGAACTTTTCACCACAACGCAATTGAGCAATATCGGCGTAAACATTGTTATTTACCCCGTAACCCTGTTGCGTAGTGCAATGGGTGCTGCAGAGCGCACCCTTGATGCAATCAACGCCGACGGCACCCAGCAGTCTGTTGTCGGTGAGATGCAGACGAGGGCACGCCTGTATGAACTGCTTGACTATGAGAGCTACAACTCTTTCGATTCGTCGGTGTTCAACTTCACCCTCGATAGCCACTACTAACACACGCGCACACCAACGCACCAAGACTATTAACTCGAAAAACACCACCGAGGAGCACGATGACTGACCAAACAGGTACCCCAGAAGCTGAGATCCGCAAAGGATTGGCCGGCGTCGTCGCCGACACCACCGCAATCTCGAAAGTAAACCCCGAGTCCAACTCGTTGATGTATCGCGGCTACCCCGTGCAGGAACTGGCCGAGAAGTGCACCTTCGAGGAGGTTGCTTACCTGCTGTGGCACGGTGAGCTGCCCAACGATGAGCAATTGATCGCATTTCAGGATGCCGAGCGTGCGCAGCGTCACCTCGACGCGCACACGAAGCGGGTAATCGACGAATTGCCGCTCAGCGCGCATCCGATGGATGTCGTCCGCACGGCAGTTAGCGCCATTGGTGCGCTCGATGAGACCCTCACCGACCCCGCCAGCATGATCGACGCCGAGTACAACCTCACGCGGTCACTCACGCTCTTTGCCAAACTGCCAGCGATCGTTGCTTACGACCAGCGCCGTCGCCGCGATCAAGAGCTCGTTGAGCCACGCGATGACCTCAGCTATTCGGCTAACTTCTTGCACATGACCTTTGGCGAGGTTCCCGACCTCGTTGTCGTCAACGCCTTTGACGTGTCGATGATCCTGTACGCCGAGCACTCCTTCAACGCCTCGACCTTCACCGCGCGCGTTGTCACAAGCACCCTCAGCGACCTCTACAGTGCTGTCACCGCCGCAATTGGTGCACTCAAGGGTCAATTGCACGGCGGAGCCAACGAGGCCGTCATGCACGTCTTCGACGAAATCGGTTCTGCCGAGAACGCTGAAGCCTGGCTCGAGAATGCCCTTGCCGAGAAGCGCAAGATCATGGGCTTCGGTCACCGTGTCTATAAGAATGGCGACTCGCGGGTGCCCACGATGAAGGCTGCTCTTGAAACGCTCGTGACAGAGTTCGATCGTCCCGACATGCTTGAGCTCTACAACGCCCTCGAAACGGCGATGACGAGCCGCAAAACGATCAAGCCTAACCTCGACTACCCCAGCGGCCCGGCCTACAACTTGATCGGTTTCGACACCGACATGTTCACGCCACTGTTCGTTGCGGCGCGCATCACCGGTTGGACAGCTCACATCATGGAGCAGGCCGCATCGAACGCGCTCATTCGCCCGCTCGCAGCGTACTCAGGAGTGGACGAGCGTCACATCGCCTAGGCGGCGGCACGTTCGCTAGGAGCTTTACGGGCGAGGATGGAATCGTCAGTTGTGAGTGGCAAGATGGGGAAATGACTGTTCCCCAGATTGAACTCAACGACGGCAATTCCATCCCGCAGCTCGGGTTCGGAGTCTTCAAAGTTGACCCCGCAGAAACCGAGCGCATCGTGACTGACGCGCTCGAGGTTGGCTACCGCCACCTCGACACCGCCATGATCTATGGCAACGAGCAGGGCGTCGGCAACGCCATCAAGGCCTCGGGCATCCCGCGTGAAGAACTTTTCATCACGACGAAGCTGTGGAACAGCGACCAGGGCACAGACTCTGCTCGCGACGCCATGGATCTCAGCCTCGAAAAGCTGGGCCTCGACTATGTGGATCTCTACCTCATCCATTGGCCTCGCCCCGATCTCGACCGCTACCTCGAGACCTGGCTCACCATGGAAGACATCAAGGCTGCCGGCAAAACGCGGTCGATTGGTGTCAGCAACTTTCACCGCCCACACCTCGACAAGATTCTGGCGGGCAGCGAAACAGTGCCAGCAGTAAATCAGATCGAACTGCACCCTGCTTTTGCTCAGCGAGACCTGCGTTCATACGGCGCTGAACTCGGGATGCACACTGAAGCCTGGGGCCCCCTTGGTCAGGGCAAGTACGATCTCTTCGGCGAGACGGCACTGAAGACTGCTGCAGAGGCGCACGGCGTTTCACCGGCTCAGGTCGCGATCCGTTGGCACCTGCAGAGCGGCATCATCTTGTTCCCCAAGTCGAACTCGCGCGAGCGTATGGCAGAAAACTTCGACGTCTTCGGCTTCGAACTCTCCGCGGACGAGATGGCGTCGATCGATGCCATCGATCGCGACCAGCGCGTCGGCACGAACCCGGACGAAGCGACCTTCTAAGCAGATCTTTTCGTGGGGCAGTTAGCCTCATACGAAAGCCGGCATCGTGTTCATTGAAAACTGGGCGGATGCCGGCTTTCGTGCTGCGCAGGATCGCTCGGCAGGCGCTGTTACGATGAGAACTCACAATGACGGGGCGTTGGTCGAATAGCACCGGCGGAGTGGTAAGGCGAGAAACGTGGAAAATCCGGGCATGTATCAGAGCCCCACCGACGGTTTGGCGTTTATACCGTTTATCGGTGCCGTCGCCACATTCGCTATCGCCGTCGTGGCGGTTCTGTACTGGCTCGCAGGGCCTGGCCGCAAGTTCCGTTTCCGTGCCGCGGCACTCACCGTAGTCGCTGGGGTAATCGGAACCGCGAGTGTGCTCGGACTGATCGCCTCTGCCGAATCCTTCGAAGAGCGAGACACGATCGCATACACCGCCTACACCACCGATGTGCAGGAATGGGCGCTCGCGGAGTACGGCATCAGCCTCACAGCCGATGATGTCGCTGACCTTAGGCAAGGTCGCCCGGCGATTGTCGAGCGTGATGGTGTTAGCGTGCCTGTGTTGTTTCAGGTGGAGCCTCTTAGCGGCGACGTGCGGCTTCTGAAGGCGCAAGTTCTCGTCGACGAATAAGTCACTAGCTGCTTCCGGGATCGGCAGCCTGGGCAACGGTCCCTGGTTCTGCGTTCTCACCCAATTATGGGCTGGCGAACCGCGCCACCGTGCATGATTCGGCACCGGCATCGAGTGGTCTTTCTGACGCGCAGGTGCCCGATATCGAGACGTCGCTGCAGTATGCGCACCCGTGGTTGGGGGCGGCAACGAGCACGACGATCAATCCGGGTGGTTTGGCGTTGACGACGAAGGAAAGCTACGAAGCTCCGGGCGGCAGCGGGTATCTGCGTCGTTTGACTCGTCACCTTCCTAGTGCGGTTGCGGCGGCAGGGGCTTCCGCTCCGGCCGCGTCTGAGGGCAACTCTCCGGTCTACTACGGCGACAGGGAGACCTTGGCCGAGGCCGGATTCGCGGCTGAGGTGTGTGGTGTTCCGTTGAGCACCCCGCAGCATGGCTTCATGAAGTCGTCGACGGGTGCAACCCCGGCTGCGGGCAGTGCGGTGGTGACAGAGTTCGTTTATGACCTGTGGGGTCGTTCCGCCGGCACGAAACGTTCCGGTGATACGAGCTGGAGTTGCAGTTACTTCGATGACCGAAGTCGCGCAACCTCGAGTGTCTTGTCGGCGTTTGGTTCGTCGCCTTCGCGTACTACAACGATGACGTATGGGTTTGTCGGCGGCACGATCGTCGTGACGACCACCGATCCGGTCGGTACGATCACCTCGGCCAGCGATCTCTTGGGGCGGACTGTGACTTCCACGGATGTGTGGGGAACGGTGACAATGCCAGCGTATGAGTCGAAGACGGGTCGTGTGACTTCGGTCACCACGGTCACTGCTGGTGCAGGTGGCGTGACGGGCAAGCAGTCATTTGAGTACGACGCAGACGGCAAGGTGACTGTGGTCAAACATAACGACGTCGCCATTGCGACTCCGACGTATTCGACCGCGACGCAGCTTCTGGAGTCGGTCGCGTATGCCAACGGCAGCAGCCTGGGCAGCATCACCCGCAATGGGGCGGGTGCGGGTATTGGTTTCAGTTGGAGTTTTCCGGATTCAACGGTGGTGTCGGATTCGGTGGTGCGGTCGCAGTCGGGCCGGATCATTCAGAACACTTTGTCGGATTCGTGGGTGGCTGATCCGCGCACGGAAACCTCGACTTACACGTTCGATGCTGCTGGTCGTTTGACTGAGGCGGTCATTCCAAGGCATGTGCTCTCGTATGGTTTCGGCGACACTACGTGTGCTGCTGGTGCGAGTGATCTTGCGGGCCGTAACGGTAACCGAACGTCGTTCTCGGATGTGAAGGATGCGGGCACTCCGATCACAACTGATTACTGCTACGACGGGTCTGACCGGTTATTGTCGACGGCGGTGGCGGGTGCTCCGGCAGGGGCAAACACCCTGCTCTCAACAAATCTGGGTGCGGCAACTCTCACGTATGACGCGCACGGCAACACAACCCGGTTGGCTGATCAGCAACTGTTCTATGACGTAGCCGACCAACACATGAAGACGGTGCTGGATGACGGCACTGTGATCGAATATGTGCGGGATGCGACGGGGCGGATTGTGCAGCGCAGCTCCACAGCACCGGGGGAGTTGCCGGAGGTTATCCGTTACACGTTCTCAGCGGGTGGCATGTTTGGTGTGTTGGATGGTGCCGGTGTGCTGATTGAGGAGACGCTGTCGTTGCCGGGCGGGGTGAGTGTGTCTCTGCCGGTGGGGGCTGATGCGAAGTGGTCGTACCCGAACCTGCACGGTGACTCGATCATCCTCACCGACCACCTCGGTGTTCGGATTGGTGCGCGAGCAGCATTTGATCCGTTCGGGCAACCCATCGACCCGGTCACCGGCGACATCGGCACAGAGACAGCGGATGACGCGGTCACTGACACGTCGCCGGGGGAGGCGGACTACGCGTTCGTCGGGCAGCATCGGAAACTCTATGAGCATCAAGGGTCGATCGCGACGATCGAAATGGGTGCCAGACAGTATGTTGCCGGCCTCGGCAGGTTCCTGGAGGTGGATCCGGTTGAGGGTGGGGTGACAAATGCTTATGACTATCCGGCTGACCCGATCAATCAACTGGACCTGAGTGGAATGTCTCTTGGCATTGATCTCTTTGGAGACGAGGACGAGACATGCGATGACTCAGAATGGTGGTCGTCATTCATTCGTTCTCAATTGGCAAAGTCTGAAGGAAACGCCAATGCAGCTGTTCCCATTTCAACGGCGCTGATTCCGGGCGGGGCGGCTGCCAAGGCTCTGAGCGTGGTTCGCGTCTCGACGAGACTGGCCGCGGGAGCTGCGCGATCGCCGATCACCGGCGTCAATAGTCGTCGGTTTGGTAATTACCAGCTTGGTGTCACGGGTACGCCCGCGAAACCAGGAGGCACGTGGAACCGACAGGGGACGACGACGAAAATAGGTTGGGGCAAGCACCAAGGCCGTATGGTTTTTCGGATTTCGTCAAAGTACATACGACAAAACGCCAAAAGGGGTTACGGTCACTTTGATATCTTCACCAATGGGCCGAGGATAATGAGATGACCGTCGATTACGAACTTGCGTGGAGTATCGCCACTGATGTGGCAAACAGGATCGAGGCACGTTTTCCAAAGGTTCGAGTCACACTTCGAGGCCCGTCGGAGGTGTGTCACGGAGTCGATGTGAACTTCAGCCCGTTGGACGTGCACGCGGTGAGTGCTGAGGTGACGGTGTTTTATGACGGTTCATACAATCTCGAAGCTGGTTCCGATCTTGTTTTTGAGAGTGACGATATGAGCGACAAACTGGACGGCGTTGCCGACGAAATCGTTGAGCAAATCGAAGCATTCGGCGAGGGAGGTTTGGTGAGCGTAAGACACTTCAAGTTCTTAGGGCCGCTCTCTCCGAATTCATTTGGGTCGCCAGGAATTGACGCTGAAATCGACGAAATCTTACGGTCCCGATTCTCGGTAGTGCTTCAGTCTTGGGAGTCGTGGGTTTGATTGGACCTGGAGGTTGTGCGGTCGCAGTCGGGCCGGATCATCCAGAACACTTTGTCGGATTCGTGGGTGGCTGATCCGCGCACGGAAACCTCGACTTACACGTTCGATGCTGCTGGTATCGCTCAGTGCGACTCGCCGCGGTCGAACGCAATGGCATTGATTGGCGTGTGCTGCTTGAGGTTCCGGCGGCAAACGGCGGCGTAAGACTGCACCAATCCAAAGAACTGCCGAAGCAGTAGCACTCAACTCTGGTCACCACCTCCGGCGGGTTGAATCTACGGTGAGACTTTCATCGCCGTGCAACCTCTTGTGCTGCTGCGACGCTGAGCACCAGTATGGGCTAGACAGTAAGGAGTCTGGATGGATCGGTCTGTTCTGCTAACGCTCCTCAAGGAGTTCGCTGCATCGACTGACGGCGTCCACGCCGAAGTCGGGATTGGGGGAGTGCGCCCGAACGATGAGACTTTTCTCCAGCTCACTTCGCTGGCGAACCGCGATGAGTACGCGATCGTTTCCGTGGACACGACCGGCTGGTTTCAGTTGGACGTCTCGGGTGGTTTTTACCACGCGCAGGCGGATGATCTCGCCTCAGACGAAACTGTGCGGGAGTACCTGGAGCAATACTTCCAGGCCGCGCTGGCGTACCTTGCTGGCCATTGGTCGACCCGCACGTCGAGGCTTTTCCGACTTCCGTTTGTGGTGGTGGATGGCGCTGTGGATCTTTTCGGCCAGCCGCTCGCTCTCGGGCTCAGAGTTCGTGATTCGTGGAGGATGCTGTCCCGACGACCGCCGCGCGCTACGTTCAGCGATGAACACTCGATGTTTGCTCCCGTGACCGATGAGGATCGAGCGAATTTCCCTATTCCGTTGCTGCCGACGGTGGGATTCTGTCGTGCTGGTGAGTATCAGGGGCTGTACCTGTTTTCGAATCTTCTTAACCTCTTTCCCGTCGCTGAGCGCATGTGGGACATCGTCATTGCCGGAGGCCGCCCCGGCGACGACGAACTATTTTTTCGGGAGACGGCCTCGAAGTCGCAACTGTTCGCGACCTCGACATCGAGTGGGCTCCGGCGCACCTGCAGAATGTTGCCCGCCGCGAGTTGTTCCACGGGCTCAGGATTGATGTACCCATTCAGCATCCCTCTGGTTGGGAAAGCGATGGCGACCAACCTCACATTGCCTCAAGCGTCGCCGCGGACGGCCCGTGGGCTCGTTTCGAGCAGCCTGCATAAGCACGCCAGAGAGGGCTGCGGTGATTCACGCCTCCGGATGCTTCGCGCTGGACGCTGCTGCCGCTACATTGAGTGAATGATCCGGGCAACCCAACCCTCTCCAAGCATGAGGCACGTGCCCGGCCAACATGATCAGACGTGGGCCTAGCTCATGGAGAAGGATCTGCCCGATGGGGGTGTGGACTACGGGCTCGCGTGGAGCATCGCGACCGAGGTAGTGCAGCGGATCGAGGTGCGCTTTCCACGCGTGCGCATCGATGTTCACGGCCCATCCGAGATGGCCCACGGGGTCAACGTCGAATTTCGGCCCTCAGAACCTCGGGCGACTTATGCCGAAGTATTCGTGGCCTACGACGGCGCCTATGTTCTCAACGTTGGCTCCCACTTTCACTTTGAGGGCGGCGGCGTGAGCGACAACTCAGGCGATACTGCCGATGAGATCGTCGAGCACCTAGAGGAAATCGGTACTACAGGGCTTGCCGGGGTTACAGGTTTTAGCTTGTGGGGCCTGGTTTTAGCTACGTGGTTCGGATCCCCGGAAACCGAAGGTGACAGTGACGATCTCGAGCGGTCTTGGGGCTGATCAGGAGTTTGCGTCCTGCTTCTTGGGGTCGAATTCGCGCCGCCGCCGCCGCTAAATTGGCTCAAGGGAGAGTGCATACCGATCTCCGACCGAGGCAGAGCTGCGGCTTCTGCGTGTTTTGGTCGAACGAGCCCCGAGGTTTTCGGGTTTGCTTGACACCCTCTCGGCGCTGACCGTTGCAGCAATGAGCAATGAGCGATGGCGGTATGGGCAGCTTGGCGGTCGGCCCTCCTTCGCCCGAACGACGTTTCGAGGATCAAGTCGCGGAGGTAACTTTCTTTGATGTTGACGGCATGTGGGTTTCCGCCACGCTGAACGTGGATCAATTCGGTGAGAGGCCAACCGGGACACTTAGTGTCACAAGGTTCGAAGGTGTCGAGCGAGCGTTCAGATTAACGGAGACAACGCTGGAGTAGCTCTAGAAGATAATCGGCTCTGGTCGCACGGGGGTATCGCGTTTACCGTCGGCAAGTATCGCGGTCACCATTGATACCGCTCGGGGGTCGAGGCTGTCACCCGGGTAGAACTCCTCGTACAACTCGTCAGCGTCGTCGAGGGAGCTGATCTCGCACAATCTCAGGAGTAGTCGGATGTCGCGGGTGTCGCGACCGGGGCGGTTGGCGCGCAGTTTCATCGCCAAGAGTGCCTCTTTGGATGCGACCTGAATCACGATGTCATCGCGATCGTAGATCGTGTCCCATTCAACAGCGCGGCCGAGGGTCGGCAGAGCATCCGCTTTGGTGACGTCAAAATTGAGCCAGGTGGGGTCCCAATCGTGGCGTTGCGCAACACGGGCGGCGGCGGAGGCGACCGCAGCATCACTCCCCGGTCGAACGTGTAGTGAATCGAGATCTTGGGTGGTCCCGCGGTCGAAATAGCGCAAAGAGAGGGCGGCTCCGCCAACCAACCGGATTCCTGCTACTTCGCCCTCCGAGCGTAGCTCCGCTATGAGTTCACGCAACCCGGTGATGATGTCATCCCTGTCGAGAGTGGTTGCCACGATTACACGCTCTCGAACGTGTCACGCCACGCAAGAACGCCGCGTTTAACGAACTCGGCGGGGACATCTGCGAGTGAAGCCACAGGGTCTGCGGGGTCCACTTCAAGGGTCCGGTGGCTGCTGAGGAACCGGTTGGGGAGATCAACCCACTGCGGCAGAGGAATGCCCTCGTCTGCGAGTCGCCACGCTACAAGCGCTGCTAGTGCGGCATCCCACACCGGGTCTCGAGTCGACTCGGGCTCGGCAAGCCCGAGGACTCCGCGGATCAGTCCGTGCTCAGACACAAGGTTGTCGTTGAGCTGCAGCAAGGCCCGAAGGGCTCTGTCTTTGTCACCGGCTGCGAGCTGGTGACGGATTTCGGTTGCGGCGGTCGCCGCGTCGTCCCGGCGAGTAGGGGCCGAATACAACCGGTGCCCCGCTCCGGCTAGCAGGCGATCGACGGTGTCGAAGCTTGCATCGCGACCTCGCTCCGACCGCGAAACGCTGCCCTGATCGATCGAGGAACGAGAAGCAAGCTGCTCCTGGGTGAGGCGTCCACTTTTTCGGGCAGCACGGATCAATGTGGATGCATTCGCCATAGTGATCACCGCCCTTCTTACTTCTAAATATAGCTTGGAAAACATATTTTGGTAAAGTCAAGTAATTTCGGATGCTCCCGCTCGCTGGGCTGTCCACGATCACCGCCGAGATTGCTCGTCACTAGACTCGAGCGCAGGAGGCGACATGAGCAAGCGCGGGCGGAAATCTCCACCTAAGGTGCGGATGATGGCTATGGCACTCATTGACGAGCGTGGCCTTCGCTGGGAGTTCGATACCTCATTGGGCTATAGCAACGGCCGCGCGCTCGCCGAATTTGTGGGGCGACCGGGCGTGAAGCGGGTGCTTCTCCAGCGCGATCGAGACGTGAGCGACATCACCGCGAACTCGACGAAGCGCCGAGAACTAAGGGCGGTTTGACCGTTGGAACCAACTTATCGTCCCCCCACCTCTGGTGAATTGCGACTGATTAGAGCCCTATTGGAGAGAGCGCCCAAAATTTTAGCTTTGAACGCCACGTTTCCAGACATTTCCGTCTTGGAAATGGACGACGGTGGCATGGGCAGTTTGACGATACGTGGCCGCGCAGTAGAAGAGCGGGTTGAGAGGCAAGTAGCGGAGGTGACCTTCTTTGACTCTGATGGAATGTGGGTTTCCGCCACGCTGAACGTCGATCAATTCGATGACTTGTTTGAACTTGACGTTTTCAAAGGTGACTTTTCTCCGCTGATCGAGATCCCCCAAACGTTCAATTGAACCGAGGCTCTCGCCGCCGCTCGTTAGACGCTCGCTCGTCGAGCAAATTAGATGGTTTGTGGTGACCCACCATTCATTCTTAGCGACGAAAGTAGATCTCAGAGACCGGCCAAGCGTCTAGTCCCAACCTCCACAGCAACCCCTGGCGGCGTATCGACGAGCAACCCGGTCCCCGCGAACGCGGCTTCGAGGTCGGCGCGGGTTTCGGTGAAGTGTTCCCAGCCTTCGGTGTGGAGGCCGACCACGTGGTGAACGCCCAAGATTTTGGCGGCTTCTGCGGCATCCGCTGACGTTAACGTGAGAGGACCGTTGACGGCGGAGATGCGGGCAGCACCTGCAAACAGCACGGCGACGCTGATGTCGGGGAAACGGTCGGCGATTTGCTGCACTAGCGGTAGAGAGGCGTTGTCGCCGCTGACGTAGATGGTTGGTTCGCCCTCGGCCTGCAGCACGAAGCCGGTGACCGGGCCGACGCGGGCTTCCGCGCCGGGAGGCCCGTGCAGCGCGGGCACTGCTGTGACGGTGACAGCACCGACCTCACGAGACTCCCAAGAGTCGAGACCGACAACACCTCCGCCGAAGAGGTCAGAACCCGCCTTCATGGTGCTGATCGTCAGCACGCCGGTGGCCAAAAGTTCTAGTCCCTCATAGTCGAGGTTGTCTTCGTGTTCGTGATGCGACAACAACACGAGGTCGACAGCGCCAACATCCGCTCGGCTCAACGCCGGACCCACCGTCTTGGTGAGCGGCACACCGCCCTCGTCGGGGTAAAGCTGCGGGGCATCAAAAGTGGGGTCAGTTACGATGCGCAATCCCGCATATTCGAGCAACGCGGTGGGGCCGCCAATGTAGGTCACGGTCAACTTCGACATACTCTGAGACTATGCCTAATCGTTTGGAAGCTGCTGCGAGCCCATACCTGAGATCACACGCCACCAATCCGGTGAACTGGTGGGAGTGGTCTGCCGAAGCTTTTGCTGAAGCGGAACGCCGAGATGTGCCCGTTCTGGTCTCCATCGGCTACTCCACGTGTCACTGGTGTCACGTCATGGCGCGCGAATCTTTCAGCGACCCCGTGCTGGCCGCCTACCTCAACGAGAACTTTGTGGCGATCAAAGTCGACCGCGAAGAGCACGCCGAAGTGGACTCCACCTATCTCGCGGCGGCATCCGCCTTCACCCCCAACCTGGGCTGGCCACTCAACGTGTTCGTCACGCCAGCAGGGCGAGCGTTCTTTGCCGGCACCTACTGGCCGCCGACGGCGGTGGGGCAGCATCCGGCGTTTCGGCAAGTGCTCGAATCGGTGACGGATGCGTGGCTCACCCGCCGCGAACAGGTCGAGACCAGCGGCAATGCGATTGCCCAGGCGCTTGCGCAGAGCCGCGGTGTCGAGAGCGAGCTAGTCGCCGATTTCGCAGAGGTGATTGATGCGCTCGCTGCCGCCGAAGACCTCGAGCACGGCGGATTCGGCGACGCCCCCAAATTTCCGGTCACCCCAGTGCTGCGGTTCCTTCTCGATCGCGGCGCCCGCTCCGCGGAACACTCGCCCGAGGCAGCCGGTCTCGCCGACCGCACGCTGACGGCGATGGCGGCATCCGCCCTGCGGGACCCGGTCGATGGCGGCTTCTTCCGCTACTCCACCCAGGCCGACTGGACCGACCCACACTACGAACGCATGCTCTACGACAACGCCCAACTGCTTGCCGCGTATGCGCTCGCCGACTCGGCTGAGATCGCGACGGGCGTCGCCGAGTTCTTGCGCGACCGATTGTTGCTGCCCTCAGGAGCATTCGCATCGGGTCTCGACTCGGAAAGCACCGTCGACGGCAAGCGCGTCGAAGGCTTCTACTATTCGCTGGATGCCGCGAGCCGCGCCCGCGTCGAAGCCCCGCCCCGCGATGACAAGATCCTCACCGGTTGGAATGGTCTCGCCATCGAAGCTCTCGCCTTGGCCGGCGCTCGTCATGGCAACCCCGAGTGGATCGCGCTGGCTCGCGGTGCCGCCGACTTCTTGCTTGCGGAGCATGTGGGTGTTGGTGTTGCAAATGCGGCGGGGCAGCGGCTCGTGCGCACCTCCATCGACGGCATCCTCTCCGACGCGGCAGCAACCCTCGAAGACAGCGGAATGCTCGCTCAAGGGCTGCTCGAACTCTCGATCGCTACCGGCGAGGTGCACTACGCGATCGCCGCCCGCGACCTCATCGATGGCGCGCTCGCCGCCGGAGCCGCAGGCTCGGGAAGCTCACCCTTTGGCCTCCCCGGTGGCAGCGACTCGGTGCTCGCCGCGCAAGGCCTCTCGACCGAAGCCGACATCAGCGACGGAGCCCACCCCAGCGGCCTCAGCGCCATGGCCGCCGCCGCACACACCCTGTTCGCGCTCACCGGCGACGCCCAGTACCGGGATGCGGCCGAAACCTCCATGAAGCTGGTCGGCCAACTCGCAGCCCAGCAACCGATCTCGTTTGGAACAGCCCTCACCCTCATGTCGGAGCTCGGCGCACCCTTGCGCCAGCTCGTCGTTGTGACGGCTGACGGGGCGGCTGGCGCAGCGGGCGGCGGCGAGCTCACGAGTCTGGCCCGCACGCTGCACCGCGCTGGAGGAATTGGCGTAGCCGTCTCGCAGGCTCAGGGAGACGCTTTTGCGGCATCCGGTTTCGAACTGTTTGCGGCACGCACGGCACTTGCGGGCGAGCCGACGGCGTACCTGTGTGAAGAGTTTGTGTGCCGCCTGCCGCTCACGGATACGGCGGCGTTGAAAGCACTATTGAGCACGAATTAGCGTTCGTAGACGTCGCGCCGATGCCCCAGCGTGATGACGACCACGAGTAGCACTTCGTCCTGAATTGTGTAGATGATGCGGTAGTCACCGACGCGCACGCGAAAGCCGCGTCGGCCCTGAAGCGCTTTCGCCCCCGGAGGCCGCGGGTCTTGGCCGAGAAGCGCGATCGCGCCACGAATTCTGTCGCGATGCTGATGGTCAACTCCTTTGAGGGCGCGCGCCGCCGTGGGTGCGACCTCAATGCGATAAGCCACTACCAGCCCAGGTCTGCCTTGACCTGATCCCAGGGAATGTTCGGGCCCTCGTCGGCCAGCGCTTCGTCGAAGGCGGCAACGTCTTCAGCATCTTCTAGCGCATCCATCATGCGCTCATACTGCTCTGGGCTCACGACAACGGCCGCAGGCTGTCCACGGCGCTCGATAAAAACAGCTTCACGCTCCGACGTGGCGATGATCTCAGAGAAGTTCTTGCGGGCATCCGCAATGCTGGTGGTTGACATGGTTTTATTGTACGTTTCAAGCATCAAAATGTACATTGCGAGTAGATGTCGACGCCAGAGCAGCGACTATCTGGAGAAGCTTTTCGGCGCTGAACTCTTCGGGCCGACGCACAACGTCGATCGCGGCTCCCTGAATGAGAGCGATGAGTGTCGATCGGAACGCTTCGGGGGCAAGGCCGTGCTCGTGAGCGAATCGGTTGGTGATCGGCTCCATGGTGTCGGCATAGTGGCTCAGGCCGGTGTTGAGTTGGTCGCGAAATTCCGTGCCCTGGCGAAAGAAGTAGAACTGAAAAAGAAGGTCTACTTCGGCGCGCTGAGTGTGCAAGCCTTCCAGTTCAGTGGCCACCATGTGAAACAGCGCAGCGTCTGATGGCATATCGGTGCCGAAACCGTTTTCGGGGCCGTCGAGAGTCGTCGAGAGCAGTCGCGCAAGCAGAGCGTGCAGGAGTCCGTCTTTGGATTCAAAGTAGAAGTAGACAAGGCCGTTCGAGAGGTCAGCTTCCGCCGCAACTGTGCGAGGCGAGACAGTTTCTAGCCCGCTTCGGATCGCCACGGCTTTTGCGGCGGCGAGAATGTCGTCGCGTCGCTCGATCTCTGGTTTCTTTACTCCGACCACGCTTCAAGCTTAGCTATTGCAATCTATTGACCGAACGGTCAATATTGTTATTGCGGGTCCGCGCTGTTGCTGAAGGAGAAGACGAGTGACTCATCCTCTGAAGAATCAAACCGTTGTGATCACCGGTGGCGGAAGCGGCATCGGGCGACTTCTGGCTCTAGGTGCTGCGGAACGCGGAGCCAGGGTCGTGGTGTGGGATCTGTCGGCGGCCGCGGCCGAGAGAGTGTGTCAGGAGATCCTTGGCGCGGGTCATCACGCCGAGGCGTTCACCGTCGATGTGTCTGACCGGGATGCGGTCAAGGCGGCCGCGAAGAAAACCGGCCAAGCGGATGTTGTGATCAACAACGCGGGAATCGTCACTGGCAAAAATCTTCTTGATGCTACTGATGACGCGATTGAGCGCACGATTCGCGTAAACACGCTTGCTCTGTTCTGGGTTACTCGCGCGTTCCTCGGGAACATGATCGCGAACCGTCACGGCACCGTCGTCACCATCTCTAGCGCCGCCGGTCTTGTCGGAGTAGCTAAGCAAACCGACTATTCCGCGAGCAAGTTTGCTGCTCTCGGATTCGCCGAGTCACTTCGGGTAGAACTCTCGAAAGCAAACACCGGAGTTAATTCGCTGGTCGTGTGCCCCTACTTCGTCAGCACTGGAATGTTTGAGGGTGTGCAAACCAAATACCCTCGGCTGTTGCCCATCCTGACTCCCGAATATGTAGTTCAGAAAACGCTGACAGCAATCGAGAAGGGCAGGCATCAGTTGATCATGCCCCGGTTCGTAAACCTCTTGTCGCCCGCCCGGGTGCTTCCGGTCCGCTGGTTCGACAAACTCATGAATCAGCTCGGCGTGAACAACACAATGGACCATTTCGTCGGGCGTGCCAAAGCAGGCAGTGCAGGAGGTTCCCACGCAGGCAGCAACCGCTGATGAACCACGCGCCAACGGATCCGCACGTGGCCCCGAAACCGCAGCCGCGCCGACGCCCAAAGCTACGTCGGCGCCTCGTCGCGGTCGGCGTGCTCGTGTTGCTTGCCGCTGTCGCCATCTGGGCGACCTACCCCGGCATCGGTCGTCTCGCTTACGACGTAACCATTGGAACCGAGACTCGGCTCGCAGGCCTACACACTGAGCAGACCGAAGTCGATGGGCTGCAGATGGCCTACTACGAAGGTGGACCACTGGATGCGCCAACCATCGTGCTGCTTCACGGTTTCAGTGCCGACCGCGACGTTTGGGCTCGGTTCGCAGCCAAGTTCAACGACGACTATCACGTGATAATCCCGGACCTGGCAGGCCACGGCGACACACCGTTCGTCTCCGGGGTGGACTACTCAGCGCCCGCTCAAGCTATCCGGGTCGCCGGGCTGCTTGATCAACTCGGTATCGACCAAGTACACATAATCGGCAACTCGATGGGTGGCTTCATCGCGGCCACCTTTGCGCTCGAAAACCCGGAACGCACGCTTTCGCTGGGACTAAGCGATGCTGCCGGCGTGATCTCCCCTGAGGCGAGCGAGATGAACACGATGACGGAAGCGGGCAACACCAACCCGTTCCTGTTCACTGACCCATCCAAATATGACGACTTCTACGCGATGACGATGGAGAAGCCCCCGTTCCTTCCCGGCTTCGTCAAAGATGCGCTTGCTCAGGATCAAGCAGAACGCCGCGATCAATTAGCCGAAATTACTGCGGACTTTGGAGGCAACGACCTTCTCGATGACCGCCTTGCTGAAATCACCGCGCCCAGCCTGGTGCTCTGGGGCGAGGGAGATCGCATCATCAGCCCGACGGCCGCAGAGGTGTGGGTGGCGGGGCTACCCGATTCCAGACTGGTGACGTACCCCGGAGTGGGACATTTACCGATGCTCGAAATCCCTGAGCTAACCGCCGCGGACTACCGAGCGTTCCTGGCGAACCTCAACTAGCGCCGGATCCTCCCCGCAATCCTCGTGTCGACACCGGGTGTTCATATGCGACGGGTTGACTCGTGGCCATCATGGAATTCCGCCAGCTCGAAGTCTTTCGCACCATCGCCGCCGAACTCCACTTTGGAAAAGCAGCCAAGCGGCTCTTCATTGCTCAAGCATCTGTTAGTCAGATGCTGCAGAAACTTGAAGATGATGTGGGCGTTCGTCTGGTTCACCGAAGTTCGCGGACTGTGCAACTCACGCCGGCGGGAACAGTCTTTCTCTCTGAGATTGAGCGAGTTTTCGCGGCGGTCGAACGATCGGTTTCGCTCGCTCAACAAGCTGCGCGGCGGGGCGGTTCGCTACGAATCGCCACCAACTATCCTGCAAGCAGATTGTTGCTCCTGCCCTTGTTGGCTGACCTTCGAAATCGCGAACCGGGCATGACCACAATGTTGCGAGAAATGGCCTCCCAAGACCAGTTGAAGGCGCTAGTTCGCGGGGATCTTGACTTGGGCCTCGTGTACGGACCGGTCGATGAAGAAGGAATCAGCAGCCAGTTTCTGCTGAGCGTTCCGGTGGTTGCGATGGTGCGGGCGGGTCACCCGCTGTCGAACGCAAGCGAAGCATCGTTCGGGGAGATCGCTCGCTATCTTCAGCTGGCAGGAACCGACCCCACGAGTTCTGCCATCGAAAGTGCAGTGCTGTCGGCCTCACAATCGCAAGGTATCGGTCTGCAAAAGGCGGCCTCAAGAACCGACCCGGCGAGCTATCACCTTGAGCTAGAGACCACCGACAGCGTTGGGTTTGCGTCACTACCGCGCGCTGAACAGAGCAAAGCTAATGGGCTTCACATGCTGAGACTAACTCCGATTGAGCCGACTGTTGATATCCATGTGGCATGGAGCGCACGCCACAGTGAACCCTTAGTGAACTCTGTTGTTGAGAGCCTCATTCAGCTTGCAGAGAGCCTGCGGTAGGCCCGATAGTGCCCTCTTTCACCGATTATGCAGCCCAATTGATCGTTCGGATTCTGGCCATTGATGCCCTCCTTCGTAGCAGCCACGATTGTTCTCGAACGGCCCGCTAACCCGGCGGCCGCCAACGAAAGCGACCTATGCAAATCACCCCACTCGGTATCCTCGCGGGGATGCCAAGCGACGGCCAAGGGAGCTCCGGCTATCTGGTCGAGACTCCTTCATCGAGGTTGTTGCTCGATGCGGGCCCTGGAACCGCGCTCTCACTTAGTCGCTACCTGACGAAGCAGACTCTTGATGCGGTGTTCATTAGCCACCAGCACAGCGACCATATCTACGATCTCCTGCCGCTCGGCAAGATGTTGCTTAACCACCGGCTGTATCGCGACGAGCACACCGGCCAGTTGGCGGTCAACGAGGCGGTGGCCCCGGTTCCACTCTTCGTTCCACGCGGAGCCCTCGTTGTGCTTCAGCAGCTTGCTCAGTTGTTTCCGGTCACGACGCATCCGCTACTCGACCGATCATTTGATCTCGCGTTCGATGTTCACGAATACGAGCCGGGTGAAACACATACTGTTGGCGATTTGGCGTTGCGCTTCGAGCTGCTCAAACACGTTTCGCCCAACTGCGGCATCCGCGTCGAATCCGGCCCAGACAGCCTCGTGTACACGGGCGATACTGGCGTGACGGATGCGCTGCCCGCGTTAGCCGAAGGGGCCGGAACGCTCCTCAGCGAATGCACCCTCCGTGAAACTGACCGCAGTGGCCATGGTCACCTGACCGCCATTGAAGCTGCCGAAGCGGCCCGTGACGCCGGCGTGGCTGAACTAGTTCTTACCCACTTCAGCAGCACCGATCCGGCTGATCATACCTGGCACCAAGACCGCGCCTCCGGCGTTTTTGCCGGTCCCGTGCGTGTCACTCAACCGACCGTCCCGCTCACCATTTCCGCCACTCAGAAAAAGGTTCCCGCATGAATATCTTCCGTCCTTCCGCTTTGGCCTCTCGCAGGTTTGTCGCGGTCCTTGCCGTCGGCTCAGTTCTGGCTGTCTCTGGATGCTCCGCCACTGCGGATGCTGGGGAAGCAGATGGTGTGACCATCACCTTCAGCTCCTACAACTACGGCACCGCTGGAGCCGCAGGCGAAGGTACCCAGCTCCTTCTCGACCGGTTCGCTGAACTCCACCCCGACATCACTGTCGTGCCCGAAGCAGTCCCGGTCGCCGATGTACTCACGAAAACGAAGACCGCTGTCGCTGCGGGAATCGCCCCTGATGTGGTTCAACTGGGCTACAGCAAACTCGCGGAAGGCCTCGAAACGCTCCCGATTCAGTCGATCGAAGAAATTGCCGGTGATGAATGGGCAGACCACGCTGAGGGCATCAATCAAGCACTGATCGCTACCGGTGCGCGTGACGGCGTTGCCTATGCGCTGCCGTACACCGTCTCGATCCCCGCGATCTTCTATAACGCTGATCTATTCCGGGGTGCTGGGCTCGACCCAGACAGCCCGCCAACGAGCATCGAAGCGGTAGCAGCTGCAGCAGAGGCCATCACCGAATCTGGCCACTATGGTGTCTACTTCGGCGCAGTGGATTCGGGCAAGTCCGATTACCTCACCCAGTCGGTCATTA
This sequence comes from Salinibacterium sp. M195, assembly GCF_019443965.1. GTDB lineage: Bacteria > Actinomycetota > Actinomycetes > Actinomycetales > Microbacteriaceae > Rhodoglobus. The sequence goes on along the minus strand of NZ_CP040814.1, from coordinate 2,864,757 downwards.
ACAGCGCCGGTGGATCGATCGTCGATGAGAACGGTGGGATCACACTGGATTCGACCGAAGCCATCGCCGGACTAAGCGCACTTCAAGACCTCACTCAAGAGGGTCTCCAGCCTGCGGTTGAGGTCGGAGATGCTCTAGCCGCGTTCTCGTCGGGCGAGCTCGGAATGTTCGTCATCACAACTGCGGTACAGGGCACCATCAGTGCCGCAGCCGAAGGCAACTTCGAACTACGCTCTGCCGCGTTCCCGACCTTCTCTGACCAGGCTGCACGCCCCACTCACTCGGGGGCCAGTCTCGTCGTCTTGAGCGAAGACGAAGCCAAGCAACAGGCTGCGTGGGAGTTCGTGAAGTTCATGACGAGCAAAGAGGGCTACACGATGATTACCGAGAACATCGGCTATTTACCACTGCGAGCAGAACTTGCGACCGACCCTGAATACTTGGCTGGGTACTTCGAAGAAAACACACTGCTCCTGCCCGCACTCGACCAGCTCGCTACTGTTGCTCCGTACCTCTCATTCCCCTCAGCGAAGGCGAACCAAGCGACGGTGTTGTTCCAAGACAATGCCGTATCGCCTATCGTGTTGCGGGATGCGGATGTGAAGCTAACGCTCACCGAGACAGCCGACCGCATCCGTGACCTCGTTGGCGCTCCGTGACCATTGTGACCTCATCGATCGCGGGCACTGTCGCTGACAGTGCCCGCGATCGGCGGCGCCGCCCTGGCCGCGCGTGGCCATACGTCACGCCAGTACTGCTGCTGCTCTTCATGTGGATTTATGGTCCGGCCCTCTTCACCGGAGTCTTGTCCTTTCTCGAGTGGAATCTCACGGGGGATGTCGGAGGCTTCGTCGGTTTTGACAACTACGCTCGGTTGTTTCGGGAGCCCGAATTCGGGCAAGCCGCCGGACAAACCCTGCTGTACGCGGCAGCGCTGCTGCCGTTCTCCACTATTGTTCCGATGTTTCTCGCGATCATGCTCTGGCAGAAATCGGGTCGAGCGAGCACCGTGTATCGCTCGTTGCTCTTTCTGCCAGTGATGGTCGCCCCCGTAGCGGCAGCCGTATCGTGGCGGTTCATTCTGAATCCGCTGCAGGGCCTCGCCAATGAAATCATTGGGTTCGTGGGCTTGCCGCCAATGAACTGGCTCGGTGATCCCCGCAGCGCCCTGATCGTGATCGTTCTCGTAACGGCGGCGAAGGTGACCGCGTTCAACATGTTGCTTTACAGCGCAGCGTTAACAGCGCTCGACCGCCGCACGCTTGAGGCCGCGCGTCTCGAATCTGCCACGGCATGGGAAACCACACGATTCATCGTGATTCCCCAATTGCATAAAACAACGGTTCTTCTGGGGATCCTGAGCATTGTGTTGGCGGGGCAATGGGTGTTCACCAACGTCTCAGTTCTCACTCAAGGAGGGCCAGACGGAGTAACCGACAACGTCTATTACCGCATTTACACCCTCGGCTTCGAGTTCTTTGAAACAGGAATGGCATCGGCCGCGGCGGCCATCGTGCTGCTTTTCTTTGCGCTCGCTGGCCTCATCTGGGTACTACTGAGGAGAATCAGTGCGCACCGTTAATCACGCCGCCGGTCTACGGACGCGTTCGCGCGCAGCGACCGGCACCATCGCCTGGCACGCTGTCTTACTCGGGGTGATTCTGGCTATGACATTCCCCGTGCTCTGGGGCATCCTGACGTCGTTCAAACCTGCGAACGAGATCTACTCGTTGACACCACTCTCGGCTCACCCCACGCTCGAGCACTACGTGCACGCGATTACGGTGTGGCCCGTGGGGTTGCTTCTCAGCAATACCTTCGTCATGGCGGCGGGCGTCGTGATCGGTCAAGTCATCATCGCGATTCTCGGCGCATTTGCTCTGGCCTATTTCAGCCCTCGCTACCGCGGTGTGGTTCTCACTCTGCTCACCATTTCGCTGGCCATCCCGCCGCAGGCGCTCATCATTCCCCAGTTCTTGATGACAGCCAAGCTGGGCTGGCTTAACACCGAAGCGGGATTGATCGTGCCGCAACTCGGATCGTCGGCGTTGGCGGTTCTCCTGTTGCTGCAACACGTTGACGGACTACCGCGGTCGCTCCTCAACGCCGCGCGACTCGACGGTGCCCGACCGTTTGAGGTGCTGTGGAACATAGTGTTGCCGGCATTGCGACCAGCGATTGCTGCCGTCAGCATCCTCGTCTTCATCACTAGCTGGAACGACTACCTCTGGCCATTGCTGGTAGCGCCACGCCAGATCGACACCACGGTGCAGATCGGCTTGCGTCAGTTCGAGACCGCAGAAGGCACCAACTTCGGCGGATTGCTCGCCGCCGCTACCCTCACCAGTTTGCCCATTCTCATCGTGTATCTCGTCGCTTCGCGTCGAATCACTGATGCCTTCCTTCAGTCGGGACTCAAATGACACTCACTACTCATAGCGGCGATATTCGCCTTTCTGGTCTCACCAAGAAATTCGGCACCGCGGTGGCGCTTGACGGCATCGACCTGGAGATTCCTGCCGGTTCTCTCACCGTGGTCGTTGGGCCATCGGGATGCGGCAAATCAACCCTGCTGCGGGTGCTCTCTGGCTTAGACACTGCAACCACCGGCGAGCTCATTCTCGGCGGTGAACCACTCACGAGTCAGCGTGCCGGCGAGCGCGACGTGGCCATGGTTTTTCAGGACTATGCCCTCTACCCGCATATGTCTGTCGCCGCGAACCTTTCCTTCGGGTTGCGACTTCACGCTCGACACGATCGGCAGACGGGTCCCTCGAAAACGGAGATCAGCCAACGGGTAGCCAGCGTTGCGGCCTTGCTCGGACTTGATTCGCTGCTCGATCGCAAGCCGTCGCAGCTCAGCGGAGGGCAGCGCCAGCGAGTGGCGCTGGGACGGGCGATCATTCGACGTCCACAGGTGCTGCTCTTGGATGAGCCGCTCTCAGCACTCGATTCTCAATTGCGGGCCAGCGCCCGCGCCGAGATTCTGCGTCTCCACCGCGAGATCAAAGCGACGCTCGTATTGGTCACGCACGATCAACACGAGGCGCTGTCGATGGCTACCCACCTCGTGGTCATGGATGCAGGCAGAGTCGCGCAGGCTGGCACCGCTGAGGAACTTTTCCACCGCCCCGCTAGCGAGTTCGTGGCAACGTTTGTGGGATCTCCTGCAATGAATCTGCAATCAGAGCCGGATGGCGCTGGGCGCGTCGGCTGGCGAGCTGGCGATGCAGAGATCCTGCCTCCGCTCGGTAAAGAAACCTCCGAGGTCGATTCATCCGCAGCGCTTCACGTATCGGGGATTGCCGAGGTGTGCGAGTTCACGGGCGATGGCCAGCAGGTTCTCATCCGCGACGGCGCGCACACCTTCACCATCACTCAGCGTGAAGGAGAGCGCTGGCTGAAGCCGGGTGATCCCGTTCGCGCCACAATTGCTGCTGCTCGCCTTCACTACTTTGACTCGAATGGAAACCGCCGCAATGTCATCTGATTTCGCACCCGCACCCGCACCGGCAGTCGGCCTCGGAGTCATCTGGTGTGACTTTGGGGGAGTCCTGACCCCTCCCCTTGACGAAGCCATTGCTCAGGTTGTTGCGGCGAGCGGTGTCCCGTGGAGCGTGCTCATGGAGGCGGCAACGCGAGTAGCCCACGATCTCGACGTCACAGGACTTCGGCCTCTTGAGTTGGGGCTCATCAGTCAGGCAGAGTGGGGTGCGCTCCTTGAGAAAGCCCTGCCGATCGGTACCGTTAGTCAGGTGGACCTCGGCCGCTGGGACGAATACTGGTACCGCGATCGGCCTCTCAACACTGAGCTGCTTGGTGAACTTCACCGATTGACTGATGCTGGAGTGCGCGTCGGAATGCTGACGAACAGCGTGGCTGAGTGGGAACCCCACCGGGCGAAGATGCTGGCCGGAGTCGATGTCTTCGAGGCCTGGGTGCGGTCGCACGAAATCGGCTTGGCTAAACCTGACCCGCGCATTTTTGCTCACGCTGATGAGAAGCTGTCACCGTCAGGTTCAGTGGTTGTGTTGATCGACGATATCGCCGCTAATTGTTTAGCAGCGCGAGCGCACGGATGGACGAGCATTCACCACGTGTCGACGAAATCAACAATCGCCGAGCTTCATGCCCTCCTACTGAAATGACGAGACAACGAAACTAGCTAAACCAGCCCCAGCGCCTGCCGCACGTGCACGAACTGCGTGAGGAACGCGCGCTCGTCGAGGCGTTTGCGGCGCATCCACGACGTCACTTCGCTGTTGCTTTTGCTGGCGTTGCAGGAGCCGCAGGCGGGCACAACGTTGCCGACGGTGTAGCTGCCGCCGCGAGAGATCGGCTGAACGCAATCCTTTTGCAGCGCGGTGTCGGTCGCGGCGCAATAGGCGCAGCCGCCCCACTCGCGCTTGAGCTCTTCCCACTGCTCGGCGGTGAGATCGTTGTCGGCGGCGTCGACCCGGCGTTTGCGGCGTCGTGCAGCGCGAGCCCGTCGAGTCTGAACTACTGCCATACCGCTAAGTTAGTGCACCGCTACGGCGGTGCCGGTCACGAAGAGCGCGCGGCGGCTGCTATCGGTTCAACTCACCGCCTCGGGGATTGAGTGCGGGAACGAACGTCATGCGTGGGCGTGAGCTAGGGCGGCGAATACCTGGATTCTCGAGCGACCCCGGAGTCATCAAGAGCAGTGCGACGCCACCAACCACGGCTGAGGCGACGAGCAACACGATGAGGGGCGCCGTCCAGTTGCCCGAGATGGCGTGAACGACACCGACCGACAGCGGTCCGAGGGCTCCGAGCACGTAGCCGACTCCTTGTACAAAACCGCTAAGCGCGATCGAGCCTTCGTAGGTAAGCGTGCGTAGGTTGACGAGGAGCAGGCTCAGCGGAAAGATCAGCGTGCCGATTCCGAGGATGGACACCCACAGCCAGGTCATGACTGATGGCGCCAAGATGAGGCCGAGGTAACCGACAACGAAGGCGGCAACGCCCGGGTAGACGAGGTGCAGGGGTTCGCGCATCCGATTCGCAATAAACGGCACGAGGATCGCGGCAGGGATTCCGATGGTCGCGAACAGCGAGAGAAGTTGCCCGGCTTCGGTTTCGGTGGCTCCGGCGGTCGATACCAGCAGGGGTGGCAGCCACGCGAACATCGCGTAGCCGTTGAAGCTGGAGACGGCGAAGATGAGCGAAACGCCCCACGCGATCCGTGATTTCCAGAGGCCACCGATGCGGGGCGTCGGGATTGTGGAGGCGGCATTGGCGGTGTCTCGACTGCGGCGCCCGACAACGAGTGCGATCCACGGGATGATCGCCAGCATGCCAATGAGTGCCCACGAGCCGAGCGACTCACGCCACCCCGTCGCCTGCGCGAGAGGCACCGCCAGCAACGGTGGCACGAGCGCGCCAACGGAGATAAGCGTCACGTACAGCGACGTGACGAGCCCGATGCGTCGCGGAAAGTACTTCTTGACCAACGGCGGCAAAAGAACGTTCGCGACGCCCATGCCGAGGAACGCGAAGATACCACCCACGAGCAGACCCGCGAATGAGAAGCTCGTCGCTCGCACAAGCTGACCGCCCACAATCGCCACGAGAGCGCCAAGCAGAATCCACTCCGCGTGCAGGCGACGACTGACCAAGTGCATCGTGAGCCCGGCCACAGCGAAACATGCCGGCGCAAGCATGCCGAGGATGCCGAGAGCAACGCTGTCGAGCGAAATGTCCCGCTGCACCGCGACAATAATCGGCGACAACGACGCAACCGCAGGGCGGAGGTTCAGGGCGACGAGCAGGATGCCGGCCAGGGCGAGGGGGCCGCCCCAGCGTCGATTCACAGTGGCCAAGCCGGGGCAGCGTTGGACGGGCGGGTCTGCTCGTACCAGTGGCTGGCGCGCATGACTTCGAGGTCGTCGTAGCGACGTCCGGCAATCTGCAGCCCGATCGGACGACCGTCGGCGGTGAACCCGCAGTTCAGTGTCGACGCGGGTTGCTCCGAGAAGTTGTAGGGCGCGGTGTAGGCAATGTGGTGCAGCGAGGTTGCGGCATCGTTGCTCGGCATGGGCCACTCGGCAGGGAACGCCGCGACGGGCGATGCTGCCGACAGCACCAGATCGTAGGGCGCGGTGGAGCGCACCGTGCTGTCACGCATCGACTGAATCGTTTGGTAATGACGCAGTGATTCAACCCCAGTAACGCCTTGACCGGCGAGAACCCAGTCTTGGATGAACGGCAGCACCATCGCTTGACGCTCCGGGCTCAACGCCTCGAAGTCTCCGAGCGAACGCACCCGCAAGAACATGTCGAGGTCATCGAGATACTCCTCGGTCATGGGCGGAGCGATCTCGGTGATCTCGGCACTGGCGGCAGCAAAGTGGCTGACGGCATCCTGAATCGCAGCAGCGACCTCAGGGTCAGTCGGCAAACCAGCGCCACCCTCCAAGTGGAAGGCGACCTTCTTGCCGCGCATCGCAGCCTCAAGGTCGGGATAGTGAATGTCGCTCCAGTCGAGATCTTGCTGGCCGAGGCTCGTGTAGTCACGAATATCGGGTCGCGTCATCACGCTCATCATGAGAGCAGCGTCATCGACCGTGCGGGTGAGGGGGCCGGCGACGCGACCCATGTAGGGCGGATCGACGGCGACGCGTCCCGAGCTGGGCTTGAGAGTAAAGAGCCCGAGCCACGTTGCCGGAAGGCGCAGTGATCCGCCGATGTCCGAACCGGAATGCAGCGGGCCAACGCCCGCCGCCGCTGCAGCACCGGCTCCACCACTGGAACCACCAACAGTCCACGCGGGGTTCCAGGGGCTGCGAGTGATGCCGTGCAGCGACGAGACACCCGAGGAGAGCATCCCGTAGTCAGGCATCACAGTGATGCCGAAAATAACGCCACCCGATTCTTTGAGGCGGGCCGCGAGAGGACCGTCAGCGGTGGCCGGAGGCGCGTCGAACTTCGCTGCCGTGCCCGAAGGCTGGCTGAAGCCGGCCAGCGCGACATTCTCTTTGATCGTCGATGGAACGCCGTCGATGGCGCCCAGCGGTTCGCCAGCAGCCCAGCGCTTCTCGCTCGCCTCAGCCGCAGCGGTAGCCCCTGCGGTATCGATGGCATAAAAACAATTCAGCTCGGCCTGCTTGGCTTCCGCTCGCTCGAGCACAGCGCGGGTGACCTCGACGGGGGAGATCGCTCGGCTCGCGAAGAGGGAAACAAGTTCAGTAGCGGTCAGCGTTGCCAACGATGCGGTGCTGCCGGTGGGGGTGGCGGTCATGCGAGGACGCTCCAGTCGAGGTCAGTGGGGAGAGGGAAACGTTCCAGAGTCACTACCGGGGTCGTCACGGTGCGAGCGGAATCAATGGCATCCAGAATGGCGAGACGCATGGCTTCGGCCGCTGCGGTTTGCAGAGCGAAGAGCGACGCTACGCGACCGCTGCGGTCATCGCCGGCCAGTTCCTTTTTGGACGTAGCGAGCACAAAAATGGTGTCGCCATCGGTGAGCGTGTGCACGGGGTTCAGCACCCGAGCGAACCCGTCGTGGGCGGTCGTCGCCGTGCGTGACGCTTCCGCCGGATCGAGAATCGCGTTCGTCGCGACTACGGCGATGGTCGTGTTGAGTCCCTGCGGCGGCGATGCCGAACGCACCGGCTCGAGGCCAGCCGCCGCGGCTGCGGCTTTGCCGCTTGCCGTCGTAGACGCTGTCGTCTGAGGCAGCCACGGAATCCCGACCGCATTCACGACCACGATTGCCCCGACGACGATGTCTCCGTTGTCTCCGGGGAGAGTGACCGAGGCTGTGCCTACGCCGCCCTTGTAGATTCCGCCGAGTGCGCCACCGGTGCCAGCACCGACGTTGCCGCGCTCAACAGGGCTGAAAGGTGGGCTCGCGGCAGCGGCTGCTGCGGCGTCGTATCCCATCTGCTCGGTAGGGCGATTGCCGAATTCTCCACCGCGCCCGAGATCAAAAATGGCGGCAGCGGGAACAATCGGCACCACCTCGTGGGGGAGGGTGCCGACGAGAATTCCGCGCTCATCTTCCTCACACCAGCGCTGAGCGCCCTGGGCCGAAGCCAGGCCGTAGGCGCTTCCGCCAGTGAGCACCACAGCATCAACCGTCGGCACCAGAGTGCGTGGGTCGAGAGCATCGGTCTCGTGGGTGCCTGGACCACCGCCGCGCACATCAACGCCGCCGATGGTGTCGGCGTCGGGCAACACCACGGTCACGCCGCTGAGCCAGCCATCGCCCTGACGGTTGACCTGACCGACACGGATGCCGTCTACGTCAGTAATGGAACCAACGTCGCGGCGGTCGGTGCTGTCTGCGCCGCTCACGAGCGGGCCCGTCCGGCGAGTTCGGAGATCGACGGTGTCGCGCTCACGAGCTTCTGGGTGTACGGGTGAAGCGGATTGTCGTAGACATCGTCGGTCGGTCCGCATTCGACTATGCGGCCATCCGACAGCACGGCAACGGTGTCGCAGGCGTGCCGGATAACCCCGAGGTCGTGCGACACAAACAGAAGCGTGAGCGCGTACTCGTCGACCAGATCAGAGAGCAGGTTGAGCACCTGTGCCCGCACCGAAACGTCCAGGGCACTCACGGCCTCATCCGCCACCAACACGCGAGGACGCGTGATGAGGGCTCGCGCAATCGAAATGCGTTGGCGCTGACCACCCGAGAACTGGTGCGGATGACGGTGCATGACATCGGCATCCAAACCGACGGACTCCAACTGGGCAATCACTCGCTCGCGGGACTCATCGCGGCTGACCCCGCGTAGCGGCTCCGCGACGATCTGCTCAACCTTCATGCGTGGATCTAGCGAGCCCATGGGGTCTTGGAACACGATCTGCACCTTGCTGCGGAAGTCGCGCAAGTCGCGCTCTTTCGCTCCCGCCAGCTCTTGGCCAGAAACCGTGATGCTGCCACCGGTCGGTTCGTCGAGGGCACACATCAGTCGCATCAGGGTCGACTTTCCTGACCCCGATTCCCCGACGATACCGAAGCGCTGGCCCTTAGCCACGTCGAAGTCGAGACCGCGTAGGCCGTGCACGACGGGTGGCTTGCCGAAAAGCTTGCCGCCACCGCGGCGCTTGTACTGACGAGTGAGCTCGCGCACCCGAATCAGCGGCTCGCCCGGAATCTCGTTGAAGATGATGCGCTCGTCGGGGTCGGTGCGACGCTGGTGGGGAATGACGAAATCTGGGGCGCTGGCCAAAGCCGGCGTTGCCAGTGCGGGTTCGACCGACTGCGACGGCTCAGCGGGTTTCGTGGCGACAGGCTGCTGCAGCGCTGCTGCGAGCTCTGCGGCGGTGGGAAGCGTGATCGCACTTGTCGCAATCGTGTGCAGGCGACCCCGCTCATCCACGACGGAAAGATTGGACGCCGCAATGAGTGCTTTCGTATACGGATGCTGCGGGTTGGTGATGACCTGTTCCACCGTTCCGTCTTCCACTATGTCGCCCTTGTACATGACGAGCACGCGCTCGCAGACTTCAGCGACCACCCCGATGTCGTGGGTGATGAAGAGCAGTGAGGTGCCGCGTTCCGTGACAAGACCTTCGATCAGGCGCAGCACCTCTGCCTGCACCGTGACATCCAGAGCAGTTGTCGGTTCGTCGCACAACAACAGCTTGGGGTCGTTGGCCATCGCCATCGCGAGCATGACGCGTTGGCGTTGTCCGCCGGAGAGTTGGTGGGGGAAGGCAAGGGCAGCTTCAGCGGGATTCGGAAGCTTCACTTGCGCCAACAGTTCAACGGCACGCGCACTGGCAGACTGACCGGCAGGAACTGTGCGGTGCTGGGTCATGATCTCGGCCACCTGTGCACCGACCTTCATGAGCGGGTTCAGCGCGGTCATGGGCTCTTGGAAGACCATGGCCATCGTGTTGCCGCGCAGCTGGCTGAGCTTTGTCTCCGAGGCGTGCACAAGGTCACCGTGACCGCCGGCGAGGTGAATCTCCCCGTTGGCGGCGAGCGTCTCAGGGAGCAATCCCATGACGGATGTCGCGGTGAGCGACTTGCCAGAACCGGATTCCCCAATGAGCCCAACGCGCTCGCCGGGGGCAATGTCGAAACTGATGCCGTGCAGTAGTTCCGCGTACGCGGAGTTGACGGTGAGGTTGCGAACGCTGAGTGTCGGTTCGCCGGAGGTGTCTGAAGTGGTCATCGTTTTACCTGCATTCTGGGGTCGAGCCGGTCGCGTAATCCGTCGCCGAGGAGGTTGAATCCGAGCACTGCGATGGCGATCGCAATGCCGGGCCACACCACCAAGAGCGGTTGAACATAGAGGTAGCCCTGCGCGTCTTGCAGCATCCGGCCCCAGGAAGGTGTTGGCGGGGTGGTTCCGAGCCCGAGGTAGGAGAGGGCGGCTTCGGCGAGCACGGCGATACCAAACGAGACGGATGCTTGCACAATCAGGATTCCCGAAATGTTGGGCAGTACGTGCTTCACGCCAACGAACCAGCAGTTCTTTCCGGAGGCTTTGGACGCCTGCACGTATTCGCGGCTCATCACCTGCTGGGTGCCACTGCGGGCAATTGAGGCGAATGAGGGCGCTGAACCGATGCCGAGCGCGACCATGGCGGTCAGGGTGTTGGCCCCGAACACAGCGCCGAAGATGATGGCGAGCAGCAGGGCGGGGAAGGCGAGCAGGATGTCGTTGCCGCGCATCATGAACTGGTCGAGGCGGCCGGGGTTCATGCCCGCAACGATGCCGAAGGGCACGCCGAGCACGGCCGCGATGCCGACGGCGACGAGCCCGACGATCAGAGAGATCTGAGCACCGCGCAGGATCGAGCTGAGCACGTCGCGCCCGAAGTTGTCGGTGCCGAGGAGGTGTTCGGCGCCGGGCGGGAGAAGGAGCTCTCCCGGGAAGACGCCTTCGGGGTCGAAGGGCGTCCAGAACGCGGAGAGCACGGCGGCGAAGACGACGAGTCCGATGAGGGCGATGCCAACGACAAGGTTGCCGTTGCGGCGTTTGCCGGAGGGTGTGGCATTGCGGCGCAGGCGCGATGCCGCGGCAGCGGGAGGTGTTGTCGTCATGAGGCGCTCCGAAGTCGGGGGTCAACAATTGTGTAGGCGATGTCGATCAGGAGGTTCAGGAGTAGCACTAGGGCTACGAGAACCATCACGATTCCTTGAATGCTGGGCAGGTCCCGCAGGGCTACCTTGTCGAGCAGGAGGCTGCCGAGTCCGGGGATCGCGAAGACGCGTTCGATGACAACGGCGCCGATCAGTAGCGAGGCAATCTGAAGGCCGAGCACTGTCATCACGGGGATGGCGGCGTTGCGAAGGCCGTGGCGCATGAGTGCTCGATTGGGGGTGAGGCCCTTGGCGCGAGCGGTGCGGAGAAAGTCTTCCCGCATCACTTCAAGAACCGAGGAGCGAACGTAGCGGCTGAGCACGGCACCCTGAACGGAGCCGAGGGCGATCGCCGGGAGGATGAGATGTTCGAGGAATCCGACGAAGTCTTCTCCCGGAGAATCCCATCCGCCGGCCGGTAGCCATTTGAGTTTCACGGCGAAGAGCGCCACGAGAAGGATTCCGAAGAGGAAGCCGGGGATCGAGATTCCGATCTGGCTGATACCGGAAATGATCACGCCATCCGCTTTGTTCTGGCGCACAGCAGAGAGGATGCCCATCGGGATAGCGAAGAGAAGCGCAAGGATCACGCTGGAGATCACGAGCACCCCGGTGATGGCGAGGGCGTCGCCGATCTGGGGCCCGATTTCTTGACCCGACACGGTTGAGGTGCCGAAGTCGCCGATCGCGAGGTTTCCGAACCAGTCGAAGAACTGAGCATAGAGCGGGCGGTCGAGACCCATCAATTTTTCTTGGGCAATGACTTGGGCTTCAGTCGCATCAATACCGAGTGCGACGCGTGCCGCGTTTCCAGGAAGGATCGACAGCATGAGAAACGTGATGATGGATGCCGCCACCAGTGTCGCGGCAAAGACGCCGATACGGCGGGCGATGGTCAACAGCATGTTTGGGCCTTTTCGCAGTGATGGGACTGGGGTCTGTCGGGCGGAGCCGGGGCATCGGGGTTGGTGACGTCCCGGCCCCGCCCGTTAGGGGTGTGGTGCTGGTGAGGCGGGTTCTAGCGGGCGATCGTGGCCAGGTCGAATGACAACGTCGGAGCGTTCAGTGGCACCCCGGTGAGGTCGGCATCTGCCGCCGTCACGTTGGGGTTGAGGAAGAGCCAGTCGGCCGCGGCTTCTTCGGCCATGGTCGCGGTGGCCTTCTTCATCAACTCGACGAAGGTTGCTTCGTCGCTAGCATCAGCCTCAGCGAATAGCGCCATTACTTCGGGGTTGTCGTACCCGGCGTAGTACCCCGGTGCGGCAAACGCTGTAATGTCGCGCGGTTCGGTGTGCGCGACGATCGAGATGTCGTAGTCGTGGTTGGTGAAGACCTCGTCGAGCCAGACTGCGGGGAATTCCAGTGTGGTGACGTCGGCGGTGATGCCGACTTGAGCGAGCTGATCCTTGACAACCTGTCCGGCATCCATGGCGTAGGGCAGGTTGGGGAGCTTCATCGAGACGGTGAGGTCGCTGACGCCAGCTTCAGCCAGAAGGGCTTCTGCCTTGGCGGGGTCGTAGGGGTAAAGGTCGACAAGTGAGTCATCGAACCAGGGGTCGGTCGGCGGAACCATCGAGCCGATAAGCGACCCGTAACCGCTGTTCACGGTGTCGAGCACGGCCTGGCGGTCGACGGCGTACATGACGGCTTGACGAACGCGAACGTCGCTGAAAGCGTCACTCTGGTTGTTCAGCGTCATTGTGGTCTCGCCGGTCGATGTTCCTTCGTAGACGGCAAAGTCGTCATCCGATTCGAACTGCCCGATCAACTGGTACGCGGTGAGCGCCGAGATGAGGTCGATGTCCCCACCCAAGAGGGCGTTGGTCTGCGCGGTAGCGTCGGCGTAGTACATGAAGGTGACGTCGCTCATAAAGGGTGCTTCACCCCAGTAGTCGTCGCGTTCGGTCAGCTCGAGGCTGGTGCCGGAGGTGAATTCGGTCACGTCGTAGGGACCAGTCCCGATGGGATCCGTGGCGAGGTCAGCGACGCCGTCTGTGCTGAACATTGTTCCGACGGGGCCAGCCATGTTGAAGAGCCAGCTGTTGCTCGGGGTACTAAGAGTGATCGTGACCTCGGTGTCGGAAACGACATCGACGGATGCGATGGGGTCGAGGTAGCCCGGCCCGTTTGCTGTCCAATTGTCAGCGACGCGCTCGAGGCTGAACTTCACGCTCTCGGCGGTAAATGGCGATCCGTTGGAGAACGTGACGCCTTCGTGAAGCATGAAGGTGTAGACGAGCCCGTCGTCGCTGACCGTGTAGGACTCGGCGAGAAGCGGCTGGATGTCGCCTGCGTTGTCGATCTTTACGAGACCTTCGTAGACGTTGTAGAGCAGCGCCTGCGGAATGGCTGCGCCGCCGGTGGTGGAGAAGTCGAGGTTTGCCGGGGACGCGAGGAGGCCGACAACCAGTTCAGTGCTCGGCGCAGCATCGGAGGAGTTGCCGGTAGCGGAACAGCCGACGAGTGTAAGGGAAGCAACCAGTGCGGTTGCGGTGATGGCGAAGGTTTTTCGCCGAGTAAAGGACCTCATGTCTTGACAATCTCCTTGATTTGTTTCCGATGTATTACGGGAAAGGGAGTGGTGCGAAACGGGGGTGAAATGTGATTGATAGCGGCCCGAAACAACTGGTCTGACCAGTACACTTGGGTCGTGTCCGATAGTGTTGCACGGACCACGAAGGTCGTCAACACGGGGCGCAAAAAACTCGAAACTCGGCAACAATGATGTGCAGAAGGAAAGCAGATGACAGACAAAACTGAGTTCGTCGCCGTCAAACCCGTGCGCGCCTATGAAGCGATCGTGGAGCAGATAGAGCAAGCGATCGCCACGCGTCAGCTCAATCCCGGCGATCGTTTGCCGAGCGAGCGAGAACTCATGGGCACCTTCGCTGTGAGCCGCGCGACTGTGCGCGAAGCCCTCCGGGTGCTCGAAAGTGGTGGGCTCGTGCGCTCACGCCCCGGAGATCCTCGCGGCCCCGAAATCCTTCAAGCGTCGCCCGCGACGCTGCACAAAGCGATGAACCGGCTGGTGCGCAGTGGCACGATTAAGCTCTCTGAGCTCGTTGAATTTCGGGTGATGCTTGAAGGGGCATCCTGCACCCTGGCCGCAGAGCATCGAACTCCTGAGCAACTAGAAGAAATGCGCGCTGCCGTCGAAGCGATGGAATCGAGCATCGCTGGAGGCTCAGCAGTATTCAGCCAAGCGGACGTCGATTTCCACGCCACGGTGTGGGAGGCAAGTCACAACCAACTCATGCAAATCTGTGGTGACGCCGCCCGCGGTGCACTCGTTGATTTGGTCAACGACCGCATCGATAGTGCGCCAGACTCCGGGGCACAAATGAAACTTTCGCTCGCCCACGACTACGAAATCTTCAACGCCATCGAAGCTCAGGATGGCGCTCGGGCTGGGCACTTGGCCCGAACTTTCGTGATCGAGTACTACGGCGAAATGATTGACAAGGGTGGTCGAAACAGTCTCGCACTTCTCGGAGACGCGAAAGCCTAGCGCCCGGCGCGACGCGCGGAGATAACCCCGGTGTCGAACCCCATGAGGTTGAGCCCGCCATTGAAGCGCGCGTGTTCGACCTTGAGGCAGCGATCCATGACGATCGTGAGCCCCTGCGATTCGGCGTAAACGGCGGCTTCCTCGTTCCAGATCCCTAGCTGCACCCAGATAGTCTTCGCGCCGATGGCGAGTACGTCTTCGACCACGGCGGGGATGTCGCTGGCCTTACGAAACACGTCAACGATGTCGGGCACTTCGGGCAGCGAGGCGAGATCGGGATACGCCTTCTGGCCCAGAATTGTGTCGGCGTTGGGGTTCACGAAATACACGCGGTAGTCGGTCGACTGCAGCAGGTAGGTGCCCACGAAATAGCTGGAACGTGACGGATTGGGGGAGGCTCCGACGATGGCGATTGACTTGGCCGTGCGCAGAATTGCGGCACGCTTTTTGGCATCCGGTCCTACCCAGGTGCGCTGCGACTTCAGCAATTTTGCGAGCGGGGAGCTGGCGGGCAGATCGCAGGTGAGCCCATTGCTGAGCTGAGTGGTCTGCACTTCTTCTGACGACATCCTTAGCCCTTCACTGCTGCGGTCAATGCCTGATCAAGGTCGGCGATGATGTCTTCGGGGTCTTCGATTCCGACACTAATGCGCACAACGCCAGGAAGCACGCCCGCGTCGATCAGTTGCTGTTCGGAGAGCTGCGCATGCGTTGTCGATGCGGGATGAATTACCAGCGTTTTTGCATCACCGATGTTGGCGAGATGGCTGGCTAGCTCAACGCTCTCGATGAATTTCTGGCCGACGGGGCGGCCACCCTTGACTTCAAAGGAGAACACCGAACCGGCACCCTTCGGCAGATACTTCTGCGCACGGTCGAAGTGCGGATGCCCGGGCAGCCCGGCCCAGTACACGGTCTCGATGCGCGGGTCGGCCTCGAGCCACTCCGCAACCGTGCGGGCGTTGTCGACGTGAGCTTGCATCCGGAAGGGAAGAGTTTCGACGCCGGTCGCGAGCAACCAGGCCGAATGCGGCGAGAGGGCTGGACCGATGTCGCGAAGCTGCTCAGCACGCAGCCGTGTGAGGAACGCGTATTCGCCAAAGTTGCCGCTCCAGTTGAGTCCGCCGTAACTGGGTACCGGTTCATCGAAGAGGGGAAAGTTTGCGTTGGCCCAATCGAAACGACCGCTCTCGACCACGACGCCGCCGAGAGTCGTTCCGGCACCACCCAGAAACTTGGTCGCGGAGTGAGTGACAATATCGGCGCCCCACTCGATAGGGCGATTCAGGTACGGGGTCGCAACAGTCGAGTCAATGATGAGCGGGATGTTGTGGGCGTGAGCAACCTCAGCCAGCCCCTCAATGTCCGCGATCTCTCCCGACGGGTTGGCGATGGTCTCCGCAAAGATCAGCTTCGTCTTCGGCGTGATCGCCGCTGCATAATCGGCCGGGTCGGAGGAGCGCACAAAGGTGGTCTCGACCCCGAAACGACGCAGCGTGACATCCAACTGGGTAATGGAGCCGCCATAGAGGTTGGCGCTCGACACAATGTGATCACCGGCACCTGCCAAGGCGGCGAAAGTGATGAACTGCGCGCTCAACCCGCTGCCGGTAGCGACGGCACCGAGGCCGCCCTCGAGCGAAGCAACGCGCTCTTCGAAGCTCGCCACCGTCGGGTTTGCGACCCGCGAATAGATATTGCCGTACTTCTGCAGGGCAAAGCGGGCAGCGGCATCCGCGGTGTCATCAAAGACAAAGGCACTTGTTTGGTAGATCGGCAGGGCGCGAGAACCTGTCGCCGCATCAGGGATGTTGCCCGCGTGAATCGCGCGCGTACGAAAACCATAGTTTCTGTCGGAACCACCCTGATCAGTCATAGTCTCAGGCTACCGAAGCGGATGCCGAGGGCGGACTTTCGACGTAACAGAACGCCACGAAACAGCTGGCTTCCGGTCTCGGAGGGTCGAGCCCGAGCTCGCCTAGACCCAGGTTGGCAACCACCAGCGCAAGCGCAGCAGGTCATAGTCAAGGGTCTGGCCGGTCCACAGGGGCCAGAAGAACACGCTGACCGCAATCACGACGACCACAAACACCGCGACAACGCCGAGGCCGCTCGTTCGTCGATAGCGGTCATCATCGGATCTGCCGACGATCACCCCGAGTGCGGCCACCAACGCCAATATGAGGTACGGCTCGAACACGATTGTGTAGAACTGAAACACGGTGCGGTTCAGGTACAGCAGCCACGGCAGGTAGCCGGCAGCGACTCCCATCAAAATGAAGCCGGTCTGCCCCTGGCGGTAGCGCACCAGTCGGTACAGGAGATACAGCACTGCCGCGGTCGCAGCCCACCAGATGAGAGGGTTGGCGATTCCTGAAATTGAGGCACCGCAGGCATCTGCGAGGCAGCCGCTTTCGCCGCGAACAGAGTTCTCGTAGAACATGCTCGTGGGGCGGATGAGCAACAGCCACGTCAACGGATTCGCCTGATAGGGATGGGGTCGACTTTCGCCAACGTGATAGCTGTACACGCTCGACTGAAAATGCCAGAGACTTTGGATGTCGAGGGGCACCCCGCTGAAGAGCCCTGTCCACGCATTACCGTCGGTTTCGGCCCACGACCGGTCATAGCTGTTGTCGCTGATGAACCAGCTGGTCCAGGATGCGAGATAGACGAGCAGAGCGACCGGAACCGTCAGCAAGAAGCTCACTGGGGCTTGCTTGAAGAGAGTGCCGGAGCCCCAGAAACTGATTCCGGCGCGGCGGCGAGCGAGAGCATCCACCACCAAGCTGTAGATGGCAAAGGCGGCCAAGAAATAGAGGCCGTTCCACTTGACGGCGGCGGCCGCACCGAAGGCGACGGCGGCGAGCATGAGCCACGGTCGCCACCACAAGCTTGGACCCCAGTCGGTAGCCCCACCGCGCAGCCCGCGTCGGCTGATCCATAGTGCTAGCCGGGTGGCCGAGTGCTCACGGTCGAGCAGCATCGCGCCCACCCCGAGCAGGGCGAAGATCATCACAAAGTTATCGAGCAGCGCCACCCGGCTCATGACGATCGCGTTGCCATCAATCGCCATCAACAGCCCGGCAAGCGTTGCCAGTAGCGTCGAACCAAACAGTTTCTTAGCGATCAGCATCAGCACGATGACGGCGAGAATGCCGGCGATGGCCGTCGCGATGCGCCAGCCGAATGGATCCTCGCCTCCGCCCGGCAGCATGCCCAGCCCGATCAACCACTTGCCGAGCGGCGGATGCACCACAAATGACGGGTCGTTCAGAAAAATGTCGACCTTGCCGCTATTGAACAGCGCATCGGCTTCGGCTGGCCATTGCGCCTCGTAGCCGCGGTTCACGAGCGTCCACGAATCCTTCACATAGAAGGTCTCGTCAAAAACGAGCGATGACGGATGCGCGAGGCCAACCAATCGCGTGAACGCGGCGACCAGCACCACTATCGCCGGCCCGACCCATCCGAGCCAGCGGCGGGTCAGCGTACTGCGCGTCGCCCACCAGCGGTCGATTCTCGAGCCCTCGTCGGCGCGTGCTGCGCTGGCAAGGTCAGCGCTCGCCGACGGTTCGTTCGACAGCATGTCGTCGAAGTCGCGTGGGGTGCTCTGGCTCACCCCGCAATGTTACTGACGGAAGCCGCGCGGTGCAGCCATCAGCGCACCGCAACGACACCGCGCGCGCATTAGTCGGCGGCGTCCGTTTCGCCCCAGCGCCCGCTGGGGGTGCCGAAGGATTGCCAAATCCAGGCAACGGCGGTGTCGGCTGGCGGGCGGGGATCCATGGCGAGCCAGGCTTCGATGATGCCGAAAGTGGCACCCGTGATGCTTGCGCTGGCGATTTCGAGCGAGAGGCCATCGAAGGGTTGGGCTCCTTGGGCCACGATCCCGTTGCGCACGATGAGCTTGAGGCGCGTTCGCAGGCGGGAAGCCACGAGCGCTGAGCCGCGTGGGCCGAGGGCGCTCGCGTACACCGCGGCGTTGGCGTCGATGTGGCTGAGGTAGCTGGTGATGGCGGGTGGTGGTTCGCTGCTCTGGGGGTCGAGGTCGACGAGTTGCACTCCGGCATCGTCGGCGGCGGCCTCGATCGCAAAGGCCAGCAGGGTCTCTTTGTCGGCGTAGTGCTGGTAGAAGCTGCTGCGGTTCACACCGGCACGTTCCACGATGTCGCTGACAGTGACTTCGTCGAATGGGCGTTCTTGCGTGAGCGCGAAGAGCGCCTGTTGCAGGCTTCGCCGGGTTCGTTCTACGCGCACATCCATTGTTTGATTCTGGCAGATGTTGCGGCCCTAGATGTGAGTTTTCCGACAGTTGTTGGAAAACTCACTGGTTGCGAATACGATTGGCGCAGGCCCGATGAAGTGCTCGTTTCTGTTGTTCCTACGAGAGGTCCTCTTCAGCATGGCTGAACTTCTGTACCGGCTTGGCCGTCTATCGGCTCGCCGCGCCTGGCTCTTCATCGTGAGCTGGATCGCCGTGCTCGGCATCGCTGTCGGCGGCTTCGCCCTCTTCGGAGGGACCCTCTCGTCAACGATGTCCATTCCGGGCACCGAAACGGAACGCGTTGCCTCCGAACTCACCGACCGCCTCGGCAACATCGGTGGCATTTCGGCGACCGTAGTCTTCGGGTCAGAAGATGGCGAAGAGTTCTCGGCAACTCAGCAGTCCGAGATTACGGATGCTCTCGCGGCGCTGACCTCAAACGACGACGTCAGCGAGGTCATCGACCCCTTCGAGACTGACGCTCAGCGTGCAGAACAAGCGCAACAAATCGTGGATGGCCGCGACCAGATCGAGGCTGGCAAGCAGCAGATCAGCGACGGCCAGACTCAATTGGATGCCGGCACACAACAACTCCAGGCAGGTCAAGCCCAGCTGGATGCCGCCATCGAGCAGGCCAAGGCAGCCGGGTTCTATGAGGCATCCGTCGCCGAGTTCGAAGCGCAGCAGGCCCAGATCGATGCCGGTCTGGCTGAGTTGGCAACTCAGCAAACGGCAATCGATGACAACTCTGCGCTTCTCGAAGAACAAGAGCAGCAGCTCGGCTACGGCGAGCGTCTCATGGATGCCGCGACCGAGATCAGTTTTGTCTCCACCGATGGGGCGACAGCGCTGGGCCTCATCACCTTCGACAGCGAACTGATTGATCTCTCGGGAGAGACCAAGAGCGCGCTTGCGTCACAACTGGATGACATCCAAATTGAGGGAGTGACCGTCGACTATTCGTCGTCGATCGCCACAACCACCGACGGCCTTCTTGGCATTGGTGAGATCATCGGTGTTCTTCTGGCTGGCCTGGTCTTGCTTGTTCTGTTCCGTTCCTTCTTGCCGGCAACGTTGCCAATCCTCTCGTCGATCATCGGTGTCGGGGTTGGTGTTGCGGGTTCGCTCGCCTTCTCGGGTGTTGTCGACATGACCTCGGTGACGCCGATCTTGGGTGTCATGCTCGGACTTGCGGTCGGTATCGACTACACGCTCTTTATCGTGCAGCGCCACCGTCGTCAGCTGGCGGCGGGAATGGATCTTCACGAGTCGATCGGTCTCGCTAACGGAACGTCAGGCAATGCGGTGTTGTTCGCGGGCTCGACGGTTCTGGTGGCACTTCTCGCCCTGAACATCAGCGGCATCCCGTTCCTCGGCGTGATGGGAACGGTCGGCGCGGTCTGCGTACTGGTCTCGGTGCTCATTGCGGTGAGCCTCACTCCGGCGCTGCTGTCACTGCTCGGCACTCGCGTGTTGTCGCGTCGTGCCCGTGCCGCCATTGGTCATGAATCGCAGAAGCAGGTTGCGGCGACTCCGATGCGCACGAGCCGTGCCATTGCGATTCTGGTGCTCGCAACGCTCGGGTTGCTGGTGATCGCCATCCCCGCGCTGTCGATGCGTTTGGGCCTGCCGGATGGGTCGTCTGAGCCTGCCGATTCGACCCAGTACCGCGCGTACACGATGGTCGCCGACGAATTCGGTGCCGGTCAGAATGGCGCGCTCTTGGTTACAGCCAGCCTGCCGACGGCGGTGGATGACGATGCCGTCGTCGAGACCCAGGCCGACCTCGCCGACAGGCTGCTGGCGTTCGATGACGTAGTCGCCGTTGCCCCGGTTGGCGTGTCTGACGAGTCGGATTACTTCGCCTTCCAGGTGATCCCGGTCGATGGTCCATCGAGTGAGTCAACAGGTCAACTCGTTCACGATCTGCGTGACAGTTCGCCGCTCGCCGGGGGAATCGAACTGGGTGTTGCTGGCTCGGCCAGTGGAAATATCGACATCTCCGAGAAGCTTTCCGACGTGTTGCCGCTCTACCTTGCGGTAGTCGTCGGGCTGTCGCTGCTCATCCTGATTCTGGTGTTCCGCTCGCTGCTGGTGCCGCTTGTTGCGACCATCGGTTACGTGCTGTCGCTGCTGGCAGCCTTCGGCGCGATGGTCGCCGTGTACCAGTGGGGCTGGCTCGGTGCGGTATTCGGAGTCACCGATCCCGGACCGCTACTGAACTTCGCGCCGATTCTCATCATGGGAGTGCTGTTCGGTCTCGCGATGGACTACCAGCTGTTCCTTGTCTCGGGAATGCGCGAAGCGTACGTTCACGGTGTGCCGGCGAAGGCCGCCGTGATGAGTGGACTGCGCAGCGGACGAGCTGTCGTCACCGCCGCGGCCATCATCATGATCGCTGTCTTTGGTGGCTTCGTGTTCTCGCACCTCGCGATGGTGCGACCGCTCGGCTTCGGTCTTGCCGTCGGCGTGCTCTTCGACGCCTTCGTGGTGCGGATGCTGCTCATCCCGTCGCTCATGCACTTGCTCGGTGCTTCCGCATGGTGGCTCCCGAAGTGGCTCGATCGCATCTTGCCGAGCGTGGATGTTGAGGGTGCGGCTCTCGAGCGCAGTCATCCCATGCATGTTGCGGCTTCGGATGATGCGAGCAGCAATTCAGAGACCCAACCGGCCGTGCGTTAGCGACTGACAATAAGCAGCTAACAACTGATCGCGCTGCCCGGAGAGGCTTTCCGCTACAGCGGAGTCTCTTCGGGCAGTAGTGCGTTCGGCCCAGCTCCGGGTTCGCCTGGCACACGGGATGCCGCCCGCACTGCCCCGATGGAGGCCGCGATCACGAGCGCAATTCCGACTCCCTGCAGCAAGCTGATGGTCTGCCCGAGTACGAAGAATCCGGCACCGGTGGCGATGGCGGGAGCGAGGGCCATGAGCACCGAGAATGCCGCGGCCGAAATGCGGCGAAGCGCGATCAGCTCAAGCGCGTAGGGGATTGCTGATGAACAAATGGCGACAGCGAGCCCGCGCACCAGGATGGACGGTTCGAGAAGAGTGCTGCCAGCTTGCGAGATTCCAAAGGGCAGGCTGATGATCGCGCCGATCGCCATGGCGATGGCGAGACCATCCAGGCCGGCGAAGACTTGCCCGGTCTTGCGTGACGCCAAAATATAGCCGGCCCATGACACGGCGGCGGCGAGCGCGAAGGCAACACCGACGGGGTCGAGGGCGCCGATGCTACCGAGGCTGAGCAGGGCGACTCCGGCGAACGCGAGCACGGCCCACAGCCAGGCGCTGGCGCGGCGGGCGACGATAACCGAGAGCACGAGGGGGCCGAGTACCTCAATCGTGACGGTCGCGCCAAGGTCGACGCGAGAGAGGGCTTCATAGAACAGCAGGTTCATGCCGCCGAGCGAAATGCCGAAGATGACGGCCATGAGCCAAGCGCGCTTCGAGATGGCGCGAAGGTTGGGGCGGGCAATCGCGAGCAAAATCGCGGCCGAGAAGACGAGCCGCAGCGAGACCATTCCGGCAGGGCCGACCTCGGGGAACAACAGCACCGCTACCGAGGCGCCTACATCCTGAAAGATCAAGCCGAGCACGACGAGCATGACGGCGCCGAGAGGGGTTCCCCTCAAGGGCGGCGGAGTCGACATAGTGCAAGACTACGACCTCACAAGGGCTGCTCTGCGCGCGCGAGGCAGCCGAATATGGCGCGCTCAGCGCGGGTGGGAGAATGGCGGGGTGATCATTCTTGCGGCGACTCCCATCGGCAACCTTGGCGACGCGTCTCAGCGCCTCATCGAAGCTCTCACGAACGCTGAGGTGATCGCCAGCGAAGACACCCGCACGACGATCCATCTCATGCGCGCTCTCGGCATCGAGAACCGACCGCGGCTCATTCCGCTACACGAACACAATGAGTCAGAGAAGGCCGCCGAGATCGTTGAGCTGGCCCGTAACGCTGACGTTCTGGTGCTGAGCGATGCCGGGATGCCCGCCATCAGCGACCCCGGATTCCCGCTCGTTTCGGCAGCCGCCGCTGCCGGGGTCACCGTGACAGCTCTGCCAGGACCGAGTGCTGTGCTCACGGCGCTCGCCGTCTCCGGTCTACCGACCGACCGCTTCAGCTTCGAAGGCTTCCTGCCGCGCAAGGGAAGAGTCGCCTACTTCCGCACTCTCGCTCGCGAAGAGCGCACGATGGTGTTCTTCGAAAGCCCCAATCGCCTTCCGGCAGCGCTCGCCGACTTGGCCACGGCACTCGGCGACGACCGGCGCGCGGTGGTCTGCCGCGAGCTCACCAAAATGTACGAAGAAGTTGCGCGCGGCACCGCCGCCGAGCTCGCCGCGAAGTTCAAAGATGGCGCTCGGGGCGAGATATGTCTGGTCGTTGAGGGCGCCCCGCCCGCGACATCCGACCTACCAACCGCGGTCAGCTACGTGCTCGCGCTGGTCGCCGATGGTGCCCGGCTAAAAGAAGCCTCAACCGAAGTCGCTGAGCAGACCGGGCTCAGCAAGCGCGAACTGTACGAAGCGGCCCTGCGCTCGAAATAGCTGCTGCGATCACAGTAGCCGCAACGCTCGACGTAGCCGCAGGGCCCAGGCTGCTGAAAGACTCGGGCCGATCAGGCCTGTGACTCGCAGGCAACCTTCAATTCGTGGTGGTCTTTGGTGAGCGCCTTCTTCGTCACGCCCAGGAAAAGTAAGCCGACAATGCTCATGAGGCGTGCTCCGAAGGTCAGCGGCGTCATCGTGAAGCGATAGTCAAGGCGCGTGCCTCCGTGACTCGGCATGAACAGGTACACGCTTTGATAGTGCGTGCCGTGGGATTCCGCATCGACCGTGTACGACACATCCTGTTCGTAATCGGTAACCCACATCACTTCGGTCGCTTCTTTGCCAGCAAACGTGCGCGTTTCTCGCCACTTAGTGCCGATCTTCAGCTGTGCTGGACCTTCAAGCAACTCAAGGGAAATGATTCCACTGACGTTGGTGGGCGTGCTGTCAAGGTCACAGAAGACCTCGAACACTCGCTCCACCGGTGCGTCGATGTGCACGCTATCGGTGATCTTCATTGAGTCTCCCTTGTGCGGTGTCGCGATGTGATGCTCCGGGCGCAGGGTCTGCACTGCGCCCGGAGATTCAGCCTACGACGTTACGCGGCAACCTGCACTTGAGCGGCCGCGGGCGTCGCCGTTGCGCTCTTGCGCACGAAGCGCTTGAGGGCGACCACGATCAGCGCTGTGATGATGGTTCCCGCAATGATTGCGACGAGGAACAGGGGGAACGGGTTGATCGCGAAGAACACGAAGACGCCACCGTGCGGTGCCTGCGAGGTGACTCCGAACGCCATGATGATTCCACCCGTAACCGCACTACCGATCGCACTGGCGGGGATCACGCGCAGCGGGTCAGCAGCAGCGAACGGAATGGCTCCTTCAGAGATGAACGACGCACCAAGCAACCACGCTGCCTTGCCGTTTTCCTTCTCGACGGGCGAGAACAGGCGGCGAGCCAGAACGGTGGAGGCGAGAGCCATCGCGAGAGGCGCAACCATTCCCGATGCCATAACGGCGGCCATGATCATCCACGGTGCCTGGTTGTCGATTGCACCGGCACCGAGACCAGCAACAGCAAACGCATAGGCGACTTTGTTGACAGGGCCACCGAGATCGAAGCCCATCATGGCTCCCAGAATGAGACCGAGAACGACAGCGGATGCACCACTCAAGCCGTTGAGGAAGTCGTTGAGGCCAACGGTGAGGGCCGCGATCGGTCCACCGAGAATGAGCACCATCAAGCCCGAAGCGAAGATCGACGCCAGCAGCGGGATCACGACAACGGGCATGAGGCCACGGAACCAGGCCGCGGTCTTGCGCTGGGCGAGCCAGTGAGCGGCAACACCGGCGAGGAGACCACCGACGATTCCGCCGAGGAAGCCTGCACCCATGAGACCAGCAACAGCACCGGCGGTGAAGCCGGGGGCGATACCGGGGCGGTCGGCAATCGCGTAGGCAATGTAACCGGCAAGGGCGGGAACAAGGAAGCCCATCGAGGCCTGACCGATCTTGAAGGCCGCGGCACCGAGGTACGCGCCGACTCCGCCATCGGGCAGATTCCACAGACTGTTTTGCGTGATGATGTCGCCAGCGGTGTCGGTGATCAAGTATCCACCGAGCAAGAAGCCGAGGGCGATCAGTAGACCGCCGCCGGCCACGAACGGAATCATGTAGCTCACGCCGGTGAGTAGGGCGCGCTGCACTGTCTGGCCGAAGTGCTCATCGGTGGTGCTTCTCGTGCTCTCGGCGGCCGCTTCGCCACCGGCAACGCGAGTCGCGTTGGGGTCGCTAGCGGCGGCGAGGGCTTCGGCGATCATCGCGTCAGGCGCATCTATACCGCGCTTGACTGGCGACTGCACAAGGGGCTTGCCCGCGAAACGGCCCTTGTCGCGAACATCCACATCAACAGCAAAGATGACAGCGGATGCCGCAGCAATAACCGCAGGATCAATCGGCGTTGCGCCAGAAGAACCTTGAGTCTCGACGTGGAGTTCCACGCCAGCTCGTTCTGCGGCGGCGGCGAGTGAATCGGCCGCCATGTAGGTGTGCGCGATGCCGGTGGGGCACGCGGTAACGGCAATGAGCACGGGGCGTGCTTCGTTATCGGTGGCCGGGGCAGCATGCTTCGCGGCGCTCGCACCAGAACCACCACCAGAACCACCACCAGCGGCGGCGGGCTCTGCCTTCTCTTCCGGCGCAGTCGCCTGCTCAACGAGGGCAACGATGTCTTCGCGGGTAGCAGCCGCACGCAGGCTGTCGACGAACTCGGGGTTCACGAGGGACCGGGCAAGAGCAGACAGCACCGTGAGATGTTCTTTGTCGGCGCCGGCGGGGGCGGCGATCAGGAAAACGAGGTCGGCCGGAGCATCCGTCGCTCCGAAGTCAACGGCAGGCGCAAGGCGAGCCATCACGAGGGTGGGTTCGGTGACGGCTTCTGAGCGGCAGTGAGGGATTGCGATTCCGCCGGGAACGCCGGTATCGGTGAGCTGCTCTCGTGCCCAAGCGTCGTCAAAAAGCGACTCGGCATTGGTGGCGCGGCCTTGTTCGGCGACGAGATGCGTCAGCGCACGAATGACACCTTCGCGATTGGTGCCGAGATCGGCGTCCAAAAGCACGAGGTCAGTGGTGATGAGTTGCGACATTGCTTTCTCCTTGTGTACAGCAGTGGTGGTGCTGAGGTTTAGCGGTGGTCCGCTCGGCTGAGCACGAACACTTCAGCGGAATCGGGTTTGGTCTGTTCGGGGCTTGGCATGGTGCTGCCGGGCAGGGATGCGGCGGCAGCGCCGTGAGCGACAGCCTGCGCGAGACGTCGTTCTGGTGTTGCGCCGCGTTGGTCGGCGAGCAGGTAGCCGGCGAGGGAGGCGTCTCCTGCGCCGACGGTGCTCTTGGCGGCGACCGGCGGCATGGTGGCTCGCCAAGTCTCGTCGGCGGTGATGAGAAGAGCTCCGCGCGAGCCGAGGGTGGCGAGTACAGCACGACAGCCGCGTTGCACGAGGCTCAGAGCGGCAGTAGCCGCGGCATCCGGGTCGCTCTCGAAGGTGTCTGGAAGGCCTGTCAGTTCGGCGAGCTCTTCAGAGTTGGGCTTGATGAGGTCGACGCCAACACCCGATTCGATGAGGGCGAGCATCGGTGCACCCGAGGAATCGACCGCAATGCGCGGGGGCTGACTGTCGGTCGCCGCCCGAATTGCCTGCACAACGCGCACATAAAAGTCATCGCTGAGCCCGGGAGGGAGCGAGCCGGCGAGCACTACCCATTCTGCGCGGCGGGAGTGCGACACGACCAGTGCGATGAGTGCGGCATCGTCGGCGGTGGTGAGTTGCGGGCCCGGCTCGTTGATCTTGGTTGTCGTGCCGTCAGGTTCGGTGATCGTCACGTTGGACCGCACGCGGCCCGCGATCGGCAGGCCAGCGGTCGGGGTGTGTTCGGCGCGCAATGCAACCAGCATTGGGTCTGAGGCATCACCGGGGAGCACGGCAATGGTGTCCAAGCCGGAGGCAATCAGTGCGCGCGACACATTCACGCCCTTGCCGCCTGGCTGCTCACTGCTCGAAACCGAGCGCTGAACTTCACCGCGCTCGAGAGCGGAGTCGAGCTCGATCGTGCGGTCGAGGCTGGGGTTGGCGGTGACGGTGACGATCATGCGATCACCGTTTCAACACCCGCGTGCTCGAGGGCGAGAGTGAGGTCGTCGGCGGGGGAGCGGTCGGTGATGATCGTGTCGACCTCCGCGAGCGATGCGAAGTTCATGAGGGTTTCGATGCCGAGCTTCGAGGCATCGACAAGGGCGATCGCGCGACGCGAGCCGCGAGTGAGGGCACTCTTGACTGCTGCTTCGTCGGGGTCTGGCGTGCTGAAACCAAAGTCGGCGTGAACACCGTTGGCACCCAGGAATGCGATGTCGGGGCGCATGCCCGCAAGCTGGTTGAGCGTTGCGGAGCCGACCGCAGCCCCCGTGATGCCGCGCAAGCGACCGCCGATGAGCTGAATCTCAATGTGTGGGTTCTCGCTCACAATCGCCGCGATCGAGATCGAATTGGTGATAATCGTCAGCGAACCAGTGGATGTCGCGGGCTGCCAGTCCCGCAAGTGCTGAGCCAGGCGGCTCGTCGTGGTGCCCGAGTCGATGCTGATGGCGCCAGTGAACGTGGGCGGGATAAGAGCCATCGCGGCCAGCGCAATGCGCTCTTTCGCAGCAGAGTTGCGGTCGGTGCGGGCGGCGACACTTTCTTCGACGCGACTAATCCGGGCCGCCGAGACCGCACCACCGTGCACGCGGCGCAATACGCCTCGTGCTTCGAGCTGATCGAGGTCTCGACGGACCGTTTCGCTTGACACGTCGAACGTGCGAGCGAGGTCGATTACGGCGACGCGACCGGCTTCAGCAAGTTGTCCCTCTATGTGCTGTTGCCGCTCTTCTGCGTACATTCCGTAATCTCCTTTGATTTACCAACGCACCCGAATGCGTTCCTGTGAGAGTACGCCCGTTCTTGTCGAAATGCAACACAAATACAGATAAACCCACAGACTCCCACATTGGGGAGTCGGGCATCCGTCTCCCGAGCAGGCCGCTAACGCACCCGGCGTAATCAATCGATACAGGCGAATACAATGAAGGCATGTCTGCCGGCGACTCCTTCTATATTGCGACGCCCATTTTCTATGTGAACGACGTTCCCCACATTGGGCACGCGTACACGGAGGTGGCCGCCGATGTTCTCGCGCGCTGGCACCGTCAGCGGGGTGAAGACGCCTGGCTGCTCACGGGAACCGACGAGCACGGCCAGAAGATTCTGCGCACCGCAGTCGCAAACAACACGACTCCACAAGAGTGGGCCGACCGCCTCGTTGCCGATTCATGGCAGCCGCTGCTTGAAACGATCGACATCGCCAACGATGACTTTATTCGCACCACCGACGAGCGTCACGAGAAGGCTGTCGCAACCTTCCTGCAGCGTCTCTATGACGACGGCCACATTTATGCTGGCGAGTACGAGGGCTATTACTGCGTTGGGTGCGAAGAGTACAAGCAGCTCGATGACCTCGTCACCGCTCCCGACGGTGACTACAAGGGCCAGCTGGTGTGCGCCATCCACTCGCGCCCGGTCGAGATCCTCAAAGAGAAAAACTACTTCTTCCGTATGAGTGACTTCGGGCAGAAGCTGCTCGACCTGTACGAAAGCCAGCCCGACTTCGTGCAGCCCGCTAGCGTGCGCAACGAAATCATCCAGTTCGTCAAGCAGGGCCTCGACGACCTCTCCATTTCGCGCTCCAGCTTCGACTGGGGTGTCAAAGTTCCGTGGGATGAAACTCACGTCGTGTACGTCTGGTTCGACGCCCTCCTCAACTACATCAGCGCCATCGGCTACGGCGTCGACGACGAACAGTTCGCCAAGCGCTGGCCCGCCGTGCAACTTGTCGGCAAAGACATTGCTCGTTTCCACGCCGTCATTTGGCCCGCGATGCTCATGGCTGCAGACCTCCCGGTGCCGCGTGCCGTCTTCGGCCACGGCTGGTTGCTTGTCGGCGGTGAAAAGATGTCTAAGTCGAAGTTGACCGGCATCGCGCCAACCCAGATCACCGACACCTTCGGCTCCGATGCTTTCCGCTACTACTTCATGAGCGCCATCACCTTCGGTCAAGACGGTTCCTTCAGCTGGGAAGACCTGAGCGCGCGCTACCAAGCAGAACTGGCCAACGGCTTCGGAAACCTTGCCTCGCGCGTTATTGCGATGGTGAATAAGTACTTCGATGGTGAGATCCCGACGCTCGGTGAGCTGACGGCATCCGACGAAGCAATCATTGCGACGCAGAAGCGTGCGACCGAGAAGTCGAACGCCCTCATCGATAAGTTTGCAATCAACGAAGCGCTGGCCTCGGTGTGGGAGCTTGTGGATGAACTCAACGGGTACATCACGGAGCAAGAGCCGTGGGCGCTGTCGAAAGACCCTGCCAACCGCGAACGCCTCGGCACCGTACTGGCCACGACGGTCAACGGTTTGGGCACGCTCGCCATCCTTCTTTCGCCCGTGCTTCCTAAGGCAACCGAAAAGCTCTGGCAAGCCATCGGTGGTGTTGGCGAACTGCGCGAGCAGCGCATTGATGATGCCACGAACTGGTCGAACACCGGTCGCGTGACCGCGCTCGAATCATCGCTGTTCCCGCGCATCGAAGTGGATGCCGAAAGCGGCACGGCGTGACCGAACCGTTCATCAGGCAACGCCACCGCAGCACCGACGAAAAAGCGTCCGAGAAGCTGCAATACCCGCCGCTGCCAGACCCGCTTGACGGCGTTGTTTACGATAATCACACGCACCTCGAGATTGCTGACGGCGGGCCCGATAACCAGCTCGACTTTCATGAGCACTTGGCGCGGGCCGCTTCGGTCGGGGTTCGTGGCGTCGTTCAGGTCGGCACGGATGTCGCAACGAGCCGATGGTCGGCTGAATTGGCCGCTTCCAACCCTCGTGTTCTCGCAGCGGTAGCAATTCACCCGAACGACGCTCCCGAGCTTGAAGCGGCAGGGGAGTTGGATACTGCGCTCGCCGCCATCGACGAACTTGCCGCCCTTCCTCGGGTGCGTGCCGTCGGCGAAACAGGTCTCGACTTTTACCGCACGGATGACGACGGTCGCCCCGCGCAGTTCCGTTCCTTCGAAGCGCACATTGCGATTGCCAAGCGGCACGGCTTAGCGCTGCAGATTCACGATCGCGACGCCCACGACGAGGTCATTGAGACGCTGTTGAGGATCGGCGCTCCCGAGCGCACCGTCTTCCACTGCTTCTCGGGTGATGCGGCGATGGCGCGCATTGCAGCCGACAACGGTTGGTTCTTGTCGTTCGCGGGAACGGTCACGTTCAAGAACGCGGCGAACCTGCGCGAAGCGCTTTCGGTGATCGATCTCGACCGCATCATGGTCGAGACCGACGCTCCGTACCTCACACCGCATCCGCTGCGTGGCCGGCCGAATGCGCCGTACTTGATGCCGCATACGGTGCGCGCGATGGCGACGCATCTCGAGATCAGCGAGCTCGAGCTTTCGGCGCAGCTTGCCGCCACCACCGAGGCCGTTTATGGCTCGTGGGATACCGAACTTCCCCCGGGCGTTGATGCCGCACCGGCACGCTCGGCAGCGCACACAACAATGAACGCAGGCACCCGATGAGCACCCTGCTCGGCCCCGCTGAGATCCGCGATCTCGCCGACCTTCTCGGCATCCAGCCCACCAAGAAGTTGGGCCAAAACTTTGTTATTGATCCCAACACGGTGCGCCGCATTGTGAAAGCCGCGCACGTTGTCTCTGGCGAAACGGTGGTCGAGGTCGGCCCAGGGCTGGGTTCGCTCACGCTCGGGTTGCTCGAGACCGGGGCATCCGTTGTTGCCGTCGAAATCGATAAGCGTCTTGCCGCCCAGTTGCCACTCACGGTCAGTCAGATGCAGCCGGATGCTCAGCTCACGGTTATCACCGATGACGCCTTGCGCGTCACTGAGTTGCCCGACGACCCTCGTGTTTTCGTGGCGAACCTGCCCTACAACGTGTCGGTTCCGGTGTTGCTGCATTTCTTGGAGCACTTCGATTCGCTCGATCGCGGGCTCGTGATGGTGCAGGCCGAGGTCGGCAATCGTGTAGCGGCAGGCCCCGGCAGCAAGGTTTATGGTTCGCCGAGCATCAAGGCTGCCTGGTACGGCGAGTTCTCCACCGCCGGTCTCGTAAGCCGCCAAGTCTTCTGGCCCGTTCCCAACGTCGACTCGGTGCTCGTTCGTTTTGAGCGACGCGAACAGCCCGGAACGATCGAGGAGCGCAAGGCCACCTTCGCCTTAGTGGATGCCGCCTTCCAGCAGCGTCGCAAAATGTTGCGTCAGTCGCTCTCTAGTTTGTTGGGCAGCTCGACCGCCGCCTCCGATCGGCTTATTGCGGCGGGTGTCGCGCCAACGGCTCGGGGCGAGGAGCTCACGGTGCACGATTTCCTTGCAATTGCTCGCGCCGAGTAGCGACGTTTGTCCCGGGTGATGCTGCTGCCAACATTGACCATTCCGTTTGGTGCCGAACGACGGTAGGTTGGCTTCATGTCTGATGCACCGAGCACGTCCCCTAGCGATCGCGATGTTCTTGAGGGCACGGGGCGGCATCCAGATGAATGGTTCGCCTTTCTCGATATGGCTGGCGCATCGAAGTGGCAGCATGCCGAGTTCCTGAGCTGGTTTGAGGTCAATGCTGGCCACGTGAGCACCGAGTGGGCAGAGTCGGTCACGGCTCGATATGCCGCGATTCGCGGGCTCACTATTTCGAAGTAAATTCGCGCGGGTAACGAGACGTTCACAATTTTTCGGTGACAGTCGCTATCCACGCCCCCGCGCACAGACAGGTCCACCGCACAAGGTAAGTTTGGTTCATGACTTCCGTGCCGGCAGCCTCCACAATGGTTCATGCACGAGCCCCTGGCAAGATCAATGTCTTCCTCAAGGTGGGCTCGCTGCTCGACGACGGCTACCACGATGTGGCAATCGCCTATCAGGCAGTCTCGCTTCACGAAGACGTACGCGCATTTCATGCCGACGATTTCTCTGTGTCGATCTCAGGAACCGTCAATTTGTCGCGAGTTCCCACTGATGGCTCGAACATTGCGATCAAGGCCGCTCGACTTCTTGCGCGGCGCACTGGCTATCGCGGCGGGGTTCGTCTCGAGATCGAGAAGCACGTGCCCGTTACCGGTGGCATGGGTGGTGGATCTGCGGATGCCGCGGCAACACTTCTTGCCTGTGACGCTTTATGGGGCACCGGTGTCTCTCGCGAGCAGATGCTCGGCATGGCGGCGGAACTTGGCGCTGACGTGCCGTTTGCGCTTACTGGCGGAACAGCAATAGGTACAGGTCGTGGCGACCAGCTCAGCCCCGCTCTGGCCAAAGGGCAGTTTCAGTGGGTGTTGGCACTCTCCGACTCCGGGCTCTCCACTCCGGAGGTGTACAACGAGCTCGACCTTCATCGCGAACGCCATGCACAAGACATATTTCCGGCCGAAGTCGCGCCCAGTGTCGAGACGGATGTTCTTCAGGCCTTGCGCGCGGGTGATCCCCACATGCTTGCCGAAAGTCTCCACAATGACCTTCAGGCACCGGCCCTTCATATGGAGCCTTCATTGGCTGCGGTCATTGAGCTTGGCGAGAAAAATGGCGCCCTTGCGGGGATAGTTTCGGGTTCGGGGCCGACCGTTGCGTTCTTGACTGCCGACCTCGATTCGGCTCTTGAACTGCAAATTGCGCTGAGTGCGGCGCAGATGAATGTGGTGCGAGCCACGGGTCCGGTGCACGGGGCGCGAATCATCAACGACTAACCCGGCTAGGCTTGCCCGAATGGCACACCTTCTAGGCGCTGAGTCCCTTCATCTTGAATTTCCGACTCGCGTAATCTTCGATAATGTCACCATCGGCCTCGACGAGGGCGACCGTATCGGCATCGTCGGTCGCAACGGTGACGGCAAAACTACCCTCATGCGGATGCTTTCGGGCCGACTCGACCCCGATGAGGGGCGAGTAACCAGGCGCAATGGCGTCACCCTCGGCATGCTCGATCAGGCCGATGAGCTCGATGGCACCAAGACGGTGCACGAGACCGTCATTGGCGATATTGATGAGCACGTGTGGGCGGGCGACCCGAAGGTTCGCGACGTTATTGCGGGTCTTGCTGCTGACATCCCGTGGGAGGCCAAGGTTGGCGATCTCTCTGGTGGCCAGCGTCGTCGGGTTGCTCTTGCCGCTCTGCTGATTGGTGACTGGGATGTCATCTTCTTGGATGAGCCCACTAACCACCTCGATGTCGAAGGTATTTCGTGGCTTGCGAGCCACCTCAAGCGTCGCTGGGGAACCAACGCCGGTGGATTGCTGGTTGTCACTCACGACCGGTGGTTCCTTGATGAGATTTGTACTGCCACCTGGGAGGTGCACGATCGCCTGATCGAGCCTTTCGAGGGTGGTTACGCTGCCTACATTCTGCAGCGAGTTGAGCGCGACCGCATGGCGGCTGCTTCGGAGTCGAAGCGCCAGAACCTCATGCGCAAGGAGTTGGCTTGGTTGCGTCGCGGTGCTCCCGCGCGCACGACGAAGCCGAAGTTCCGCATCGATGCGGCAAACGATTTGATCGAGAATGAGCCGCCAGCTCGCGACAGCGTTTCGCTGTCGTCGATGGCGATGCAGCGGCTCGGTAAAGATGTTGTCGACCTCGAAGGCGTCACCGTCACCTACCAAGTTACTGATCCAGCATCCGGTGCCGCCGGCGAGAAGACGGTTCTCAACGACGTCACGTGGCGCATCGCCCCCGGTGAGCGCACCGGAATCTTGGGCGTGAACGGTGCCGGAAAGTCCACGCTGCTCTCGCTCGTCTCTGGCTCGCTCCTGCCCACCAGCGGTCGAGTGAAGCGCGGAAAAACCATCAAGGTCGCGACTCTCACGCAGCAGCTTGCCGAGCTCGAAGACATTTGGAACGAGCGCGTCAGCACGGTCATCGGTCGCCACAAGAGCACCTATGTCACCGGCGGCAAAGAGATGACGCCCACCCAAATGTTGGAGCGGGTTGGCTTTACAAGCACCCAGCTCTCCACCCCGGTGAAAGATTTGTCGGGTGGCCAGAAGCGTCGCCTCCAGTTGCTTCTCATTTTGCTCTCGGAGCCGAACGTTCTGATTCTGGATGAGCCCACTAACGACCTCGACACCGACATGCTTGCTGCGATTGAGGATCTTCTCGACACCTACCCCGGCACTCTGCTCGTCGTGAGTCACGACCGGTACTTGCTTGAGCGTGTCACCGATCAGCAGTACGCGGTCATGGAGGGCGGCTTCCGCCATCTGCCCCGTGGTGTTGACGAGTACCTCGAATTGCGCACGAAGCAGCTCAAGGGTGCTTCAATAAATACTGAAGGTGCTGCAGCGGGCGCTCCGGATGCCACGGCCGCGAAATCAAAGCCGAAACTGGGCGGTGCCGAATTGCGCACCTCTCAAAAAGAGCACGCTGCTGCCAGCCGCAAGATCACGAAGCTGCAGGGTCAGATCACTGAACTTCATCAGCGGATGGCCACCCACGACCAGTCCGATTTTGCTGGTCTTGGCGCTCTCGTTGGCGAACAGCAGGCCCTTCAAGAGGCTCTCGACACTGTCGAGATGCGCTGGTTGGAGCTCGAAGAACTACTCGCCTAGTCGGCACAACGACGGCATCAAACCGAGCAGGGGCGTTAGCTCACCGTTGTCGGCAGCGCCACGTTGAGGCGGAACCCTTCTGGACCGTTCTCGGCGTTGACGCCGCCGCCGTGCGCTTCGACGATGCCGCGCACAATGGCGAGGCCGAGGCCTGCTCCAGCCGAACCGCTCGACTCCTGCTCGGGAGTGCGAGCTTCGGTAGCTCGCCATCCGATTTCGAACATGTGGCTGAGATCTTCGCTAGCCACGCCGCTGCCCTGATCGAGCACCGAGAGTACGAGGCTGAGGTCGTCGCGCTGGTCAGCGCTGATGAGAATCTGCGAGTCCGCTGGCGCGTACCGGATGCTGTTGGTGAGCAGGTTCACGACCACGCGAGTGAGTTCGTGGGGGTCGGCCCACAGCATCCGACCCTCGACGCCAGCGTGAACAATGCGGATGCCACGGGCGGTCGCAAGCTGGCTCACATCAGAGACGGCATCCGACACAATATCGAGAAGCTCGATGTTCTCCGGCCGAAGCTTGAGGGTTCCGCTCTGGATGAGCGAGAGTTCGAAGAGGTCATCCACGAGTCGGTTCATGGTGATGACCTGGGCACGAATTTGGCGCAGGTAGTCGCTCGGATCATCAACAGCGCCAGCGTCGAGGGCTTCAGCGAGGGCGCTGATGCCGGTCAGGGGAGTGCGAAGGTCGTGCGAGATCCAGGCGAAGAACTGGCGACGTGAGGCATCGAGGCGCGCAATCTCGTCGCGGGCGGCAGCAAGGCGTTCGGAAGCATCCGATAGTTGCACCGAGACTTCCGCAACTTCTTTCCACGTTCCAGAATCGGCCGCGACCACATCGCCAGCGCCCACTCGTGCCACAGATTCGCGCAGTGCAGAGAATGCACGCCGAACGGCCCGCCCGCTCACGAGGGCAGCACCGAGACTCATGAGCGCCGAGACACCGACGACGCCAAGAACGATCTGTAGGTCGTGGCTGGTGAAGTGCATTTGGGCTGTGATGACGACCGTGGAAAGAGCGATCGAAAGTACTGCCGCGATCACCACGATGGTGAATTGGAATGCGATCGTTCGGCGTCGAGTGAGGCGCAACACGAGCATTGCGACGAGCATGACGGCGGCAGTGCACGCGCCAGCGGTAGCGAGAATAAGCAGCCATTCGCTGAAGCTGAGAATCATGCGGCATCCTTCACAGTGAAGCGGTACCCCTGGCCCCACTCGGTGAGCAGATAGCGCGGGTAGCGGGGTTCGGGTTCAATCTTTTCGCGCAGACGGCGCACGTGCACGGTGACGGTGGAGGCTTCGCCAAAGCTCCAGCCCCACACTTCACGCAGGATGTCGTCGCGGCTGAGTACCCGATCCGGATTCTGCAGCAGAAACAGAAACAACTCGTATTCGCGAGTGGTGAGCGTCATCTCTTTGCCGTCGAGCAAAATCTTGCGGTGCGCCGGGTCAACCCGAAACTGGCCAAGAGTAAACATCTCAGAGGTGACGTGCGAGCTGCGGCTGCGGCGTACCATCGCGTCGATACGCAGTTGAAGTTCGCGAAGTGAGAACGGTTTAGCGATGTAGTCATCGGCACCGTGTTCGAGACCATCGATGCGTTCTTCCACGGCATCCAGAGCGGTCAACATGATGATCGGCAGTTGCGGGGATGCCGCACGCGCCTGACGGCAGAGTTCGTCACCGCCGACGCCGGGCAGCATCCGATCAAGAATGAGCACGTCGGGCAGGGGGCCGCGCAGGGCGTCGCGCGCCTGGATGCCATCGCTAATGCCGGTAACGGAATATCCTCGACCGCGTAAAAATTCGGAAACCACCGAGAGCACGGTTGCATCGTCTTCCACGATGGTCACGTTCGGCTTGTTCTCCATGACCCCAGCCTAGATCGGCATCGCCGCCGCAACCGGTTTCAATTCTTACGCTCTTGAAACATCCTCCAATTGTGTGGATGCCGCGGCTTACGTTCGTATCCGTCAGCGAGTGTTACGCCCGCCGACTTCCTCCACACAACACCGAATTTAGGAACTCCCTCATGAGAAAAACAGCAATCACCGGCGCAGCAATCCTCGCCCTCTCACTCATGCTCAGCGCCTGCAGCGGTGCAGCAACTGACACCAGCAGCAGCGAGCCCGCAGCTCCCGAGGCTTCGCAGTCGCAGTCGCAGACTGAAGAAGTAACCCGCACTGGCACCTTCGAGGGTGCTGGCGACAAGTCCGTCGCGGGAACGGTCACCGTCAGTGACTCCGAGATCGTTCTGTCGGGTTACTCCTCCGACGAGGGCCCCGACCTGCACGTGTACCTCACCAACGGTAACGACGAGGATGCCGTCGCAGCAGGCATGCTGATCGACTCGGTTGTCTTCGATGAAGCGAGCCAGACCTTTACCTTCGACGCCATGGATGTTTCGGGTTACGACACCATCGTCATCTACTGCGACAAGGTCAAGGCAATCTTCGGGTCCGCACTCCTCTCATGATGAACCGTGCGCTTTCCCTCGTCGCTTCCGTCATCACGGGAGCGGCGAGGGTGGGCCTCGGCATCCTGTGGCTTAACGAAGGCTTATTCAAGCTGAAAGCAGGATTCGGTGGGGCTGACATTGGACTCGTGGTCGACAGCACCGTCTCCAACAATCGCGTGCCCGACTTCTTCGAGGCATTCACCACCACGTTCCTCGGGGGAGCCCCTGGCTTCTTCGGCTGGGCCATCCCCGCTCTTGAGGTCGGTCTCGGTATTGCCCTTATCTTGGGCGTACTGACCTTGCCAGCAGCTCTCATGAGTGCGTTCACGCTTCTGACCTATTGGCTCGCCGACCAGCTCATTCAGGAATACCCGATCATGCTCGCACTGTCGGTAGTCACGGCAGTGTTCGTGGTCAGCGCGTCACGGATTTCTGTCACCACCATCATGGAGAAGCTCGTGCTGCGCAAGAAGCGCGAATCTCGGTGGTTCGCACCTCCCGTTCGGCGCTGGCTCTAGCGCGCGAACGGCAATGCACAGGCATCGCTCACGGCCCGTTGCTCGCACTTTGCGGGTGGCGGGCCGTTTCGCGTGCACGGAGGTAGAGCTAGCCGAGAGCGGCGACTCCAGCGGCACGAGCGATCTCAACAGCGCCGAGGGAGATGAGCGCGATGAACGCCCACGAGATCAGTGCGACGAGAAGTGAACGACCGCCGGTGCGGATGAGGTTGCCGATACTGATCGCGGCGCCGAGTCCGAAGAGGGCCATGCCGAGCATGAGTTCCTGGCCGTAAGACGCGACCTCAAGAAAACCATCTGATACCGGCACAAAGGTGCGCACCAGTACGGCAGCGAGAAAGCCGACGACGAAGAGAGGAAGGATCGCGGGTCGCTTCGCAGGTTTCAGATCGACAGAGTCTGCATCCCGCGCGCCGTCGGCATCGGCGGCGGCCGCAGCCTTGCGGTCGCTTCGAGCCACAACAACACCGGCAAGCGCAACCATCGGGGCAAGCATCGCGACGCGGGTGAGCTTCACAACAACAGCAACAGCGAGGGCAGTTGCGCCAGCGATTTGAGCCGTCGCGACGACCTGGCCGACATCGTGAACGCTCGCACCCACCCACATCCCGAACTCGGCCGTATCGAGCCCGATCAGCGGACGAAGCGCCGGCAGCAGGGCAATGGCGAGGGTTCCGCACAGAGTGACAAGAGCTACCGGAGTAGCCGTGTCAGATTCTTTGGCGCGAGTCATCCCTGCCATTGCACCAACAGCGGAGGCGCCACAGATCGAGAATCCGGCCGCAATCATCAAAGGCTGCTGACCGGGAAGGCGCAGCATCCGTCCCAAACCCCACGTGAAGAAGAACGTGATCACGACGATCAGCACAATCATGCCGAGCACCAACCACCCGAGCTCGGCAATGCTCACCAGACTCAGCTTGAACCCCAACAGCACCACACCGATGCGAAGCAGGCGACGGGCCGCAATTGTGAGGCCAGGCTTTATCTCCGCGCGCACAGCATGGCGCCACGGCAACGCACTAAACAGGATGCCCAGCACGACACACACGGTCAGCGTCGGTAGTGCTGGCACCAGAAAACTGATCAGCAGAGCAAGAGCAAAAGCACCAAGTGCGAGACCGAGTCCAGGAGAAATGCGGCGGAAGGTGGTCTGCTCTTGGGGGCTATTCACCGTCGAGGCTCAACTTTCTGAGCAAACTGCTCAATCGTTCTTGTTCTAGGGCAGACATTCGCGAAAGCAGCGCCGTTTCATCATGCACAAGAGAAGTGATCGCTTCGTCCACGCGCTCACGACCGGTCGCCGTCATCAGCACAATCACACCGCGACCATCATTGGGGTCAGTGCGGCGCTCGACGAGGCCACGAACAACCATACGGTCGATGCGGTTTGTCATCGTGCCACTCGACACCATCGTCTGCTGCACAAGCGCGGTGGGGCTCAGCTGGTACGGAGCCCCCGCCTTGCGGAGGGCCGAAAGCACATCGAACTCCCACGGTTCGACATCTGCAACCGCGAAGGCAGACCGGCGGGCGCGCTCCAAATGTTTAGCCAAACGGCCAACCCGGCTTAGAACGTGCAACGGCGCAAAGTCGAGATCGGGGCGCTCGCGCGACCACGCCTCGACAATTCGGTCGACTTCGTCGCGTTGGGGCATCCGGTTATTATCTCAGTTTCACAACGACCATGTGTGCAGTGAACCGGGGCGTACAGGCCCCAAAATGGTGTGCGAAGGCTCCGAATCGGGCGATGTGCACGACAGAGGCTCAATGATCTGGCAGAATTGGTTAGCGCCTTCGGGTGCGGTCCGCTTTGGTGTAATGGCAGCACGGCAGCCTTTGGAGCTGTCCAGTCTAGGTTCGAATCCTAGAGGCGGAGCTTTTCCAGTGAATTCAGCCACTTCGGTGGCGGCGTTTTGAGAGCCGCTCATTCAAGGCAGAATAGCTCTATGACCGAACACAAACTCGCCGTCATTGTTCTCGCTGCAGGCCAAGGCACCCGCATGAAATCTGCCAAGCCCAAAGTGCTGCACCGCCTTGCCGGTCGCGAACTCATTGGGCACGTTGTCGCTGCCGCCCGCGAGCTAAACCCCGATCACGTGATTGCCGTAGTGCGGCACCAGCGTGACGAAGTTGTGGCGACTCTTTCAGAACTTATGCCGGACATCCTCATCGTTGATCAAGACGATGTTCCCGGCACCGGCCGCGCCGTTGAGGTTGCGGTTGATTCGCTGCCAGCAGACTTTGATGGGGATGTTGTCGTCGTCAGTGGAGATGTTCCGCTTCTCGACTCGGCCACGCTTGCTTCGCTGCTCGCGCAGCACCGCGCGCAATCAGCTGCCGCCACCGTGCTTTCGGCAATTCTCGATGACGCCACCGGCTATGGCCGAGTTGTGCGCGGCGCCGACGGTGCTCTCGACCGCATCGTTGAACAGAAAGATGCCACCGCCGCCGAAATCGCCATCACCGAGATCAACTCTGGCACGTACGTGTTCAGCGTTGGCCCGCTTCGCGAGCAACTCGTGCGCATCACAACAGATAACGCTCAGGCCGAGAAGTACATCACCGATGTTGTCGGCCTACTTCGCGGTGTTGGGGCAATCGTTTCAGCGATGCCCGTTACCTCCGGCTGGATGGTCGCCGGAGTCAACGACCGCGTGCAATTGGCAGAAGCTGCCCGTCGCATGAACGAACTCATTGTGCAGAAGTGGCAGCGCGCTGGCGTCACCATCGAAGACCCGGCGACAACATGGATCGATGCTGATGTCACGCTCAATCCCGACGTCGAGATTCTGCCCGGAACCCAACTCAAGGGTGCAACGCTCGTGCAGTCCGGCGCCATCATTGGGCCAGACACCACCCTCGTTGACTGTGAAGTTGGCGAGAATGCTGTCGTCAAACGCACCGACGCAACGCTCAGCGTGATCGGTGCCAACGCATCCGTTGGTCCCTTTGCGTACCTTCGCCCCAACACCAAACTTGGGGTCGGCGGCAAGATCGGAACGTTCGTGGAGACCAAGAATTCCACTATTGGCGAGGGAAGCAAGGTGCCCCACCTCAGCTACATCGGAGACACCGAAGTCGGCGAACAGTCGAACGTCGGTGCTGGAACGATCACTGCAAACTACGACGGCGTGAACAAAAGCCGAACGGTAGTGGGCTCGCATGTGAGAAGTGGGTCACACAACGTCTTCGTTGCTCCGGTTAGAATTGGTGACGGAGCGTATACCGGAGCAGGTTCGGTCATCCGAAAAGATGTACCGGCGGGCTCTCTCGGCATAAATGTGGCTCCGCAGCGCAACATCAGTGGCTGGGTTGAAACCAATCGGGCGGGAACTGCAGCGGCTCAGGCAGCCAAAGCAGCCAGCGACGATAGTTCGCCTGACCGACGAACGCCGTAACCGCGGCAGAGAGCGAGTCCCCACGTGGCCAGCATCAAGATTTCCGGTCAGAAGCGACTCGTGCTCGTCTCCGGGCGGGCGCATCCTCAGCTCGCGCTCGACATCGCTGAAGAACTCGGCAGCGAGCTCGTGCCCACTGACGCCCGCACCTTTGCCAACGGCGAGATCTACGCTCGCTACGACGAGAGCGTTCGTGGCTGCGATGCTTTCGTGATCCAGTCGCACACGGAGCCCATCAATGAATGGCTCATGGAGCAGCTGATCATGGTGGATGCTCTCAAGCGAGCCTCTGCGAAGCGCATCACTGTTGTCTCGCCCTTCTACCCCTACGCCCGTCAAGACAAGAAGGGTCGCGGTCGCGAGCCGATCAGCGCCCGCCTCATCGCCGACCTGTACAAGGCTGCTGGTGCCGACCGCATCATGAGCGTCGACCTGCACGCCGCTCAGATTCAGGGATTCTTTGACGGCCCCGTCGACCACCTCTTTGCGATGCCGGTGTTGCTTGAGCACTTCCGCAAGCAGCTTGACCCCTCGACGCTTACCGTCGTGAGCCCCGATATGGGCCGCGTGCGCGTTGCCGACATCTGGAGCCAGAAGCTCGATTCTCCGCTGGCAATCATCCACAAGCGCCGCGACCCGCTCGTGCCAAATCAGGTCACCGTTCACGACATCGTCGGTGACGTTAGCGGTCGAGTCTGTCTCCTCGTTGACGACATGATCGACACGGGCGGCACGATCGTTAAAGCGGCAGAAGCACTGAAGAAAGCCGGTGCGCTCAAGGTTGTTGTGGCCGCTACGCACGCCATCTTCTCCGACCCGGCGCCGACGATTTTGCAGAGCGACTTCATCGACTCGGTTGTCGTCACTGACACCCTGCCGATCCCTGAGCACAAGCGGTTCCCGACCCTCACGATTTTGCCGATCGCGCCGCTACTGGCTCGCGCGATTCACGAAGTTTTCGACGATGGTTCGGTTACCTCAATGTTCGACGGCGCTGCCTAAGCATTCGACGCGAGATCTCGGCTCGCAGCGGCAATTCTCGACGGTTCGCGACCAAGGCCTGCGTAAATGAGTGGGTCTCGACAGGCATAGAGTTAACGTATGACTGCGTTGTCCGACCGCCCCTGGCTTGCCAACTACGCCGATGGCGTTCCCGATGAAATTCCGTTGCCCCAAGGATCGCTTTACGATCTGGTCGCGGCCTCTATCGCTGAATACCCGAACGGTGTCGCGTTGGAGTTCTTTGGCAAAGAAACTACCTATGCTGAGCTCGGCGCGCAGATAGACCGGGCTGCCGAGGGGCTTCGGCTCTTGGGTGTGCAGAAGGGCGACCGGGTCGCTCTTGTGTTGCCCAACTGTCCGCAGCACATTGTGGCGTTCTATGCGGTGCTGCGTCTCGGAGCAATTGTTGTCGAGCACAACCCGCTGTACACCCCGCGCGAGCTTCGCCACCAGTTCGAAGACCACGCGGCACGAGTCGTGATCGCGTGGAACAACGTTGTTGCCACGCTGCAAGACTTTCCGATGGATGTCATAGCCGAGACCATCATCTCGGTTGACGTCACCCAGTCGATGCCGCTGCTCAAGCGCGCTCTCCTCACATTGCCCATCGCAAAGGCGCGCGAATCACGCACCGCGCTCACGACAAACGTGAGCGGAACGATCGTGTGGGAAGAGCTGCTGAAATCTGAGCCCATCGACGAGCACATCGTTCGGCCGACTGCCGAAGATCTTGCGCTCATTCAGTACACGAGCGGCACCACAGGGTCTCCCAAAGGTGCGATGCTCACTCACCTCAACCTGTCGACCAACGCAGCTCAGGCGCGTGCGTGGGCGCCGGCCGTGCCTCGCGGCACCGCGGTGGTCTACGCCGTTCTCCCTATGTTCCACGCCTACGGCCTTACGCTCTGCCTGACGTTTGCGATGAGCATGGGGGCGCGCCTTGTCTTGTTCCCTAAGTTCGACCCTGACCTCGTGCTAGCGGTCGTCAAGAAGCGTCCAGCCACATTCCTGCCTGCCGTGCCTCCCATCTATGAGCGGCTCACGGCAGCAGCCGACGCTGCTGGCATATCGCTCAAGGGCATCGAGATCGCAATCTCCGGAGCAATGCCCCTCTCCGCCTCCGTGGTCGAGCCTTGGGAAGAGCGCACCGGTGGCACCCTTGTTGAAGGCTATGGCCTCTCGGAGACAAGCCCGATTCTCATCGCAAACCCTGTTGGTCCGACTCGGCGGGCGGGAACGGTAGGGCTTCCGCTCCCCAACACCGAGATCCGTGTTGTCGACCCGGAGAATCCCACGGTGGATCGTGCCCCGGGGGAGCAGGGCGAACTTATCGTGCGCGGCCCGCAGGTGTTCTCGGGTTACTGGGATAAGCCAGAGGAGACTGCCGAAGTATTCGTTTCGACCTCAGACGATGGCAACGATTGGTTCCGCACGGGCGATATCGTCACCGTCGATCCTGATGGCTTCGTGACCGTCGTCGACCGGATCAAAGAGCTCATCATCACCGGCGGGTTCAACGTTGCGCCGAGTGAAATTGAAGAGGCGCTGCGCCAGCACGCGTCGATCGTCGACGCCGCGGTTGTGGGATTGCCTAGCGAACACAGCGGCGAAGATGTTGTCGCTGCCGTTGTGCTCGCGAAGGGAGCGACCTTCGACGAGAAAGCGGTACGCGACTTTGTGCGCGAAAACCTCACGGCTTATAAGGTGCCCAAGAGCGTCGTCGTCGTCGACGAGCTTCCTCGCTCGCTTATCGGCAAGGTGCTGCGTCGGCAGGTTCAAGAACAGCTGATCGCTGAACGTGA
This sequence comes from Salinibacterium sp. M195, assembly GCF_019443965.1. Taxonomy (GTDB): domain Bacteria; phylum Actinomycetota; class Actinomycetes; order Actinomycetales; family Microbacteriaceae; genus Rhodoglobus. The sequence goes on along the minus strand of NZ_CP040814.1, from coordinate 2,820,991 downwards.
GGCTGCGGCGAGCTAGGTGTTGTCTGCTGGGCTACGCGGGATGATCGCGGGCCCAGGGATCAGCCCAAGCGAGCGCAGCAAGGTCTCGTTGCCGTTAAAGGCGATGGAGTAGCACTTCCAGCCGGGCTCGCCCTGCCCGAATAGCTCAAAGCGAATGTCGTAGGACACTGCTTGCGGAGCCAAATACTCGGTGTAGACCGCGCACGTGCGATTAGCTGTGCTGTTTGCTGTGCCTGCGGCGGAAACAATTCCGGGCACGACAAGCCCGATAAGTCCGAGCACAACGACAACACGCATGACCCAAACGAATGTTTTGGAGCGCAAGGGGCGTTCCCCGTGTGGCTCATAGCCGTCTAGCTCGGGGTGCTCATCGAAGTTGCTCATTGTGGGCCATTCTGTCACTTACCGGGTGGTGGCGGCACTACAGCCGCCGGTTAAGACACGAATGGCGGCGAACCAGAGGTTCGCCGCCAGCTCGATTAGTGCGAGTCAGTCGCTTCGATCTCGGTACGGTCGCCTGACCACAGTGTGTGGAAGGTTCCATCCATGTCGACGCGCTTGTAGGTGTGAGCGCCGAAGAAGTCGCGCTGACCCTGAACGAGGGCGGCAGGCAGGCGCGGTGCACGCAGGCTGTCGTAGTAGGCGAGTGACGACGAGAATGCTGGCGTCGGGATGCCGGCGGCTGCGGCGCCACCAACAACACGTCGCCAAGAATCTTGGGTGCCTGCCATTGCCTCTGTGAAGTACGGCGCGGTAACGAGCGCCACGAGGCCCGGGTTTTCGGCGTAGGCCTCAGTGATGCGGTTCAGGAAGCGTGCACGGATGATGCAACCACCGCGCCAGATCTTGGCGATCTCGCCCTTCTTGATGTCCCAGTTGTACTCTTCAGCGCCGGCAACGATCGCGTCGAAACCTTGGCTGTACGCGATGATTTTTGACGCGTAGAGAGCTTGACGAACGTCTTCGATGAAGGCGGCCTTGTCGGCTATCTCCGGAACGGAGCTCGGTCCCGGCAGGGCGCTGGCGGCAGCACGCTGAGCGGGCTTGGAGGAGACCGCGCGAGCGAATACCGCTTCGGCAATTCCCGAGACGGGCACTCCGAGATTCAGGGCAGTTTGGACAGTCCAGACGCCGGTTCCCTTGGAGCCAGCCTGGTCGAGGATGATGTCCACGAGCGGCTTGTCGGTCTTGGTGTCGACTTGACGCAGAACTTCGGCGGTGATCTCAATGAGGTAGCTCTCGAGCTCGCCCTTGTTCCATTCGGCGAAGATATCGGCGATTTCTGAGGGTGTTGCGCCGGTGCCCTGGCGGATGAGGTCGTAGGCCTCAGCGATGAGCTGCATGTCGGCGTATTCGATGCCGTTGTGGATCATCTTGACGAAGTGACCAGCACCGTCGGTGCCGACGTGAGTGACGCACGGCTCGCCTTCGGCAATCGCGGCAATTGACTTGAGGATCGGGCCGAGGGTTTCCCACGCTTCTGCGGAACCGCCGGGCATGATCGATGGGCCGAGCAGCGCACCCTCTTCGCCACCAGAGATGCCAGCGCCGACGAAGTTGATGCCGGTCTCACGCACCGCCTTCTCGCGACGGATGGTGTCGGTGAAGAGCGCGTTTCCGCCGTCGACGATGATGTCGCCGGGTTCGAAAGCTTCGGTGAGCGCGTCGATTACGGCATCCGTGCCCTTGCCGGCCTGCACCATGATGATTGCGGTGCGTGGCTTCGACAGCGACGCCGCAAATTCTTCATACGTGGATGCCGGAACGAAGTTAGCTTCAGGGTGCTCGGTGAGCAGCGTCTCGGTCTTTGAGTAGGAGCGGTTGTAGATGGCAACGGTATTGCCTTCGCGGCTCGCGAGGTTGCGGGCGAGGTTGGAGCCCATAACTGCGAGTCCTACTACGCCAATGTTTGCGGATGTTTGCTCAGCAGCGGTCATATCGTTCACTCCTTGACTCTGGGACACAGGGGCGGGCCGAGTGATCACGGCTGGTTGGCCCAGTCATCAAGCCTAGGGCACACCGCGCAGCAGGCTCGCGGCATCCGTTCAGCCTCCGCGCGTTGACGGCATTCAGGAATCGAGGAGTAGCGTGAAGCTTATGACTCAGCCCGTGATTGTTACCGCCGTTTTCCATATCCGCCCCGAAAGCCGGGATGCAGTCGTTGCCGCCTTCGAGCCAGCGCTTGCCTTGGTGCATGACGAACCGGGTTGCGAGCTGTATGCGATGCACGAGGCTGCAGACGGTTCCTTCGTGATGATTGAGAAGTGGGAATCAGAAGCACTGCTCGACGCCCACGGCTCGAGCCCTGCCGTAGCCGCGCTCGTGGGCGAGATCAAAGACCACCTGACTGCTGAGGTAGCAGTGGTGCGGATGACGGCATTGCCGATGGGCTCGCCCAGCAAGGGCGCGCTCTAAGCCGCAGCTCCTAGCTAGTAGCGCTCGGGCTCCGGCCCGAGCGTGAAGCGGCGGCCGGTAACTTCGGTGGGCTTGATTTCTACCCACACGTACTTGAGCGTGGGGATCAGCGGAGTCAGCGGCAATTGGTCGGCTTCGTAGATCTCGTCTTGAGATTCGATGATGCGGGCTGTTCCTTTGGCGACGACGCTCCACGCAGTGTGCGGGCCCACATAGTCGGTCTCGAACGCCACTCGATCATTGATCGTCAGTTTGAGCAGCTTGGTGCCCTGTGACGTGCGCAACATCAGCCTGTTGTTCACGGCGATGAAGTTCACCGGGGTGATCTCAGGCTCTCCTTGAAAGCTAACCGCGATTCTGCCGAGACTGGCAGTGCGCAGCAACTCCCAACAGGTTTCCGGTGACAGTTGCTCAACCGGATCGTTCAGGTTCTCGCTCATAGCAATTCCTTCCCTTGCCCCATACTCCCACCGCGGTGGTCGAGATGCTAGGGGCTTGGCGAGGGCAGACCAACTTGGCTTTCGGAGATATATTCTCAACAACTTTGCAATAAGTCTGCTTTAAGGCACACTTGTGAGATTGATATCAGACGTAACGATGCGTCGAATGTTAGGAACACTGTGGCTTCACAATTTCCACCCCTCATCGTGATGGGTGTCTCCGGATCGGGTAAATCGACCGTCGGTGCTGCACTTGGCCACGCGCTGGGCATGCAGTTTATCGACGGTGACGACCTGCACCCGCGAGCCAATAAAGAGAAAATGGCTGCCGGTCACGCCCTTAATGACGAAGACCGAGCCCCCTGGCTAGAGATCATCGCCGATCGCATCGGTGCAGAACTCGCCGACGGCAACCCCATCATCGTTGCGTGCTCCTCGTTGAAGCGCTCGTACCGCACCGCTCTTGTCGCGCACGCGCCCTCTACGGTTTTCGTTCACCTCGCCGGCAGCCGTGACGTGATTGCCGAGCGCCAGTCGCACCGCAACCATGAGTACATGCCCAACAGCCTGCTCGACTCACAGTTCGACACCCTCGAACCCCTCCAGGACGATGAGCGCGGAGTGCTCGCCGACCTCACTCAATCTCCGGACGAGATCGTCCGGTCAATCAAAAAAGACCTCACCGACCACTACCTCGGCTGAGCCGCACAAGAGAAAAAAGGACAATGATGACCGATCTCCAATTGCTTTGGGAGCTGCCCACCTGGGGTCTTCTCCTTCTGGCTGCGGGAGCCATAGCGCTCTTGCTGCTGCTGATCATCGTGGGCCGCGTTCACGCGTTCCTCTCGCTGATCATCGTGAGCCTCGTCACGGCGGTAGCAGCTGGTATCCCCACGAACCAGATAATTCCGACCCTCACGTCTGGCTTTGGTGGCACTCTAGCCAGCGTCGCCCTGCTGGTTGGACTTGGTGCGATGCTGGGACGGATGCTCGAAATGAGCGGTGGAGCCCAAGTGCTCGCCGACTCGCTCATCCGTCGTTTCGGTGAGAAGCGGGCACCTCTGGCTCTGGCCATTGCCTCGCTCATGATGGGTTTCCCCATCTTCTTCGACGCTGGTCTTGTCGTCATGCTGCCGATCATCTTCACGGTTGCTCGTCGCCTCGGCGGATCGCTCCTCTTCTACGCCTTCCCGTCAGCCGTCGCCTTCTCGGTCATGCACATCTTCGTGCCGCCGCACCCCGGCCCCGTCGCGGCCACCGGGCTTCTCGGCGCTGATGTCGGCCTCGTCCTGATCTTCGGACTCATCGTTGCCCTCCCCACCTGGTACGTCGTCGGCTACAAGTTCGGCACCTGGACCGGCAAGCGCTTTGACATCGCGATCCCCGACATCCTGTTCGGAAGCCAGGATGACGAGAAAGCTGCTCAGTTCAAGTCAAACCCCAAGCTCGGCACGATTCTCTTCCTCCTTCTCCTCCCTCTCGTGCTCATCTTCATGAACACCGGTCTCAACGCCCTCGCGACCGCCGGTGTTGTTGATCTCGAGAACCCTCTCGTTCAGGTGCTTCGTCTGCTCGGTGAAACCCCGATCGCTCTGCTCATCACCGTTGTCTTCGGCATGTGGCTGCTCGGATGGAAGCGCAACAAGGAGCGCACCCTCATTGAGACGATCGTCGACAGCGCTCTCGGCCCGGTTAGCTCGATCATCCTGATCACCGGTGCCGGTGGAATGTTCGGTGGCGTACTTCGTGCCAGCGGAATCGGTGCCAGTATCGCGACGTCGCTCGACTCGATCGGTATGCCGCTCATCGTTGCGGGCTTCGTGATCGCTGCGATCATCCGTGTAGCTCAGGGTTCGGCAACCGTCGCTCTCACGACCGCGGCAGCGCTCATCCAGCCCGTCGTGTTGGCTGACGCCAGCCTGAACCCTGTCGAACTCGCTGCCATCGTGCTCGCGCTCGCCGCCGGATCAGTGTTTGCTGGTCACGTGAACGACTCGGGCTTCTGGTTGGTCAGCCGCTTCTTCGGCATGGACACCCAAACCACGCTTCGCACGTGGACCGTCGGTCAAGCACTCGTCGGTGTCATGGGCTTCGCGATTGCGTTCGTCATCTTCATCGTCGCCGGAATGTTTTAGGAGATAGCTGTGGCATCCACCATGTTTGACCTCACGGGGCGTATTGCCCTCGTTACCGGATCCAGTCGAGGCATTGGCCGCGTCATCGCGCAAGCGTTGGCGGTTGCCGGTGCCACGATTGTGCTGAACGGTCGCGATGAAGAGCGCCTCGCCGCCACTCACGCCGACTTCAGCGCCGAGTTTGGGGCCGAACGCGTCTACGCTCGCGCGTTTGACGTAGCGGATGCCACGGCTGTCGCCACCGCAATCGCCGAGATCGAGGCATCCATCGGTGCGATCGGGGTGCTCGTGAACAACGCGGGCATCCAGCATCGCGAGCCGATGCTCGACCTCGACGTGGAGGACTGGAACCGAGTCATCTCCACCAACCTCACGAGCGCGTTCCTCGTTGGCCGTGAAGTTGCGCGCCACATGCTGCAGCGCGGCGAGGGCAAGATCATCAACATTGCCTCGGTGCAGACCGATCTGGCGCGACCGACCATCGGGCCATACACGGTCTCGAAGGGCGGCATCCGTAATCTCACTCGTGCCATGACGGCAGAGTGGGCGAGCGGCGGACTGCAGATCAATGCAATCGCGCCTGGCTACATCCACACCGAAATGACGCAGGCACTCGTTGACGACGACACCTTCAACAACTGGATTCTCGGGCGCACTCCTGCTGGTCGTTGGGGCACTCCCGCCGACCTCGGCGGCCCTGCTGTCTGGCTCGCGTCACGTGGTTCCGACTACGTCAACGGCCAAGTCATCTTCATCGATGGCGGCATGACGGTCGTCGTCTAGCTCAACTCCGAAGCGCGAGGGCGCTGCGTGCCATTCGGTTGCGGCGCCCTCACCTTCTCTCTTGCACATCCCACCAGAAATGGACCTCATGGCTCCCGCACTCCCCGCCGATACCCTCGCCGTTGTCATCCACGCGCAAGACGATTTGCGGGTCGACACGATTCCGCTGGCGCAGCCGGCGGCGGATGAGGCCATCGTGCAGGTGGCTTTCGGTGGAGTCTGCGGTTCTGACCTGCACTACTGGTCCCACGGTGCAGCGGGGGAGTCGATCCTCAAGGCTCCGATGATTCTCGGCCACGAGGTTGTCGGCACCGTCATCCAGCAGGCGGCCGACGGAACAGGCCCCGCTGTGGGAACCGCCGTCGCCGTGCATCCGGCAACCCCTGGCGGCACCGAGCCGCGTTGGCCCGAAGACCGCCCCAACCTTTCTCCCGGCTGCACCTACCTCGGCAGCGCGGCACGCTTCCCGCACACCGAAGGTGCCTTCGCCGAGTTCGTCAGCCTTCCTAGCCGGATGTTGCGAGCACTACCCAGCACGCTCGAGCTGCGCGATGCCGCACTTGTCGAGCCCGCCAGCGTGGCCTGGCATGCCGTCTCTCGTGGCGGAGACGTGCGCGGAAAACGTGCTCTCGTCATCGGCGCCGGTCCTATCGGTGCGCTCATCGTCGCTGTTCTCAAGCGCGCGGGTGCCAGCGAGATCGTCGCCGTCGATATGTTTGCTGGGCCACTCGCGATCGCGCAGGAGGTCGGGGCCACAGAAATTCTTCACGCCACGGATGTCGACGCCATCGCCGCGGTCGACGCAGACATCGTCTTCGAATCGTCTGGCAGCTATCGCGGGCTCGCCTCAGCCATACGCGGTGCCACCCGTGGTGGACGTGTCGTCATGGTCGGGCTATTGCCGTCAGGCGAACAACCGGCACTGATCTCGTTGGCGATCACTCGCGAACTTGAGCTCGTCGGATCGTTCCGTTTCACCGACGAAATTGATGACGTGATTGCGGCACTCGCTGACGGCTCGCTCTTCATTGCGCCAATCGTCACCCATGAATTTGCGGCATCCGAAGCTCTCGAAGCGTTCACCGTCGCCAAGGACTCGGAGCACAGCGGCAAAGTTCTGCTGCGCTTCTAGTCGAGGAAGATGCGCGGTTCGCCAGCCCAGATCGGTTCTACCTCTTCGCTGGTGCGGCTCATGATGCGCTCCATGGAGGCGAAAGCGTCTGCGGGGCGTTTGCCTTGGATGGCATCCGCAACATCCACATGCAGTTGAAGTGCCTCTTCGTGCGGTGTCGACGGCATGAGACCGCGGTTGGTGCGCCCGGTGAGCACTTCGGCAATAACGCGATCGAGGCGGGCAAACATTTCGTTTCCGCTCGCCGCAAGAACAAGCGAATGAAAGCGGATGTCGAGCTCAAGAAATAGCTCGAGGTCACCTGAGCGGCCGACGGCCCGCATCCGAGCGGCCAGTGCCAGGAGTTCGCCGCTGGTTTCCTCTGACGCGAATGTTGCTGCCAGCTGTGCGGCTTGTGGTTCGATGGCTGCGCGCAATTCGGTCAGCGAACGCAGCTGCTTGCCATTCTCTGCTTGCTCGAGACGCCACCGGATGACGAGGGGGTCGTAGAGGCTCCACTGAGACATCGGCTGCACCCGCATGCCGACGCGCTTCACAGACGCCACCATTCCTAGCGACTGGAGCACGCGAACGGCTTCGCGCACGACCGAACGAGAGACTCCGTATCGTTCCTCAAGCTGTTCAGCGAGGATGGTGGCTTCCGGGCCGATTTCGCCCGAGACAATGTGGAGCCCTAGCTCGTTGAGCACTCGTGCGTGAAGGCTTCCGGACATATTCCCAGAGTAGTGGTTGGCATCGATGGGCTGAGTATCACCGGGCTTCACGAGCAGGTCAGATTGTGGCGGCGGCATCCGTGTACAATTGGCCGTTGAACTTCGGCGAGGGAACCATCTGGTTCCGTTATCGACGCGGCGGGCAAGTCACAGGGCTTTTCCTCACGTGGCAGATCACCGATCTGCCGGCGTTCGAGTTGAACAACAGACACTGATCTGGGCACTACTCCACAGGACACAATTGCACTGGGGACGACTGCCCACTACGGACCACTGGTCCTCTAGGAGAAAACAATGGCTAAGCCAGGCGTTAACCACGTAGTCACGGATGCTCGTGAATCCTTCGGCAAGGGTGCTGCTCGCAAGCTCCGCGCTGCAGGCAAGATTCCCGCAGTGATCTACGGTCACGGCACCGAGCCCGTCCACGTCTCCCTTCCCGGCCACGCGATCGGCCTCATCCTCCGTAAGTCGAACCAGATCTTGGACCTTGACATCAACGGCAAGAGCCAGCTCGCGCTGGTCAAGGATGTTCAGAAGGACCCCGTTCGCCAGATCATCGAGCACATCGACCTCGTCGTCATCCGCAAGGGTGAGAAGGTCATCGTTGATGTACCGATCCACGTCACCGGTGAGACCGCACCCGGCACCATCTACAACCTTGACGCACCGACCATCTCGGTTGAGGCTGAAGCAACTCACATTCCTGAGTACTTCACCGTTGACATCGATGGAAATGAAGAGGGCGACCACGTCTACGCCAAGGACATCACCCTCATCGAGGGCGCGAACCTGCTTTCCGACCCCGATCTTCTCGTGATCCTCGTGAGCATGCCGCGTTCCTCCGTTGAGGCTGAAGCTGCTGAAGAAGTAGCCGCAGCAGTTGCTGCTGACGCTGCTGCAGAGGCTGCTGAATAATTCGTTTCTTTCGTAAGCGAGAAATCGTGGATGACCAATGGTTAGTAGTCGGGCTCGGTAACCCCGGGCCCGGCTACGCCGGTAATCGCCACAATGTGGGTCACATGGTGCTGGCCCATTTGGCAGACGAGTTGTCTGCCACTTTCAAGAACCACAAAACGAATGCTGCGGTCGCTGAGGGCCGCAGCTTTGGCGATGGCCCCAAACTGATTCTGGCTAAGCCCAATTCGTTCATGAATCTTTCGGGCGGGCCTGTTGCTGCGCTGATGCGCTTTTACAAGATTCCCGTCGAACGCCTCATCGTCGTGCACGATGAGCTCGACATCGATTTTGACGCTGTGAAGCTCAAGCGTGGCGGCGGCCACGGTGGGCACAACGGCATCCGCGATATTGCTGCTGCTGCTGGTTCGCCAGACTTCACGCGCGTTCGCGTGGGAATCGGTCGGCCTCCTGGGCGCCAGCCTGCTGCTGACTTCGTGCTGCGCGACTTCTCGGCCGACGAGCGCACCGTGCTGCCCAACCTTCTGAGCGACGCAGCGGATGCCGTTGCCCTAGTCGCCAGCGATGGTCTCGAAGCAGCCCAATTGCGATTCCACAGCCCGCGCTCGTAGCCCACGCTAGGTTGCTGCGCTGTGGGTGAACTCGCATCGTGCTGTCGGTAGCCGAGAGTAGACTCCTTCGGTGACTCTCGACGGACTTATCTCAGCGCTTTCGCACGCCAAGACTGTGGAGAACGCGCTGCGTTTTTCACAGCAGAGCGCAGACTTCTCCCTCGTTGAGGGATTAAGGGCTCCGCTCTTGGGCGGTTTGCTGACGAAGACGGATGCACCGCGATCGCTGCTGGCCATCACTGCAACGGGTCGTGAATCCGAATCACTGCGCCGCTCGCTGACGAGCTATCTGCCCAACGCCCAGGTTGTCGAGTTTCCCGCCTGGGAGACGCTCCCGCACGAGCGGCTAAGCCCCAGTGCCGAGACCGTGGGAAAGCGGATGCAGGCCCTGCGCGATCTTTCGCGGTGGCAAGAGAACCCTGTCGGCCAGTTCGTTTTGGTGGCTTCTGTTCGGGCCGCTCTGCAGCCCATTGCCGACAATCTCACCGCCATTGAGCCAATCGAACTGACTGTTGGGGGCCGTAACTACGACCTTTCAGCACTGGCTGAGCGGCTCGTAGCTTTGGCATATTCCCGAGTCGACATGGTGACGCGCCGCGGAGAGTTTGCCGTGCGCGGCGGCATCCTTGATGTGTTTGCGCCTAACCACGAGCATCCACTTCGACTGGAATTCTTTGGCGATGAGCTCGAGCAATTGCGCGAGTTCTCTGTTGCCGACCAGCGTTCCATCGACGGCGAGATCGTTTCCGTTGAGCTTGTTCCCAGCCGTGAAGTGTTGTTGAGCGAGTCTGTGCGGCAACGTGCACGCGAGATGCAGCACGAGTTTCCCAGCCTGTCGACGATGCTCGCGAAGATCGCCGAAGGCATTCCTGTTGACGGGATGGAATCGCTCGCCCCCGCTTTGGTCGACAGACTCGTTCCGCTCACGCATTACCTCCCGGCAGATGCCGCCATTGCCGTGCTCTCGCCGGAGAAGGTGTCGTCGCGCGCGGTGAACTTGGCCGAGACCAACCGCGAGTTTCTCAGTGCTGCTTGGAACGCGGCCACCGCTGGGGCGGAAGCGCCCATTGATCTTGACGCCGGTGACTTTGTCACTCTGACTTCGCTCCGGGAATCGGCGGGTTCGCGCCCCTGGTGGACCCTCAGCACTTTCGACTCTGGTGAGGCGGATGCCGCAAGCCTGCTCGATGAAGCAGAAGAAGCATCCGAATATGTGCGTATCGATGCCGCAGCGATGCCATCGTTTGCGGGAACCGTCGATGGTGCGCTTGACCATGTCTCTCACTTGCTTGCTGACGGCTGGACGGTCGGCATCATCGCCGAAGGGGCGGGGCTGGTGGAACGCACCGCTGACCTGCTGGCGGAACGAGAGCTAGCGGGGCGTGCTGTTGACTCGTTCCCCGCTAAGACCGAGCCGGGGGTTGCTTACCTCCTGCGGGCATCCGTAGATCATGGTTTCGCCGTCGAGGGCATCAAGCTCGCCGTTCTCAGCGAGGGCGAGTTCTTTGGCCGCTCCGTTGGCTATGCCTCGCGCCCGACCCGCAAGTTGGCGACCCGGCGCAAGAACGTTGTCGACCCCATTCAGTTAAAGACTGGCGATCACGTTGTTCATCAAACCCACGGCATCGGCAAGTTCCTTGAACTTGTGACGCGGGAGGTGAGCACCGGTGGGCGCAATGCGGTCAAGACGCAACGCGAATTCCTGGTGCTCGAATACGCACCGAACAAGCGGGGCTATCCCGGCGACAAATTGTATGTGCCCACCGACCAGCTCGACCTGCTCTCGCGCTACGTCGGCGGAGAAGCTCCCACTCTCAACAAGATGGGCGGAAGCGACTGGTCAGCGGCCAAGACGAAAGCCCGCAAGGCTGTTCGCGATATTGCTGTGGAGCTCGTCAAGCTCTACAGCGCACGCATGGCCAGTAGGGGCCACGCCTTCGGAATCGATACTCCGTGGCAACGCGAGCTCGAAGAAGCCTTCGCTTTTGCGGAAACTCCCGATCAGTTGACCACGATCGACGAGGTCAAGGCCGACATGCAGAGCCCGGTTCCCATGGACCGGCTGTTGAGTGGTGATGTCGGCTACGGCAAAACCGAGGTTGCTGTCCGCGCCGCGTTCAAGGCAGTTCAAGACGGCAAGCAAGTCGCGATGATTGTGCCGACGACCCTCCTAGTGCGTCAACATATTGAGACTTTCGCCGACCGGTTCGCCGGATTCCCGGTGCATTTACGCGCCCTCAGCCGTTTCCAGTCGGAGAAGGAATCTCGCGAAACCATCGCGGGGCTTGCCGACGGCACCGTCGATGTAGTGATCGGCACCCATCGCCTGCTGTCGAAGAACATCGCCTTCAAGGATCTCGGGCTCGTCATCATCGACGAAGAGCAACGCTTCGGCGTTGAGCACAAAGATGCGCTCAAGAAGCTCAAGACCAACGTCGACATCTTGGCAATGACGGCAACCCCAATTCCCCGCACCCTCGAGATGGCCGTGACGGGCATCCGCGAAATGTCGACTTTGGCAACACCGCCTGAAGACCGGCACCCGATCCTCAGCTTCGTGGGTCCCTATTCTGAACGCCAAGTTTCGGCGGCGATTCGTCGCGAGTTGCTGCGGGAGGGTCAGATCTTTTATGTGCACAATCGGGTGAATTCCATCAACCGGGTTGCCGCAAAGCTTGCCGAATTGGTTCCGGATGCTCGCATCGCTGTCGCTCACGGACAATTGCCCGAAGCCGTACTCGAGCAAGTGATGGTTGACTTCTGGGAACGCAAGTTCGACGTGCTCGTCTCGACAACCATCATCGAAACCGGCCTCGACATTGCTAACGCCAACACCCTGATTATCGATCGCGCAGACAAATACGGGCTCAGCCAGCTTCACCAATTGCGTGGACGTGTTGGTCGTGGCCGAGAACGTGCTTACGCCTACTTCCTCTACGACGAAGAAAAGCCGCTGAGCGAGACTGCCCATGAACGTCTCGACACCATCGCCGCGAATAACGAGCTTGGTGCCGGAATGCAGATCGCCATGAAAGACCTCGAGATCCGTGGCGCTGGGAACCTGCTCGGTGGGGAACAGTCCGGTCATATCGCCGGTGTCGGATTCGACCTCTACCTGCGGATGATCGGCGAAGCTGTCTCGACGTTCCGGGGTGATGTCGCTGAAGGCCAGACCGAGTTGCGTCTCGAATTGCCGGTAGACGCCAACATTCCCGAAGACTACGTGGAAAGCGAGCGACTGCGCCTCGAGGCCTACCAAAAGCTGTCAACGGCCAGCGCGCCCGCGGCATCCGCCGACAGCATTGATCGTGTGCTCGAAGAACTCAGCGACCGCTATGGCGAGCCGCCAGAACAAGTGCAGCACCTCATCGCTGTCTCTCGGTTGCGTCGCATGGCGCAGAAAGCCGGGTTCAGCGAGGTCGTTGTTATGGGCGATAAGCTGCGCGTCGCCCCTGCAGATCTTCTCGACTCAAAACAAATTCGTCTGCAGCGCATGTATCCGGGATCGAAGTATCACTCGGCCGCATCCGCGGCGATTATCCCGTTGCCCACCGGCGCGAGCGACGGTCAACTTATCGAGTGGACCAAAGATCTGCTGATCTCGGTCTTCGGTGCAAAAGACACCGAAACGGAACTCGTCGAGTTGGCTGCAGCAGAGAAGGCCGCGGCAGTCGAAGCAGCGGCGGTGGAGTCCGCTGCGGCGAAGGCTGCGGCACAGGCAGCGACGCAAACGGGGACCGAGAAGGCTTAGCTTTCGGCCGGAGTGGCCACGGGGCTTTCGTCCTGAGCCGCAGCAGGGCTTTCGGCAGAGGCTTCTGCCAGTGCGACCGCTGGTGCTTCCGACGTTGTTGAGGGCTTAGCAGGGCTCCGCTTCGCGGGGAGAGTGAACGGATGCTTGCGTCCGTCTATGAGGTGCACCCGGCCGACCGCCATGGGAATCACGACGAGCGATCGCAGGTCGAGCACGGCGTGAGCGACGATGGCCACGAGGATGCTGCCGCTGAGCACGTAGAAGGCCATCAAGACTGCACCAATCACGGTGGTGGCCACGATGCCCGAAACTCCCTGGTACGAGTGCATGAGGCCGAAGAGCAGCAGGCTTCCGACGACGGCAACGATCGCGTTGCCCGTAGTCGCGAAAAGCAAGGCAGGCAGGGCAAGTCTGAAGAGGAGTTCCTCAACGATTCCGGCGTTGATCGACAGCAGCCCACCGAGCACAAGTTCTTGGCGATTGCGCGGCAAAATGGCGTGAATGTCGCCAATGCTGACGACCTCGTCGCCCTCTTTACGCACAGCAATGACGCCGGCGATCGTGAGCGCAATAATCCCGATGATGAGCCCGACAATCACGCCGCTCGTGACAGAGGGTTTCGCCGTGAGGACCGTCAACAACCAGGACACCCATGGCCACGCCCGCACATCAGCCAGCAGGGGAGCCGCGAGACGACCACTGGCCAGCAGTACTACCAGCGCCATCCCGCCAAAGAGACTAAATGAGATCAGGAGCCAGCGACGCAGCATAAGTTGACGGCGCTTGGTGGTGCGAAACCTCTTGAAGCGACGGTACTCGCGCTGATCCCGACGAAACGTCCGCAGCGCGAGGGCAACAAGCACCCCAACGAGGGTGACCCACAGGAGCGCGAGCATGACGGGATGACTAGGGTCGAGCATCCCCTAATCGTGTCATGCGTTTGCTGGGATATCGGCTAGCAACTGCCCCACATGCCGAGTTGCGTGGCGAAGGCGTCATCCTCGGCGTCGCGCAGTTCAGGCCAGTAGCGATCGTTGAGTCCCACCTTGAGAGCTTCAGCAGCACCGAGCTCGATCATGGCGAGGTTCACGAAGGTTCCATCTTCGAGATAGACATAGAGCAGTGAACGGCCGTAGCGGTCCTCGGGCTCACGGTCTTCACTAGCCCAGACTTCAGTGCCCTCGGGCAGAAAATCGCGGAGCAGGTCTCTGGCCTCTTCGCCGTAGCATTCTTCGGCATCCGGGCGCTGTTGGCTGGCAAGTTCTGGGGTGTCGATTCCGATCAATCGCACCTTAAGTTCGGTGCTCCCATCGTCGAGGTAGAGCGTGTCGCCGTCGTGCACATAAGTGACGGTCGCCGCGAATGCCCCATCCGGAACCTCAGACACCGAACGGTCAGTTTCGGGCGAAGGGCTTACCGCACACGCAGAGATGGCCAAGATGCCGAGAAGGGTTGAGGCACCCACGATGGTGCGGAACCGAGCGCGCGTTCGAGTGATAGCCACGTCACGATTCTCGCATGAGACTTAGTCCCGAACGGTGTTCGGTGCGAGCTCTCGCGCCGTAGCGGCGCCTAATTGTTTTCCCCAGTGGCTATGTATAGCTCGCCAATTGAACGCGTCTTCGATGAACGCGTCAGCGGTTGACAGCCCGGGGAAGGGGGAGTAAAAAACTCCGGGGTGTGACGCTGCGACCGCTACTGAGGCACGGTCTAGTCGTTGAATCTGCACAGCGAGGATGCGCCGAACAAAGATTGGCATGGCACGAAAGCGGTGCATTGGCGGAATCGCGGCGACGATCACCGGGCTGTCTGGTTTGGCGCTGTGCCTTACCGCTTCGACAATGCGCGCCAGGTTGTTCGACCATTCTGTGTGAGGAGTTCCCAACAGCACGTCTGGCGGCCCCAAGACGATAATGACGGCGTCCGCTTGCAGAGCCTCAGCGTTGACCGCGCGGGCGGCGCGAGCCATGGTTAGCTCTGAGTCCGAGATGGTTGACCACGAGCATCCGATCCCCTGCTGTCGAGCGACAAAGCGTGATGTCTGAGAAGCAAGCCCGAGTCCGTGATTGAGCACGTTGTAACTAGACACAGCAATGTCGCCGATGAAAAGTAGCCGAACCGGATCTGGCCCCGGAACTTCACCGGCGGGCGGCCCCTCCGGAAAGAGTGCATTTTCTATCTCTACTCGGTAACCGAGAAGATTAACTTTGAGCAGCGGGCGAGCGAGGCGAATTGCCGCGCCAGTGAAACGGGCACCTACTTTTCGCTGTGGTGCTGCCGGTGTGGCGGGAATGGATTGTTGTCGAGGAGTAGCCACGGAACCCATGATGGGTTCGCGAGAAGTGTTAAGCAGACAGGACATGCCTACAAGTAGTTCGTGATGTTCACTTACTTTTAAGGAGTGGGAAGATGGTGCCATGACCGAGCCAGCAGCATTCCATCCTGAACTCGAAAAATTGATCGGCACTCTAGAACGATTGCGTGCTCCTGGCGGGTGCGCTTGGGATCGCGATCAGACCCACGAATCTCTCGTGCAGCATCTCGTGGAGGAGACCTACGAGCTCATCGAGGCTATTGAAGCTGGTGAACCTGCCGACATGGTTGAAGAACTTGGCGATGTGCTCTACCAAGTGCTTTTCCACGCCGACATCGCCACCGAGGCTGGGCGGTTCACCCTTGAGGATGTTGCCGCGAACATGACCGCCAAAATGGTTGGCCGGCATCCCCATGTGTTCGGTGATGCGACGGCAGAAACAGCCGACGACGTCATTGCCGTCTGGGATGACCTGAAGAAAACTGAGAAGCCGCACCGCACCAGCGTTGTTGACGGAATTCCCCTCGGGATGCCGGCGCTCGCTCTCGCCGACAAGCTCCTTGGGCGTGCTCACAAGGTTGGACTTCTGGATGCGACAGCACCGGGGGCGATCAATGTCACGCAAGAAGATGAGCTGGGGCCGCTATTGCTGGCGATTGTGGCATCCGCGAAGGCGAACGGTCTCGACTCGGAGCGCGCATTGCGGGCGGCCGTACGCGGACTGAGCGAAGAGATTCACGCGCACGAGGCGGAGTCTGCCCAGAAATAAAGGGGCGGTGAAGTGGGTGGTGCCCTCCCTAACCCGAATAGAGAGGGCACCGGCGCGACACCAGTAGATGAGACATGTGATCGCACGTCGATCATCTAGTGAATTGGCGTCACGCGCTAAAGGATCGGTGGGATTACCCGGCCAACCGATCCAGCCTTGGAGAAGCCTCTGGTGAGTGAGGTTTCAAGTCGATTTGGTGCCTCCAACGCGGTTGCGGCACAAGGAGAAATCATAACCGTTGCAGACTTGATAAGCAAACAACCGTTATGTTAATGAACATGGCTCGCAAACCCGACCCGACTCGCAAGCCAGCACTGATTCAGCAAACACTTGTTTTTCTTGTTGATAAGCCGCTGTCTAGCCTCACTTTCCGCTCGCTTGCAAAAGCACTCGACGTGAGCACCTTCACACTCGTCTACCACTTCGGCACCCGCGCGGAACTAATACGCGAGATTGTGCGTGCCAACGCGCGCGGCGTCAGCCCTACAGAAGCTGCTGCCATGCCCGCAAGCACATTAGAAGAGTACTTTTCGAGCCTGAATCTTTCTTGGCAATGGGCGCAACTTCCTGAGAATCGACACCGCGTTCGCCTCGAGTTCGAGGCAGGATTGCTCGAGGCCATCGAACGCGATGAACTTACCGTCATTCGCACCTACTTCAACCAGTGGTTGGCGCTCGGAACCTCTGCCCTTACCGCTTTGGGCGTGGACGAGCAGGATGCCGCGATCGAATCGCGACTGCTCATCAACACTTTTCACGGCGTTCAGTACGACCTTGTGCTCAATAGCAACTCTGAAGCCTGCCATGCCGCCTTCACTGCAGCCGTGCAGCACCACCGCAGTCGAGTTGAAGCCCTCCTCAACAAAGCTGCGCCTTAGCCGCGAATCAAGGCTGGGTGCGAGAGAATCTGTCACGTACGAGAGAATAGGAACCATGGCGTCCACTGTTAATCCTCCGCGCGGTATGCGCGATTTCCTCCCCGCAGAAAAGGCCCGTCGCGAACGGGTGCTCGGGGTGATTCGGGACAGCTACCGCGCACACGGTTTCGACGAAATCGAAACCCCCGTGATGGAAGACAGCTCACGACTTCATGCAGGCCTAGGCGGAGACAACGAAAAGCTCGCCTTCGCCGTGATGAAGCGCGGGCTTACCGCAGAGAAGTTGCAGGCGGCATCCGAAGCACTCGATCTTGCCGACCTCGGACTTCGCTTCGACCTCACGGTTCCCCTTGCTCGGTTCTATGCCAGTCACCGCGCCGAGTTGCCTAAGGTGTTCCGCGCGATCCAGATGGCACCCGTGTGGCGTGCAGAGCGCCCGCAAAAGGGCCGCTACCGCCAATTTATGCAGTGTGACATCGACATCATGGGCGAGGCCGGCATCGGGGCTGAGATCGAACTGATCTCGGCAACCGCCGCAACACTCGACGCTCTCGGGATTGCCGGCTGCACTATCCGCGTCAACGATCGCCGACTCCTGACGAGCGCACTCAGCGTGCTCGGATTTCCGGCAAAAGAACATGACGCGGTGCTGATCACTGTCGACAAGCTCGACAAGCTCGGTGCTGATGGTGTCGTCGCCGAGCTACGCGAACGCGCATTCCCCGACGAACCGGTCGCAGCACTTGCGGCATTCCTTCAACGTCCTCAGCCTGAAATCAAGCCGGGCTTTACAGCGGATGCCATCCGTGCGGCCCTGCCGGAGGGCGTGAACGAGGCGGTAATCGCTGAACTCGCCACGCTTGGCCATGCGGTTGAGGCTGGTCGCGGTACTGCAGGGGCGCTCATCGAGTTTGATCCTTGGCTGGTGCGAGGAATGGGCTACTACACGGGGGCCATCTTCGAGGTCGCGCACCCATCCCTCGGTTACTCGCTGGGCGGTGGCGGACGTTATGACGGAATGATCGGACGCTTCTTGGGCAGCGACGTGCCCGCGGTGGGATTCTCGCTTGGCTTCGAAAGACTCGTCGACCTCGTGGAATTAGCAGACACCCAGAGTGACGATCAGCTCGCGCTCGTCTATGACACTGAAGTTGATCCGGCAACGCTGGTGCGTTTGCAGGCAGAACTTATTCGCGAGGGCAAGCGAGTGCGGCTCGAAGCACGCCCCCGTAAATTGCCCCCATTGCTCGATCAACTACGCGAAAGCGGATTCACCAGTTTTGCCACAGTGCGTGCGGATTCTGACAGCGTTGCTAGCCTTGAATTCAAGCCACTGAGCGCACAGTAGAACCCGCTGCGGTAGCTCAAAGCACCGAAGTTGCTAGGCACGTTTACTGCCGTGAAAGACACCATCGCCGGTGTGACGCTGAGATTTCGAAGGAGAAAATGTGAACGTCAAGGTCACCCCGGTTGTTGTCTTCCTCGCCGTGAGCTTTGGATTGTCGTGGCTGTTCGCCTTGCCGCTGTGGTTGAGCGGCGGGCTCGAGAACCCGCTGTTCATCGTGTTCGCCCTTGCGATGATGTTTACTCCCGCAATTGCGGCGCTTGTTGTGGTGTTCTTCGTCGAGAAGCATCCCGACGGTCGATCGCGACGTCATGCTCTCGGCCTGGGCTCGGTTCGCCCAGTCGGCAGGTTCTTGCGCTACCTCGCGCTCGCGCTCGTTGTGCCGCCGGCGCTCATCCTTGCGGCTCTTCTCGTCGGAGCAGCCCTCGGTGTCTACCCCGCCGACTTCGTGCACTTTTCTGGATTCCAGGAGATGTTAGACGGTCAGCTTGAGGCTCTCGGTCAAGCACCGCTTCCGGTGCCGATCGGTCTTCTGGTCGCTGCACAGTTCGCAAATGTGTTGGTTGGGGCAGTCATCAATACGATCCCCGCGCTCGGGGAAGAACTCGGCTGGCGTGGCTGGCTTCTCCCGAAGCTTCTCCCGCTCGGTATCGTGCCTGCACTGCTGATCTCTGGCGTAATTTGGGGGTTGTGGCACGCGCCGCTCGTCCTCCTGGGTTACAACTACGTTGACGCTCCCGGATGGTTGGCGTTGAGCGCCATGGTCGGGATGACCATAGTGATCGGTGCAGTCTTCTCGTGGCTGCGCATCCGGTCGGCCTCAGTGTGGCCCGCCGCTCTCGCGCATGGAGCGTTCAACGCGGCTGCCGGATTCTCCTTTATTTTCGTGATGGCAGGGAAGTCCTTTGACCCGCTGCAGGCGACGATTCTCGGATGGTCGGGGTGGCTTGTTCCGCTGGTGCTCGTGATCGTGCTCGGGGCAACCGGGCAATTTCGGGCCCCCACACCCGTCGTCGCCAGCGCTGTCATGCCTGCGAACGCCGACAGCTCAGGCGACTCCACCGGCGTAACTGAGTCGGCATCTGTCGCCGACGCGGAGTAGGCTTTCCCCGGACATCCACCACTAATAGTCCAAACAATCTTTCTTAAAGGAGATCCCCTGTGGCCTTGATCGAAGCAGTTGGCGCCCGCGAAATTCTTGACTCTCGGGGCAACCCGACCGTTGAGGTCGAAGTTTTGCTCGACGACGGCGTGGTTTCGCGCGCCGCAGTTCCTTCGGGAGCATCCACCGGAGCATTCGAGGCTTACGAGCTTCGCGACGGTGACAACGACCGTTACCTCGGCAAGGGCGTTCAGAAGGCCGTTGACGCGGTTATCGACGACCTCGGCCCCGCAATCGAGGGCCTCGACGCCTCCGACCAGCGCCTCATTGACGCTGAGCTCATCGCCGTCGACGGTTCCGAGAACAAGAAGAACCTTGGCGCAAACTCGATCCTCGGTGTTTCGCTCGCCGTAGCTAAGGCCGCTGCAGACTCAGCAGACCTTCCCCTCTTCCGCTACCTCGGTGGACCGAACGCTCACGTGCTTCCCGTGCCGATGATGAACGTCATCAACGGTGGCTCGCACGCCGACAGCAATGTCGACATTCAAGAATTCATGATCCTCCCGCACGGCGCAGAAACCTTCAGTGAAGGACTTCGCTGGGGCGTTGAGACCTACCACGTGCTCAAGGGACTTCTCAAGAGCAAGGGCCTCAGCACCGGCCTCGGCGACGAGGGTGGCTTCGCCCCCGACCTCTCCAGCAACCGTGCTGCGCTCGACCTGCTCATGGAAGCCATCGAGAAGGCCGGCTTCACGCCGGGCAAGGACATCGCTGTTGGCCTCGACGTTGCTGCGACCGAGTTCTACAAAGATGGTTCCTACACGTTCGAGGGCACCTCAAAGACGGCTGGCGACATGAGCGCGTACTACGCCGAGCTCGTTGCGGCCTACCCTCTCGTCTCGATCGAAGACCCGCTTGACGAAGACGACTGGGAGGGCTGGGCTCAGCTCACCGCCGAGATCGGTTCCAAGACTCAGATCGTGGGAGACGACCTGTTCGTCACCAACCCGAAGCGTCTCGCCAAGGGAATCACCTTGGCAACCGCGAACTCGATCCTCGTGAAGGTGAACCAGATTGGTTCGCTCACCGAGACCCTCGACGCTGTCGCTATGGCTCAGCGCGCCGGTTACACGGCCGTCATCTCGCACCGTTCAGGCGAGACCGAAGACACGACGATCGCTGACCTCGCGGTTGCGCTCAACACCGGCCAGATCAAGACGGGTGCACCGGCTCGCTCCGAGCGCGTAGCGAAGTACAACCAGCTGCTGCGCATCGAAGAAGAGCTCGGCGATGCCGCAGTTTACGCCGGCCGTTCCGCCTTCCCGCGGTTCAACGGCTAGCGCCCATCAGCGTCGTCTAGCATCGAACGCATGGCTAGGCGAGTACGGGCAAAAAAGGTAGCGGTGTCGCTGCCCGAGGAGAGCGCGCCAGAACACTGGTTGCGCACGATCCGCTTCTCGGGCTTCACCGTGCTCATGCTTGGTTTGCTCATACTCGCCGTCATCGTACTTGCGCCCAACCTCCGCATTCTGATCGAGCAACAGCAGGTCATCGCTCAGTTGCAGACAGAAGTGGATGACGCTCAAGAGTCCGTCGACAGCCTCAATGACAACGCGGCGCGCTGGAACGATCGCGCCTACATCGAATCCCAGGCGCGCGACCGGCTGTACTACGTGTACCCGGGAGAAACCAGCTACCTGGTTACCGGCGACGACGCCGCGGTAACCACCAACGACGGGGTGCCGGTGAGCACGAGCATCCAGACCACGAAGATCGATTGGGTGCAGACTCTCGTGTCGTCCATCTACACTGCTGGTCTCACCGAAGACGCGCCAGACGAACTGATCGCCCCCGTGATTGAAGGACCAACGCAATGACCACCCCACCGTTTGACGCCGTCAGCGATGAAGATGTGCGCATTGTGACGCTTCAGCTTGGTCGACCTGCCCGAGACGTGATCGGCATCGCCGCGCGTTGCGTTTGTGGCGCGCCAACCGTCGTCTCGACCAAACCACGGTTGAGCGACGGAACGCCATTCCCCACCATCTATTACCTGTGCCATCCGGCGGCTACGGCATCCGTGTCGACGCTGGAAGCCGAAGGCCACATGCCCGAATTGGCGGCAATGCTTGAGGGCGAGATCGCGGAGCAGTACCAGACTGCGCACGAGGCCTACATCGCTGATCGCGACACTTTCGAGGTTGTGCCTGAGCTCTCCGGCGTCTCTGCTGGCGGAATGCCGACACGAGTGAAATGCCTCCATGCGCTCGTTGGCCACAGCCTCGCCGCCGGGCCCGGAGTAAACCCCATCGGCGACATTGCTCTCGAGCGTGCCTCGTGGAGCCCCACGATCTGTCAGTGTCCTGACTACTCAGCAGATGTTGCCGCAGCAGCTTTGCCAACAGATTCGGCAGGGGAGAGCGGCCTGTGAAGCGGTGGGCGGCTGGCGCTGTACTGATGGCGAGCGTGGCGACGCTGTTGGTAGCGACGCCTGCCCACGCGGACGCAGTGCGCGATCAGGAGTATTGGCTACAGGAATACGGCATCGAAGCCGCGTGGAAGACCACCAAGGGTGCCGGCGTCACGATTGCCGTGATCGACACCGGCGTCGACGGCACGGTGAAGGAACTTGTCGGTGCAGTTACCGGCGGCACTGACTTCTCTGGCCAGGGTTCACCAAACGGCCAGAAGCCTGTTGGTGACGAAAACCCGGCCCACGGCACTCTCGTTGCCTCGTTGGCTGCGGGACGTGGCACGGCAACCGACGCTGGAGTGATTGGTGCGGCTCCGGCCGCCAGCATCTTGGCCATCTCGATTGGTTTCACTGGCGGTCCGATTAGTTCGGATGATCAGATCGCGCAAGCAGTACGTTATGCCGTTGATCAGGGGGCGGATGTCATCAACCTGTCGCTCACTCGCGAGACTTTGGACTGGCCGCTGAGCTGGGATAGCGCGTTCCTCTACGCCATGGACAACGACGTCGTTGTCGTCGCGGCGGCAGGCAACCGTGGCAGCGGTACGACCTCTGTTGGCGCCCCGGCGACGATGCCCGGCGTGCTGACTGTGGCTGGCGTCGATGTGAACGGGGTAGCGAGCTTCAACGCGTCGACTCAGGGCATCACGATCGGTGTCGCGGCACCGAGTGAAGACCTCGTGGGCGTCGCGCCTGGCGGTTCCCATGTGCTCTGGAACGGAACAAGTGGGGCAACTCCGATTGTCGCCGGAATTGTGGCGTTGGTGCGCGCTGCGCATCCGGAGCTTGATGCGAATAACGTCATCAATCGCATCGTTGAGACGGCGCATGACACCGGTGACCCTGGTGCCGATGCGATCTACGGCTTCGGCCTCATTGATGCCGAGGATGCGGTGAACGCGCAAGTGCCGCTCGTTGACAAAAACCCGATGGGCAGCCTCGCGGAATGGATCACCGTTTACCGCCGCGCCGAGTCAATCCCGGTGCCACTGCCGAGCTCGACTGTTTCACCGACGCCGTCTCCCGCGCCTGTTGCGGACCCAGAGACTGCTGGCCCAGTAAGCCCGCTCGGCACAGTGCTCCCGACAGTGAGCATGCTTCGCAATGTGGGTATACCACTTGCTGTTTATGCGATATTTTTGACGATTCTTGCTGGTTGGGGCCTCTGGGCATGGCGTCGGTTTAGAGGTACGCGCGAGACAGAGTAGGTTTGGTGGCGAACTTGCCCTTTTAGGAGACTCTAACTCGTGCCAAAAATCTTGATTGTCGGCGGCGGTTACGCCGGTTTTTACACTGCTCGTAAGCTCGAAAAATGGCTGCGTCACGGCGAAGCAGAGGTCACTATGGTTGACCCGCTTCCCTACATGACGTACCAGCCGTTCCTGCCAGAGGTAGCTGCAGGAACTATCGAGCCTCGCCACGCTGTGGTTCCTCACCGTCGCCACCTGAAGACCACCAAGGTCATCACGGCGAAGGTTGCCGGAATCAACCACGCGACGAAGACCGCTACGATTCAGCCCGAGGTGGGCGACTCGTGGGAGATGGACTACGACCTCGTTGTTGTCACCGCTGGTGCTGTGTCGCGCACCTTCCCGATCCCGGGCGTTGCTGACGAAGCCATTGGCATGAAGACGATTGAAGAGGCTGTTGCTGTACGCGACCGTCTTCTCACCAACTTCGATAAGGCAGCTACTTTGCCTGCTGGCCCCGAGCGCGACCGTCTCCTGACGTTCGTTGTTGTCGGCGGCGGCTTTGCTGGTATCGAAGCCTTCGGCGAAATGCGAAGCCTAGCTTCGTCGCTACTGCCGCTCTACCCGAGCCTCAGTTTCGAAGACACCCACTTCCATCTCATCGAGGCAATGGGCCGCATCATGCCCGAGGTTTCGTTGAAGACGAGCCTGTGGGTTATCCAAAACCTCGCTGACCGTGGCGCTCAAATTCACCTCGACACCCAGCTGAAGTCAGCTGTGGGCGGCGTTGTTGAGTTGTCGACCGGAGAAACCTTCGAGTCAGACACCATCGTGTGGACTGCTGGCGTTATGGCCAACCCGGTTGTGCGCAGCACTGACCTTCCCATCGAAGAGCGTGGCCGCATCCGTGTTCAGGCTGACCTCCGTGTCATCAACGATGACGGTGTTGTCGAGGGTGCGTGGGGTGCCGGCGACGTGTGTGCTGTTCCCGACCTCACCGGTGGTGGCGTTGGTGGCTTCTGCGTACCCAACGCTCAGCACGCTGTTCGCCAGGCGAAGACTATGGCCAAGAACATTGTTGCCGAGCTTCGCGGCGAAGGAACCAAGGATTACTTCCACAAGAACGCGGGAGCGGTTGCCGGTCTCGGCCTGTACCACGGCGTCTTCCAGTCCGGCAAGATCGCGATCAAGGGCCTCCCGGCCTGGTTCATGCACCGTGGCTACCACGGCATGGCAATGCCGATGTTCGAGCGCAAAGCTCGCGTCTTTGGCAACTGGATCACGAGCTTCTTCTGGGGCCGCGACACCATCTCCATCGAGGCACGCGTAGAACCACGCCGCGCCTTCGAAGAGTTCGCATCACGCCCCAAGTAGTGTGATTGCATGCTCCACGCTCTGCGTGGGGCGTGCCCCGATAGCCCAATTGGCAGAGGCAGATGACTTAAAATCATCACAGTCAGGGTTCGAGTCCCTGTCGGGGCACTGTTTTTAGAGGTTTCGCTGGTTAATCGACTCAGCTTGTGGCAAAATGAAGCTATAGCTTCATTTTTCAGGAGATGAATTGTGACATCGACCATCAAATCCACGCGGCGGGCTGCAGGAATAACAGTCAAAGAGCTCGCTCTGCGTCTTGACGTGAGCCCGAGCGCGGTTTCGCAGTTGGAGCGCTCCGAGGCCGAGGGCACGATCAAATTAAACTCTCTGCGCGAGGCGCTTGAAGCGTTGGGTGCCAGCCTCAGAATCACCGCGGGTGCAGCTGGCCCAATGTCTCGATACGCACCTTATCGTGTTGCAGATTCTCTTTCCGAATCACTTTTGCGCGACAGTGACCCGACGTTTCGGCTTCGGCTGTTGACTCATGCAGTGAAGGAGCTTGCGGAGAATTCGGCAGCGTTCGACAGAGCTGACGTGGAGACCGCCCCTACTGCGCTGCCAGACAAGCGCTGGGACACACTCATGCGCGCGGCCTACGCGCGGGTCATTCCTGAATCTGAACGACCAGACTGGACGCGTACGTCGAAGCTGTCAGAGCCATGGTTTTTGTCAGAATTCCCGTTGTTGCGAGAACGGGCGAAAACGACAACTCCTGATTACCTTCGTGAACTTAATATTTTTATTGATGAGCGAAGTTTGACGAGGGCCTGACGTGGCGAACGATCTTGAGATGGACCCGGTTGAGGTGCGTCGGCTGCTTGACGAGTTGGTGCGACGGTTGACTGTCGCCCTCATGGCTCAATGCGAACGGGCAGGCGTTTATCCCGCCCAGGGAGACGCCAGACAGCAAGCTTCCGGAACGCGGAGTGACCGTTACCTATGCCGACAGCCGTGAGCTCATCGCGATGAAGCTGGCAGCGTCGTGTGAGCAGGATTTACATGATCTTGGAATGCTTGCGCGACAAGCGGGGATCACCGACCCTCAGGGCCTCGTGAATATCGCCTTCGAGGCGTATGGCGAAGATTCAGTAGTGCTCAACGAGAGTCGCGACGACTATCTCATCATGGCGACGCAGGCGCTAGCGCGTGCGAAGAAGCGAGCACAAGCGCGACAGTAGGTACTGCCATCGGATCTAATCGCTGGTTGACTAGGCCGGAAGGATCTCCGCCAGCAGGCTCTGGATGCGCGCCTTGATGTCATCGCGGATGGGGCGCACCTCGTCTAGGCCTTTGCCGCGAGGATCGACGAGCTCCCAGTCTTCGTAGCGTTTGCCGGGGAAGATCGGGCAGACGTCGCCGCAGCCCATCGTGATGACGACATCCGACGCTTGCACCTGGTCGGTGGTCATCAGCTGGGGGACCGCTTGTGAGATGTCGATGCCCTCTTCGGCCATGGCCAAGATTGCGGTCGGGTTGATCTCGTTGCCTGGCTCAGAACCGCCCGAGCGCACCTCTACCGCGCCATTCGATAGCGCCGTCATGTAGCCGGCGGCCATCTGGGAGCGGCCAGCATTGTGGATGCAGACGAAGAGAACGACAGGCTTGCGGGTGTCGGACGCGGCGGGGGCGGTTGCGGTGGTCATAGCTAAAGCATAGATGAATGTCTATGCTTTGCGCGAGGAGTGAGCAAGCAGAGCGCGACTAGTTCACCCAGCGTTCACCGCGGGCAGCGAGCGAAGCAGCTCGCGCACCCGACGATCGATGTCATCGCGCACGGTGCGTACGCCATCCATTCCCATGTCGGCAGGGTCGGGCAGCTCCCAATCGAGGTAGCGACGGCCAGGATAAATCGGGCAGGCATCACCACACCCCATGGTGATGACAACATCCGCGCCGCGCACAACCTCATCGGTCAGGGGCTTCGGGTATTCGCCGTCGATCGAAACACCGATCTCGTTGAGCGCCGCCACGATCTTGGGATTGATGGTCTCGGTCGGCTGCGATCCGGCGGTCAACACGCGCACGCGGTCTCCGGCAAGAGCACGCAGAATTCCAGAAGCCAATTGCGAGCGACCCGCATTCTGCACGCATACGAAGAGCACGCTGGTGGGGGATGCGGATGCTGCGGCATCCGTCGATGATGGAGCATTCGCATCGGCGAGAGAGCCCAGTCGATCAGCTGTGAAGCGTGAGGTGTGCGACGACAGATGGCGATCGCGCGGAGCGCCGCGGCGCAATAACTCGTAGCTGCTCGCCACGTATTCGGCAACGGTTTCGCGCGAAAAAGTTCCGGCAAAACGCAGGGCGAGATCGTCGGTGATGCGGGCGAGCACTGCCGGGTCTACGGGGGCCGCGGGTGCATCGGCAGGGGAGCGCTGCACGAAATCAAAGACGTCACTCAGCCGAGACGGTACGAGCGAATACCAGACCTGGCGCCCCTCTTGAACGCCCTGCAGGATGCCGTCATTGGCCATGACGCGAACGTGGTGGCTCACCGTCGGCTGGGTGAGGCCGAGGCGGGCTGCGAGGTCGGTGACTCCGCGGCGGCCATCCGGAGCATCCATTAGTAGCCGCAAAATCTGCACTCGCGTGGGGTCAGCGATCGCGCGCATGCTGAGTGCGATGCGCTCGGCGATTGCGCGCTCGGTGGTGGGGGATCCGGTCGCTGGCATAACCAGCAGTCTAAGCGCCGGACGACAATTCATAGACAGTTATCAATGTTTCGGTATGATCGCCGAATGACCGCGCCCCGCAGCATTGCCCTTGCCCGCCGCCTGACCGCAGAATTCGTGGGCAGCGCCGGCCTTGCCGCCGTAGTGATCGGCTCCGGCATCGCGGCGCAGCAGTTGTCACCAAGCGACACTGGCCTACAACTTCTCGAGAATGCCCTCGCCACTACGTTCGGCCTTGGCGTGCTCATCCTTGTCTTCATGACCGTGAGCGGAGCCCACTTCAATCCCGTCGTCTCGATCGTTGATTCGCTCAGCGGGCTGCGGTCGTGGCGCGATACCGCGTTCTACATTCCGACCCAGATTGTCGGATGCATCGTCGGTGCCATCCTCGCGAACCTCATGTTCGCGCAGGCCGCCGTTACGTTCAGCACCACCGTGCGCCTCACTCCGGGACACTTTCTCAGTGAGGTCGTGGCAACCGCTGGACTCATCGTCGTGATCTTCGCCCTCGTTCGCACCGGCCGCGCCAACCTCGCGCCTATCGCCGTAGGCGCGTACATCGGCGGTGCCTACTTCTTCACTAGCTCCACAAGTTTCGCGAATCCCGCGATAACCATCGGGCGGATGTTCAGCGACACTTCGCGGGGATCGCACCAGGCTCGGCTCCCGGCTTTATCGCGGCGCAACTCATCGGTGCCGCCATTGGACTTGTTCTCGTGCGGTGGCTGTTCCCTGAGCGTCGCGTGGCATAGTCGCGCCAGCAGGAGTAATCTCGGGCTAAAGCCAGCATCAGGGTTTCGCCAAGGAGGAACATCATGGCTGATTTCTCAGGATTACAACTTGTTCTCGTGCTCGGCCTAATCGCGTTCTACATCGTTACAGTCTGGGCAATAGTTGTCACGGTGCGAGATTCGACCACGTTTCCGTGGATGACTGCGCTGTGGATCACCGCCCTCATCCTGTTCCCCGGTATCGGCTTGCTTGCCTGGCTCATTTGGCGCATCATGCGCAAGAACGCGGGGCTTCCGGGGTTCACCAGAGAGAGCCACCGCAAACATTAGGCGCGCAGCGGCGACCCGACTACCTCGAAGCGGTTGCCGCCCATCTCTCCGCTGAGCAACGGCATTGCTTCTGTGATCGCGGCCTGAACGCTGGCGAGCTGCAGCGACGCCTGATGGGATTCGGCCGAATCCCAGAGCTCAGAAACGAAGACAGTGTCGGGATGCTCGTCGCTGACGCCAACCTCATAGCTGAGGCATCCGGCCCCATCAAGGTCTGTGCTGCGACGGGTGAGAATTGCCACAACCTCCTCGCGGTGGCCGGGTTTCACGCCAAGAGTTCCTACATTTGCGAAAGTCATTCCTCTACTTAAGAGCACCCTGCGGCGGGGGTCAAGCGGCGGGCAAGCACGCGGATCGTTGTGCTTGTCTCCGCGTTCTGGGAAAGTTGAGCAACCAAGGCGCTGAGGCCACACCCGGGCTCACCAGCGTTTCGATGCTCACCGCCGTGCACCCGAAGGAATTTTGTGAAGCTGCTCAGCACCCCTGCAACCCCGTGGCACACACCCGAGCACTACTGGCAACAACTCAGCGAAGCCACAGAGGCCCTCGATTCTCCCTGCGGAGTGATCTCACTCGATGCGCTCTCGCACAACGCCGCCGACATGGTGCGCCGCGCATCCGGGCTCCCCATTCGCGTCGCGAGCAAGTCGATTCGCGTGCGCGCCGTGATGGATGCCGTACTCGCCCTCGATGACTACCGCGGTGTTCTCGCGTACACGCTTACCGAGGCGCTCTGGTTGGCGGACTCGATTGATGATGTGGTGGTCGGCTATCCCTCCGTGGATCGCGCTGCGATTGCTGCGCTCGGAACCAGCCCGGCGCTCGCCGAGCGTGTCACGATCATGATCGATTCGGTTGAGCACCTCGATTTTGTCGATTCGGTGCTTTCGCCTCAGCATCGCGAAACGATCCGCGTCTGCATCGATGTGGATGCGTCGTGGCATTCGCCACTGCTCGGGCACGTGGGGGCGCATCGTTCGCCGGTGCATTCGGCAGCTCAAGCGCGCACGCTCGCCAGCACGGTCGTTGATCGTGCTGGTTTCACTCTGGTGGGCGTTATGGCCTACGAGGCGCAGATTGCGGGGGTCGGCAACCGTCCGCCGGGCAAGCCGGTTTATGGTCGAGTGCTCGATGTTGTGCAGCGAGCCTCCGCCCAAGACCTTCAGCAGCGCCGCGGCGAAATTGTGGCCTCTATTAGCGAGATTTCGACACTCGAGTTCGTGAACGGCGGGGGCACCGGATCACTCGAATCCACCGCCGCTGATCCGGCTGTCACCGAAGTCGCAGCGGGCAGTGGCCTCTTTGGTCCGCACCTGTTCGACCAGTACAGCCACTTCACGCCGGCTCCGGCTGCCGCCTTTGCTCTCTCGGTGGATCGCAAATTTGCGCCCCATATCGCCACCGTTCATGGGGGCGGGTGGATCGCCTCCGGAGATCCCAGCCCCGATCGGATGCCCCAGCCAGCGTGGCCGGCCGGGCTCAAGTATTTGCCGCGCGAGGGCGCTGGCGAAGTGCAGTCACCGCTCACGGGCCCCGGGGCTGAGGGGCTGAGCATCGGAGACCGTGTCTGGTTTAGGCACACCAAGGCAGGCGAACTTTCGGAGCACCTCAATGAGTTCGCGGTGGTCGAAGACGGCCGCATCATCGAAACCGTTCCGACCTACCGCGGTGAAGGCAAGGCGTTTCTGTGAGCGCGCCCGAGCAGATGCCTCAACCGCTGCCGGCGGCGCGACCGACCACCCCCGCAAGCCTCCGGCCGGGCGCACCGTGGCGCAACTGGGGGCGTTCAGAACGGGCGCGTCCCGAGTTTTTGGCTCAACCGACCAACGTCGCTGAGGTCGTGGAGATCGTCAATTTCGCCCGCAATCATGGCCTCACCGTCAAGGCGTGGGGTGCTGGCCACAGCTTCACCTCAATCGCCGCGACTGACGGAGTGCATCTCGACGTCGGCGCCATCGAGGGCGTGCTCGCCGTCGATGGCTCCTACGTCACGCTCGGTGCTGGCACCAACCTGCACCAACTCCCCGCCTTGCTCGAACCCCTCGGCCTCGCGCTCACCAACATGGGTGACATCGATCGCCAAACCATTGCCGGCGCAATCTCAACCGGAACCCATGGCACGGGCGCGCGATTCGGCGGCATCGCCACCCAAGTGCGCGGCGTCACTCTCGTTACGGCGGCGGGCGAAGTGCTGCGGATCAACGCGATTGAGAACGCCGAGCTGCTCCCGGCCGTAGCCCTCAGCTTGGGTGCTCTCGGCATCCTCGTCGACGTCACGCTCGAGTGCGTTCCCACCTTTCTGCTTCACGCGGTCGAGCGACCAGAACCCGCTGACACCGTGCTCGCTGAGTGGCTGCAACGCAGCGCCGATACCGATCACTTCGAGTTTTACGTCTGGCCGCACACCACGACGGCCCTGACCAAGAGCAACACGCGGTTGCCTGGCGATGCGCCGCGGCATCCGCTCACCAAGTTTTCGAGCTGGTTCGACGATGAGTTCATGGCCAACGGCGTGTATCGCGCCATTGTCGCTGCGGGCAAGGCCGCGCCGGCGATCATCCCGCCCATCAACCGTCTTGCGGTAAAGCTCTCGGGCAATCGCGAATTCACTGACGTGTCGAGCAGCGTCTTCGTCACCGATCGCACCGTGCGGTTTCGCGAAATGGAATATGCCCTGCCGATCGACGCGGTCGCGGATGCCGTCCGCGCCATCCAAAAACTGACTACCGACCGCAAATGGAAAGTTTCATTCCCGATCGAGGTGCGTTCGGCGGCTGCGGACTCACTACTGCTGTCAACCGCGTCGGGGCGGGCTACTGGATATGTCGCGGTGCACCGGTATTGGCGCGAAGACCCGGCCGAGTATTTCCGCGAAGTCGAAGCGATTATGGTGGCGCATGACGGTCGACCACACTGGGGAAAGCTGCATAACCGGCATGCCGATTCGTTGTCTGGCACCTATTCGGGTTTCAATGAGTTCCTGGCAATTCGCGAGCGACTCGATCCCGGGCGGGTGTTCGCGAACGATTATCTCCGCCAGGTATTAGGGCAGTAGCCGTCAGATTTGACGGCAGGGAAAGGGCGCGATTATCAAAGCCATTGTGTGTGGAGCAGGAATTTCGGGACTCACCGTCGCCGGGCAATTGGCGCGCAATGGCTGGGAAGTTGTGCTGCTGGAGGCAGCCCCCGAACGCCGCACGCAGGGCTACATGATTGATTTCTTTGGTCCCGGCTATGACGCTGCGGAGAAGATGGGCATCCTCGAGCAGCTGCGCGAGTTGAGCTATCCCATTAGCGAGGGTCGTTTTGTTCGCCCCAATGGGCGAAGTCAGGCACTCGACTACAGCGTCATTGCGAATAATGAAGATGGCAAGCTCATGAGCTTGATGCGCCAAGATCTTGAGCAGGTGCTCTTCGCGGCGCTTCCCGAGAATGTTGAGGCGCGCTTCGGTAGCGCGGTCGTTGCGGTCGAAGACCGCACGGACTACGTCACGGCGGTGCTGGGTGATGGTTCGCGCATCTCTGGCGACATTGTGGTGGCCGCTGACGGCATCCATTCCGCAATTCGTCACCACCTGTTTGGCGATTCGGCGGCGTTCGATCGTCAACTGGGCATGCACACGTGCGCCTATACCTTCGACTCTCCGCGGCTGCACAAGAAGTTGGGCGACGCCTTGGTTTCGAGTGATGAGCTGGATCGCATGGTTGGTCTCTATGGGTTGCGCGACGGCAAGGTGGCGATGTTCGCTGCGCACCGGGTCGCCGATACGGTGCTTCCGGCTGACCCCCAGCAGGCCATTCGCGATGCCTACCAAGGTATGGGTGACGATATCGAGGAGGCCATCGCGAAGTGTCCCGCTGCTGATCAGGTGTACTACGACCAAGTCGCCCAAGTGGAGTTGCCGGTATGGAGCCGTGGCCGAGTGGTCTTTGCCGGGGATGCCTGCCAAGCGGTTTCGCTGCTCGCCGGCCAGGGGGCTTCGTTGGCGATTGCGGGAGGAGTGCTGCTCGTCGAGAAGATCACGAGTGGTGTTGAACTCAGCGCCGCCTTCGCTGAATATGAAGACGAATGGATGCCGATCGTTCTCGAGAAGCAGGCAGCCGGCCGTCGTGCCGCGAGTGGCTTTCTGCCACACACCACGTTTCAGCTGTGGGTGCGTCGCGCCGCCCTCGCAATGTTGCGTTCACGGTTCTTCGGAAAGTTCGTCACATCGAGGATCACGGGCACTAAGCCAAGTAAATAGCAGTTCTGCCCGTGTTTGGGGGCCAGTGTGCGGTCGATTTCTCGGTGGAGGCACAGCGGGGCGTTCTATAGTTGACGCATGGAATTACTGATCGTACTTGGCGTCATCGTTCTGCTCGTCGCCATCGTTGGCATCTATCTCTGGTCGACGTATAACTCGTTGGTGACTCTCAACGTTCGTGTAGACGAGGCGTGGAGCGACATTACGGTGCAGCTCAAGCGTCGTGCGGACTTGCTGCCCAACCTCATCGAGGCGGTAAAGGGCTACGCGGCTCACGAAAAGGGCGTCTTTGAGGCGGTCACGAAGGCTCGCGCTGAGACAATGAATGCTCAGGGCCCGGTAGATGCTGCTGAGGCAGAGAACCACATGCAGTCGGCACTGAAGAGCATCTTCGCGGTCGCTGAGGCGTACCCGCAGCTGCAGGCTAGCCAGAACTTCCTCCAGCTTCAGGGTGAACTTGTTGACACTGAAGACAAGATTCAGGCCAGCCGTCGCTTCTACAACGGCGGTGTGCGCGAGCTCAACACGAAGATCAAGATCTTCCCGAACACGTTGTTCGCTCGCAACCTTGGCTTCCACGAGCGCGACTTCTTCGAGGTCGCAGATGCAGCATCCATTGCTGAGCCTCCCCGCGTTCAGTTCTAATTCGTTTCTTACGACTTTGCGTGACCAGGAAGTTTAGATGTATCGCGCCATAGCGAAAAATAAGCGCAACACCGTTCTGATCATCATCCTGTTCGTCATCCTTATTGGCTTCCTCGGCTTTGCGCTGAGTTTTCTGATGGGTGGCGATCCGTTGACGGTCACGATCGGCACGATCATTGGTGCCGGTGCCTTCACGGTGATTCAGTACTACGCGGCGTCAAAGCAAGCGTTGTCGATGAGCGGTGCGATCGAGATTCAGAAGGCCGACAACCCCCGGTTGTATCGCATCGTCGAAAACCTGTCGATCACGACGGGCACACCGATGCCGAAGGTGTACATCGTCAACGACCCAGCGCCGAACGCGTTTGCTACCGGGCGCGATCCGGAGCATGCGGCTGTTGCCGCAACGACCGGCATCCTCGATTTGCTTGACGACGCTGAGCTTGAGGGTGTGATGGCTCACGAAATGGGTCACGTTCAGAACTATGACATTCGTGTTTCGATGATCGTCTTTGGGCTCGTGGTCGCTGTCGGTTTCATCTCAGACATTGCGCTCCGCTTCACGCTCTTTGGTGGTCGCGGCAACAACAACAACTCGAACCCGATCATGATCGTGGTGGGTTTGGCAGCTCTCCTGATTTCCCCTCTCGTCGCTGCGGCGGTGCAGGCGTCCATTTCGCGTCAACGTGAATACCTTGCGGATGCCACTGGTGCGTTGACGACGCGGCACCCGGATGCTCTGGCTAGCGCTTTGCAGAAGCTGTCGGATTACAGCCAGCCGATGAAGAAGCAGAACTCGACGATGGCCCACATGTGGATTTCTGATCCGACGAAGCCGGGCATCATGGACCGTCTCTTCAGCACCCACCCGCCGCTCGCGGAGCGCGTCAAGCGCCTCGGCACGATCGGCGGCGGCTTCTAGCTAGCGCTGCAACTCTGCTTCGATAGCGGGGGAGAGGTTACCGCGCCCGGTCACCGTGATCTCGCCCATTCCTTGCCAGTGTGCAATCTCACGCAGGGTAGGCACGATGCGTTCGGCGAGGGCTCCGGTGCCTCCGGGCAGGGCGTCGAGCCCGTCTTCGTGCCACGCGGATTGCACGCGCAGCACACCCGCTTGGCGATCAGTCTTGAGGTCGATGCGGCCGACGAGCGCATCGTCCACGAGCACGGGCAGTGAGTAGTATCCGAACTGGCGCTGTGGCTCCGGGAGATAGATCTCGATGCGGTAGTGGAACCCAAACATGCGCTCGGCGCGTTTGCGATCCCACACCACGGGGTCGAAAGGCGAGAGCAGGGCAACGTGTTCGATGCGGCGGGGGATGCGCGCCTCTCGGTGTAACCAGGCGGGCTGATCCCAGCCGCGCACGGTCACGGGAATGAGCTCGCCGGCATCCGCTAGCTCGGCAATGGCCGGGCGCACGTCGGCACCTTTGAGCCGAAAGTAGTCGGCGAAGTCGGATGCCGTGCCGACTCCGAGCGCGCGGGCCGACTCAGCTACGAGGGCGCGGTGCGCGTCGGCGCGGGTCACTTCACGATCGCGCAGCTCGGCGGGAACAAGGTGCTCGGTCAACGCGTAGGTGCGCTCGAAGCGGGTGCGGCCAGCGCTGACGACTTCGCCCCAGCGGAACAGCATCTCGAGCCCCTGCTTCACGTCAGACCAGCCCCACCAGGGGCCAGTGCGACGGTTGGCGTCGTGCTCGATCTCGCGGGCGGTAACGGGCCCAGTGCTGGCGAGTTCTTCGCGCAGCCACTGCAGCATGGGCTGGTTGTTGCGCACCCATTCATAGCGGTCGGCGTCGCGTTCGCGCAGCGAGTCCATCTTCCAGCGCCAGAGTGGCCACGACTCGAGCGGAATGACGGCAGCTTCGTGTGCCCAGTATTCGACGTATCGCCCGGGCGTGCGCGCGGTCGGCTTGCGGAACGTCAACGCATCGAGAGCAGCCTTGTCGTAGTGGCCGAGACGAGCAAACACCGGCTGGTAGTGACTGCGCTCGAACACGTTCACCGAGTCGAGCTGCAATAGTCGGATGCGGTCGAAGAGCAGATTGAGCTGTCGCGTCCCAGCGGGGTTGTCCGCACTCGCAGTGCCGCGCCCAAAGCCTTGGGCAGCGAGCAGTACTCGGCGCGCTTGCGCTGCAGAGAGGGAATCGGCCACGGCTCGACTCTACCGAGCGACGGCGACATCCACTGGTGTCGCAGCACGAAAAGCGACCGAGCAATTGTGTTTGTGTCGTTCATCGTTCGTTTACCGGGATGACAGGGAGCGACGCTTCCGGCTGCGTACCGTCAACTCCGGATCGTTTCGGTACCCTCTGCCCGCTCACAGCGCGGGCGGCCGTAACGGTCGTTGGAGGAAGTCTTGTTCACTAAGCGCACCCTCGCCGCTGTTGCACTCGTTGCAGCATCGGCGATCTCACTCAGTGGTTGCAGCACCACTGAGGCCGCTGCTGGCGATGTTGACGCATCGACCGCAACCACCATTGAAGACTTCGGTGGAATGGACGCTCTTATCGCAGCCGCGCAGGCTGAGGGCGAACTCAACGTCATCGCCTTGCCCGACAACTGGGCAAACTATGGCGAGATCAAGGCTCTCTTTGAAGAGAAGTACGACATCATCGTCAACTCGGCTGACCCCGACGTGTCGAGCGCCGAAGAAATCGCCGCTGCCGACAACCTCAAGGGCCAAGACACGGCACCCGACGTCTTCGACCTCGGTACCGCTGTCACGCTCGACAGCCTCGACTACTTCGCTCCCTACATGGTTGCCAACTGGGATGAAATTCCCGAGGGCAACAAGGAAGCAACCGGTCTCTGGGTCAACGACTACACGGGCAGCATGTCGATTGGGTATGACTCCAACTCGGTACCCGAGCCCACGAGCCTCGACGACCTGCTCAAGGCCGACTACCGCGGCGCTGTTGCCATCAATGGTGACCCGACGCAGGCAGGCGCAGCCTTTGCTGCGGTCGGTCTCGCCTCGGTTCAGAGCGGCGGATCGCTAGAAGACTTCACCCCTGGTATCGAGTTCTTCGAGAAGCTCAACGACGCGGGTAACTTCATCCCGGTCAACGTCACGGAGGCCACCATCGCCGCCGGCGAGACCAAGGTTGCTTTCGACTGGAGCTACACGAACCTCGCTGTTGCCCAGAAGGTCGATGGCTGGAAGGTCACTACTCTTCCCGGTGCCGTCTACACGAGCTTCTACAACCAGGCCATCAGCAAGGATGCCCCGCACCCGGCCGCTGCTCGCCTCTGGCAAGAATTCCTCTTCAGCCCCGAAGCCCAAAACCTCTTCATCGTCGGTGGTGCTTACCCGGTCACGCTTCAGGCTATTGAAGAAGCCGGCACCGTTGACACCGCAGCACTCGACGCCCTCGGTGAGCTCGACGGTGAACTAGTCACGCCGACCCCCACGCAGGCAGAAGAAAACGCAACGATCCTCGCTGAGAAGTGGCTTGCGGCGATCAGCTAAGGCTGATTTCCTCACTCACCGTCAGCTAAATACATCGTGTCGCTAGCCACCGCGCCAGCGCCCGAACAGGATGGTGTCGAGCTCACCGCTCGGCACCATCCTCGGGTGGCCCCGGCCAAGAAGCCGTCGAATCGGCGTCGTCGCCTCGCTTACGCGGGGCTAACGCCGTTTGCGGCCTACGTTCTCATCTTCCTCGCCCTGCCCACCGTGCTTGCCGTGGTAACGGGCTTCTTCTCCGACGACGGCTCGCTGACGTTCGAGAACATCACCGGTCTGTTTACCCCGACCATCCTCGCCACCTTCGGTAGCTCCTTCTGGCTCTCGGGTATCACTGCCGTGATCGGTGCCGTTGTCGGTGCCCTCATTTGCTATGCGATGCTCGGCACCAAGGTCGGTGGACTGTTGCGCACCATCATCGAGTCGGCGGCCAGCGTGCTCGCCCAGTTCGGTGGCGTGATGCTCGCCTTCGCGTTCATCGCGACGATAGGTGTTCAAGGACTCGTCACGGTCATCCTGCGCGACACCTTCGGCGTCGACATCTTTGCGGATGGCGTGTGGCTCTATCAGGTGCCCGGCCTCATCCTTCCTTACGTCTACTTTCAGGTTCCCCTCATGGTGATCACCTTCCTGCCCGCGCTCACGGCGCTACGCCCGCAGTGGGCAGAAGCCAGCGCAACGCTCGGCGGCACCCGCTTCGCCTACTGGCGTCACATCGCGGCTCCCGTGCTCGCCCCGGCCTTTCTCGGCTCGCTGCTGTTGCTCTTCGCCAACGCCTTCTCGTCGTTCGCTACTGCCGCCGCGCTCATCAGCCAGGGCTCGCAAATCGTGCCCCTCCAGATCCGCGCAGCGCTCGTCAGCGAAACCGTGCTGGGCCGCGAAAACATGGCGGGTGCGCTCGCGCTCGGGATGATCGTGGTCATGGTCGTCGTTATGTGGGCGTACTCGGTGCTGCAGTCCCGCACCTCACGGTGGCAAAAGTGAGCGCCGACATCGCCGCACCGCTGAGCCCGCGAGCGAAGCCCGCGAACCAGGCCGTGCGCATCGGAGCCGAACCGAGCACGCTCGTTCGCCGTCTCATCCTCGGAATCATCGGCGGCATCTTTCTGATCCCCGTGATCGCGATGATCGAGTTCACGTTCCGCAACGGCCTCGCTGGCGATTACACGACCAGCCACTGGACGGGCCTCTTCAGCGAAGACAGCGCCCGCACCTACCGCGGCCTGTATCAGGCGATCGAGAACTCGCTCGTGCTCGCCGCGGTGACCGTCGGCATCGTGCTCGTGCTGTTGCTGCCGACGATGGTGCTCGTGCATATGCAGTTTCCGCGGCTCAAGCGCACCCTCGAATTCATCTGCATCATCCCCATCACGGTGCCGGCCATCGTGCTCGTCGTCGGTCTCGCGCCGGTCTACTCGGTGGTTGTGCAGGTGCTCGGCGGTTCCACTTGGACTCTCGCCTTCGCCTACGGCATCACCGTGCTGCCGTATGCCTACCGCGCTATCCAGGGCAACCTCGACGCGATCCCCGTGAAGACCCTCAGTGAAGCGGCCAGCACGCTCGGTGCCGGCTGGATGACCGTGCTGTGGACGATTCTGCTGCCGAACCTGCGCCGGGGAGTGCTCGCGGCATCCTTCATCTCGATTGCTGTCGTGCTTGGCGAGTTCACGATCGCGAGCCTGCTCAACCGTCGCAACCTTCAGACCGCGCTGCTTCAGGTCTCGCAGTCAGACCCCTGGGTTGCGGTGATATTTGCGCTCGCGGCCCTCGCTCTCGCCTTCGTCTTGCTGCTGATCATCGGCCGCCTCGGATCAGCAACACCCTCTAGGAGAAAATCATGACTGCCACGTTTAGCCTGACGGGCCCGACGCCTACTGCCAGCCCAGCCGAACCCACCGGAGCAACCGTTCAGCTCAGTGCGGTCGTGAAGGCTTTCTCGGGCCACACCGCGCTCAACAGCATCGACCTCGAAGTTGCCCCCGGCGAACTCGTCGCGCTGCTCGGTCCCTCCGGTTGCGGCAAGACCACAGCGCTACGCAGCATCTCCGGTCTTGAGAGCATCGACAGCGGCCGCATTGTGATTGATGGGGTGGATGTCGCAGACACTCCCACGAACAAGCGCGACATTGGGATGGTCTTTCAGGCCTACTCGCTGTTCCCGCACATGACCGTGCTCGAGAACGTCGAGTTCGGGCTCAAGATGCGCAAGGTTGCCGCCGCTCGTCGCCGCGAACGCGCCCTCGAGACCTTGGACATGGTCGGCCTCACGAAGCACCGCGACCGCTTCGCCCATCAGCTCTCGGGTGGTCAGCAGCAACGTGTTGCTCTCGCCCGTGCCCTCGTCACGCGCCCGCGAGTGCTGCTGCTCGATGAACCGCTGAGCGCCCTCGACGCCAAGGTGCGCGTGCAACTGCGCGAAGAGATCCGTCGCCTCCAGACCGAACTCGGCATCACGACGGTCTTCGTGACCCACGACCAAGAAGAAGCGCTCGCCGTCGCCGACCGCGTTGCCGTTATGCGCGACGGCCGCATCGAACAAATCGGTACGCCAGAAGAGCTCTACGCGACGCCAGCCAACGCCTTCGTCGCTGACTTTGTTGGCCTCAGCAACCGGATGCCCGCCGAGCTCATCGACGGTCAGGTTCACCTCCACGGCTGCAGTCTCAATCTGCTCGGCGATCCCATGCCCGATGGTCCTGTCATCGCGCTCGTTCGCCCGGAGGACATCGCCCTCGCCGCCGAGGGCATCGCGGGCATTGTCATCTCGTCGAGCTTCTTGGGCTCGCTGCGCCGCACGCGCGTGCGACTCGATGACGGCACGGTCGTTGCTATCCAGCACGAGGTTGAGCGGCATCCGCTAGCGGGGGAGTCGGTAGCGGTGCGGCTGAAGGGGGCTCCGGTGAGTGCTCTGCTGCCTAAGCCGAAGAAGTAACGCGATGCTTGTGCCCGAAACTGTGCGCGGCAGGAGCAGACCTAACCACAACTAAGATGGGCACGTGCTATTCGGACGACGTACGAACCTAACGAGTAAGTCAGAGTCACAGGCCCCCGCTACCGAGTCGGCCTCAGTACCTGCAGGGCTATCCATTGCTGCCGCTTTTTCGTGGCGAATTCTTGTCGTATTGGGCCTGATCGCCGTTCTGATCTACTTGATAATCATGTTCAAGTACATCGTGATCCCGTTCCTTGTCGCGATTCTTATTAGTGCGCTTCTTGTGCCCCTTGTCCAGTTTCTTGAACGTCACCGCTGGCCAAAATGGATCGCCGTGACAGCAACCCTCATTGCGTTCTTTACGGTGGTCTCGGGTCTCGTTGTCGTCGTAGTGAGCCAGGTTCGTTTAGGGCTACCGTCATTGCAGCAACAGTCAATTGTCGCGTTCGAAGGCTTCCGGAGTTTTCTCAGCAACTCGCAGTTGCAAGTAACCGATGAAGACATCGATGGGCTTCTCGCGCAGGTTACCGCCTTAATTCAGCGCGACAGCCAAGCACTTGTTTCGGGAGTACTCTCGGTCGGTTCCACTGCGGGTCATGTGTTGACAGGAACACTGCTCACTCTGTTTGCCACAATTTTTGTTCTCATCGATGGCAAACGCATTTGGGCGTGGGCCGTGCGCCTCTTTCCGCGTCGGGCCCGTGCGGCTGTAGATGGCTCGGGGCAGGCCGGTTGGATCACGCTAACGACCTTCGTCAAAGTTCAGATCTTTGTTGCCGCGGTGGATGCCGTGGGCATCGGCCTCGGCGCCTGGATTTTGGGTTTGTTTTACGGAGGAT
This sequence comes from Salinibacterium sp. M195, assembly GCF_019443965.1. GTDB lineage: Bacteria > Actinomycetota > Actinomycetes > Actinomycetales > Microbacteriaceae > Rhodoglobus. The sequence goes on along the minus strand of NZ_CP040814.1, from coordinate 2,780,789 downwards.
TCCCGCTGGTCATCCCGATCGCCGTTGCCGTGTTCTTGGGTTCGTTTATCCCGGTAGTGGGTGCGCTCATCACCGGAATCCTCGCGATCTTTATTGCTCTCGTATTCCTCGGCCCCATTCCGGCAGTCATCATGCTGGGAATCGTGCTCGTGGTGCAACAACTTGAGGGGCACATTCTTCAGCCGCTCGTCATGGGCACTGCGGTAAAGGTTCACCCGCTCGCCGTCGTGTTCTCGGTGGCAGCCGGGGCATTTGTGGCGGGAATCCCTGGTGCACTCTTCGCGGTACCGCTGGTGGCTGTTGTGAACGTTATGACCAAGTACATCGCCCATGGCAGTTGGCGCACTAGTGTTCGCCCCACAGTGAGAGATGTGCTCGGTAATGGTAAGTAACCGGATGCCCGGCCCCACGCTTGCGGATTATCAGCAAGCTCGTATGCGGGTTTCAGAAGTTATTGATGTCACGCCGATGCAGACCTCGCGTTTTCTCGCCGAGATCTTGGGGTCGCCTGTCTTCTTGAAGTGCGAGAACCTTCAGCGCACCGGTTCGTTCAAGATTCGCGGAGCCTACAACCGCCTCGCGGGTCTCACCGACGAGGAGAAGGCTCGCGGTGTCGTTGCGGCATCGGCCGGTAACCATGCTCAGGGCGTCGCGTTTGCGGCTCGACAGCTTGGCATCAAGTCCACCATTTTCATGCCCGTAGGTGTGCCCCTGCCTAAGCTGCAGGCAACTCGCGATTACGGCGCAGAGGTGATCTTGCGCGGTCACACGGTCGACGAACCTCTCCGCGCCGCAGCGCGCTTCGCCGAAGACACCGGTGCCGTCCTCATCCACCCCTTTGATCACTTTGATGTGGTTGCCGGGCAAGGAACACTCGCGCTCGAGGTCTTCGATCAGGTGCCTCAGGTCGATACGATCATCGTCCCCATTGGCGGCGGCGGCCTCATTTCCGGTGTTGCCGGCGCGATCAAACAGCGTGCCCGCGAAGAGGGGCGCAATGTTCGAGTGATCGGCGTGCAAGCCGTAAACGCCGCGGCGTATCCCGTCTCACTAGAGAAGGGCGAGATCGTTGAGATCAAGTCGACCCCGACCATTGCCGACGGAATTGCGGTGAGCAAGCCCGGCGAAATCAACTTTCCGATGGTCCGTGACCTCGTGGACGAAGTCATCACCGTCAGCGATGACCAGACGGCTTACGCGCTTCTCGTTCTCCTGGAACGCGCCAAGCTCGTAGTTGAGCCCGCTGGTGCCGTCGGCGTCGCCGCGATCCTTGCTGGCAAGATCACGCCGAGCGGCAACACCGTTGTGCTGCTGAGCGGTGGAAATATCGACCCCATGATGATGGAACGCATCATCAGTCACGGCCTCTCGGCATCCGAACGCTACTTGCGCTTGCGGATTCCCCTGCCTGACCGCCCTGGCCAGCTTGCTCGTATTTCGGGCATTGTTGCCGAGGCGAGCGCCAACGTTGTTGAGGTGTTGCACAGTAGGCACAACAACAAAGTGCAGTTCAGCCAGGTTCAGCTGGAACTGCACATTGAGACCCGTGGCCCCGAGCACGCGGAGTCAGTGCTCGCGCGGCTCAGGGACGAAGGATTTGACCCTCAGGTCGACTTCTAACCTAAGGGTTTACTGCCGACACGGTCTTAGCCGGAGTAGGTCGCGATCTTCAGGATCTTGACCGTGATCTCTTTGCCGTTGGGCGCAGTGTATTTCTTGGACTGCCCCACCTTGAGGCCGTTGATTGCGAGACCGAGCGGGCTCTTCTCGCTGTAAACATCGAGATCGCTGCCCTCGGCAACAATCTCGCGGCTTCCCAGCAGGAAGACACTCTCTTCGCCCATGATCTCGGCGGTGACAAGAATTCCGGGCTCAACAACACCATCGTCGTCTTGAACGTCGCCGACTACGGCGTGGCGAAGAAGCTGAGTGAGAACGCGGATGCGGGCCTCAATTTTGCCCTGCTCTTCCTTGGCGGCGTGGTAGCCGCCATTCTCCTTGAGGTCACCCTCTTCGCGGGCAGCCTCAATCTTTTTAGCAATGTCGTACCGCGCTGCGCCCGTGAGCTGTTCCAGTTCGGCGGTGCGACGATCGAACGCCTCCTGGGTCAACCATGTGACGTCGTTATCTGCAGCCACTGTGTGTCTCCCTATACAAAAGAGAAACCGGCCGCAAACGACCGGTTTCGAGATGATTTGCTACAGCCTAGGTGAGCCAGCACCGGTAGATCAAGCCTGACACTGCGAGTTCTGTAGTGCGGATGGTTTCAGTGAGGGAACGGTTGCGTTGATCACTGGCCGGAACATCCACAACTTTCCACCCCACGATGGCAAAAGTTGAGTTGAGTGCTTGAACCGCGCAGCGCGCATCGGTGTCTACTGGCACGTTGAACTGCCAAGTGACCGAGACCGTCGACTCGTCAGTGATTTCATAGCCAGTGTCTTTCGCCTCGAATTTTGCGGGGGCTTCAAGCAACCCACCCCAGACCAACCACGCGGTAAAGACAGCGACGAATGCGATTGCGACAGTCACCACAACGATGCGGTTGTTGCGGTTAGCTTGCGGGCTGCGGCCATAGCGTGCATCGAGATCGCTACCAGGGATGCTACTGGATGCTGCGGGCACGCGGGGCTCCTTCGTGGGGCGGTATTCTTGTTACTGCAAGGCTATTCGCAAACTCGCATGATGGAATCATCGAGTGAACTTTCCAGAGGACAACAGTTGATTTCTTTCACTTCGCTCGCCTACAGCGCGATTCTCTGGACGGCGACCCCCAGCCCCGAACCGAGCGTTTATCCGGAATACAACGGCGACGTTAACTTGGTCACTCCCGGTGTTATCGGTTTCCTCGGCACGCTCTTCATTGCGGTGGCCACGTTGCTTATCGTCGTCGACATGAACCGGCGGGTGCGACGTGTGCGTTACCGGGCGCTCGCGCAAGAAGCGATCCTTAGCGAACAAGCTGCCGCTGATGCCGCTGATGCCGCTGATGCCAGTGGCGCGGTCGATGTGGCCGACGAGAGCAGTGCGACCAGCGACGCGGATGACCAACTCCCCGCGAACAACGCTACTGACGGCGACGACTCGACTACACAACGGGCGGATTAGTCGCTACGAGGAAAATGCCGACCCAGTGGCAGAGGAACGCCAATAGCGTTAGCGTGTGAAAAATCTCGTGGAAGCCAAAGACTCCCGGGATGGGGTTCGGCCGTTTGAGGCCGTAGATGACTGCGCCAACGGTGTAGAAAAGTCCACCGACGAGGATGAGCGTCATCATGATCCAGTTGGCTTGGAAGAAGTCGACGATAAACATCATCGCGCCCCAACCGAGCAGGATGTACAGCGGAACATAAAGCCAACGCGGTGCACCAACCCAGAAGATGCGGAACCCGATGCCGAGGGCAGCGCCAGTCCAGACGATCCACAACAGAATCGTGGCTTTCTCGGGCGGAAGCGCCAGCACGGTGATGGGAGTGTACGAACCCGCAATCAGCAAAAAGATGTTGGAGTGATCGAAACGCTTCAGTAGCATCCGCGTCTTTTCGCTCCAATTGAAGCGGTGATAGAGCGCGGAAATTCCGAACAACATGAGCGACGACGCAAAAAAGACCGCTGAACTAATCTTGGCGGCAGCACCATCGGCCATCACGAGCAGAATGATGCCGAGCACAATCGCCACGGGGAAAGTGCCGGCATGAATCCAACCGCGCCAGGTTGGTTTCTGCTCCGCGGGGTCGAGCGTCATCACATCATCGACGAAGGGAAGCTCGGGAAGTCGCGATGCGTCTTCCTTTTCCACTGCCTCTGCGGCGGCGATATCGGCGGCGTCTTGGTTCATCTTCACAGTTTACGCCGGTCTCGCTTTCACTTACTGAACGCCGGAGTGGTCTAACGTAGTCCCGTGAGTAAGCGACAGTCTGCATTAGGTCGCGGTTTTCTCTACGGTCTTTACCAGAAGAAACTGCGGCGCCAGCTAGAGGGCCAGCAATTGCCGCGCCACGTAGCCATGATCATTGATGGCAACAGGCGTTGGGCGAAATTGAAGGACCTCGAGACCGCAGCGCACGGCCATCGCGCCGGTGCGGCCAAGTACCGCGAGTTTCTCGTCTGGTGCGACGATCTCGATATTTCGGTGGCGACGCTTTACCTTCTCTCAACAGACAACCTCACGGGTCGATCTCCGGAGGAACTCGGCGAACTCTTTACTATCATTGGCGACCTCGCCGAAGATCTTTCGCACTTCCGTGACTGGCGCGTACAACACGTGGGATCGGACGCCGGACTCCCAGAAACTCTCAAAGCGCAACTCGCCGGCGCACGAGATCGCACCGCGAGTAACACCGGACTTCACGTCAACTTAGCGATTGGCTACGGCGGTCGCCACGAAATCGCTGAAGCAATGCGCAACATCGTTCGAAACCACAGCGATGAGGGGCACAGCCTTGATGCTCTCGCGGAGTTGTTGACTCCTGAACTCATCAGTGAGCACCTCTACACGAAGGGTCAGCCAGACCCAGATCTGGTCATCCGCACGTCGGGTGAACAGCGCATTAGCGATTTCATGCTGTGGCAAACCGCCCACAGCGAACTGTATTTTGTCGAGGCACTCGGCCCCGACCTTCGCGAGGTTGACTTCTTGCGGGCGCTTCGAGACTTTGCTCGCCGCCATCGCCGCTTCGGGCATTAGGCGATCGAGCACTAGACGATCGGGCACTAGGCGATCGGGTACTTTTAGCGCTGCCCAACCCGCTGCTGGCCTGAAGATGAACAGTGCCCCCAGTTCGTGACGCAATGGATTCGCGTGGCGTGTCGCTTCGCTCAGATCGTGCGACAGGTTTAGCGTTCAAGCATCAGGTATGGCGCCTGATCGAGACGGCCACGTAAGTTCGTTTTCGTAAAGTACTGGCCGTCTTCGCAGACTGGATCCGAGTGCTCGCGCACTCGGGGATGGAGTGCACGTTGGCCGACACCGCTAGCCCTAAGACCACGAACACCACGTCGAAGGCGGGAGGGCGGGCCCAACGACAAGCCGAGCGCACGTATGTGCTCGATACTTCAGTTTTGCTCTCCGACCCCAGCTCGATAAAACGGTTCGCCGAACACAATGTTGTTCTTCCTGTTGTGGTCATCACAGAACTCGAAGCCAAACGAAACGACCCGGAGATCGGGTATTTCGCACGGCAAGCCTTGCGCAACCTCGACGAGATGCGCATCAAGCATGAGCGACTCGACTTTCCGATCTCGGTCGGAGATGTCGGCGGCACGTTACGCGTCGAGCTCAACCATTCCAATATGTCTGTGCTTCCGTCTGGCCTGCAGCTCGGAGACAATGATTCCCGAATCCTTGCTGTCGCGCTGAACTTGGCTAACGAGGGACTGGACGTCACTGTGGTGTCGAAAGATCTTCCCCTGCGGGTGAAGGCGGCATCCATCGGTCTCGCTGCTGAGGAGTATCGCGCGGAGCTTGCGGTGGACTCGGGCTGGACGGGTCAGGCCGAGATCGAACTGAGTGGCGAGCAAGTCGGCGAACTCTATGACAAAGAGGAACTTCACTCGCGGGCGGTTGGCGACTTGCCGATCAACACCGGTCTTGTCGTGCACTCCGAACGTGGTTCAGCGCTGGCGCGAGTGACCGCTCGCGGCAAGATGTCGTTGGTGCGTGGAGACCGCGACATTTTCGGCCTTCACGGGCGAAGTGCTGAGCAGCGTCTAGCAATCGACATGTTGCTTGATCAGGAGCTCGGGATCGTCTCCTTAGGCGGTCGCGCGGGCACCGGAAAGTCGGCTCTCGCCCTGTGCGCCGGACTCGAGGCGGTGCTAGAGAAGCAGCAACACCGCAAGATCATGGTCTTCCGACCGCTGTATGCCGTCGGTGGTCAGGAATTGGGGTACCTACCTGGTGATGCCTCCGAGAAAATGAACCCCTGGGCGCAAGCTGTTTTTGACACCCTGGGGTCTGTTGTCTCCGAGAACGTGCTTGAGGAAGTGCTCGATCGCGGTCTGCTCGAAGTTCTTCCCCTCACCCACATTCGCGGTCGTTCACTGCACGATGCATTCGTGATCGTGGATGAGGCCCAGTCTCTCGAACGCAATGTTCTTCTGACCGTGCTCAGTCGCATTGGTCAGAACTCTCGGGTCGTGCTCACCCACGATGTCGCGCAGCGTGACAATCTCCGGGTCGGACGCCACGACGGCGTCGCTTCGGTCATCGAGACGTTGAAGGGGCACTCGTTGTTCGGTCACATCACCTTGACCCGATCTGAGCGGTCAGCGATCGCTGCTCTCGTCACCGAACTCTTGGAGGGCAATGAGCTAGCCTGACAATCTGCTTTCGATGTCTGAGCGCGCCGTGCTCGTGTTAGCGGGGTGCGCTCAGGCAAAGTAAGGTTTTCTCGTGGGGTCGATTTGGTGGTTTGTTGCGGTTCCCTTAGGGGTTGCCGCGCTCTGGGCGATTTTTGCTCCCCGAAATCAGTGGCGAAGCCTGTTTTCGTGGTCGGTGTCCAACGCACACAACTCCGAACCTGGTGGGGCCGCTTACGCCTACCGCCAAATCATTGCAGCCGTGGCGCTCAGCATCGCGTTGCTGGCAGTCGTGCTCACCATGGTGTGGACGTCGGCGCGAGAACCAGTAGAGGCTCCAGTCGCTAATAGCGTTGAGCAAATCTGGGGCTCGCCTCAACCGTTGCTGGTATATCGCAGTTTTCAGCCGGCCGGTGCGGCGGATGCCAATCTTGTCGACGTGCCCATCGAGGGCTACCTTCCGGTAAACGACGATGAACGAGCGCCGCTTTACCTCCTCGATCTTGAACCGTTTTCGCGCTTGGGCACCACAAACATCCCGGGCTACATTGGGAGCGCGCCAGCGGAAACTGATTCCACCATTACGCGTGCCGATGTGGTCGTCAAGGTGCGCGGTCCGCTGCTCTGCATTCCACGCCGCGTTGTTGCCGTCGAGACTCCAGAGCGCGTTCAACTTTCGGTGCTCTATGGCATGCCCACCCCGAGCGATGGCTCGGCACCAGACAACGTCGTGGGGTGTCCCGTGGGCGAAGACCTCACTGCTTCAGTCTTGATTCCGATCAGATTGAACGACCCCATAGGAGAACGCACCGTCGAAACTCTCGACGGTGCGCCCCTCACGCTGGTGGGATCGGAAAACTAGCCAGGCGTCGTCATCGACAAAACGTCGAGTGCGGCATCCAACTGTTCGATGGTGACTTCGCCACGCTCGACGAACCCTAGATCGATTACCGCTTCGCGCACGGTGATCGACTGCGCGACAGCGTGCTTGGCAATCTTGGAGGCAGCTTCGTAGCCGATGATCTTGTTGAGCGGTGTCACGATCGACGGCGAGGATTCGGCAAGCGCGAGCGCGCGTTCGAGGTTCGCTTCGAGACCATCGACGGTCTTGTCAGCGAGGGCGCGTAGCGAGTTGGAGAGCAGGCGGCTCGATTCGAGTAGTGACGTTCCCATCACGGGGATAGCCACGTTGAGTTCGAAGGCTCCGGATGCTCCGCCCCAGGCGATGGTCGCGTCGTTGCCGATTACCCGGGCGCACACCATGAGAACGGCTTCGGGGATAACGGGGTTGACTTTGCCGGGCATGATCGAGGAACCAGGCTGCAGGTCGGGGATCTGAAGTTCGCCGAGACCCGTGTTGGGGCCAGAGCCCATCCAGCGAAGGTCGTTGCAGATCTTTGTGACCGAGACGGCGATTACGCGAAGCGCACCGGAAGCTTCAACGAGTGCATCGCGTGCACCTTGAGCCTCGAAGTGATCTTCGGCCTCGGTGATCGGCAGGCCCGAGTTCTCGGCGAGGATCGCGATGACACGCTGCGGGAAGCCCAGGGGAGTGTTGATTCCGGTTCCGACAGCGGTGCCGCCAAGAGGTACTTCGGCAACGCGGGGGATGGTCGACTGCACTCGAGCGATTCCGAGGCGAATCTGGCGAGCGTAGCCCGCAAATTCTTGGCCGAGAGTGACGGGGGTGGCATCCATGAGGTGGGTGCGGCCAGCCTTGACGGCGCCCTTCCAGAGCTCGGCCTTTACCTCGAGCGCCTGGGCGAGGTGCTCAAGTGCGGGGATCAGGTCGCCGAGGAGTGCACCGGTTACGGCAAGGTGTACCGAGGTGGGGAACACGTCGTTCGACGACTGCGATGCGTTGACGTGGTCGTTGGGGTGAACGGCGCTGCCGAGCGAGTCTGTCGCGAGACGAGCAAGAACTTCGTTCATGTTCATGTTCGACGAGGTGCCACTACCTGTTTGGTAGGTGTCGACGGGGAACTGGTTGTGGTGCTGGCCATCGATGATCTGATCGGCGGCAGCCACGATGGAATCGGCAATAGCAGGATCGAGCTTGCCGAGTTCATTGTTGGCCATTGCTGCGGCGCGCTTGACGCGGGCGAGAGCGACGATCTGAGCGGGTTCGAGACCAGTGCCCGAGATGGGAAAGTTCTCTACGGCGCGCTGGGTCTGGGCGCCGTAGAGGGCATCCTTGGGCACGCGTACTTCGCCCATGGTGTCGTGTTCGATGCGGTATTCGGTTGAACTCGTCACTGCGTTCTAGTCCTTTGTTTGCGAGCGAATTGGTGTGAGAACGTGGTGGAGAGCGCTAGACCGTTCCGACGATCACGTCGGGAACAGCCCTACCTTCAAGCAAGCGGTAATTCGCGCCCACTACGGCAAGCGTACCTGCGGCGATTGCGTCGCTGATCAGTTCAGAGGTGCTCAGCAGCTCGGCGATGGTCTCGCGCAAGTGTTCGCGGCCAACATCAGAAGCACTGAGCGTTTCGATATCGACTGCGCCCGTTTCGCTGCCAGCAACCCGGCGAACGGCCGGCACGATCTTAGCGATTAGCGACTGGATGTGTGGGGGCAGCGTTGGGGCATCCGCGGTCTGCGACTCGATAGCGGCCGCAACGGCACCACATTCGTCGTGACCGAGCACCAAAATAAGGGGGACGTTGAGCACGCCAACCGCATATTCGAGAGAACCAACGACAGAATCGGAAATGATTTGGCCAGCGTTACGAACAACAAAAAGGTCGCCGAGGCCTTTGTCAAAGATGATCTCAGCGGCCAGGCGAGAGTCGCTGCAGCCGAATAGCGCAGCGTGCGGGGCCTGAGCATTGGCGAGTTCAGTGCGCCGCTCGACGTCCTGACGTGGATGATTGGGCTCACCAGAAATGAAGCGCTCGTTGCCACGGGCCATCTCGTTCCATACCTGAGCTGGTGTCCTAGTGGGATTCGTCATTGCACCTCCGCGTCAGCAGCGATTGATGCTGCGAGTAGTTCGAACTCTGAGCTAGCGGCAGTGCCGTGGAGCACGACAGTGCTGCCACCAATCTCTGCCGACATTGAGTATGCGTAATTTCCGGTGTCAGAGGAAGAGCGGCGATCGTAAACGGTCCACGAAATTCCGTTGATGACGATGGTGTCCGTTGCTGCGGCACCATCAGTGACGATTCCCAACCACGTGGGGTTCGCGTCGATGCCCTGTTCGAGGGCGATGAATTGAGACGCCGAGGGAGGCGCCACAAAACCGATGTACCACGTCTGCACCGACGATGTTGTTCCCAAGCGTGCGGAGTTGGAATACCACGACTCGGGCAACGATGGCGCGAGTAGCGGTTCGCTTGCATCAACTTGAGCGTCAGCGGCAATGGTCTGATAGTCCGCGGTGACAGGCGCTTCGTCGCTGGGGCGCACCACTACGAGCACCAAAAACAGCACAATTCCGAGGGATGCGACGGTGGCCCCCACCAGATTGAGGAGCGTCTGGTTGGCACGATGCTTGCGAGAAGTCTCGGCTTTGCGGGCGAAAGTCTCGTCGGGAGTTTCGGGGCGACCCAGCTCGGCGACAACGCGCTGTTCGGTGTTCTTTGCCATTACTCGTCGGAACCGGTCTCGCCTGCACCATCGAGTGCACCGCCGCTGCGGGCAGCGTCTAGCCGCGCTCGCGCTCCAATGAGCCATTCCTCGCAGCGCTGGGCAAGGGCCTCACCACGTTCCCAGAACGCGAGCGACTGTTCGAGCGTTGCCGAACCCTGCTCAAGCTCATTGACAACAGAAATGAGTTCATCCCGAGCCTGTTCGTAACTGAGGTCGCTGACGGGGGTTTCGTTGGGGGTAGCCACGGTGTAATTCTACTGTTCTCTAGTTGTCTGCCGGCTGGCCGGTGACAGTGGTGGAAATCTTGCCGTCGGCCACTGTGAGTAAGAGCTCGGTGCCGTCAGGAGCGTCGGCTGTCGTGCGAAGCGCCGAACCATCGGGTAGTTGCGCAATCGCGTAGCCGCGCTGGAGTGTGCGCTGGGGAGAGAGGGCACGCAACTGGCCTGTGAGCTCGGTCACGCCAGCGTGAGCCTTCTCGATGGCGCGCTCGACGAGTTCATTGCTGCGAGACACATAGCGCGAGAGCTCGTCGGCATGCGAATCGATCAGAGACACCGGATTCGCCAGAACGGGTCGCGTGCGCAGCGACTCCAAGCGGTCGCCCTCATGGCCGAGCCGCTGAGTGATACGCAGCCGCATACCGGCACGAGCCTGCTGCACTCGGCTCAACTCTTCAGCGACATCCGGCACAACTCGTTTCGCTGCATCAGTGGGCGTGGATGCTCGCAAGTCGGCGACCTCATCGAGCAAAGGTCGATCGTTCTCGTGACCAATCGCCGACACCAGCGGCGTGACGCATGCCGCAGCCGTGCGCACGAGCGCCTCATCGCTGAACACGAGCAGGTTCTGAAAATCGCCACCACCGCGGGCGACGATGATGACATCGACGTCGGGGTCGGCATCCAACTCTCGGATGCCCTGGGAAACTTCCTTGAGTGCACGCTCGCCCTGCACCGCAGCGTGCGCGGTGCGGAACTTCACCGCGGGCCAGCGCAATTGAGCATTGCGGATGACATCTTTCTCGGCGTCGCTGTCTTTAGCAGTGACGAGCCCGATGCAGTTAGGCAAAAATGGCAACGACTTCTTGTGCTCGAAGAGCCCTTCGGCGCGGAGCTTCTGGCGCAGCAACTCAAGCTTCTCGAGCAGATCGCCAAGGCCGACGTGGCGCATCTCAAGCACCTGCATCGTGAGGGTGCCGCCCTTGACCCAGTAGTTGGGTTTAACGAGAGCAACAACGCGGTCGCCCTGCTTCAGATCGTTGGGAAGCTTGGTGCGCACCGACGACCAGATCGTGAACGAAATCGTGGCATCCACTTCAAGGTCTTTGAGCTTGCCGTAGATGTTGCCGCCCGAACCGCCCCACTGGGTGATCTCGCCTTCGACCCACGCAGAGCCGAGGCGTTCGATCCAGCCGCGAATCTTCTGCGACAGTACTGACACCGGCCACGGCTCATCGACAGTGGGTGGGCCCTCAATAATCGTCACCTAGCCTCCTCAAGCTCCTGATTACAGGGTAGAGGATGCCGCTGATACTGCTGCGCGCTCGGTGTTCGTGCAGCAGTCTTCGGTAGAATCAATTAGGTGAGCACCATTTCTAACGGAAGCGCCCAAGCGCTAGCAATGCCCGCGATGCCTGCACGCCGCGAACAGCTGAAAAATCTGCCGGTTGCGGGAGGCAAGCGCGTGCTCTTGGCCGCGCCACGCGGATACTGTGCCGGAGTGGATCGCGCTGTTATTGCGGTCGAGAAGGCACTCGCCAACTACGGCGCTCCCATCTATGTGCGCAAGCAGATTGTGCACAACATCCACGTTGTGACGACCCTTGAGGCCCAAGGCGCAATTTTTGTGGATGAGGTTGAAGAAGTTCCTGAGGGATCGACCGTGGTGTTTTCTGCCCACGGTGTCTCGCCTGCTGTGGTCAAGGGTGCTGCCGATCGCGAATTGCACGCGATCGACGCAACATGCCCGCTTGTCACGAAGGTTCACCGCGAAGCAACGCGCTTTGCCCGGGATAACTACCAAATCTTGCTGATCGGCCACCACGGCCACGAAGAGGTTGAGGGCACGATGGGCCATGCGCCTGAGCGCACCATTCTCGTCAACAGCCCGGCCGATGTTCCCAACATCGTCGTCGAGAACACCGACAACCTTGTCTGGCTCTCGCAAACAACCCTGAGTGTTGACGAAACTATGGAGACAGTTCGCTTGCTGCGCGAACGCTTTCCCACGCTTCAAGACCCACCGAGTGATGACATTTGTTACGCGACCCAAAACCGTCAGGTCGCCATCAAGAAAGTTGCCGAAGAGGCAGAACTCGTGATTGTTGTCGGCAGTGCCAATAGCTCGAACACGGTGCGTCTGGTTGATGTTGCCCTCGAGTACGGTGCCAAAGCCGCGTATCGCGTCGACTACGCCAGCGAAATCAAGCAAGAGTGGCTCGACGGCATCTCGACGGTCGGCGTCACGAGTGGAGCATCCGTTCCTGAAGTTCTCGTTCAAGAAGTTCTCGCCGATCTCGCCGACGCGGGCTACGGCGATGTGTCCAGCGTGGTGACCGCTGAAGAAGACCTCATGTTCTCCCTGCCCAAAGAACTGCGCACCGACGCTGCAGGCAACCCCGACGAACGCGGCCTCGGTGGTCGCAATCGCAAACTTGATTGGCAATAACCGATGACTGACCCGCGCCCCCGACCGCAATACGGCGAGTACGCGCCGTTTGATCCCGATGCACCGACGAGTGAAACTGCCGACACGCTCTCGCCGGCTAGCCCGCCTCCTGGAGCGCAATCCCCTGCCTCACAGATCGCGCAGCCCACGGCCGCCCCGTCAGCGGGCTCAACGGCTGGCCCGCACGCCGAAGGACCCCGTCGCCGGTGGGATGTCTTGATCACCTCCACGCTGCTCTTCCTCGGTGTTTTCGACATCATCGTCTACTTCTCCACCTACACAAATCTCGGACCGCTGATGGCTGAAGGGCTCGCGACTCAGGGCCTCGAAGGCTTTGCTTCCGAAGACGCGGCAACTCAGGCTGGCGGCATTCTCAACATTGTGCGCATCAGCATCCTGATCATCACGATCATTCTGGCGCTACGCCAAGTGCAACGCAATCGGATCGCGTTTTGGATTCCGCTCGCCGGCGCCGTGCTTTCGGGCATCATCGTGGTGGCCGTGCTCAGCGGGGTGCTCCTCAGCGACCCAGCATTTCTGGAGTACGCGACCAGTCAGCGCTAGCGCTAGCGCCCTAAGCGCAGGTGAGTGCTCGGACTGGTGCTCGGCTTAGTGACCGGCGCAGCGCCTCGTTAACGCACAAACGGGGCCAGCCCGAAGGCTGACCCCGTCGTGTGAAACGAGTTACTTGCCGGAGTGTCCAGCGGAACCGAGCTGCTTCGTTGCTTCAACAACGCGCAACGCGAGTGCGGATTCTGCGGTCTTGCCCCAGGCGCGGGGGTCGTAGATCTTCTTGTTTCCGACCTCGCTGTCAATCTTGAGGAAGCCGTCGTAGTTCTTCAGAACGCTGTCCGCGATCGAGCGGCTGTAGGCGTACTGAGTGTCGGTGTCGATGTTCATCTTGATGACACCGTTGGCAACGGCGGTAGCGATTTCAGCATCCGTCGAACCTGATCCACCGTGGAAGACGAGGTCGAGTGGGTTGGCATCGGTGCCGTACTTGGCGGCGATGCCGGCCTGAATCTCGCCAAGCAGTTCTGGACGAAGCTTCACGTTGCCCGGCTTGTAGACACCGTGCACGTTGCCGAACGTGAGGGCGGCAATGTAGCGGCCCTGGTCGCCGAGACCGAGCGCTTCGACGGTAGCGATTACGTCATCCAGCGTCGTGTAAAGGCTGTCATTGATGTCGTGGCTCACACCGTCTTCTTCGCCGCCGACAACACCGATCTCAACTTCGAGAATCGAGTTGATTGCCTTCATGCGGGGCAGGATGTCTTTCGCAATCTCAAGGTTCTCGGCAAGGGGAACGGCCGAGCCATCCCACATGTGCGACTGGAAGATCGGGTTGCGGCCAGCCTTGACTTCAGCTTCGGATGCCGCGATGAGCGGGTAAACGAAGTCGTCAAGGGCGTTCTTGGGGCAGTGGTCAGTGTGCAGCGCAACTGTGACCGGGTAGTTCTTAGCAACCTCGGTGACGAACGCGGCGAAAGCGAGGGCTCCGGAGGCGCGTGCCTTGACGGACTGGCCAGCAAAGTAGTCTGCGCCACCCGTGGTGACCTGGATGATGCCGTCTGACCCGGCATCGCTGAGTCCCTGCAAAACACCGTTGATCGTCGACGACGATGAAACGTTGATGGCGGGGTAGGCGAAAGAGTTCTTCTTCGCCTTGTCGAGCATTTCTGCGTACTGATCTGGGGTTGCGACGGGCATTGTTGTCTCTCCTCGTACGGTACCGATTACCGCTCTGGCACGGCTCGCGTCGATTCTATCCACCAGCTCTGTGCGGGCGCGAACTGTTACAGGCGTGCTGGCGGGTGCAGGGAGCACCCGACGTCACCGATCATTGTGACAATTTCTGCTGACGGTGCGGGCTTCCGCCTCGCGTTTCTGGGCGACGGCGATGGTCACGCGCTCACCAACTCAGGAGCACCGGCGTTGGGCTTGAGACATGCTTAGGGCGCAGTTTTGGGGCGGACTTGCGCAGCATCACCATTACGTTTATCGTTGTGCCATGCATAACGATAAACGTAATACTAGTGGATCGCCTCGAGTTCGACGATCACCGCTAAATGCCATCATCGCAACCCTTGTGGTGTTCGCAGGACTGCTGGTCGCAGCCGTGCGAACACTGTGGCATTTCGACATGATCGGGGAGATTGCCTCGGGAACAGTTACCGCAAGTATTCCGATACAGCCCGTCACAGCAGAGAACGCCGTCGCGAGCTGGACTGCGGTCGAGGCAGTACCGTCGTCGACGAGCTTCATCGATGCAACCGTTACGGGCCTCCCGGCACATGTGCTCGACACCTTCATCACGGCGGAGTGGGCCGCTTTCGTGGTGACGATATTGGCGGTGCTGCCGATAGTCGCTGCAGGCATCGGCGTTCTCACCGCACGACTCCGCTGGTCACTATTCGCAATTCTCATCGGAGCTGCTGGGCTGGTCATAATGATCGGATCGCTGGTCACAGGGCAGCTCGACTATGAGGCTGCGGTCCGAGCTGCAGCCGCAGTGTATGCCGATGACAAGTATTGGCTTGAACCCGGGTTTCTCGCAGGCATCGACGCACTTCCTGTTGTGTCAGGCATGTTGGTGATCTTTACCGCCCTAGCGCTAGCACGACTGAGCCGCTTTGCAACCGATGCGGATGGCGTCGTCTGATGGCAGGAGCCACGATCACGATCACTCTGGACCACCAACTTGCAGCCCGAGAGATGACCCTCACGGAACTCTCTCGACGCACGGGGATCTCAACCGTGAACCTTTCACTCCTCAAAAACAACCATGCCAAAGCGATCCGATTCACTACCTTGAACGCGATTTGCGATGCGTTGAATTGCGCGCCAGGCGACATCATCACCCGTACCTCAGGTAGCTGACGAGCGGCAGGAACCTAGTTCCTTTCGCTCCGGTAAGCTGGGGAACGCGCTGACCACCACCGGCGCGTCCCCAGTCGACCACTTTCAACGAAGGATGCCTCTAGGTGAGTACAGAAACCGGCACGTTATTCCTCCACCCGGACCGCAACCTCGCTCTTGAGCTTGTGCGGGCCACCGAAGCCGCCGCGATTCGCGCCGTTCCCTTCATCGGTAAGGGCGACAAGCTCGGCGCCGATGGTGCCGCGGTTGACGCGATGCGCAAGTTTTTGGGCACTGTCGACTTCGATGGCCTTGTTGTTATTGGTGAGGGCGAGAAAGACAACGCCCCGATGCTGTTCAACGGTGAGTTTGTCGGCACCGGTCGCGGCCCAGCGTGCGACATTGCGGTTGACCCGATCGACGGCACCTCGCTGACTGCTGCCGGTCGGCAGAACGCGATCTCGATGATTGCCGTTTCTGACCGAGGCACAATGCTCGACGCCTCCACCGTTTTCTACATGGACAAGATCGTTACGGGTGCTGAAGGTATTGGCGTCGTCGACATCCATAAGCCCATCGGCGAGAACATCCGTGCGCTCGCTAAGGCCAAGGGCAAGCTCCCCGAAGACATCGTGGTGGCGGTACTTGACCGTCCGCGTCACGCTCAACTCATTGAGGACATTCGTGCAGCGGGTGCGGGTACTCGCCTCATGCTCGACGGTGACGTTGCTGGCGGAATCAACGCTGCGCTCTATGGCACTCGCATCGACATGTGTGTCGGCGTGGGCGGCAGCCCGGAGGGCGTTGCTACGGCGTGTGCCATTAAGGCGCTCGGCGGCGAGATCCAGACGATCCTGTATCCGCAGACGGACGACGAACGCCAACGCGGAATGGATGCCGGGCTCAAGTTTGATCACGTCTACACGGCAGACGAGATGGTGGCCAGCGACAACACGTTCTTTGTCGCGACTGGTGTGACCGATGGTGGACTCGTGAAGGGTGTGCGCCGCTACGGCCCCATCATTCGCACGGAGTCGATTGTCTTGCGCTCGCATTCCGGCACGATCCGCCGCATTTCGGCCGACCACCTCGCCGAGAAGTGGCTCGACCACTAAACATCTTTGTGCAGTGGGCGCGGCTCTCCTCAGTGGAGAACGCGCCCTTTGTCGTTAGCGGCGACGCGACTAGGCGCTGTCGTCGGGCAGGTCGAGCTCCATCTCAGCGGCGGTGATGTGCTTCGGTGTGCCTTCAACAGTGTTGGTGGCGCCGATGACTTTGGACTCGTCGAGGGCGTTGAGCTTTCGGGCGGTGACGAGCACGCGGGTTTCTAGAGAGTTCGCGAACTGGTTGTAGCTGTTGACGGTGCCGTCGATCGAGCGGCGCAACTTGTCAGCGTGCTCGGCGAGAGTAGCGAGGCGCTGGTAGAGCTCCTTGCTGAGGTCGAACAGCGTTTTGGCCTGGTCGGTGAGCACGTCTTGCTGCCACGAGAACGCGACAGTCTTCAGCACGGACCAGAGAGTGACGGGGGAGGCGAGCGCTACGCGCTTGTTGAAGGCGTAATCCATGATCGAAGGGTCCGCTTCCATCGCCGACGACACGAGTGACTCGCTGGGGATGAACGCAATCACGAGTTCGGGGGAGGCATCGAGCCCCGCCCAATAGGCCTTGCTCGCGAGAGTATCGATGTGGCCGCGCATCACCTTCACGTGCTGTTTGATGAGAGCCTCGCGGCGGGCACCCTCTTCTCCCGTAGCGGTGACCGAGATCTGACTCGCCTCCAAGAAAGCAGTGAACGGCACCTTGGCGTCGACGGCGATGTTCTTGCCGCCGGGAAGGTGCACGACCATGTCGGGGCGGCCGGCACCGGCATCCGAGGTAATGCTCGATTGCACATCGAAATCAACGCGCTCGATGAGGCCCGCAGCCTGCACGACATTGCGCAACTGAGTCTCGCCCCATACTCCACGGGTGGAGTTGTTACGCAGGGCAGAGGCCAGTGACTCGGCCGTGCTGCGCAAGCGTTCTTCGGATTCCGTGGCCGACTTCAACTGCTGGCTCAGTTCACCGTGTTGCAGACTGCGCTGCGACTCGAGCTCAGTGACCTTGTTCTGCATCGTGCGCAGTGTTTCTTGCACGGGCGTGAGGGCTTGCAACACTTTCGATTCGCGGCGTTCTCGTTCGGCGAGTGCCAGCGCCTCATCCCGCTGACGGTCAATGGTTTCGCGGTACTGATTTTGTAGCGATGCAACCTGCTCGCCGAGCGCTCCGGCGCGGGCGGTA
Source organism: Salinibacterium sp. M195 (assembly GCF_019443965.1). Taxonomy (GTDB): domain Bacteria; phylum Actinomycetota; class Actinomycetes; order Actinomycetales; family Microbacteriaceae; genus Rhodoglobus. The sequence goes on along the minus strand of NZ_CP040814.1, from coordinate 2,763,092 downwards.
GTGGAGGCCAGCTCCGCCGAAAGCCGCGACTGTTGCTCTCGCTCGACAGCCGTGACCTGCGCAATCGCGGCCAGGTGGCGTGCCTCCAGCACCTCAGGGTCGACCCGCCCTGTTGGGGCAGTTGCGCGCACTCGGGCTATGAGTAGACCAATGACCACGCCAAGAATAGCGCCGATAAGAAGGCCAACAATGAGGGTGACGAGGGGATCCATTCCGTCAGTGTGTCAGCCTGCGGGGACATTTTGAGGAGCACCGCGGGACATCCCGCGGAGACTAACGCCGAGCGCAATGAGAGGGGTGACGGCCAGCCCGCTCTAGGCTGGGTCAATGGCCAGCGATTCCGTGCATCCGCTCGATGTGAGCACCGACGATCTGCGATACCTCATTGCTGTCGCGCGCGCCGGCCGAATGGTGTCAGCCGCAACCTTGCTCGGGGTCGACCACACCACCGTGCGTCGCCGCATTGACCGGCTCGAAGCCGCCCTCGGTGTGCGACTCCTCGACCGTGGGGCCGACGGCTGGGAACTCACCGCCATCGGCCGCGAAGTCGCCACCCGTGCTGCCGGCCTCGAGAACATCGTCGAAAACGTTGTCGGGGCAACCAGCGGGGGAGCTGACGAAGTGCGCGGCACCGTGCGCATCGTGGCGCCCGACGGCTTCGGAGCCACCTTTGTGACCGCAGCGCTCGCAGCAGTGCAGGCGGAGCATCCGTCGATCACGGTCGAACTGGTCACCTCCACCCGTCCCCTGAGCTTGCGCGGTGCCGGCTTCGACCTCGCAATTACTGTCGGCTCATCCGCGACGTCACGCCTTGCCTCGGAACCACTCGCTGCCTACGCGCTCCGCCTGTATGCCTCGCCCGACTATGTGGCTACTCATCCGCCGATCCATTCGGTTGCCGACCTCGACACCCATCCGCTGGTCTTTTATGTGGATGCCCTGCTCACCGTTCGCGAGCTCGACCTCGCCCCGGTGCTCGGCGACATGCGGGTGGGATTCGGTTCCACGAGTGTGTTTGCGCAGCTCGAGGCCACCCGTCAGGGAGCGGGCATTGGGCTTCTGCACGCGTTCATGGCTGAGCACGAACCTGGCCTCGTTGCGGTGCTGCCCGATGAGGTCAGTTTTCGGCTCGAGTTCGCGCTCTCGGTGCGCAAAGAGGCGGCGGATGTCGAGGCGGTTCAACTGGTGCGGGCAGCCCTGCATCGTGAGGTTGCGCGTCGCAGTTCAGAGTTGCTGCCGCTCCGTTAGCGTCCCGCAGCGCTGTGTGCGTTTCTGCAGATTGCCCGTGCACTAATAGGTCTTGATTGCAGATCGCTGCGGGCGCAGACTGGGCACACCTCCGAACGAAAGTAGGCCCATGTACTCCACGATTCCCCACTGGATCAATGGCTCAGCGACCGAGGGCGACTCGCCCAACCGTGGCGATGTCTTCAACCCCGCAACCGGCGCTGTCGCTCGCACCGTTCCTCTCGCATCCGTCGCTGACGTCAACGCTGGTGTTGCCGCAGCAAAGGCCGCCTTCCCCGCTTGGGGCAATACCTCGATCGCGAAGCGCACCGCAGTGATGTTTGCTTTCCGCGAGCTGTTCAATGCTCGCAAGGATGAGCTTGCCGCGATCATCACGGCTGAGCACGGCAAGGTGCTGTCGGATGCCGCCGGCGAGATCGCTCGTGGCCTCGAAGTTCTTGACTACGCCTGTGGCATCGCTCAGCTCAGCAAGGGCGAGTACAGCGAAAACGTGTCGACGGGTGTTGATGTGTATTCGTTGCAGCAGCCGATCGGTGTGACCGCCATCATCAGTCCGTTCAACTTCCCGGCCATGGTGCCGATGTGGTTCTTCCCGATGGCTGTCGCCGCGGGTAACACTGTTGTGTTGAAGCCCAGCGAGAAAGACCCATCGTCGTCGCTCTGGATGGCTGAGCTCTTCACCGAAGCCGGCCTGCCGGATGGTGTGTTCAACGTTGTGCACGGTGACAAGGTCGCCGTCGACACTCTGCTCGAGCATCCAGATGTCGCCAGCATTTCATTTGTTGGCTCCACCCCGATCGCTAAGTACATCTACGAAACGGCTGCCCACCACGGCAAGCGTGTTCAGGCTCTCGGTGGCGCAAAGAACCACATGCTTGTGCTTCCGGACGCTGACCTCGACCTCGTTGCCGACTCTGCCGTCAATGCTGGTTTCGGTTCTGCTGGCGAGCGCTGCATGGCGATCTCGGTCATCGTTGCCGTTGAACCCGTTACTGACGAGCTCATCGCCAAGATTAGCGAGCGGATGGCCGGCCTCACGGTTGGCGATGGAACCCGCAATTGCGACATGGGGCCGCTCATCACCAAGCAGCACCGCGACAAGGTCGCCAGCTACATCGACCTCGCTGAGACTGACGGCGCCACAATCGCTGTTGACGGTCGCGGCATCGAGATCGATGGTGACGCGAACGGTTTCTGGCTTGGCCCGACCCTGATCGACAACGTTTCGACAGATTCTGATGTCTACAAAGACGAAATCTTCGGCCCGGTTCTCAGCGTGATTCGCGTTGCGAGCTACGAAGAGGGACTTGAGCTCATCAACTCGTCGCAGTACGGCAATGGCACGGCGATCTTCACGAACGATGGGGGAGCGGCTCGCCGTTTCCAGCGTGAAGTTGAGGTCGGAATGGTCGGCATTAACGTGCCGATCCCCGTTCCTGTTGCGTACTTCTCGTTCGGCGGTTGGAAGAACTCGGCATTCGGCGACACTAAGGCTTACGGCCCCGACGCGATCCGTTTCTTCACCCGCCAGAAGGCTGTAACCAGCCGCTGGCTCGACCCCAGCCACGGTGGAATCAACCTGGGCTTCCCGCAAAACAACGGCTAGCATCTGGCTGGCTTTCTCCGCAGTGATAGCGGTCCCGTTTCTCGGGGCCGCTATCGCCGGTAGGATTGGCTTCTGTGGCTCTCACTATTGCAATCGTTGGACTCCCGAATGTCGGCAAGTCCACCCTCTTTAACGCCCTGACCAAGAATTCGGTGCTCGCCGCGAACTATCCGTTCGCGACCATCGAACCGAACGTGGGCATCGTCAACCTGCCCGACCCGCGCCTGAAGGTGCTGGCCGGAATCTTCAACAGTGAGCGCATTCTGCCTGCTCCTGTTTCCTTCGTTGATATCGCCGGCATTGTGCAGGGCGCCAGCGAGGGCGAAGGTCTTGGCAACAAGTTCTTGGCGAACATCCGCGAAGCTGACGCTATCGCTCAGGTCGTGCGCGGCTTTAGCGACCCGGATGTTATTCACGTCGATGGCAAGGTTGATGCGGCATCCGACATGGAGACCATCAACACCGAGCTGATCCTTGCTGACTTGCAGACGCTGGAAAAGGCTGTCGCTCGTTACGAGAAGGAGCTGAAGACCAAGCGCGTAGCGCCCGCAGTTCTTGAGGCCGCCCTCGCCGCCCAGGCTTTCCTCAACGAGGGCAAGCCGTTGTCGGCGGCGACCAAGATTGAACTTGAACTGATCAGCGAACTGGGCCTGCTCACCTCTAAGCCGTTCATCTATGTTTTCAATGTGGATGAAGCGGTGCTGGGCAGCACCGAAAAGCTCGCCGAATTGGCTGCTCTGGTTGCCCCCGCGAAGGCGATCTTCCTCGACGCAAAGTTGGAGGCCGAACTCATCGACCTCGACGAGGAGGATGCCGCAGAGCTTCTCGCGAGCACCGGTCAAGAAGAGAGCGGCCTGGACCAGCTCGCCCGCATCGGTTTCGACACTCTTGGCCTGCAGACGTATCTCACGGCTGGTCCGAAAGAGACTCGCGCCTGGACGATCCCGAAGGGTGCCAAGGCTCCTCAGGCTGCCGGCGTCATCCACACTGACTTCGAAAAGGGCTTCATCAAGGCTGAGGTCATCGGCTTCGACGACCTCGTTGAGACCGGCTCCATCGCTGAGGCTCGCGCCAAGGGCAAAGCCCGCGTTGAGGGCAAGGAATACGTCATGAGCGACGGCGACGTCGTGGAGTTCCGTTTCAACAACTAGGGGTTTTCTGATTCGGGCGTATGGGTATTCGTCCACTCAGTGCTCGAGCACGACGTGTGTGAGGTCGCCAGAGATAGTATTTTGGCGCCATGAAGATCACAGCCTCCGTGAGAAGAACACCTAGCGCGCTGAGACCTTCAGTGTGTTGATGGTTTTGGTGATGCGCTCACCGTCTTTCTCGAGGAAGACGATCTCGCCGAACTCGAGATACGACCAGTCGTCACCCTCGGTCAAGGGCTCGGAGGCGAATATGACTCCGGTCGCGTCATCCTCGCCGCACTCCTCAAAGTCGTAGGTCGTTGCGTCGTCGTCGAAGTTGCGCCCCATCAGTAGGTACATCGGTTCGAGGAGCATCGAGAGCGCGAAGTCGTCGCTGTCGGGGGCTGACTTCCGCAGCTCCTTCCAGTCACCAGCGGGGTTGGTCTCACCCTGGTGACCGAGGCCGACGTTGACGCCGATGATGCGGCCGTCCGACACGAGGGCCATCTTCAGCTTGGTCAGAGCGCCGAGGTCGAGGTCCTTCATCGCCTGGGCGATCAGCTCGATGAGTTTCTCGATCGCTCGTTGGACGTCTTCGTTGCTGTCACCCTCGAGCAGCGAGAGGAGTAGCACGTAGATGAACTCGGTGTCCGTGTTCCCGCGCATCTGTTTGAGATACCGATCCTCGCAGTGCTGCAGCAGCTCGCGCTGCAGGAGCTGCCAGTTGGGCAGGTAGCCATTTTGGGCGACGATCCACGGGGTCTCCTCGAAGGAGAACGGGTGGCAGTTCTCGTCGACCATCACGACCTTCGAGTCGTACGCTGCGGCTCGCACATGCGCCAACATCGTGCTGGCTTGGAGGCTGGGGATCATCCGGATGGCGTTGTCGTCGTAAAAGGCCGCCATGGGTCGGCGGTAGATGAAGGGTTCTTCGGGCTTCAGCAGGTGCTCGCCCCAGATCCCGAATCCCCATCCGGCCAACTGAAGCTCGGGGTGCCGTTCGGGGTCGAGTGCCTGGTTGATCAGGCTGTTCTCTGGCTTGAGTAGGAGGTTCTCCAGTGGTGTCTCAGGACCGAGGTAGGCGAGCACGCGGCACATAAGTCTCCTTCGTTGGGCTCCTGCCATCCTACTGTCGCTGCACGGAGCCGGTGCTGGTCGCTGTGGCGAGTCCGCGCCGGTGGAGGTTGCGCCGAGATCGCCTGGGTGAGCGGTCGGCGGACCTTCTCGCCGGCCTCGCTACCCCGGACATCATGGCTGACGCATGGTGATGAAGAAATGGATTATTGCCAAGTCCGCGTACGTGCGGATTCAGCCGGGGCAGGTAGTAGACGCCGATGTTTGGAATGCGAGTACGGAGCGTGGACTCATCCGGGTCTCGGCGATCACGAGGCTCGAGATCGATTTTTGGTGCGCTCAGGAGAGGAGGGGCGGATGGTCTTCGATGTGCCGCCGTTGTCGTTGATGCCCACCGAACGGCTGACGCCGTCGACAAGGACTTCGACTTGATTACCGCGGCGGCCGGCCAGCCATTTGAGACATTGCTGGTCATCTGAACAGCACACCGAGGTTGATCGGCTACGGAACGCGGTGGAGTTCCGCTTCAACAACTAGTCGCGGCTTGGCCTTCGGGCTATCGGTCGCTGCAGCGTCACGCGAACTTCATGAAAACCGACGTCCGGTGTTTAAGATCACGGACCTCGGAGAACCCCATCGCGCGGTAGAAGGCGATCTGCCCAGGCTCGTCATCGGTGAGGAGAACCTTCTGCCGCACGTCATCGTAGGGCTGGAAGACTCGAAGGAAGAGTTCGCGACCGATCCCGGCGCGGTGATGCTCGGGTGCGACCAGGATGTCTTGTAGATAGACGATGGTTAGTCCGTCCCCGACGACACGTGCGAGGCCGACCAGAAAGACGCCATCCCAAGCGGTCACGACCCTCAGCGATGCCGAGATGGCAGCTTCGAGCCGTTCGGGATCTTGCGTGTAGGTCGACCACTGCACTGCTGCGTACAGGTCGGTGATTGCATCGCGTTCAAGTGGCGCGTCAACGCGGTAGGTGATGCTCATCCCGCGATCCTAACTGCGGCGAACGATCGATGACGCGGCCCGTCGAGTCTGCGCTGTTCGTGAGTACCAATTATTGGTACTCTGAGCCCATGGCTCAGAACACTTCGATCAGTTTGGACGCCCACTTCGCGGAATTCCTTTCTCGCGAGGTCGAAACCGGACGGTACCGATCCGCCAGCGAAGTCGTTCGTGCTGCTCTCCGGTTGTTGGAAGACCAAGAGACCCAGATGGCCGCGTTGAGGACCGCACTTATCGCGGGTGAAGAAAGTGGGGCGCCGCAAGAGTTCGACTTCGACGCCTTCGTCGCGTCGAAGAAGCAGTGACGAGCTATCGCCTTACCCCGGCCGCACAGCGAGACCTCTCAACGATCTGGGAATACACGCAGGAGCGCTGGGGCCCAACTCAGGCGGAGATCTATATTTCCGAGATGCGGGCAGCGATAGAACGGATTGCGGCTGAGCCTCAGCGCGGGCGTGCTTGCGATGATGTTCGTGAGGGCTACCGCCGCTACGGCATCGGCAGTCATCTGATTTTCTATACTGTCGGCGCTAACAGCGTGGACGTGATCCGCATCCTGCACCAGCGGATGGATCTGACGCGGCACTTCTAGGGGTGCCGGCTCTTGGGCGAGAATTTAGTGCGTGCACGAATGCAGCGAGGTGCCGCTTCACCTCGTGGCTCCGCTTGCCCGAATGTCCTCGCGCATAGACTCCGTTTATGGATGATGTTGTGATCGTTCGGGAGGACGACCCTAGGTGTTCTGCGCTTGAGGCGAACGGCTACCGCATCGTGGGTCGATCCTGGGGTGCCCGCCTTCGCTTGGCAGAGAAGCCTGATCTGAGAAGGCTCGAGCAAGTAGTGACCAAGGTGCAAGCGACCGGGATCGTGGTTCAGGAGCTCGACGCCAGTTTTGCGAATGCTCTATTCGATTTGGAATTAGCCAACAATGCTGACTACCCATTCACCCCAGCGACTCACCAGCCGCTACCGGTGATGAGCGAAGTTGAAGGACTGTGGCTGCACGGCCAGCGGGTGTTCGGCGCCTTAGATGATGGTCGACTGGTTGGAGCGGTCGTTGGAAAGGTCAATGACGGAGTCGGCGATAATGACTTCGCGTCGGTGCTCGCGGACTATCGTGGCACCGGGGTCGGGGCAGCGGTTGCAGCTGCCTCAATCATCGCGTTCGCGAATGACGGAGTGCGTACTTTCGCCGCCGGGGGAGCCGGCGCAAACGATGCGAGCTTAGGTTTAGTTCGTTCCATGGGATTCACTGTGGAAGAGCAGTGGCGAAGCTACGAGCGCTAAGCGCTGAGGCCTTCTTGCTGAGCGCAGTTTGTCTAGCCTCCGATTCCCGACGAAACCCTCGACTGGTTTGGATCAATCCCAAAAACGCCGCTAGGCTTTTCGAGCAGCACGGCCCGCCGAACGCTTCGATCAAAGGATGCTCATGCCCGTTATCGCCATCATCGGAGCAGGCCCAGGACTGGGTGCCGCAGTCGCCCGCAGGTTCGGGCGCGAAGGCTTCGCTGTCGCATTGATCTCACGCGATCAGTCGAAGCTCGATGCGCTCGCCACTGAGCTCGAAACGGATGGCGTGACCGCCCGCGGTTTTGCTGCGGACGTGCGCGAGCCCGCGCAGCTTGAGGGCGCACTCGCGCGTGCTGCTGCCGAACTCGGACCCATCACCACCGTGCAGTACAGCCCGCTTCCCTCGCGCGATTACCTGAAGCCGGTGCTCGATCTGACTCCCGAACTCGCGCTCGAAGCGCTGCAGTTCTCGGCACTCGGTCTCATCCACACCGTGCGCACGGTGCTGCCCGCAATGCGCGAGGCTGGCCACGGCAGCATCATCCTGATCAACGGCGGAACCTCGGTGAAGGCGCGTGCTGGGTTCGCTGGAACGTCGCTCGCCTTCCCCGCCGAGAGTGCCTACGGCGAGATGCTGTACGAAGCGCTCGAAGGGGAGGGGATCCGCATCCGTCAGCTCGTCATCCCGGGCGGAATTCCCAAACTTGAGCTGCCCAACGGTATTGATGACGTCGCTTCTCGCATCTGGGACATTCACGCCGCAGAAGGTGCATTCCGTACGATGCTTATCCCGCTCGAAGACGGCCGAGAATAGCGCCTTTTCGTCGTATTCTTGGCCGCATTAAGCCTTCGCGTTACGCGTTAACGAGCACCGACTCTGCAGCGGCGCGTCGTGCACGGGGTGCGGTTTCGCGCTCGCGGATCACGTCGGTCATTTCGGCGGGGTCTCCCAATGCGCCAACAGCCATGACCGTGGTGGGGGTGAAGCGGTTGTCGATCTCGAGGGCTGCTGCTGCGGCATCCGGGTCGAATCCTGACATCTGGTGGCTGAAAAGCCCGTGGCTTTGAGCCTGGATCGTGAAGTAGGCAACGGACTGGCCAGTGTCGTAGGCGGCAGTCGGTTGTGCCTTGCCCTCAGCGCTGTGGTGCTCGGTGAGGAAGATGATCAATGCTGACGCGGATGCGGCCCACGACTGGTTGAAGCCGCTGAGGGTTGAGACGATAGCGGCGTGCTGTTCCGTGCCGCGGCGTGCCACGATCATCCGCCACGGCTGGCTGTTGTAAGCCGAGGGTGCCCAACGAGCAGCTTCGAGAGCATTCTGCAGCGCCGCCTCATCAAGAGGTGCGGTGGCATCAAAGTGGCGGGGGCTCCACCGTTCGGCAAGCACATCGAGGATAGGAGAGTCGGTCGTGGCGAGGCGGTCGTGAAGCATGGTCATGAAGGGGCCTTTCAGATCCTGAGCAGAGTTGATCTGCGATGTCGATGGGTGCAACCGGAGCATCGTTGAAGGTATTCCGCTGAGGCGCAGCAATTCCGGCCGGAACTACGTCGTACAGTTCGAGGTGAACAAATAGTTTCCCGTGTCTGCATTGCAGATCGCACGCTCATCAACCGAAAGCTCCCCATGCCTGACGCTCTGCCCCTCTGCCCGAACTGTTCAAGCGACCTTGCCTACGAAATGGGCTCGCTGCTGGTGTGCCCGATGTGTGCGCACGAGTGGTCGCCGAGCGAAGCGGATGCCGCTGCCGAAGCGGAGCAGAGTGCCGCAGTGATCAAGGATGCGTTCGGCACACCTCTGGCCGATGGCGACACGGTGAGCATCATCAAGGACCTCAAGGTCAAGGGCAGCCCCACGTCGATCAAGGTCGGAACGAAGGTGCGCAACATCCGCCTCGTTGACGGCGTTGGCGACCATGACATCGACTGCAAAGTTGATGGTTTCGGCCAGATGCAGCTCAAGTCGAGCGTCGTCAAGAAGGTTTAACTGTCGAACTGCAGGAGCAAGAAATGACTCGTGTCGCCGCCATCGATTGCGGAACCAACTCAATCCGCTTGCTCATTGCCGACCTCGACGGGCACGGCGGTCTCACCGATGTGATGCGCACCCTCGAAGTCGTGCGGCTGGGGGAGGGCGTCGACCGCACCGGTCGGTTCAGCCAGGCGGCCCTCGATCGCACTCTCGCTGCCGTCCACACCTACGCCGAACTGTGCCGCGAGCACGGTGCTGAGCGCATCCGATTCGTAGCTACCTCTGCGACTCGGGATGCCTCCAACCGTGCCAAGTTCACCGACGCCGTTTTCGCGATTCTTGGTGTGCCGGTCGAAGTGATTCCCGGTACCGAAGAGGCCGATTTGTCGTTCCGCGGCGCACTCACGGTGCTCACCGTTCCCGATGCCTCGGAGCCTGAACGCCCCACGCCTCAGTATCTTGTGGTTGATCTTGGTGGCGGTTCCACTGAACTTGCGCTCGGCGCGAGCGCCCCCGAAGCCTCGTATTCAATGGATGTTGGCTGCGTGCGCATGACGGAACGCAACATCGTCAACGACCCACCCTCCGATGCGGAACTCGCTGCCGTTCGCAGCGACGTCAGCGCAGTGCTCGACACCGCGACGATCACCATCGATCTCTCGAAGGCGACCGAAGTTATCGGTGTTGCTGGCACTGTCACCACGATCACAGCGCATGCTCTCGGTCTTACGAGCTACGATCCGGCAGCGATTAGCGGCAGCCGTCTCCCTCTCGCGAAAGTGCTTCGTTCCTGTGAGGATCTCACCCGCATGCCCCGCCCTGAACGTGCCGCTCTGCCGTATATGCACCCCGGCCGTGTTGACGCGATTGCCGCCGGTGCCGTGATCTGGGCGACGGTGCTGCGTCGAGTGGCGGATGCGGCGGCTGCAGCCGGTCACCCTCTCGAGTGGGTGACAACCAGCGAGCACGACATCCTTGACGGCGTCGCCCTCTCGCTAGGGAATAGCGCGCACGATTCACCGGTTTCGTCAGTATGACAAAACTTGGGTTCCTCTCCTTCGGGCACTGGCAAGACGTTGAGGGCTCGCGCACCCGCACCGGGGCTGACGCGCTGCTGCAGGCAGTGGAGCTCGCGGTTGCGGCAGAAGAAGTCGGCGTCGACGGCGCTTTCTTTCGTGTGCATCATTTTGCGCGCCAGCACGCATCGCCGTGGCCGTTGCTCTCCGCTGCCGCTGCTCGCACCAGCACAATCGAGCTCGGTACCGGTGTCATCGACATGCGCTACGAGAACCCGCTGGCGATGGCAGAACTCGCGGCACAGGCAGACCTCATTGCCGCCGGGAGACTCCAATTGGGTATTAGTCGAGGCTCACCCGAAACGGTGATTGATGGATGGCGTGCTTTCGGATACGAACCGGCAGCAGGAGAGGGCGACGCCGACATGGCGCGCGCCCACACGGACAAGTTTCGCCGTGCGATCGCGGGCGAGGGGCTCGCTCCCGGCAACCCCCAGATGGTTGGCACGAGCGCACTGCAGTCAATCCAACCGCAGGCACCAGGACTCAGCGAACGCATCTGGTGGGGTGCAGGAACCCGAGCCACCGCGATCTGGACAGCCGAGCAGGGCATGAACCTCATGAGTTCGACGCTCCTCACCGAAGACACCGGGGTTTCCTTCGACGAGCTGCAAGCCGAACAGATTTCGATGTTCCGTGATGCGTGGGCGAGTGCCGGTCACAACCATGCACCACGAGTCTCCGTGAGCCGCAGCATCCTGCCCATCATTGATGACGAGACCGAGTACTACTTTGGGATCCAAGGGCAAGTCGAGCAGCGCGATCAGGTCGGCATGCTCGACGGTTCGCGCTCCCGTTTCGGTCGCTCCTACATCGGGGCCCCCGACGTGATCGCCGCCGAACTCGCGCGCGATGCCGCAGTCCAAGCCGCCGATACTCTGCTGGTTACCGTGCCCAACCAGCTCGGGGTCGAGTTCAACACTCGTATCCTCGAGGCACTCGTGAAGCACGTGATGCCCGTGGTCGACGCCGAGTCTGCGCCTTCGGTCGCCTGAGAACTTGATCGCTTCGATGGCGACACGGTGAGCATCGTCACGGACCTCAAGGTTGAGGGCAGCCCCACCTGCGACGATTCGCCGCCCCGTGGAGTGGTCTAGTCCAAGCGTCACTGGTTCTACTAACCCGCTAGAGTCTGCAACGCCCTTATCTGTTGCGTAGAAGTGGATCCTATGTACAACCGCACTCGTCTCACCGTGGTCACCGCGCTAGTTGGTGTTCTCGCACTGACGGGTGTCGCCACCGCAGCCAACGCCGCAGGAACCCGAACGCTCCCTGTCGACAACTCGCTCTACGCCATCACGTGCCCGTACTACAGCGACGACAGCGCGGCAACGCCAAACAATCAGGTGCTCGTAGTCGACGAGCAGACCGCAGAAGCGACTGCTATCGGAACAGGCACCGAGATTGACAGTTCGAATTGCACAGGTAGCTTCACCGTGGATCCGACTACCGGAACCGTATACGCCCTCGTTGCCACCGACGACTATGACTTTCCGATTCTTGTGACGGTTGACCTCACCACAGGTGTGAGCACCAAAGTCGCTGACGTCACAGAAGGCGGCATACCCACCTACGCGAGTGCCCTCGCAATCGGACTTGACGGTGCCGCCTACGCTCTTTACGACGGGGACCTCTTCTCGCTGAATCTCAGCGACGGGGTGATGGTCTACATCGGGTCCAGCTTGAATTATGTGTGGGCCTTTGTCTCCGATCCGAGCTCGGGACTCTTTTACGCCTTAGACGAAGACGGCGAGCTGTTCGAGATCGATATCACTGACGGGTCGTATGTCTCGTCCGCTACGCTCTCATTCCTGACGGAGGCGACGTATTCCCTCACAATAGACACCAACGGTGTCTTCTGGCTCGGCGAAGATTTAGACGCTGTCGATGAGTACAGCACGACACTCTGGAGTTTCACTCTTGCCGACCCGAATATTTCCGCAGAAAACGCAGGAGTGCTGACGCTCAACGGTGAAGTCCCCTACAGCATGGCTCTCGTTGTCGGCCCAAAGCACGGGGCGCCGACACCGACGCCGACTACAACTCCGACAGCGGCCCCTGCGGCTGAGATTGAGCCTTCCGCTGAACTCGCGGCGACCGGCACGAACCCCGCCGTGCCCATCGCGGTCAGCATTGTCCTGCTAGTAGTGGGTGCCGTTCTCGCAATTGCCGCTCGCCGCCGCCGGAGCGCCAACTAGCGGGTCTCGTCACAGCCTTGAGGGACCGCTGCTTGAAGGCTCGCGCTCTCGTTTCGGCCGCTCCTATATCGGAGCCCCCGATGTGATCGCGGCAGAGCTCGCGCGCGACGCAGCGGTTCAGGCTGCCGACAGTCTGCTGGTCACCGTGCCCAACCAACTCGGGGTCGAGTTCAACACCCGAATTCTCGAGGCACTCGTGAAGCGCGTTAAGCACGTGAAGCACGTGGTCGATGCGGAAATTGCGCCGTCGATCGCCTAGAAGAATCCTGTACGGATGCCGCGCGCGGACGGGACGTCGTCGTGCTGGGTGCGCCGCTAGTTGGCTAGCGTTTAGACGCCAACCTGCTCGACGGAATTGTCGTCTAGAACGTGTGGGCGCTGAGCGTGACCGAGAACTCGCCATGCTCACGCTTGTTCCCTCCCTAGCAACTCACCTCGAAAAATCGGCAAAGTCCCAAGTTTTGCGCAGCAATCTTCCAGCTATCGCGGGAAAGATCTTGTGAGGAAAACACGACTAGCAACTGCAAGCAAGCTCCCCGCATTTGCAGCGATTCGGTGAATAGGAGAGATCACAATGGCCACGAGCGAGAACTCTCTTAAAGGGAACTCAGAGCAGTCACGCAATTCACACGAGTGCGACAGATGGTGTGACGAAGAAATTGACGCTCGGGGGCCAATAAGTCGGCTCCTTCTCGATGCTTTCGCCCAACCATCAGAGCCTCACACAATCACCGGGCTCGCAGAGGCCGTCGCTGCCGCGGTTACCAGCGACCGCGATCTCATTCGCGACGACGACGTGCAGCTTTCGCTGTTCTTGCTCTACAGCCTCTACTACGGCTCCGTCATCGAAACCGGCGACCAATGGGAGTGGGATCTGGGGTTGCTTGCAGCTCGCCGTGAACTTGAGTGCGCTTTCGAGGCGCAACTTCGCGCGCAGGTGACTGTTCCGCCATTGCCGAACGCGACGGATGAGGATGTCGCGGCCGCCCTCTTTGCCCTCACCAGCCCAGACTCAGGCCCGAGCCTCTCGCGCTATGTCGCGAAGAAGCTCACCCCCGACCAAGCACTCGAGTATTTGGTGCAGCGTTCTATCTACACGCTGAAAGAGGCCGACCCGCATTCGTGGGCTATCCCGCGGTTGAATGGGCGAGCCAAGGCAGCACTCGTTGAGATTCAGTCAGACGAGTATGGCGCAGGGCGGCGTGATCGGATGCATTCCGAGATTTTTGCTCGCACCATGCGCGGTCTCGACCTCGATTCCCGATACGGCGCGTACCTCAACTATGTGCCAGCAATTACTTTGGCGTCGTTCACCATGATGTCGATGTTTGGACTCAACCGACGGCTGCGCGGAGCGATCGCGGGCCACTTGGCCGCGTTCGAGATGACTTCTTCGATTCCGAACAAGCTTTATGCGCGAGGGTTCCGGCGTCTAGGGTACGGCGAGGATGTCACGGAGTACTTCGACGAACATGTCGAAGCTGATGCCGTTCACGAACAAATTGCAGCCCGTGACCTCGCTGGCGGTCTCGCCGAGAGTGAGCCAGCGCTGCTGAGCGAGATCTTCTTCGGTGCCAGCGCGTGTCTCCTTGTTGATGATTGGGTGGGGCAGGACATGCTCTCAGCGTGGGAGGCAGGGAACTCATCACTGCGCAAGCCGCTCGCGATGCCCTATTCAAGCCAGTCGGGCACTGGCGCGGGCCCAAGTGGACGGATGGCTGCACGATGAGCGAATCGCAAGATAGATCGCGCCCCGGCGACGCTGCGGAGGAGGTCGAGGTTGTGGCGTGTGCCGATGGGCCGCTGCTGGTGCGCGGCACGATTGATCTGCGTTCTTCAAGTGGCGAACCGATTCCTCAGTCGCGACGAACTGTTGCTCTCTGCCGCTGTGGAGTTTCGGATATCAAGCCGTTTTGCGACGGAACCCACAAACTCATCAATTTCACAGCCTGACTACAACGACACACTCGCCGCAGCGCTCTCCTCGGCGATGGCGGGTAGCTCTGATCCGAGGTCAACTTGAGCAGTTTCTGGCCCCAGGAACGCCCCAACGGTGATGAGCACCCCGCCGAGCGCGAGCAGCGTCGCAACGGCGCCCTGCTCGCCAAGCACGTCCTGAAGCGCGGGCAGGTAGTACGGGTATAGCGCCGGAATCACAATCGACAGACTGTAGCCAACCCCATACCCGCTCGCGCGCACGGCAGTCGGGAATCGCTCAACGAGGTACGCCCCGACTGGTCCATACGCTGACACTGTCACCACTTGCAGCGCAATCACGAACAGCACGAGCTGTCCCAGGCTGGGCGCCGTAAAGACCGCCAGGAATGCGAGCGGCCCGGCCACTGCGGTCATCAGCCCGAATCCCATGAAGAAGCGCCGGCGACCAGTGAGCGTCGACAAGTGACCACACGCCGCCATTGTGAAAGCGGATGCCGCAGTGCCACACATCATCGCAAACGAGAGGGTTCGCCCATCCAAGGTCCCGCTCGTGCCCAACGCCCCGGCCCCAGAACTGAGTTGCCCAGCCAGTACCGGAATCGCCATGTTGGTCAGCAACCACAGGCCACTCATCATGATGAACACTTGCCAGAGTGCGCGGCGATGACGGCCGACAAGGATCTCTTTCAGCGGATTGGCGCGGCGAATCGGACGCGTCCACTGTGGGGCTTCCTCAACTCGGGTTCGGTAATAAATGAGCATGCCAAAGGCGAGCAACGAGCCGAGCGCGAATAGTAGACGCCAGCCCCACAGGGTGTAGCTGGCGGTGTCGAGCACGCTCTGCAGCACAAACACCATGCCCGCGATTGACGCGTTTGCCCAGGGCGACATCCACATGATGAGCCCGCTGACGAGCCCGCGTCGTTCGGGCCGTGACCATTCCATTGCCAGTGGTATTGCCGAGGTGTATTCGCCGCCGAGGAAGATTCCGCCCACAAACCTAAGCAACAAAATTGCCAGCAGAGTTCCGCCGCCCAGCACCGTGTGATCGGGCACGAGCGCAATCATTAGGGTCGTGAGCGCCACGCCCAAGAGAGCAACCTTGGTGGTGGCGGTGCGTCCAATCCGGTCAGAGATCGAACCAAAAATTGCGGCACCAACTGGCCTCCCCAGCAGGGTCGCCACAAAGATTAGGCCAGCGTTGCCGACGAGATTGTCGGAACCAAAGAGTTGAGCGGATGCCGGGGCCAACGCAATGACCGGCAAGAAGATATCGAACTGGTCGACATAGTTGCCGAAGATGCCGCCGCGCACTGCACGGCGAGTGCCCAGGGAAGGCTTTGGCGCCGCAACCGGGTGAGGCGGTATCTGCGACTGCCGTTGAGCAGAGTCAGCGTGGGGCGAAGTATCAGAGTGCATAAACCGTGCTTCCTTTGCCGGCATTATCCGGTAGGTTCAACGGTCGAAGCTGCGTCAGCTTCCTCTCAGCCCCTGCATCCGGGCTCCCGTGGGGACGTGCATCAACTTAGCATCGACTACAACGAACTGGTCATGGCGTCCCGCCCGAACCACGCCAACACCCGTTGTGCCCGTAGCGTGTTCCAGCGGCTCGGCTTGCCATCGCCGTCTTCCATCGCGAAGTGCACGCTTCCGGGGTGCGTGTTTTCGAGAAGCCAACGTCCATCGTCGCCACGTTTGCTTTCGACGAGCGTGAGTGCCTCATCCATGCGGCTGTCGTAGCTGATGCCGGATGCCCGAAAATAGTCGAGGGCCCGTAGAACGTCGTAGTGCCACCGTGGCGGAAATGAGAACTCAAGCCACTCGTCGTTGACGAAGTCGCCAGTGCTGAGGCGACGCATCAGTTGGCGTTCAAGAAGATATTCGTGAGCTCGGGCACGAGCGTCAGCTACCGCACTGCTGCTGTTGCGGCTGCCACTGCGGTCGCGCCCGTCACCGTTGTCACCGTCACCGTTGTCATCGACAGCGCTGACATATTCGCGCAGCCCTTCGAGAACCGCAATGGTGGTGTGAAATGAGCTGCGCTGCGACCCATTCTCTCGGTCACAATTCCAGCCGCCGTCTGCGAGTTGCTCGTCGAGAAGTCGCGCTACGATGCCGTCTACGCATTCTCCAAAGTACGCGCCGATTCCGACAGCGAGACCATTGATGCAGGGTTCGACTTCACCGTCGAAGAAACGCGACCCGTCATACTCCCAGCGGCTGCATTCGCGCACGCGCTCGACGGCGCCGCGCACGCGCGTGTCTTTCGGATCCACTCCGCATTCGCGCAAGAGTTGCAACGTAAAGGCAGTCGCCGTCCATGGCTGACCGGGTTGATCATCGTGCTCAGGAAAATAGGTGCCGCCTGCCCACTGACCGTCGGCTCCCTGAACATCGAGAATTCGCCCACACCAGCCGGTCGAGGCCACGCGGGCACGTTCGGCAGCAATGCTCGTCTCTGAGGCTTCGCCTAAGTGCAGCATTGTCTGCCAACGGATCGCTGGGTCGGAATCTAAGAGCCAGGTCGGGACATCCATGGCGCCACAGTACTCCTCGGTTGGTCTGGCGAACAGAGCGGCCGGGGCAAAAATCTGCTGGAGTGGCGAGGATAATGGAACGATGACACCCCAGGAACTTTCCACTCTCGCCACCGAAACCTATGTTTCGCTCACTACGTTCCGCAAGTCGGGGGATGCCGTTTCGACGCCCGTGTGGATTGTCGCTGACGGTGATCGGCTTCTGGTGACTACCGCGCCGGCCTCGGGCAAGGTGAAGCGCATCCGGAACACTGATCGCGTTCAGCTCACCGCGTGCGATATGCGCGGCACCCTGAATGATGGTGCGACGCCCGTGACAGCGACGGCAGCGGTTCGAGATGACGCCGACACTTTGGCCGCGATGGACGCTGCCCTCAAGAAAAAGTACGGCGCCAAGTACACAGCGATCCGTCTCGCGCAAAAGGTTCGAGGCACTTCTGGGCAGTCCGTGGCGGTAGAGCTGCGCGGGTGACCGGAAAGTATAAGCGGGGCAACGAACGAGGCTAAGAATCACTCCAGCCTCGTTCGCTGCTCTTAAACGCCTGTGGTTGGTGCGGCTTCGGCTGAGCCTGCGGCCGGAACGCCTGCGGCGACATCCGCCGCCATCCGTGAGCGACGGTCCAAGTGAACCCCCGCCACCATGCAGCGCACTGATCCGCCAGCCAGCTCAATGGTGGGAATGTCGAGCGGCACGATCTCGCAACTAGCTTCGATCACGGCACGCTGAGCGGCCGTCAAGCTCTTCAGGGCACGGGTCGACAATGCCAAGATTCGACCGTTCGTGCCCTTGAGCTCCAATGCGTTCCCCGCAAAGTTCGCGATCTGATCAGCAGTGAGATCAATCAGGGTGCGACCTGGTGCGGTGAGGCGCTCCGCCATCTCCATGCGGCGATCTCCTGAGGCAATCAGGTCGAGCCCGATCATCGCAAAGTCAGTCGCAATACACATCATGACGTTGGTGTGATAAATCGGCACCCCGTGACTGTCCCGTGCTTCAAACATCATCGGCTCGTAGCCAAATGATGCGCAGAAGCGCTCGAGGGCTAGGGGGTTCGCGCGGTGTGATTCCGCCGCATAGGCCACCCGATTGGTGTGGTCGATGACCATCGCGCCGGTGCCCTCAAGGTAAATTCCGTCGTGCTCAAGCCCCGAATAATCCACGACATCTTGCACCCGAAAGTCGTGCTTCAGCATCTCAATTACATCGGTGCGTCGCTCGGTGCGCCGATTCGGCGCATACATCGGGTACACCGCAACACGGCCGCCACTGTGAGTCGAAAACCAGTTATTGGGGAACACGCTGTCAGGGCGCGTGCTCTCCGTGTCTTCGAACACATGGATATTGACGCCAGCATCACGCAACGTTTCAGCGACCTGCGTCGACTCGGCGTACGCAGCGCGAGCGATCTCATCCGGGGTTCGGGTGGGGTCGGTCGACTGGAACGCGTTGTCGCCTGCGGTCTGGCTGTTTGGTGTGAAGAGGTGCGGGCGAATAAGGACGGCGGCCGAGGGGGCCTGAACACTCACTGTCGGCTACGCCGTCAGCACAGGCGCGCGGGATACGAGCGAGAACAGGTCCTTGGGGTCAGCAGGGTCGGCGATGAGGTCAAGGTCGGTGGCATAGTCGGTGCCGCGAACAGCATCGAATACGTAGCGAAGTGCTGAGAAGTCTTCGATCGCAAAACCTACCGAGTCAAAGAGCGTTACTTCGTCATTGGCGGTGCGGCCGGCAGCCGTGCCCGCAAGAACTTCCCACAATTCAGTAATGGGGGAGTCGGCTTCAAGCTGCTGAATCTCTCCCTCAATGCGGGTCTGTTCGGGGAATTCAACAAACACTGTCGCGTTGCGCACAATCGCGGCTTCGAGTTCGGTCTTGCCTGGGCAGTCGCCGCCGATGGCGTTGAGGTGCATTCCTGGCTCGATCATGTCGGCCGTGAGGATGGTGGCGTTCGTCTTATCTGCTGTGCAGGTGGTGACGATGTCAGCGCCAGCGACAGCATCCGCGGCTGAGGTCGCACGCACTACGTCGAAACCAAGCGGTTCAACGTTACGAATGAACTTGTCGAGTGCGGCAGGATCGGTGTCCCAGACCCGCAAGCTGGTGATGCCAAGACCGGCGCGGAAGCCGAGGGCCTGGAACTCAGACTGAGTTCCTGTGCCGATGAGGGCCAGAACGCTGGAATCGGGGCGAGCGAGTGCTCGAGCTGCGAGCACCGACGTTGCGGCGGTGCGCAGCGCGGTCAGCAGTGTCATCTCAGACAAGAAAGTGGGATACCCGTTGTCGACGCGGGCAAGCATGCCGAGCGCGGTGACGGTTTGGAAGCCCATTGCGGGGTTCGAAGGGTGCCCATTGACGTACTTAAAGGCGTAGGTCTCTCCATCGCTTGTTGGCATGAGCTCGATGACTCCCTCGGCGGAATGTGCCGCTACACGAGGGGACTTGTCGAACTGTTGCCACTTGGCGTAATCCTGCTCAAGGTAGCTCACGATACCCATAATGATTGGCTCGATCCCGGTGTCGGCGATCCAGCGCCCCATGTTCTTGACGTCTACGTAGTTGACCACGGTCACTCCTTTCATTGCAGTATTGCTAGTCCCCACGTTACGAATGAGCACTATGGACCCACAACACCCATTAGGCGCGATTATCGGCTAGTGAATGAACATAATAGGGATCCCAGTTATACACTTTGTACATGCCTCAATTGGATGATCTGGATCGTCGCCTTCTCGCCGCGCTGCGAGCCGATGCACGCGAGTCCATCGCGAGTCTCGCCCGCCGCCTTGAGGTCACCCGCGCGACCGTGAACAGCCGCATTGACAGGCTCGTTAACGAAGGAACAGTGCTCGGTTTCTCGGTGCGGATCCGCGAAGATCGCGACCCATCCTTCATTCGTGCAATCTCCTTCATCGAGGTTGAGGGACGCTCGACGGATGCCGTCATCGCCAAACTGCGAGGCTTGCCCGAAATCCATGAACTCCACACCACCAACGGTGGCTGGGATCTCGTCGCCGACATCCGCACTGACAGCCTCAGCAACTTTGACCGGGTGCTGGCCCGGATGCGCAACGTTGAGGGAGTTGTTAACAGCGAGACCAGTTTGTTGCTCAGCTCAGCCTTGCTGTAGCAGGGTTCGTCGACGTAGAGACGGATCAGACGCGACGGGAGGCACGAGCATCCGCCGAGCATTGCTATGCTGAGCTAACAACTGAACATCGGGCCGCAACACAATGCGGGAGAGCCGGGCACCAGCACTGAGTCAACATTCGTTGACCAGAGCGTCGCACGGCACCGAAGGAGCAAGCCTCCCCGCCAATCTCTCAGGTTCATGTACCGCATCGCACTGGCCACTCTGGAAAGAGAACCTCGCATCACCCTGAGGTTCCGCCGTCGGTGAAAGCGCACTAGTTTGTAGGTGCGTGAAGCTCTCAGGCTCATCACAGAGGGGGAGTTCTATTCACTAGCCACGCGCCGGGAGAACTCCGTGACCGATGTATCAAACTCTGAAGCTTCATCTGCTGACTCTTCGCCTGCTGGGGTGAGGTATTCGCCTCTTCACAGCATCCATGAGCAACTCGGTGCTGCCTTTACCGACTTCGCTGGCTGGATGATGCCGGTTCGGTACAGCTCTGACTTGGCAGAGCACCACGCAGTGCGCGCGGCTGCCGGCATTTTCGACATCTCGCACATGGCAGAGATTCACGTGCGCGGCGCTGAGGCTGGTGCATTCCTCGATTACGCGCTCGCAGGCAAGCTGTCGGGTATCGCCCTCGCGCAGGCGAAGTACAGCCTGCTGCTCAACGAGGCCGGCGGCATCATCGATGACCTCGTCACGTACCGTCTTGCTGACGACCACTTCTTGGTAGTGGCAAATGCGGGCAACCGATTTGCTGCGGCTACGGCGCTCACTGAACGGGCCGCCGACTTTGATGTCACGGTCACCGATGAGAGCGACGACTACGCGCTCATCGCAGTACAGGGCCCGGTCTCGCGCGCCATCCTCGAAGCAACGGCCGGTCTCGCTGGTTGTGCGACGCCGCTCGACGAACTCAAGTACTACCGCGAAACAGCCGCCACGTTCGACGGCACCGACCTCATCATCGGTCGAACCGGCTACACCGGCGAAGACGGTTTCGAGCTGTACATTCACGTGGATGCCGCAGCCGCCCTCTGGGCAGCGCTCACGGTGGCCGGCGAACCGCTGGGTCTCGTGCCCGCCGGTCTCGCGTGCCGCGACACTCTTCGCCTCGAAGCGGGTATGCCGCTGTATGGCCACGAACTGAACCTCGGCACGTTCCCGGTTCAGGCGGGTCTCGGTCGGGTTGTCGCGCTTAGCAAGGAAGGCGACTTTGTTGGCCGCAGCGCGATCGAAGCTGGGCCGGATGCTGGTGCTCGCGTTCTCGTTGGTCTCGCCGCTGAGGGGCGCCGTGCTGGTCGCGCCGATTACCTTCTCTTCCATGGTGGCACCGAAGTTGGGGTGATCACCTCGGGCGCATTGTCGCCAACCCTCGGCCACCCGATCGCGATGGCATACGTCGACTCCGCCGTGAGCGAGATCGGCACCGAGCTTCACATTGATGTGCGGGGCAGTCGCATTGCTGCATCCGTTGTTTCCCTACCCTTCTACAAAAGAGAGGCCTGATCATGGCTGAGAAGAGCGAATTGCAGTACACCGCCGAGCACGAGTGGGTGCTCGTTGACGGAAACGTCGCGACGATCGGAATCACCGACTTTGCGGCAGGCAAGCTGGGGGACATCGTCTTCGTTGACCTGCCCAAGGTGGGTTCTTCGGTCGCCGAGGGCAAAATCGTCGGAGAGATCGAGTCGACCAAGTCGGTCGGTGAAATCTTCGCCCCCGTGAGCGGAACCGTTGTTGAAGCTAACGACGCCGTCTCGAACAGCCCCGAGATCGTCAACAGCGACCCCTTCGGCGAGGGCTGGCTCGTGAAGATCGAATTTTCCGAACTCCCGTCGATGCTGAGCCTCGACGAGTACACCGCATTGACTGCCGAATAATGCCCAACCCTTACCTCAGCGGCACTTTCGCCGACCGTCACATCGGAACGGATGCTGCCGCCCAAGCGAGCATGCTTGCCGCGGTCGGCTACGACAGCCTCGAATCGCTCGTGGATGCCGCGGTTCCGCCTGCCATTCACCAGACTCCGGTTGTTAATTCCACTATCCCGGCTCCCGCCTCGGAGCGGGAGGCGCTCGCCGAACTGCGTGCCCTCGCCGGCGCGAACAAGGTTCGCCGCAGCATGATCGGTCTCGGATACTACGACACCATCACGCCTGCCGTGATCAAGCGCAACGTGTTGGAGAACCCGAGCTGGTACACGGCCTACACGCCGTACCAGCCCGAGATCTCGCAGGGTCGCCTTGAGGCTCTCATCAACTTCCAGACGATGGTTGCTGACCTTGCCGGAATGACGACGACGAATGCCTCGATGCTCGATGAGGGCACCGCTGCAGTCGAGGGAATGCTTCTCGCTCGCCGCGCTGCTCGGGTCGAATCTCCCGTGTTCATCGTCGACGCCGACACTCTTCCTCAGACGAAGGCTCTGCTCGCGAACCGTGCCGAGGCTCTCGGTAT
This sequence comes from Salinibacterium sp. M195, assembly GCF_019443965.1. Taxonomy (GTDB): domain Bacteria; phylum Actinomycetota; class Actinomycetes; order Actinomycetales; family Microbacteriaceae; genus Rhodoglobus. Next base: position 2,740,422 of record NZ_CP040814.1, on the reverse strand, counting down.
CGAGCTTGTTGAGCTCGACCTGGCCTCGCTGGGGGCGAACCCTGAGCTGCCGGAGTGCTTCGGTGCGCTCATCCAGTACCCGGGTGCCACCGGTCAGGTCTGGGATTCCACCGAAGTGATTGCTGCCGTGAAGGCGCACGGTGGTCTTGCCGTTGTTGCGGCTGACCTGCTCGCCCTCACCATCCTGAAGTCGCCGGGAGAGCTCGGCGCAGACGTTGCTGTCGGAACCACGCAGCGCTTCGGCGTTCCGATGGGCTTCGGTGGACCGCACGCGGGTTACATGTCCGTGCGCAAGGGCCTCGAACGTCAACTTCCTGGTCGTCTCGTTGGCGTATCGGTAGATGCCGCTGGCGACCCCGCCTACCGCCTCTCTCTGCAAGCTCGCGAGCAGCACATCCGCCGCGAGAAGGCGACCTCCAACATCTGCACGGCTCAGGTTTTGCTTGCGGTCATGGCATCCATGTATGCCGTTTACCACGGGCCGCAGGGCCTCAAGCGGATCGCTCAGCGCATCCACCATGACACCGCCAACTTCGCCGCTCGTCTGACTGCTGCGGGCTACACGATCGAGAACGACACCTTCTTCGACACCCTCTCGGTGACGAAAAAGGGTCAGGCTCAGGCGATTGCTGCCAAGGCACTCGAGAGCGACATCCTTCTCTATGTCGTGGATGCTGACACCGTTCGTCTGAGCTTCGACGAGGTTTCGACGCAGCCCTACGAAGGCATTCTCGCGAATCAGAAGAACGAGCTTGCGGCGGCCTTCGGGCTGGAAGGCGGCTTCTTTAGCTACGACGGCGAAGACACGAGCATCCCCGAGGCGCTCATTCGCACGAGCGAGTACCTCACGCACCCGGTGTTCAACACGCACCGCTCGGAGACGAGCATGATGCGGTACCTCAAGTACTTGGCCGACAAGGATTACGCGCTTGACCGCGGCATGATCCCGTTGGGTTCGTGCACGATGAAGCTGAACGCGGCGACCGAGATGGAAGCGGTGAGCTGGCCGGAATTTGCGGGCATCCACCCCTTCGCCCCCGCGGACGATGTCGCCGGCTACTTGGTGATGATTTCGCACCTCGAATCGTGGCTCACTGAGGTCACCGGTTACGACACCGCATCGTTGCAACCGAACGCGGGCAGCCAGGGCGAGCTTGCGGGATTGCTCGCGATTCGTGGCTACCACCGCGCGAACGGCAACCCGGAACGCACCATCTGTCTCATTCCTTCGAGCGCGCACGGCACGAACGCCGCTAGCGCGATGCTCGCCGGAATGCGCGTCGTTGTTGTCGCCTGCGATGACCTCGGCAACGTTGACCTCGATGACTTGCGCGCCAAGATTGCTGAGCACGCGAGCGAAATCTCCGCCCTCATGATCACGTACCCGTCAACCCACGGGGTGTACGAACACGAAGTGCGCGAGATCACGCAGGCCGTACACGATGCTGGCGGACAAGTTTACGTTGACGGCGCCAACCTCAACGCCCTGCTCGGCTATGCGCGGTTTGGTGACTTTGGTGGCGACGTCAGCCACCTCAACCTGCACAAGACGTTTTGCATCCCGCACGGTGGCGGTGGGCCAGGAGTCGGCCCCGTCGTGGCGAAAGCACACCTGGCAGAGTTCCTGCCCGGTCACCCCATGGCGCAGAGCCAGCAGCATCCGGCCTTCGACATGCAGACCGGTGCAGCAGGTCCCTATGTTCACGCCGGGGGAGCGATCAGTGCTGCACCCTACGGAAGCCCCAGCATCTTGCCGATCACGTGGGCTTACGTGCGCATGATGGGCTCGGAAGGCCTCAAGGCTGCAACCGGTGCCGCCGTGCTCTCCGCCAACTACATTGCGGTGCGGCTGCGCGACCACTTCCCCGTGCTCTATGCGGGAGACAACGGTTTGGTTGCTCACGAGTGCATCCTCGACCTTCGTCCGCTCAAGGAGGCGACCGGCATCGACAATAACGATGTCGCCAAGCGCCTCATTGATTACGGTTTCCACGCGCCAACGATGTCGTTCCCGGTATCCGGCACGCTCATGGTCGAACCGACCGAGAGCGAAGATCTTGCCGAGCTTGATCGCTTCATCGACGCGATGATCGCGATTAAGGAAGAGGCGGATGCCGTGGCGGCCGGATCGTGGCCAGCAGACGACAACCCCCTCATCAACGCTCCGCACACGGCCCATTCGGTTATCGCAGGCGATTGGGATCACTCCTACTCGCGAGAGAAAGCGGTGTACCCCTTGAGCTCGCTCATTTCGGGCAAGTATTGGCCGCCGGTTCGCCGGGTGGACAACGCTTACGGCGACCGCAACTTGGTGTGCTCGTGCCCACCCATTGAGGCATTCGCCGAGTAGTCACAGGTGTTCGGGCCGCTATTTCACTAGCGAAGATCGGCGTGTGCGGATTCGGGTCAACCCGAGCTCGCACACGCCGTGCTCGTCTGTTGCCCGTCATCCAGAAGAAATTCTCCACTTTCGCTGGATATTTTCTCGCTTTGTGTTGTAGTGTCCCTCAGATGGGGGGCGTTTGGTCGACCCGACGGCCCAAGACACTTCCCCATCGACTGGAGACCTAGTGAGAGCCCGCCGGCATCGCCACCGAAAGACCTTTTTCGAAAGATTGAAGAAGCGCTGGTGGATGATCCCTATCGTGATGGCGACCCTGGTAGCCGTAGTTATCGGCGGGATTCAATTCATCGGAGTCGGCTGGTTCACCAACGCCGTCGGCACGATCGCTGGTGGATGCACAGAGCTGCGCCCCATTACGGTGGCGGCAGATCCCTCGATCGCCCCGGCGCTCACCCTTGTCGCTGCGGAATTCGATGAAGCCGAAGGCAATTGCACGACCACAGAAATCCGCGCGCAGGACTCGGCAGACACCTCGGCGTTGTTTGCCTCTGGCGTTGCTGGCGATCTTGATGCGTGGGTTCCCGACTCCAGCGCGTGGATTGACCGCGCGGCAACGGTGGCCGCCTCGCTGGGGCGCGCTGCTCCGGAGTTCGAGATTGGCGAGAATATTGCGAGCACGCCAGTTGTCCTGGCCACGAGTGCCGGTCGCGTTTCCGATTTCACGGCAACCCCGGTGTCATGGGCGACGTTGCTCACGGGCACCGTAAACACCCTCGTTCCCAATCCGGAATCCTCTGCCGCGAGTCTGGCCGGACTTGCCCAGTTGAAGACGGTGGCCTCGCCGACCGACCCCCGGCAATTCGCTGGCGCGATGATCGCGATGGGCAAATCTATTCCGGCATCAGCAGAAGCAGCATTCGAGCTCGCCGCCGCCGCGACGGTTCCCACTGTAGTCATGACTACGGAGCGCGAGGTTGCCGCCTATAACGAAACGTCGCCGGCGTCGCCCATGGTTGCTCTCTATCCGTCAGAGGGAACTGTGGAGCTCACTTATCCCTTCGTGGAGGTTCTCGGTGGCACGCAAGCATCCGCCCCTGCGACCCCAGAAACCTCAGGCGCGGATGCTGCAGTAGCGAGCGAGCTGACAGCGGCCGGCGCGCCGAGCACGCTTCTGGCGGCACTTGCGACTGCTGCAAGTGGCTCCGCCGATGTGTTGGCAGGCGAAGGGTTCCGCGATGCTGAGGGTGGCGGTGGTCTCACGATGGCCGGAGTTGTTGAGAAGGCAACGCCAGCGGAGCCGACAGCTGACCCCGCGGTCCAGATCGAGATTCTGCGGGCGTGGAGTGTTCTCACGCTGCGGTCACGATTGCTGGTCGTCATCGACGTCTCCGGCTCGATGCTCGACCCCGCAAGCAACGGACTCAGGCGAATAGATGTGTTCCAGCTTGCCGCCGGCGAAGCTCTCTCTAAGTTCTCAGGGGAAGCAGAACTGGGGGTGTGGGTGTTCTCTCAAAACAGAGTTGGCACCCAAGACTGGGAAGCGCTCTCCCCGATCGCGCCACTGTCTGACCCTGCTCACGTGCAGCAGATCAACGGCGTCGTCGCATCATTGCCGGATCGGGCCTACGGCTACACGGGCTTGTACGACACGATCCTTGCGGCCGTCAAGAACGTCAAAGAGGAGTACGACCCATCAAAGATCAACTCCGTTCTCCTGATTACTGATGGGTACAACGAGGATGACAATGGCATCGACCTGAAGACTCTCCTGAGCAGTCTGAAAGCAATCGAAGATCCGAATAAACCTGTTCCGGTGATCCTCATCGGATTCGGGCCCGACACCGACCTCGTATCCATGACAGAAATCGCTCAATCGACTGGTGGTGCGGCGTACTCTGCTGCGGTCCCAGAAGACCTCGGCAAGGTTCTCGTCGACGCACTCACGCAGCGATCCTGCCGCCCGAACTGCTCGTAGTCCTCGTGCCGGCTTCAGAGCCGGCACGAGGCGCGACGCTGGGCCTAGTGCTGAGTAGCGGAGCTAGCGAGTCTCGTTGTCATCACTGATGCTGATAATCCACGTCACGGAGTAGCGGTCGACGACCATCCCGAAGATTCCGCCCCATTCCGCGGGCTCAAGCGGCATATCTATCCGACCGCCGTCGCTGAGTTTCTGCCAATAGCTTTCCATGGCGGCTTTCTCGCTGAGATAGCCACCAATGGAGATCGACATTGAGCCTCCTGGTGTGTACTCCATGCTCTTGGGCGTGTCTGACATCATGAGAGTTATTCCTGCGGGGGATTCCAGCTGCCCGTGCATTATCCACTCTTGCTCTTCAGGGTCTTGGCTGGCCTGAAAGTCGGCAAAGGTATGGATCTCTGTGGTTCCGCCGAACACTTCTTGGTAGTAAGCGAGAGCTTCGCGTGCGTTATCTCTGAAGCTCAAATAGGGGTTGGACTTCATCGTCGTTCCTTTCGTTGGGGGAGCATCGCTCCGTGTGGAACTGGGGGCTAGCTGCTGGACAGTATTACGGGAAACTCGAGCCTCGTCAGGAGTTCGGACTCTGACACCTCGGCTGGGCTGTTGAGATACACCTCACGTGGCGGGCCAGCGTAGGTGTGGCGATGTTCTGAGAACCAGCTAAAAATGGTGTTGTACGTGTCTTTGAGGCCGTCATATGAGCCGACGTGGGTTGTCGTCGCGACAACGCCTCCCGGCAGTTCGTGCGAGCGGAGCGTCGGATGCTCGCCAAATGCTTCTGCGACGGGAACACACACTTCGCACTTCCACGAGCGATTCGGGTGCATCTCTTCGCCATAGACTGCGATTATCGGACCGGCCACTGTCATGTGGGACTCGGCGGTGTTCCTGATGAGGTCGCCGATCGCGGCAGTCATATCTGCGGGCAGTGTTTTCATCGTGGTGTCGAACTCTAGGCCCGCAACCAGCTTTGTGGCCACGGTCTCAACAGTGATTTCCGGTGACATGCGAGACACTTTACGCTCCGCCAGTCCTCGGCGATACTCAATGTTTACCGTCGTCGCTGTCAGATTGCGGTCTACGCTACTCGCTGGGGCTAAGTCCGAAAACGTTCGGGAATGTTACTACCGCCCAGCCGTAGCCGACGAAGATTGCGGCGTCGATGAGAGTGTGGGCAATGACGAGGGGGAGAATGCGGCGATAGCGCGTGTAAAGCCAGCCGAAGAGTAGGCCCATAGCCACGTTGCCGATGAATGCTCCGATGCCTTGGTACAGGTGGTACGTGCCTCGGAGTAGTGCCGTAGAGATGATGATCTTCCAGCGGCCCCAACCCAGGTCTGTGAGCCGGGCATAGAGGTAACCGATCACGATAAATTCTTCAGTGAGGCCGGCGCGCAGTGCAGAGAGCAGCAGCACGGGCACTGTCCACCAATACTGGTCGAGCGCGGCAGGCACCACATTCACTGTCACTCCCAGCGCGCGGCCGCCGAGGTAGACAGCGATTCCGGGGATTCCGATCGCCAGCGCGAGAGCGATGCCGCTCAAGCTGTCGTGCACGGGACGAGTGAAGTCGACTCCGAGCCGGGAAAGTCGGGGTTTAGTCGCGCTCCAGAGGAGGAACGCTACGAGTGCGACTGGGGCGAGATCGAATGTTATCCCCAGTAACTGATAAATCAGATCGAATGTCGGGCGGGTACTGAGCGATGAGTTCAGCGTTGCTGTCTGCTGCGACAGCGATTCGACGCGCGTGAGTCTGTTCGTAATCGAGACGATCGAATAAATCGCCGATGCTCCCAACGACAGAGCCAGGACGATTGAAATTTCTGTCCACAGGCGCCCCCGCGACTGAGGCAGTGGTGGTGCAGAGCTCACTCGGGTCTGCGAACGGCGCAGGCGGGAGTTCCGCCTGGCAGGCGATGACGATAGCGAGAAACGAATCGGTACCCGAGCGAAGCGATCGAGCTAAATGGCTCAGTGGCGATGAGGTGGCCGAGGAAGCGCCATCCGAACGTGGGTTGGCTCCTGAGCAGTAATGAAAACGCCATGTGCCCAGCGAATTGTCGAGTGGGAGTCACGAACCACGCAGCCTTGTCGACATCTTCTTGCGTAAGGGCGTAGTCATCGAGATCAATCCACTGCCACGGTGTGCTCGCGGGAAAGCTCGGGAGTACTGATTGCAAACGATTGACCCACAGGGTGCAGAAGGCGCAGTCTCCGTCGAAGATGAAGAGATTCTTGGGCGGGTTCGAAGTCGGGTTCGGATGCGACATACGCCGATGTTAACTCATGATGCTGTGCGCCGGTCGTGGCGGCATTGCGCAGTATTTCTGTGAAACAGCCGCATCGTGCGCGAAAAAACTGCATAATCCGCACATATTCTTCACGGGCGTTACCAGTGTGTAACGTTTGGCCGTATGGTTTTGCGTGGGGCATCCCCCCGTTTAGGGTGTGAACTATCAAGCGCGGCGCGGCGTCAAAAATTCCGTGCCGTTAGCAAATTCTGCACAGGAGGAAACTTTGAAACGATCACGCATAGGCTTCAGCGCCGTCGCGCTGCTGTCAGCCTCGGCACTAGTTCTTGCGGGGTGCGCCGCGGGCGAGGAGCCCGCAGAGGGCGACAATGCCGCAATCATCACCACGAACGGCAGTGAGCCACAGCAGTCGCTCATTCCGACAAACACCACTGAAACCGGTGGCGGTAAGGTAATCACCTCGATCTTCGCTGGACTCGTTTCGTACACCGCCGATGGCGCTGCAGAAAACGAAGTTGCCGAGTCGATCGAATCAGAGGATGGCCAGAACTGGACCGTCACGCTGAACGATGGCTGGACCTTCACCAACGGTGAGCCGGTCACGTCAGACTCCTTCGTCAAGGCTTGGTCGTACGGCGCACTGCTCGACAACGCGCAGAGCTCGTCCTACTTCTTCGACAACATTGAGGGCTTCAGCTACGACGAAAACTCAGAGCTGACAGGACTTGACGTCGTCAGCGACACGGAGTTCACCGTTGCGCTGATCAACCCTGAGGCTGACTTCCCGCTGCGTCTCGGCTACTCGGCATTCATGCCGTTGCCTGAGTCCGCTTGGGAAAACCTTGACGCCTTCGGTGAGAACCCGGTAGGTAACGGTCCGTACATGATCGCCGAAGACGGATGGCAGCACGACGTCCAGATCGACCTCGTTACGAACCCTGACTACGACGGTGTTCGCAAGGCTGTCAACGGCGGAGTGTCGATCATCTTCTACACGAGCCAAGACGCCGCATATGCTGACGCTCTCGGTGGCAACCTCGATATTCTCGATGCTGTTCCCGACTCCGCATTTAGTACCTACGAGTCGGACTTTCCGGATCGTTCGGTAAATCAGCCTGCTGCGATCTTCCAGGCATTCAACATGCCTTACTACCTCGAGCACTGGTCGGGCGATGAGGGCAAGCTGCGTCGTGCAGCTATCTCGATGTCGATCGACCGCGCTGAGATCACGGATGTCATCTTCCAGGGCACACGTACCCCCGCTACCGACTTCACTTCGCCGGTAATCGCTGGTCACTCCGACGACCTTGCTGGTGCTGAAGTTCTTGACTTCAACCCGGACGAGGCCAAGAAGCTGTGGGCAGAAGCTGACGCTATTGCGCCTTACGGCGACAATGTCTTCGACCTCGCTTACAACGCTGACGGTGGACACCAGGCATGGGTTGACGCTGTAGCAAACAGCATCAGCAACACGCTCGGTATCCAGGCTGTCGGCAAGGCATACCCCACCTTCAAGGACGCACTGAACGACCGTGACGCTAACTTGCTCACCGGTGCTACTCGTGCTGGATGGCAAGCGGACTACCCGTCGTTGTACAACTTCCTCGGCCCGCTCTACGTTGATGGTGCTGGCTCGAACAAGGAAGGCTACTCAAGCCCCGAGTTCGAGAAGGTCCTTGCAGAGGGCGCAAGCGCGTCGTCGGTAGAAGAAGCAACGGCGAAGTACCAGGAAGCTCAGGAAATCCTCCTGGTCGACCTTCCTTCGATCCCGCTGTGGTACTCGAACGTCACTGGCGTCTACTCTGACACCGTTGACAATGTTGTATTCGGTTGGGACTCTGTCCCGCTGTACAACGAGGTAACCAAGGGCTAATTCGCTCTTAGCTTTACCCAGTTTCCACTCTCAACGTGTAGTGCCCGGGACTTTTCCTAGTCCCGGGCATTACACTGAGTACCCTTATTCAGCGATTGTGAATTCTATGTTTATCCGTTCCATCGAGGGAACTATCTGATGCTTTGGTACGCAGGCAAGCGCTTCCTCCAGATGATTCCGGTGTTTTTCGGCGCAACCTTCTTGATCTACTTCATGGTGTTTGCTGTTCCCGGCGACCCCATCGCCGCGTTGTACGGGGATCATCCTCCAGCTCCTGGCGTCATCGAAACCATTCGGGCTGAGTACAACCTCGACAAGCCATTCATCGTTCAGTACCTCCTCTACATCGGCGGACTGTTCCAAGGTGACCTCGGAACAACGTTCTCCGGTCGCTCTGTCACCGATGTCATGGCTCAGGCCTTCCCCATCACTGCCCGTCTCGCGATGCTCGCCCTCGCCATTGAAGCCTTCTTCGGCATCATCGTCGGCCTCGTTGCTGGCCTTCGCAAGGGAAAGCTGTTCGACGCTTCAGCGCTCGTCATCAGCCTGTTGCTGATCTCGGTGCCGACCTTCGTCGTTGGTTTCGTATTGCAGTTCGTTTTCGGCATCCAACTTGGTTGGGCGCGAACAACGGTCAGCGGTTCCGCACCGTGGGGCGAACTGATTCTGCCGGCCATCGTGTTGGCTTCAGTTTCATTTGCGTACATTGTGCGACTCACTCGCGCGAGCGTTGCCGACAACCTCGGTGCCGACTTCGTTCGCACAGCTACGGCAAAGGGACTATCTCGACGTCGAGTAGTCACCGTGCACGTACTGCGCAACTCGCTCGTGCCGGTTGTTACCTATCTGGGAGTCGACATCGGCTCGCTCATGGTCGGTGCGATTGTCACAGAGGGAATCTTCAACATCAACGGTGTCGGTGGAACTGTTTACCGAGCAATCACATTGGGAGAAGGCCCCACGGTCGTCTCGTTTGTCGCGGTGATGGTCATCATCTTCGTGCTAGCCAACCTGCTCGTAGACCTGCTCTACGCCGCGCTCGACCCAAGGATCCGTTATGCCAACTAACAACACTGGCCATCACCGGCCCGGTCAAAAACACTTCATTGCCTCGCTCGCGGAGACTCCGGTCGCCGAAATCGATCAAGTCGATGAAACGGGAAAGGCACGCAGCACCTGGACGGATGCCTGGGAGTCCATGCGACGTCGTCCGATGTTTTGGATTTCCTCGGTGCTCATCCTCCTTATCGTGGTCATCGCAGCGTTCCCGAATCTCTTCGTGACGTACAGCCCCACTGAGTGCTACTTGAAGTTCAGCAACGGCGATCCGCAAGCCGGGCATCCGCTCGGTTTCACCCGTCAAGGTTGTGACGTCTACTCCCGGATCATTTTCGGAACCCAGGCATCAGTGACAATCGGACTCCTCACCACAATCATGGTGACCTTGTTCGGTGGAATCATCGGAGCCCTTGCCGGTTTCTACGGCGGAATCCTTGACTCTTTCGTTTCGCGTATCGGTGACATTTTCTTCGCCATCCCCACTGTTCTCGGTGCGATCGTTGTTATCTCCGTTATCCCCGTCCGCGATGCAATGAGTGTCTCGTTCGTTCTCGCGCTCTTCGCGTGGCCCCAAATCGCGCGCATCATGCGTGGTTCGGTTCTCTCGGCTCGAAACTCTGATTACGTGACAGCATCCGCTGCTCTTGGCGTTTCGCGTTTCAAGACGCTCATACGCCACGTGATCCCCAACGCCATCGCGCCGGTCATCGTTATTGCAACGGTGTCGCTCGGCATCTTCATCGTGGCAGAGGCGACTCTAGGGTTCCTCGGTATTGGTCTCCCCGGCACTGTTATGTCCTGGGGTAACGACATCAATCAGGCACGCGTCACGGTTCGTACCCACCCGCAGACGCTGCTGCTGCCCTCGGCTGCGCTGTCTGTCACGGTGCTGGCCTTCTTGATGTTCGGCGACGTAGTTCGCGATGCCCTTGACCCGGAAGCGAGAGCACGCCGATGACTAACCCACAAACAGTTCCCATTGCGCCAAACTCGGCAAACGAAGAGACTCCGCTGCTCAAGATTCGCGGGCTCGAGGTTGGTTTCGAAACTCAACGTGGTGTCGTGCAAGCCGTGCGCGGTATCGACCTCACGCTGTACCAGGGTCAATCCCTCGCGATCGTTGGCGAGTCAGGCTCAGGAAAGTCCACCACGGCGCAAGCAGTGATCGGTCTTCTTCCTGGCACCGGAAAGGTACTCGGCGGCACAATCGAGTTCGAAGGCAACGACCTGACAAAGTTCTCGGATGCTCAGTTCTCTGAGGTTCGCGGAAGTCAGATCGGTTACGTACCTCAAGACCCGATGTCGAACCTGAACCCGGTGTGGAGCATCGGTTTCCAGGTGCAAGAGGCGATTGAGGCCAACGGCATCGCTCAGGGCAAGGAGGCGCGTCAGCGCACCATCGAGGTGCTAAACGAAGCGGGACTTAGCGACGCTAGCGAACGCCTCAAGCAGTTTCCTCACCAGTTCTCTGGTGGAATGCGCCAACGCGTGCTCATCGGTATCGGACTATCGGCTCGCCCGAAGCTGCTCATTGCCGATGAACCGACCTCGGCGCTCGATGTGACTGTGCAGCGTCAGATTCTTGACCACTTGGAGACACTCACGCGCGATTACGGCACCTCAGTGCTGTTCATCACCCACGACCTCGGCCTAGCCGCCGAGCGTGCCGAACAGCTCGTCGTGATGTACAAGGGCAAGGTAGTCGAGTCGGGCCCGTCCCGCGAGATCCTTGAGAACCCGCAGCATCCTTACACACAGCGTTTGGTTGCTGCGGCTCCGAGCCTTGCCTCGCGCCGCATCCAATCGATCAAATCGAATACGAGTTCAGAGAACGACCTGAAGATTTTCGGTCAAGGTTCTCTCGATGACGCGCTCATCGCGCGTGCGGCAAGTCGTGAAGCCGGCGCCAAGACAGACCTCATCAAGGTGAGCAACATCACTAAGGTCTACGAGATCCGCAAACAAGGGTTCCGTAAAGACAAGTTGTTGGCCGTCAACGACATCTCGTTTGGTGTCAAAAAGGGCACAACAACGGCCCTAGTTGGCGAATCAGGATCCGGCAAGTCAACCGTGGCGAAGCTCATCTTGCAGTTGGAGCCGCTCACCAGCGGAAGCATCGAGTTCGATGGAGTTAACCTGGCGGGAATCAAGGGCGACGATCTTTTGAAGTTCCGCCGCCGAGTTCAGCCGGTGTTCCAGGACCCTTACGGCTCCCTCGACCCGCAGTACAGCGTTGGCAACACGATTGCCGAGCCGCTGCTCGCGCATCGTATTGGAACTCCGAAAGAACGATTCAACCGTGTAAGCGAATTGCTCGACCAAGTGTCGCTGCCCCAGGCAGCTCGTCACCGCTATCCCGGTGAGCTTTCTGGTGGTCAGCGTCAGCGCGTCGCGATTGCGCGTGCGCTAGCGCTCAAACCCGATGTGCTCATTCTCGACGAAGCAGTGTCAGCACTCGACGTGCTGGTTCAGGGTCAAGTGCTCAACCTGCTCACAGAGTTGCAGACAGAGCTTGACCTCACCTATCTGTTCATCACTCATGACCTCGCGGTCGTGCGGCTGGTGGCAGACAACGTCTGTGTCATGCAGGCTGGGCGCATCGTCGAAGCAGCGACAACAGATGAAGTGTTCGAGAACTCGAAAAACCCTTACACGCAGGAACTGCTCGAAGCGATTCCCGGTGCAAACATCAAACTAGGCGCCTAGTTTCGTAGCCGAGGGAGCCGTTCCGCAAGGGACGGCTCTTCTCGTTTAGAGTTGTCACAAGCGTGCCATCGTGCATTGCCTGATCGTATGCAGGAGGTTCAGTGAGCGCCACAAGAATAATGGCGACCATTGCGGTTGCCGCGAGTGCGGCGATCGTGCTTGCCGGGTGTGTGCCGCAGCAATCCACCACCATCGATGGTTCGGAGCTGACTATCGCGGTCACCCAGCCATACACGTCGGGCAATCCCGTCACCGCCTATGGCGCGAACGAAACCAACGCCAACATTGCTTATGCAACCGGCACCGGATTCACGTATTTCAACGACAAATCTGAGCTAGTGCGCGACGAGTCGTTTGGTCACTACAAGAAAGTGTCTGACGACCCGCTTGCTGTGACGTACACAGTGAAAGATGGCGTGCGCTGGTCAGATGGAACCGCGGTTGACGCGGTCGATTTGCTCCTTGAATGGGCAGCAACTTCCGGGGCACTTAACGATCCAGATGCCGACCCAGCAAGCACGGTCGACCCTGAGACGGGCGCTCCGCTGGAATCTGAAGGCTCGCAAGTGCTCTTTGACGCGACCGCGACGGGAGAAACCGGCATCGCGTTGGTGACCGAGACTCCGCAGATCAGTGATGATCGGATGTCGCTCACTCTTGTCTTCGACAAACCGTTTGCGAATTGGGAATCTGCCTTCTTTAGCGCCGACTCCGCAGCGAAGCCAGCACACGTCGTTGGGGAGATGGCGTTCGCCGAAGACGACGCTCTCAGCGCGAAAGAACAAGTATTCGCGGCCATCATGAACGACGATGAGCGCGATCTTGCTGCGATTGCGCGCACGTGGAACACGGCCTTTAACTTCGAGGGGATGCCCGCGAGCGAGAGCCTCGTAGTCTCGAACGGGCCCTATGTGGTTTCGGAATTCGTCGCCAACCAATATGTGACGTTGCGTGCCAACGAAAACTACGGGGGAATCCGCCAGCCAACATTCCAAGAGATCACCGTGCGATTCCTGAGCGATCCGCTCGCTCAGGCTCAAGCGCTTCTGGTGGGCGCTGCGCAGATTGTGGTGCCCACCATGGGCACTGAAGTTCGGGATGCCCTCGAAACTATGGATGCCACCGTCATCGACGGCACAACAGACAGTTTCGAGCACCTTGATTTGCAGTTCGCGGAATCGAAAAACGGAACTTTCGATGACCCCCTCGTGCGGGAAGCGTTTCTCAAGACCGTACCGCGAAGTGAGTTGACTACCGCAGCTCTTGCCGATGTGCAGCCGCGAGCCACCATGCGGGACTCGTTCCTTTTCGCGCCAAACGACCGCGGATACCGTGGAGCGCGCTCGAGTAATGGCTCGAGCGATTTTGTCGAGATCGATATCGAAGGCGCCAAGGAACTGCTTGCGGAGGCGGGCGTCAGCGCACCGGCCGTCTGTGTTCTCTACGCCGCCGGTGATCCCATGCGCGCGACTGAGTTCTCACTGATTAAGGATTCTGCGGCCCGTGCCGGTTTCGTGGTCAGTGACTGCTCTGCTGAGGATTGGCGCTCCGTCCTGGGTACTCCCGGTGCCTATGACGCCGCACTTTTCAGTTGGGAAGTGTCGCGACCGGGAGCGGGAGTAGCCCCGGATGTCTTCGGTACAGATGGTTATGCCAATCTCAACTACTTCACAGACTCCACTGTTGACCGTCTGGTGAACGAATCCAACGATGTGACGCTAGACGCCGATGCTCAAGCCGATGCATTGACGGCGGCGGATGCCGAACTTTGGAAAAACCGCTACGGCCTGCCGCTTTTTCAGCATCCGGCAACCGTAGCGTTCGATCAAGACCAGGTTTCTCAGGTGTCGCTTTCGGCGCTGGAACCCGGGGTTTGGTGGAACGTCTGGGAGTGGAAACCGTAGTTTTTACGTTGTTCTAGAGGGCAGTCGGCGATAAATCTTGTCAAACAGGCTAAACTGTCGGAGCAGGATACTCTGAACGATCTTCTGCGCCCTCCCAAGATCTTTACCCGGTGGCATCAGGCCGCCGATCTGCTGCCGAAATTTTCTGCGCAGCGTCTGCGGTGAGAGACCGCACAGCCTCCAATGAATTAAGGAATATTGCTATGGCTATGGCCACTCGCAGCGACTTGCGCAACGTAGCAATCGTTGCCCACGTTGACCACGGAAAGACGACTCTCGTTGACGCGATGCTTCGCCAGACGAACTCCTTCGAAGCGCACGCGCACCTCGAAGAACGCGCAATGGACTCAAACGAGCTCGAGCGCGAAAAGGGAATCACGATTCTCGCGAAGAACACCGCGATTTCGTACAACGGCAAGTACGCCGGTGACAGCCCCATCACCATCAACGTTATTGACACCCCCGGCCACGCCGACTTCGGTGGCGAGGTTGAGCGTGGACTCAGCATGGTTGACGGCGTAGTTCTGCTCGTTGACGCCAGTGAGGGCCCGCTTCCGCAGACCCGCTTCGTGCTTCGTAAGGCACTCGAGGCCAAGCTCCCCGTAATCCTGTTGGTCAACAAGACTGACCGTCCGGATGCGCGCATCGAGGAAGTTGTTGCCGAAAGCCAAGACCTCCTTCTTGGCCTCGCGAGCGACATGGCCGATGACGTTCCTGACCTCGATCTCGATGCCATCCTCGACGTACCTGTTGTATACGCTTCGGGCCGTAACGGTGCCGCTAGCTGGAACCAGCCAGAAAACGGCACGCTACCTGACAACGAAGATCTCGAGCCACTGTTCGATGCGATCCTCCGTCACGTTCCTGCCCCCAAGTATGACGACGAGCACCCTCTCCAGGCTTGGGTGACCAACCTTGACTCCTCGCCGTTCCTCGGCCGCCTCGCACTACTGCGCGTCTTCAACGGAACGATCAAAAAGGGTCAAACCGTTGCGTGGGTTAAGCACGATGGAAGCGTCGCCAATGTGCGCGTAACCGAGCTCATGATCACGAAGGCTCTCGACCGTTACCCGGCCGAAAGCGCTGGTCCCGGTGACATCGTCGCTGTTGCCGGCTTCGAAGACATCTTCATCGGTGAGACCCTCTGTGACCCCAACGACGTTCGCCCGCTCCCAACCATCACGGTTGACGACCCCGCGATCTCGATGACCATCGGAACCAACACCTCGCCGGTTATCGGCAAGGTCAAGGGCCACAAGCTCACCGCCCGTATGGTCAAGGACCGTCTCGACCGTGAACTCGTCGGTAACGTTTCGTTGAAGCTCGTCGACATCGGACGCCCGGATGCTTGGGAAGTTCAGGGTCGTGGAGAGCTCGCTCTCGCCATCCTCGTTGAGCAGATGCGTCGCGAAGGCTTCGAGCTGACCGTCGGCAAGCCGCAGGTAGTTACCAAGCGGGTCGACGGCAAGATTCACGAGCCTTTCGAGCACCTCACGATCGATGCGCCTGAAGAGTACTTGGGAGCTATCACGCAGCTGCTGGCTTCTCGCAAGGGCCGCATGGACGGCATGAGCAACCACGGCACCGGCTGGGTTCGCATGGAGTTCATCGTTCCCTCGCGTGGACTCATCGGTTTCCGCACGGAATTCATGACCATCACACGTGGTGCTGGTATCGCAAACGCTGTCTCGCACGGCTATGACCAGTGGGCCGGCGAAATCCTCACCCGCGTCAACGGCTCCATCGTCGCTGACCGTTCCGGTGCAGCTACTCCGTTCGCAATGGTTGCTTTGCAGGAGCGTATGTCGTTCTTCGTTGAGCCGACGCAAGAGGTTTACGAAGGCATGGTTGTCGGCGAGAACTCGCGCGCTGACGACATGGACGTCAACATCACCAAGGAGAAGCAGCTCACCAACATGCGCCAGTCGACCTCGGATTCGTTCGAGCGTATGACACCGTCGCGCAAGCTCACGTTGGAAGAGTGCCTCGAATTCGCTCGCGAAGACGAGTGCGTTGAAGTAACTCCTGAATTCGTGCGCATCCGCAAGGTTGAGCTCGATGCCAGCGCTCGTGCACGCAGCACGTCGCGTCTGAAGAAGCAGAACGCCTAACTCACTCCCGTTGAGCTAGCGAGCAATCGTTTAGCCAGCGAGAGTACGATGCAGCTACGGTCATTGAGACCGTGGCTGCATCGTTCGTTAACGAGTGCGTTCGCCTCGATCCAGTTCATTCACGGGAGAAACAATGTTTACCGCACGTCGTAGAGTCAACGTCGCCATCGCCATCCTTCTGACAATCGGTGGTGCCGTGTCATTGTCGGCATGTTCCGTCAACCCGCTCGAGGCAATTGTCGAGAAAGCGTCGGGCGGAGCAATAGATGTCGGCGGTAAGTCGATACCCGATGGCTTCCCCAGCGAGGTTCCCGTCATCGCGGGCGACGTTATCTTTGGGATTTCTGTGGCCGACGGTGAAAATCGTTCGTTCAACGTCACAATTGCCGCTGGCGCTGAGTCACCGCTCGACTTCATCGAGACGCAGTTCACGGATGCGGGCTACGAGTCGCAAGCACAGGCCAGCGGCTCTGAGGGGGCTGGCACGGTCATCTTCAGCAATGACCTGTGGAACGCTGTCGTTGTTGTTGCGCAAAGCGATGACGGTTACACCGCGAACTACACGGTCACGCCCATCGGCGAATAGCGCGAAGTCAGCAACTCGGATACCTGCAACCCGGATACCCACAGCCGGATTAGGCCAGGTCGAACATCCCAGCGCCGACAAAGCTTGAGGAACTAGCGCCAGGAGGCACGGCGAAGATGGCCGAGCCGACGTAACGCACGTATTCATTCATGAGGTCGTTGCGCGAGAGCGCTAACTGGATGGGCACGAACTGGCTTTCCGGGTCACGCTGAAAGCTGATGAAGAAGAGCCCAGCATTAAGTCGCCCGAGATCGTCGTTGCCGTCAACGAAGTTGTAGCCGCGACGCAAGATCTGAACGCCATCGTGGGTGTCAGGATGCGCGAGTTTCACGTGCGAGTTCTCGTCAATAAGCGGCGCATCATCACGGCCAGACTTGTCGAAATCAGGTTCGGTGAATTCGGTTCCGCCACTGAGCGGTGCGCCTTCGCCCTTGGTGCGTCCAAAGATTGTCTCTTGTTCACGCAACGAGGTGCGATCCCAAGTTTCGACGGTCATGCGAATCTTGCGGCTAACGAGGTACGAGCCGCCGACCATCCACGCCGTACCGTCGCCTGCGTTGGCCCAGACGTGTTCGTTGACGCCTTCAGTATCTTCGGCTCGAAGGTTCGCGGTGCCATCTTTGAATCCGAACAGGTTGCGGGGAGTCTTCTGCGCTTGCGTAGTCGACGACGTGCGTCCGAAGCCGAGCTGTGACCAGCGCAGGGTCGCCCGGCCAAAGGCGATCCGAGAGAGATTGCGGATCGCGTGGACTGCCACCTGAGGGTCATCGCTGCACGCTTGGATGCACAGGTCACCGCCGACGAGTTCGGGCAGGAGGGCGTCGCTCGGGAACTTAGGAAGGTCAATAAGCGCGGCGGGACGCTTGCCCGCGAGCCCGAAGCGGTCGTCGAAGAGCCCTGCGCCAAAACCGAAGGTGACGGTGAGTCCGCCTGGTGGAAGGTCGAGAGCCTCGCCAGTGTCATCCGGTGGAGCATCGTAGGGGCCGCCAGCGGGACCGTAATCACCAGCAGCGTCGCCCGCCGTCATGCGTGCTGCAGCGTAGCTCCAGTCTTTGAGCAATTCAATTAGTTCGTCGCGCGAGATGTCATTGACGTCGAACGCAGCGAAATGAAGCCGATCCTGAGCGGGAGTGATGATGCCCGACTGGTGCTCGCCGAAGAACGGGTAGGTCGCGGCAACATCGTTTCCGTTAGTCGATGTGCCGCCACCGTTTGCGAAAGCGAAAGCGCCACCGGCACCGAGACCCGCACCGACAACACCAGCGCCCGCGAGGCCGAAGAGCCCTCGACGGGAGAGTCCAGTGCTGTTGTCAGTAGGCATTGCTGTTCTTTCGTTGTGGTTGGGAAGGCAAGAAGTAATCGTTCTCGCCCGTGTCGAGAAGGGTTAGAGCACCAATACTGCGGTGAGGCGAGAAAGGGGCTCAGCAAGGGCATTGACCTGGTCGGAGAATGCGCGAATTTCTGACGTCGACAACTCGGTATAGAGGCGGAAGCCGTCGCCTTCCTTCTGCGCATCAAGCAACGTCTGCAACTGGTCGAACTCAGCGTCGAGTGTGGTCGCGAGGTCGGCATCCTTCTCAATCAGGATGTCACGCACGCCCTCGTAGAGAACTCGAGCGCCGTCAATGTTGGCTTGGAAATCCCAGAGGTCAGTGTGCGACCAGAATTCTTCTTCGCCGGTAACCTTGCCACTGGCGACCTCGTCGAGGAGGCCGATAGCGCCGTTAGTCTGCTGGTCGAGAGTGAACTCGAGATCTTGCACGTTGTTGTAAAGAGTGTTGGTGTCAGCGACGAGCTGGGAAGCGAGCGCTTCACGCTTCGACTGGTCATAGGCTTCGAAGCCAGCCTCGGCATCCGCGGGCCAAAGATCCTTTTCGATGGCGTGCCAGCCGGTCCACTCTTGACCGTCTTCGAGGTCGGCCTCACGCAGGTCCATGCGTGGGTCGAGGTCACCGAACGACTCGGCTACTGTCTCGACGCGCTCCCAAAAAACGCGGGTGGGAGCGTAGAGCGCCCGAGCGGTATCGTCGTCTCCGGCGATGTACGCGGCAGCAAAGTCTTCAGTGCCAACAACAAGGTTCTCGATCTGGTCTTTGACATAGCTCTTGTAGTTGGCGTTCGCGGCATCCACCTGTTCGGCGATGTCGCCGCTGAACGACAGATCCTCGCCAGAGTCGGTGACCGTGAAAGCCGCCTTGCCGATTCCCTCACCGATCATGCCAGGCTTGCAAATTGTGAAGTAGTCACCAGGCTGGGCGAGCACGACGAGGTCGCGGCTAATGCCGGGGCCAATGTTCTCGACCTCGCCAACGATGCGCAAGCCGTCATCCGCCAGCAAATAGAACTCGGTGACTTGGTCTCCTGAGTTGGTCACCGAAAAGATGAGGTTGCCGCTGGCTGCCTCGGCGGCACTGACCGCGCACTCCTCAGCGCTGCTGTCGACCGTGATCGTGTTATTGGCGGTGGCAGCTGTGTTGTTGGCGACGCAGCCGCTCAAAGCGAGCGCAGCAATTGTTGCCGCCGCGGCGTAACCGAGGCGGGAGGGGCGGGGTGTCATCAGGCTCCTTGAGTGCTGAGGTGGGGTGCAGGAACGAGCGGCTTATCGGTGCGCTTGTTGCTGCGAACGGTGCGAATAAAAATGGTCATGACGGTGCCGACGTAGGCGAGCCACACTGCTGCCTCTAGCCACGTCGTGGCGGGGGAGAAGTTGAAGGTGCCCTTGAGGAGGGTGCCGTACCAGCTGTCGGGCGGGATGGCCGCGCTGACATCAAAGGCAAGGGCGTGCAGCCCTGGGAGAACGCCAGCCTCCTGCAAGTCATGCACGCCATAAGAGAGGACGCCGGCGGCGACAACGATGAGGATCGCGCCCGTCCAGGTGAAGAAGCGAGTGAGGTTGATGCTCACGACTCCGCGATAGATGAGATAGCCAAGAACGATTGCGGCGGCGATGCCGAGTGCGGCGCCGGTGAGAGGAAGCACGGTTGAACCGCTGGCTTGTACCGCAGCCCAAATGAATAGTGCCGTCTCGATTCCTTCGCGGCCGACGGCGAGGAAGGCGACGAGTACGAGCCCCCAACCGGCTCCGGTCAGATGCGAGTCGACTTCGCTGCGGAGTTCGCGACCAAGGCCGCGTGCGGCGCGCAGCATCCAGAAAATCATCCAGGTGACAAACGCGGTGGCGATGATGGAAAGGATGCCGCCGATGAGTTCTTGGGCTTGGAATGAGAGTCCATAGGCACCAAAGGTGAGGCTCGCGCCGAGTCCAAGTGAAAGCACGATGGCGATCGCAACGCCAAGCCAAATGCGGGGGAGGACATCCCGGCGGTCAATCTTGCGCACGTAGGCGATCAGAATGCCGACGACGAGAGCGGCTTCGAGGCCTTCGCGGAGGCCGATCAAGAAGTTTGCGAGCACTGGGATCTCTCGTGACTAAGGAATTTCGACAGGTTGGTAAGCCTAACCTAATCAACCCTAATTCCCCTACCTGTGCTTATTCTGTCTACTGCAGAACTAATGGCGGAGGAATGACAGTGAAAGATCGTGCACAGCGGGTGCTGGTCATCGTTTCGCGCCCAGAAGACGAAGCGGCGGTTTTCGGGGCCACCATTGCGACCCTGGTGCAGCGGGGCACCGAACTGATTGTGCTCAGCTGCAGCGGCTCACCAGACTCAAGCGCCATCGACGCCAGTGTGCGTGAACTCTTGGGGATCACCGCCCACCACACTTTGCGTGAAGACAGCGGCCGTCAATTCAGTTCGCTAACACCACGCGCTCTCGCGGCCGATCTCGCGGCCGCCATTACCTCTCTTAAGCCTGATGTTGTGGTGAGCTACGCGAGCTCGAACAGCGGTGCCACTCAGCCCACAGAAGCGCTGCTCGTGCACGAGGCATCCGCGCTCGCTACCGAGCTTGCCGGTGTTCCGCTCTATACGGCGTCGTCTGTGCCCGTCGATCGAGGGGTGACAGTTTCTTCCGCAACCGCCATCGCGATTAAGCGCCGAGCTCGCGAAATGTACGGCGATGAATTGCCCGTGGGAGAAAACATCGCTACGCCGGTCGAATATCTGCGCCGGTTACGCCGTCGCGAACTGGTGATCGGCGAACGCAGCAGCGTCGAGCGTGTGGTGCTTGCCGTCGCCTCGACCGCAGTTGGCGCGCTTGTTGGGCTTGTGCTGACCGCGGTTCATCAGTCAGCGATCACAATTCTGGGGGCGCGAATTCCGTGGGGGATCATTGCCGCGCTCGCGCTAACAACAGCACTCGTTCTCGGTTTGCGGTTGATCTATGACACTCGCGTCGCGGCGAGTTTCGCTTCGCTTGGAGTGCTGTTGATGTCGGCGCTCCTGGCAATGTCGATGCCTGGGGGCACGATCCTTATCCCCGCAAACGTTGTCGGGTACGTCTGGACTTTCGCACCCGTGCTCATCGTCCTACTGGTTGTTGGCTGGCCCCGGGTGAATCGTCAGGCTTCGATGTCGAGCCGCGATAACATTGAGTTGAACTCTCCCGTGAAAGGTGCGGATATCTCTTGACGTACATCATCGCCCAGCCGTGTGTCGATCTGAAGGATCGCGCATGTGTCGACGAATGCCCGGTCGATTGCATCTACGAGGGCGACCGCATGCTCTACATTCACCCGGATGAGTGCGTCGATTGTGGAGCCTGTGAGCCAGTGTGCCCCGTTGAGGCCATTTACTACGAAGACGATACGCCAGACAAATGGGCGGATTATTACAAGGTCAATGTCGAATTCTTCGACATGCTTGAGAAGAGTTCGCCCGGTGGGGCCGCGAAGGTAGGCGTTATCCACATGGATCACCCGCTCGTTGCTGCGCTTCCCGAGGGTGGCGGATCCTCAGACTGATGGCACGCACGCCGTTGGCTCTGCCCGACTTTCCCTGGGACGCCCTCGTTCCCTATGGAAACATCGCGCGCACTCACCCCGACGGTTTCGTTGATCTGTCGGTGGGTTCGCCGGTAGACCCGACTCCAGACATCATTCGCGAGACGCTTGCGTCAGCAACGGATGCTCACGCCTACCCCACGACGACTGGCACCGTGCAATTGCGTGAAGCGATTGTTGAATGGTTCGCCCGTCGCCGTAGAGTAACCGGTCTCACTGTCAACAACGTGCTGCCAACGATCGGCTCAAAAGAGCTCGTGGCGTTGCTGCCGCTGTTGCTCGGCCTCGGCAAGGGGGATGTCGTCGTGCATCCTTCGGTGGCGTACCCGACGTATGCGATTGGCGCGGCGGTGGTTGGCGCAACAGCCGTTGCTTCTGACAATCCCGCTGAGTGGCCCGAGAACACCGCTCTCGTGTGGCTCAATAGCCCGGGTAATCCTGACGGTCGTGTTCTCGATGTTGAACAGCTTCGGGCGGCAGTTGCCCGCGCTCGCGAGCTTGGTGCGGTAATCGCCTCTGACGAATGCTATGCCGAGTTGAATTGGAGTGGGCCAGATCCCACGCCCTCAATTCTCGATCCCGAAGTGATCGGTGATGATCGTTCGTCAGTGCTTGCGGTGTATTCGCTAAGCAAGCAGTCGAACCTTGCCGGTTATCGCGCTGCTTTTGTGGCGGGATGCTCGGCTCTCATTTCTGAACTCCTCGCCGTTCGCAAGCACGCCGGGTTGATCGCCCCTGGTCCCGTTCAGGCGGCCATGGTCACTGCGCTGCGCGACGAAGCCCATGTTGCGGCTCAGCGCGAACTGTATCGAGCGCGACGCGCGAAGCTGCTTCCCGCTCTCAGGCGAGCCGGTTTTTATATTGATGACAGCATTGCTGGACTGTATTTGTGGGCGACTAAGAACGAAGATTCATGGCAGACGGTTGGCGATCTCGCGCAAGCCGGCATCCTGGTGGTCCCCGGCTCGTTCTATGGTGAAGAACCTGCTCGGCACGTACGAATCGCCCTCACAGCTAGTGATCACACGATCGCGGATGCCGTAGCGCGCCTCGAATTGCTGGCTTAAGTGCACTAACTAGCCGAGGGCTTGTCGCTGATCTCCAAAGCGCGCTCGGTTTGCTTGGTTGGTGTGACGGTGGCCATTCAAGCCTTGTAGGCTGTAAGAGTGAATGAAGCTCCTCAAGACCCAGAGAAGGCCACGCTCCACTTTCCGGGTGGCGAAGCCGAATTCCCGATAATCCGTGGAGTCGATGGTCACAACAGCATCGATATCTCGACCTTCATGAAGCAGACCGGTTACACGGCGCTTGATCAAGGTTTCGTGAACACAGCCTCGACCCGTAGTGAAATCACCTACATCGATGGCGATCGTGGAATTCTGCGCTACCGCGGCTACGCGATCGAAGAAGTTGCGGCCAACTCCACGTACCTCGAGGTGGCGTGGCTACTCATCTACGGCGAGATCCCGTCGAAGTCGCAGCTCGAGGAATTTGACGAGAAGATTCGTCGCCACACGCTGCTGCATGAAGACCTCCGTCGTTTCTTTGATGCGTTGCCGCACAGTGCGCACCCGATGTCAGTGCTCTCCAGCGCTGTATCCGCGCTGTCCACGTACTACGAAGACTCCCACGATGTGCGCGACCAGGAGCAGGTCGAACTGTCGACCATCCGTTTGCTGGCAAAGTTGCCCGTGATTGCCGCTTACGCCCACAAGAAGTCACTCGGGCAAGCGTTGCTTTACCCCGACAACTCGCTCAGCTTTGTTGACAACTTCTTAAAGCTCAACTTTGGCAATATGGCCGAGGAGTACGTGGTCAACCCCGTGCTGAGCAAGGCGCTCGACCGCCTCCTCATCTTGCACGAAGACCACGAACAGAATGCATCCACGTCAACGGTGCGCCTCGTCGGTTCGACTGAAGCCAATATCTTCGCGTCAATCTCCGCCGGCATTAACGCCCTCTACGGCCCACTTCACGGTGGCGCTAACGAGGCAGTGCTCAAGATGCTCGGCGAGATTCAGCAGTCGGGTGAAGGCGTGCAGAAGTTCGTCGAGCGAGTCAAGCGCAAAGAAGAAGGCGTGCGCCTGATGGGCTTCGGTCACCGCGTCTACAAGAGCTTCGACCCACGTGCTCGACTCGTGAAAGAGAGTGCGGATGAGGTTCTTGCTGATCTCGGCGTCAGCGACCCTCTTCTCGACATCGCCCGTGAACTCGAAGAGGTTGCCCTTGCCGATGACTATTTCATCTCGCGCAAGCTCTATCCCAACGTTGATTTCTATACGGGAGTCATCTACAAGGCGATGGGCTTCCCGCCGCGCATGTTCACGGTGCTATTCGCGATCGGTCGCCTTCCGGGCTGGATCGCCAACTGGCGCGAAATGAACCAAGACCCGAACACGAAGATTGGCCGCCCGCAGCAGCTGTACACGGGCCCCGAGACTCGCAGCTGGCCTCAGCGCTAGCGTTCACGCAGCTTAATCACGAACGGCCGGCATCCCGAGGGATGCCGGCCGTTTCGCGTTGTGCGGGAAACTCTGTGGCTAGGCGTGAAGCGCCGTGTTGAGCACAACACCGCTGCCGCTGCGCGGCAGTACTTCCACGCCTCCGGTCAGCGAATTGCGGCGGAACAGGAGGCCATTCACTCCGCTGAGCTCGACAGCTTTGACGGTGCGTGGTGTTGGCGAACCGTCGATGATGGTGACCTTGGTGCCCGCGGTGACGTAGAGCCCGGCTTCGACGACAGTGTCGTCGCCGATCGCAATCCCGATTCCCGAGTTAGCACCGAGCAAGGCACGTTCACCGATCGAGACGCGTTCGGTTCCGCCACCGCTGAGGGTTCCCATGATGGATGCTCCACCACCGATATCGGCACCGTCTCCCACGACGACGCCCTGGGAGATACGGCCCTCGACCATCGAGCTGCCGAGCGTGCCAGCGTTGAAGTTAACGAAGCCCTCGTGCATGACGGTGGTTCCGGGGGAGAGGTAGGCGCCGAGGCGAACGCGGGAGGCGTCGGCGATGCGCACCCGTTCTGGCAGAACGTAGTCGAGCATCCGCGGGAACTTGTCGATGCCGGTGACGACGATACCGTGGCGCTTGAGCGAGGCGCGCAGCTCGCGGAAGTCGTCAGGGTGCACCGCTCCGGCGTTGGTCCAGACCACGATCGGCAGTGCGCCGAAGAGGCCATCGAGGTTGATGCTGTTGGGCTTCACGAGAAGATGGCTGAGCAAGTGCAGGCGCAGGTAGGCATCGGCGACATTCTGCGGTGCGGCATCCAGATCGATTTCAACGGTCACGAATTCGGTGCGCACACGACGACGCTCGTCGGCGCCCAAGTGCTCTTCGAGGTCGGCGGGGGTGTAGTGCGGGTCGGTGCCCTCAGGGATAGATCCCAGGTGCGGAGCGGGGAACCACACGTCGAGTGTTGTCCCATCGCTGGCGATTGTTGCGAGTCCGTATCCCCATGCTGTGCGCGAAGTCATGCATCAAGGTTACTTACACTGGGTGCATGCCTGTGACCGATCCTTCCATTCCCGTGCTCGATTTGGGTGCTTCTAGCCCCGAGCTGACCCGCCAGATTTGCGATATCGAGTCGGTTTCCGGCAACGAACAACGCATTGCGGATGCTGTCGAGACCGCTCTGAGAGCGTTCGACCATCTTGAAGTGATTCGGGATGCGGATGCCGTCGTTGCCCGCACGAGTGGCGGCAAGGCGCAGCGGGTGGTGATCGCCGGGCACCTCGATACGGTGCCGGTGAACGCGAACCTGCCGACGACGCTCGAGATGATCGATGGCGAAGAGCATCTCGTGGGGCGCGGCACCGTCGATATGAAGGGCGGCGTTGCTATCGCTCTCAAGCTCGCGGCAGAACTCACCAACCCTGCTGTCGATGTGACGTGGATCTTCTACGATCACGAAGAGGTTGCTGCTGAGCTCAATGGCCTTGGCCGTATCGCTCGCAACCGTCCTGACCTAATGGCGGGCGACTTCGCGATCATTGGCGAACCGTCGAACGCGACGGTAGAGGGCGGCTGCAACGGCACCGCTCGCATCGACATCGCGCTCGCGGGACTGCGTGCGCACTCCGCGCGTGCGTGGATGGGCGAGAACGCTATCCATGCTGCAGCGCCGGTGCTGGCCATTCTGGCCGCCTATGAGCCCGAGCAGCACGAGGTCGATGGCCTCGTCTATCGTGAAGGCCTCAACGCCGTGGGTATCGCCGGTGGTGTTGCGGGCAATGTGATTCCGGATGCGGCGACCGTGACCGTGAACTTCCGCTTCGCTCCGGATCGCAGCACCGAGCAGGCCATCCAGCACTTGCGCGAGGTTTTTGCTGGCTTCGACTTTGAGGTGACGGACCTCGCCGGAGGCGCGCGCCCAGGGCTCGACGCTCCGCTCGCTAAGAACTTCTTGGCTGCCGTGGGCGGAACCCCCGCCCCGAAGTATGGCTGGACCGACGTTGCTCGATTTGCCGAGCTTGGAGTACCAGCGGTGAACTACGGCCCTGGCAATCCTCTTCGCGCCCACGCTGACGACGAGCGTGTCGCGACGAGCGAGATCGTGGCGTGTGAGCAGGGACTGCGGGCGTGGCTGACGGCTCGCTAGCCTCTCCTGGCTCGCTAGCTACCACCGTGCGCCGCGCAACAACAGCGCTGCTCGCACCCGAGCGTTGGTGGCTCGCGGTTGTGGCGATTTTCGTTGCGTCACGAGCGGTGACGACGTCGATTCTGTTGGCCTACGCCTCTATTCAGGGGCCGACGGCGTGGACCGGGCCGCAGCCCGACTATTTCTCGTTCGCCAAGATCTGGGATGGTCACTGGTACTACATCATTGCCCTCGCGGGCTATCCGACCGAGTTGCCGCTGACGGAGACGGGCCACGTCGCCGAGAATGCGTGGGCGTTTATGCCTGGCTATCCGGCGGTCGTGCGCATCGTGATGACCGTAACGACTCTCGATTTTGCCTATGCTGCGGTGTTCGTGGCGGCCGGTTTCGCGCTGGGTGCCGCATTGGTGTTTTACAAACTGATGAACCGCGTGCTTCCCGCGCGCACCGCGCTCTTCGCCGTCGTGATCTTCTGCTTTGCTCCGCTGTCGCCCATTCTTCAGGTGGCCTATGCAGAGTCCATGTCATTGTTTTTGCTCATGCTCGCCCTCTATTGGCTAATGAGCCACCAGTACTGGATGCTGTTGCCGGTCATTGCGGTGATGTCGCTGACCCGGCCAAGCGGCCTTGCCTTCGCCCTAGCGATGGGGTTGCACGTTGTGTACCGCTGGTGGGTACGCGACCGCGATGGCTTTCCGCTGCGAGAGGCCATTGCCGCGATCTCCGCAACGGTATTTAGTTTGGTGATGGGATTCGCTTGGCTGCTGATTGCCGCGGCGATGACGGGATCGTTGACCGCTTATACCGACACGGAGCTGGCGTGGCGGGCGCCGTATATTGGCAACGGTGAACTTGTGCCCTTTACGGCGTGGTTCCAGGCGGCAGGTTTCTGGCAATTGTGGTGGCATATTCCGCAGTGGCTTCTCTCGGCGGTACTGGTCGCCAGCGTGCTTGGCTTTTTTGGCTTCTTGCTCACGAAGCCCGCTCGCCGTCTCGGGGTCGACATGCGTTTGTGGCTCGTGAGCTACGCGCTCTATCTTTTGGCGGTGTTTTTTCCGCAGTCGAGCACATTTCGCTTGTTGATGCCGATGTTCCCGGTCGCAGGTGTGTTGGCGCAACCGAAGTCACGAACGTACCGAGTTCTTCTCATCCTCGCCTGCGTCCTCGGGCAGTGGGGGTGGATTCATATCGCGTGGTGGGTAGACATCTATGACTGGACTCCACCGTAAATCGACGAATTCTCCGGAGATGAGTCGACAGGGTTTCAATATCGGCGAGTTATGCGGGATAATGGGAGTCAGTACCGATGAAAGGGGACTACCTATGGCAGCTATGAAGCCGAGGACCGGTGACGGGCCGATGGAGGCTGTCAAAGAGGGTCGACTCATTATTGTTCGAGTCCCTCTCGAAGGCGGCGGTCGTCTCGTTGTTTCTGTAAACGATGACGAAGCCAAAGAACTTCACGACGCACTCGCTGGTGTTGTCGCCGCCGTTTAGTCGGCACCACCCAGCGTTAACGAACAAGTGGCTTGACCGCGAGTTTGCACGCTGCATCTAGTTTCATCGAAAGCGCTAGCCGGGATTCGGTTGGCGCTTTCGTGCGTGTAGCGGCAGTGAGGCACGTGCTTCGCTACGCTCGGGAACTCGATTCTTGTCGAGAGAGCCAGGCGGCAAGGTGGGTCGCGGTTGCGCCAGTGCCTCGCGCAATGTCGTGCGGGGTTCCGACAGCGACGATCTGGCCACCGGCATCTCCACCGCTGGGGCCGAGATCGATAACCCAGTCGCTTGCCGTGATAGCGGCTTGATCGTGTTCGACAAGCACGACAGTGTTTCCGGCGTCGACAAGTCGTTGCAGCTGCTCGAGCAGCAACCGTACGTCGGCGGGGTGAAGCCCCGAAGTCGGTTCGTCGAGCAGGAAAAGGGCGTGTCCGCGGTGAGCACGTTGAAGCTCGGTCGCTAACTTGATGCGTTGGGCTTCGCCGCCGCTCAGTTCGGTGGCGGGCTGGCCGAGCCGCAGGTAGCCGAGCCCGACATCGCGAAGAGTCTCTAAGCTGCGTGAGGCAGACGGCACGTCGGCGAAGAAGGTTGCTGCGCTGTCAACTGTCATCGCGAGTACTGAGGCGATCGACTCGCCCTGATACGTCACGTCAAGCGTTTCCGCGTTGTAGCGGGCTCCGTGACACGTCTGGCATGGAGCATACGTCCCCGGCAAAAACAGCAGTTCGACTGACACGAATCCTTCGCCGAGACAGGTTTCACACCGTCCGCCTGCCACATTGAACGAGAATCGGCTTGCCGTGTATCCGCGGGCTTTCGCTTCGTCTGTCGCGGCGAAGAGTTTGCGCACGACATCGAACATGCCCGTGTACGTCGCAAGGTTTGATCGTGGAGTTCGTCCGATCGGCCGTTGGTCGACAAGAACGAGGCGATCGAAAGATTCGACTCCCGAGGCGTCGTTGACGGTGACGTGAAGCTCTGTCTCCTCTGAATCATCGGGTGCAGTTCCGAGATGCCGGCGAACGACAGAAGCGAGCACCTGCGTGACGAGCGTCGACTTTCCTGATCCAGAGACCCCGGTGACCGCGGTCATCACGCCGAGAGGGAAGTCGACGGAGAGCTTGTTGATGTTGTGGAGCGATGCTCCTCGGAGTTGTAACCACGAATCGGGAACACGGATCTTGTGGACGGGCGCGGCAGTACGAGGGAACAGGTAGGCGCCAGTGATCGACTCATCCACCTCTTTGAGCCCATCAACAGGTCCAGAGTAGACAAGGTTTCCCCCGCCCTCGCCGGCACCAGGACCGATATCGACGACCCAGTCTGCACGGCGGATGACATCGAGATCGTGTTCTACAACGAAGAGAGAGTTACCCGACGCTTTCAGACGGTCGAGAACGTCGAGCAAGGGTTGGGCATCGGCGGGGTGCAAGCCGGCAGATGGCTCGTCGAGAACGTAAATGACCCCGAAGAGCCCTGAACGCAATTGCGTGGCGATGCGCAATCTTTGCGATTCGCCGGGGGAGAGGGTGGTGGAGTTTCGGCCAAGGCTCAAGTATCCAAGCCCAAGATCGAGAAGCACCTCGACGCGGGCGATAACGTCAGTTCCGATCCGGCTCGCTACTTCAGAGCTTTCGGGCGCGTTGCCCGTTCCGCCTGCGTTCGACATCTCGATTCCGAGGCGCAGTTGCACCGCGAGATCTGCCAGCGGCACCGCATTCATTTGCGCGATGTTGAGGCCCGCAAAGGTGACGGCGCGAGCGTTGGGCTGCAGTCCACTCCCGGCGCAGTCAGGGCACGCCATGCTCTGCACGAAGCGTAAGGCGCGGTCGCGCATCCGCTGACTTTGCGATTGTGAGAGCACGTTCATGATGTGCTTTCGCGCGCTCCAAAACTTGCCGTAATAGCCGAAATCGACGCGATCGCGTTCGGGCTTCACCAGCACTGATGGCTGTTCTTCTGTGTAGAGCAACCAATCGCGGTCGCTGCGGCGAAGTGAGGTCCACGGCTTCTCGATATCGATACCGAGGCCAGTGACAATGCTGCGAAGGTTGGCGCCCTGCCACGCTCCGGGCCAGGCGGCGATTGCGCCTTCGCGGATACTCAGCGACGTATCCGGCACAAGCAGATCTTCCGTGACATCGTGAACGACGCCGAGGCCATGGCAGCGCGGGCACGCTCCCGCCACCGTGTTTGGCGAGAAAGCTTCCGCCGAGAGATGGTCGATGCCTGGTGGATACGTTCCGGCACGGGAATACAGCATGCGCAGCAGGTTGGACAGGGTCGTGATCGTGCCAACGCTCGAGCGTGAGCTGGGGGCACCACGGCGCTGTTGCAACGCAACGGCGGGAGGAAGGCCGCTGATCTCGCCGACGTCGGGCGCACCAACCTGATTGAGCAATCGACGCGCGTACGGCGCTACTGATTCGAAATAGCGGCGTTGGGCTTCTGCATACAGGGTGCCGAACGCGAGAGACGACTTTCCTGAACCAGAGACGCCAGTGAACACGACAAGTCGATCTCGGGGAACATCGAGATCGATATTCTTGAGATTGTGTTCGCGAGCACCTCGTACCTGTACCCAACCAGCCGAGCGGTCCATAGTCATTGGCTCAACACTACGGAAAGACCCTGAATGCTAGCTAGTCACTCAGTTTGGTGAGCTGAAGCAGTCCGTCGCCGACGGGAATCAGCGAGCTGATCACGGCCTCGGACTGAGAAATCTCTTTCAACAGCGACCGGAAATTGGTTACAGTGGCGTCCCGCTGGGCGGGATCGGCAACCCGGTCTCGCCAGAGCGCGTGCGCGACGGCGACGACGCCACCTGGCCGCACGAGCCGCAGGCCGTGCTCAACGTATTCGATGACAGACTGCGGGTCAGCATCGATGAAGACGAGGTCATAGCTTGACTCGTTCATCCGCGGCAAGACTTCAGACGCTTTGCCGCCAATTTGGCGCACACGATTCGCGGGAATATTCGCATCGGCGAATACTGCGCGGGCAACCTGCTGGTGATCAAGTTCAGAGTCGATAGTGGTGAGCAGTGCCTTAGGGCTCCCGGCGAGCATCCACAGCCCACTAATGCCAACACCAGTGCCGACTTCGATGATGCTCTTAGCGCTCGTGGCCGCAGCCAATAGCGCTAGTTGGGCACCGACCGCAGGAGAAACAGCCTCGATTCCGAGTTCACTCGAGTGCACGCGTGCAGCCGCAATCTCTGGGCGTTCGACAACGAACTCCTCGGCGTATTTCCAGCTCAGATGCTTATCTGACACATTGCTCCTATCACTGCCTCAACTGTAGACGCAGGAGGCGATGCCGCCGGTAAGCTAAACGGGTGTCCTTTGGTCTCAGTTTCGACAAGCTGCTCCTTATTGGGCTCATCGCTGTCTTTTTGCTCGGCCCAGAGCGACTGCCGTATTACGCATCGCAGCTCGCTCGCCTTGTTCGCTCGCTGCGAGATATGGCCAACGGCGCCAAAGATCGCATGCGCGACGAGATGGGCCCAGACTTCGACGACATCGACTGGAAGAAACTCGATCCTCGCCAGTACGACCCTCGTCGCATCATCCGCGACGCCCTGCTAGATGATGACGATGCCGCACCGCCAGTGACAGTTCGCCCACCCCGCTCGGCTGCCTACGCCGAGCGGCAAGCAGCCCGCGCTGAAAGTAAGTCTCAGCTCGAGGCCGGCGAGAAGGCTCCCTTCGACAACGAAGCGACTTAGCGGCGACGCAACGCTTTCAGCACGCTGAGAAGCGTGACCATGAGGCCAGCCATCACCGCGAATTCCGCGCCGGTGCGCGGCAACTGAAGGATTCCGTTCGACTGCGACACCGTGCGAGCTTGCGCGAAGCGCAGAATTCCCTCTGGCCCGTTGCGGCGGCCGAGCCCAGACTTTTTCATACCGCCCATCGGAGCATCCACACTCGAGAAGCTGCCGCGGTAACCCTCATTGATGTTCACGCTGCCGGCATGCAGTCGATCTGCCAGACGCCGAGCGTGTGCAACAGAACCGCTGAAGATTGAGGCGTTCAACCCAAATTCGGTGTCATTGGCGCGGTCGATGGCTTCGGTGTCGGTCGCGACGGTGGCAATGGCTACCACCGGGCCGAAGGTCTCGTTGGCGAAGCACTGCATCGCGGCAGTGACATCCGTGAGCACCGTTGGGGCAAAAAAGTACGGACCAATTTCGGGCCGGGCAACACCGCCGGTGAGCACAGTCGCGCCGTGGGCAATGGCATCGTCGACGTGGGCCTGGACGCGTTCTAGTTGGGCAGCGGATGTCAGCGATCCGACGTCACCGGAGTAGTCAAGTGCGGCGGTCTGGTTCAGGGCGGATACCCGTGCGGCGAATTCTCGCGTGAACTCTTCGGCAATTGACTCATGAACGTAGATGCGTTCGATGGAGACGCAGAGCTGGCCCATCGAAGCGAAGCAGGCGTAGACAGCATCCTCGGCAGCCTGGGCAGGGTTCGCATCTCCGAGCACGATCAGTGGATTCTTGCCGCCAAGCTCAAGCGAGGCTCCGATGAGCCTGCCAGCCGCGCGCTCGCCGACGCGAGTGCCGGTAGGCGTGGAGCCCGTGAAGCAGAGGTAATCGCAGCTGTCGATGATCGCGTTTCCGACAGTGTCTCTTGGGCCGGCGACAATGGGCCAGACGGCGGCGGGAACTCCCGCGTCGAGGTAGGCCTCGCGCGTCGCGAGCATCGCCAGTGAGCCCTGGTTGTCGATTTTCTGGATGACGGCGCTGCCAGCGGCAAGCGCGGGAACCGCATCCATGGTTCCGAGCGCAATCGGATAGTTCCAGGGGGTGACGACGCCGACAAGCTGCTTGGGGGAATAGCTGACCCGCGTGGTCATGAGCAGGGGAATGCCGGCCCGGCGTCGTTTCGTTGCCAACACCCGGCGAGCCGAGAGGGCGTAGTAGCGCGTGACCGATGCCGCTTGAAAAATCTCTTCAAATGCTTGACCCCTGGTCTTGCCCGATTCGGTTTGCAGGAGGTCGAGCAGCTCTTCGCGGCGCTCGAGCAGCAGATCGTGGGCGCGCAGGAGCACGCGGCGACGGTGGGCAAACCCTGCTGCTTTCCAGGCTTCTTGAGCGAGACGGGCAGTTGCCGCGGCATCCTGAACATCCTGAATCGAGCTCTGAGGAAGCTCATGCAGAGGCTGCCCGCTGAAGGGGGCAATCACGGTGGCGGTGTCGGTGGTCGTGCAGCTCAATTGTGCGACGAGCGCATCGCGACGTGAGTTTCCGATTAACGCAGCAGCAGTAGGGGACGACATGCCCCCAACACTACGGCCGGACACCACAATTTCCGCTGGGCAAAGCGCTAGGCTCACGAAGATGACGACCGCAGCACCGCGAACATTGACCCGACGCACCATTGCGACGTATGCCATCGGCTCTTTGGGCACCGGAGGTTTTGCCGCACTACCTGGGCTGGTGCTCGTCTACTACCTCACCGATACCCTGGGCATTGCGGCGCTCGCGGCCGGGTTGTTGGTCACGGTCGCCAAGGTGTGGGACGTGCTCATTGATCCTGTGATCGGTGCACGAAGCGATCGCAGCCTCGCCCACCGCGGAACCCGCCGCCCCGTCATGCTGCTCGGGGCGATCCTCCTACCGCTGCTGTTTGTGTTGACGTTCGCCGTTCCCGCTGGGATTGGGCCTATTGCTTCTGGGTTGTGGGTGTTTGTGGCGTTCGTTGCCGCAGCAACCGCCTTCAGCATGTTTCAAGTGCCTTACATTGCTCTTCCCGCCGAGTTGACAAGCAGCTATGACGGCCGCACCCGACTGTTGGCCACCCGCGTTGTTGTTCTCACTATCGCGATTTTGCTGTTCGGTGCCGGGGCCCCCGAAATCCGTGACGCCTTTGCGGATGAACGGCTCGGCTATCTTGTGATGGCGCTTTCTGCGGCTGCGCTCATCGGTGTCTCGCTTGTGATCTCATCATTCGCGGCACCAACAGGGACAATTGCTGCAGCACCGACAGTGTCGATTGCTGAGACCTACCGCTCTGGTGTCGCGGCGCTCAAGCGAAGTCAACCGTTCCGTGCGCTGCTCATCACGTTCCTGCTTCAGGCGCTCGCGACAGGAGTCATGCTCGCTGGCGCACAATACGTTGCGGCCGAAGTCCTCAAGACGGGAGTTTCCCTTCTCTTCGTTTCCCTCATCGGACCGGCATTGGTCTTTGCCCCGGTGTGGGCGGCCATATCGCGACGTATTGGCAAGGAACGCGCGTTCGTGTGGGCCTCAGCCCTTTATGGCGTTGCCGCTTTGCTGATCGTGTTGCAGCTGTGGTGGCCCGGTGTGTGGATCTACGCTCCTGTTGCGCTCGCCGGAGCAGGCTACGCCGGAATGCAGGCGCTGCCCATGTCAATGCTGCCCGACGTGATCTCGCACGACTCTCGACGGCACAGCATTGCCTCGGCAGGAACATTCGGGGGAGTGTGGACCGCGGGAGAAACTACCGGCATGGCCCTCGGCGCCACCGTGCTCACGACGGTGCTCGCGGTATCCGGTTATCTCGAATCGGTGGCCAACCAGGAGGTCGTGCAGCCCAATTCAGCCATCGTCGGAATCATCATCAGCTTCAGCGTCGTGCCAGCAGTGCTTATTGGGGCTTCACTGGTGACCTTTAGACGCTACCCGCTGCGACGACAGGACATTGAGCACGCCGATACCGGTGCGAGCGAGACTGCGGACGCCTCACCAGCGACGAACAATCAGGAGTAAACATGAACTTCGACCACGAACCTGCCGATATTTTGGCTCGCCTCGATCAACTGCGTCTGGCGGATGCTCCCACTCACGGTGGCCGAGTGCTCTCGTATGTGTACGACTCGGGGTTGGCTGAGCTGGATGAACTAGCCGCGAGTGCGATTCGTGCCGTGCAACCGGTCAATGGCCTCGACCCGACCACGTTCACGTCGGTTGCGGTGATGGAGCGAGAGGTTGTCGAATTTGCCCGCAACTTGCTCGGCGGTGACGAGGATGTCGTGGGCACTGTGACGACGGGAGGAACCGAGAGCTGCCTGTTGGCCGTCAAGACGGCTCGCGACGTCTGGCGCGGTAGTGGTTCGACGGCGCGCACGGGAACGCCGCGGTTACTCGCGCCGGTGACGGTTCATGCGGCTTTTCAGAAGGCCGCTCATTACTTTGGCCTTGAGCTCGATTTGGTTCCGGTTGGACCGGGCGGCGAAGTTGCTGCGAGCGACCTGATTGCGCGCCTGGCTGATGATGTTGCGATCGTGGTGGTCTCGGCGCCAAGTTACGCCCACGCGGCGATGGATCCTGTGGTGGAGGTTGCGGCGGCGGCAGCAGAACAGGGCATCGCTTGTCACGTTGATGCGTGTATCGGCGGCTGGGTGTTGCCGTTTTGGGAGGATGTAGAACCGTGGAACTTCACGGTCACCGGTGTCACCAGCATTAGCGCAGATCTGCACAAGTTTGGCTATGCGCCCAAGGGTGCTTCGGTGCTGTTGCAGCGTGATCGTGACCGCCAGCGCGCGCAGTACTTTGCGACTACCCGCTGGCCGGGTTATCCCATCGTGAACCCGACGATTCTTGGCTCGAAGTCGGCGGGTCCGTTGGCGGCTGCTTGGGCGATCATCCAAGCGCTGGGAACGAGCGGGCTTGCCGAGCTCGCCCAGTCGTGTGCGCGGTCAACGCGGGCGGTGCGAGATGTTGTCGACGGCATCGACGGCCTGCGCATTGTCGGCGACCCGGTGGGGCCGCTCGTCGCAGTTTCCGCCGATGAGACGGTGCCGGCTGGCCGTCGCGTTGATGCTCATCATTGGGCTGATCAGGTGCGGGCGCATGGTTTCTTGCTGCAGTTGCAGCCCAGCTTGGTGCAGAGTGACGGCACGGTATTGCCCGCAACAACGCACCTTACGATTACTCCCGTTACCGAGAGCGTTCTTGGCGAGTTGAGCACGGCGATGCGCTCGGCGGCTGAAGAGGTTCGTGGGCTTCCGGCGGTGTCGGTCGAGAACGTCCTCGCCACATTGCCCGCAGAGGCTGTGGCGGCGTTGGGGAACCCGGATGCTGGCCCGCTCGATTCCGCGACGGCAGCGGGGCTGCTCGGCGCTCTCGGACTTGGTTCCGCGAGCGAGGGGCTGCCGGAAAGGATGGCTCCGCTCTTGGCGCTCATCGCCGCGTTGCCTGCACCGCTTACGGAGCGACTGCTGACCGAGCTTCTGGCGCGGTTGATTGAGCCCCGTAACTAGTTTCGGGCACGGACTTTAGCTGGCCGGAGCGCTCTAGCTGGCTGGAGTGCTCTCCACCGTGTGCAAACGCTCGAACCGGGTCGCTTCATCGACAAGCGCTTTGACGACGGCACGAACTGACGGCCGTTCGGCGCGATCGGGGCGTACGAGCACGGAGATGAGCCGCGAAGAGGGAACGCCTTTGAGTGGGCGAGTAATGAGCCCATTCTCGCGGTCTCGAGTCGTGAAGCGTGGCAGGATCGCGATGCCATGACCGGCGGCGACGACGGCTTCGACGATGCTGTTGTCTGTCAGCCGTTGGGCAATCTTCGCTGGCGCGCCGTTGGCGGCTTCGATGCGGCGCAGGATGCGATCGAACGGCAGCCCCGAAGGAACCCCGATCCACGTTTCGTCGATGAGGTCAGCGGGGGTGAGAGCCAGTTTGCGGCCGAGGGGATGATCTTCCGGCAGCGCAACATCCAGCGATTCCTTCATAAGCGGAACTACCGCGAGGCCTCGCTCTGTCCACGCGGGCAGTACGTGGGGGGAGTCGGAGACGACAATGTCGTAGTCAGCGGTGAGGTTGGCAACATCCTCGAGTATGGAGTCTTGGTCGTGGCAGTACAGAGTGAGTCCTGGCTGTTCGTCGATCGCGTGGAAGAGTCCCGGTAGCAGCATCTCGCCGCCCGTCGGGAAAATTGTCATCGTGACTTCACCGCGAGGAGACTCCCGGAAGTCGTTCCAGAGTGCTTCCGCTTTCTCGATTGCAGTCGCAACATCCGCAGCAGTTTGGGCCAGTGCGCGCCCGGCGGAGGTGAGAACGATGCCACGGCCGACCCGCTCAGTAAGGGGGATGCCTGCCTCGCGTTCGAGAATTTTCAACTGCTGAGAGACAGCAGAAGGGGTGCGCATTGTGGCCTTCGCGACGGCGGTGATGCTGCCGCGGTCGGCCAGCTCACGCAGCAGTTCGAGTCGACGTATCTCCATGTAGCTAGCCTACATAGTTAGCTAAGGAAGATCATCTTGTTCTAACAGGTCAATCTTGGTGGAATATAGACATGAACTTCGAACTGATCATCATTGGGGCCCTGTCCGCAATCGGCATCATCGCCACCGTGCGTGCCGTAGCAACCGACGGATACCGTCGCATCCCCACCCGCCGCTACCACCAGATGCCGTAGCCAACCGCCAGCCGGTTTACGCAACACCACAGCAATTACTGCTGTGGTGTTTTTGCGTTAACGGGCGCCAAGCTCACAACGATGCGAGGCGGGATGCCACGCGAACTAATGGGTACTGAGCCCCAACTTGCGGCCAGCGACACTGCGCTTATGCGAACGGAGAGTCGCGGCGAGAGCGTGAATAGCTTGGGCGGCCGGATCCTCAGGAGCGGCGATCACGACAGGAACCCCGGCGTCTCCACCCTCGCGCAGGGCGATGCTGAGCGGGATCGACGCCAGCACCGAGACAGGTTCTTCTGGCGTCGATAGCTTGGCTGCGGCATCCGCCCCACCACCGGAGCCAAAGATCTCGAGCACGCTGCCATCGGCTTGGGGGAGCCCCGCCATGTTTTCGATGACGCCGATCACGCGTTGACCGGTTTGGCGCGCGACGAGTCCGCTGCGTTCAGCGACATCGGCGGCGGCAGATTGCGGCGTTGTCACGACGACCACGTCAGAGTGCGGAAGCAGCTGCCCGAGCGAAATCGCTACATCGCCTGTGCCAGGAGGCAGATCGAGCAACAGCACATCGAGGTCGCCAAAGTACACATCGGTCAAGAACTGCTGAATCGTGCGGTGCAGCATCGGTCCGCGCCACGACACGGCGGTGTTCTCTTCGACAAACATGCCGATCGAAATAACCTTCACTTCATAGGCGATGGGGGGCATGATCATCTCGCCCACCTGAGTGGGTTTCGCCCCCTGCAGGCCAAGCAGCCCCGGAATCGAGAACCCAAATACGTCGGCGTCGATGACGCCAACCCTCAGGCCGCTCTGCGCGAGCGAAACCGCAAGGTTTGCGGTGAGCGTCGACTTGCCAACCCCACCCTTGCCGCTCGTCACCGCCACAATCTGGGTCAACGAATCCGGCCCAAATTGCATCGTCTTGGGGCGACCCTTGCGAAGCTTCTCCGTGAGTGCAGTGCGCTGAGCCGGTGACATCACTGACACGTCAACCGTGACCGCCGTGATGCCAGGCACACGCTCGGTAGCCTCGCGAACGTCACGCTCGATGGAAGTCGCGGCTGGGCATCCGACAATCGTCAACATCAGGCCAACGGATGCAGCCCCTGCGTCATCCACAGAGACTCCAGAGATCATGTCGAGCTCCGTGAGAGGTCGACGAATCTCCGGGTCAATCACCGAGGCGAGGGAGGTGAGCACCGCGGCTTCGAGCTCAGCGTTCACGGTTCTCCGCGTCTTTGGTGTCGTCGTCTTTCTCCAGCTCTTCCAGCAGCGAGCGGAGCTCGGAGCGGATGAAATCCTTGCTGGCCAGATCTGTCATTGCCAGACGAAGCGCAACAACTTCGCGAGCCAAATATTCGGTGTCATTGAGGTTGCGCTCGGCACGCTGACGATCTTGCTCGATCTGCACGCGGTCGCGGTCATCCTGACGGTTCTGGGCCAACAAAATCATCGGAGCGGCATAGGAAGCCTGCAACGACAGAATCAACGTCAACAGGGTGAAGTTGGTGGCGCGAGGGTCGAACTGGGCGTCGAGAGGCGCGCTGGTGTTGTAGATCAACCAGATGCCTACAAAGGCGGAGAGCCCGACAAGGAACCACGGCGTGCCCATTCCGCGAGCGAACGCTTCGGAATAGCGCCCCATGCGGTCGCGACTCTGAAACATGCCAAAGCCGCTGCGAAGACCCTTAGGAGTGTCAAGGCGCAGATCGTTGCGCTGTGATCGTTGTGACCTTCTAGCGGATGCCACGGGGTGCCCTCCCTGCGCGAATATCTTTCTGCTGAACGATGGTTAGCGGTCGAGTAGATGTGTCGTCGAAGCTCGCCGATTCGTCGGTCGTACTTCGCCAGTCATCAGGAAGCAGATGGTCGAGCACATCATCAATGGTCACCACCCCGAGCAGTCGGTGATTGTCATCAACCACAGGAACCGACACCAGGTCGTAGCTGGCGAGGATGCGCGAAACTTCTGCCGCCGTCGTTGACGAGCGTACCGGCTCAAGCGACTGGTCGATCAAAGCACCGAGACGTTCATTGGGCGGGTAGCGCAGCATCCGCTGAAAATGCACCATGCCGAGCAAGCGACCTGTCGGTGGCTCGTAGGGCGGCAAAGTGACACAAATTGCGGCGCCAAGGGCTGGCGCAAGATCATGACGACGGATGAGGGCAAGACCTTCTGCAACCGTGGCGTCAGC
This sequence comes from Salinibacterium sp. M195, assembly GCF_019443965.1. Lineage (GTDB taxonomy): Bacteria > Actinomycetota > Actinomycetes > Actinomycetales > Microbacteriaceae > Rhodoglobus. Next base: position 2,701,013 of record NZ_CP040814.1, on the reverse strand, counting down.
AGAAACAATGATCGGCTCGGTCGTCATGAGCCCGCCAGCAGTGTCGGAATCGTAGCTGAGCAAGAAGCGCACATCTTCGGCTTCTTCTGGCTCCATGAGATCAAGAAGAGTTTCGCCGCGCTCGGCAGTGAGATGGGCGATGAGGTCGGCCGCGTCATCCGGTTGCATCTCATCAAGTACGTCAGCGGCACGATTATCGTCAAGCTTGTTGAGGAGGGCGACCTGCTCGTTTTCTGGCATCTCTTCGAGCACGTCGGCGAGGCGATCGTCGGAGAGCTCCTCAGCGACTTCCATCATCCGCTGCTCGGGAAGCTCGAGCATGGCATTCGCCAGGTCGGCAGGGAGCAGATCAGAAAAACTTGCTACGAGCTGGGTCGCGGACTGCGCTTCGCCCTTGTGCGCGTTGTGTTTGATCTCGTTCCACGCCGCGAAATCGGTGGGGCCTTTAGCGAACAGAGGCGAGCCGGTGGTTTTGGGGCGGCGCAGGAAGAGCTGGTTGATCTCCCACTCGCCGATGTCAATTTCTTCGATCGCTACGTCTTCGATCTGAGCTTCGCCAGAGCCATTGCTCATGGTGACGCGGCGACCCAGCAATTCAGCCATCACTCGGATCTCGCCGCCACGTTGCTCAAATCGACGCAAATTGAGGAGACCCGTGGTGATGATCTGGCCTGAGCCGATGCTCGTGACGCGGCCAATGGAAAGAAAAACGTGACGTTTGCCTGGAACTTCGGCGATCATTCCGACCACCCGCGGGCTTGCGTCGGCGCGCTCGACGACAAGCACATCGCGCACCTTGCCGACGCGGTCGCCGTTGGGGTCGAAAACCGAGCAGCCCACCAATCGGGCGACGAATACTCTTGAGGTGCTCACAAGTAAAACCATACCCTTGCATGGGAGAATGAGCTGATGAGTAACTTCACTGGATTTTCCCGCCGCGCGCCCCTCCAAACCAGTGTGCCGCGCGGTGACGTGCTCGGCAGCTATACCGACTACACCGATGCTCAAGCGGTCATCAACAAACTTGCGAAAGCTGAATTCGACGTCAAGGACATCGCGATCGTTGGGCGTGACCTGACGACCGTCGAAATCGTTCGAGCGCGCTTGAGCTATGGACGCGCGGCACTCTCAGGAGCCACGACGGGCGCCTGGCTCGGCCTCTTCTTTGGGCTGATCTCTACGGTCATCTCGCCGCTCAGCGCCCAGCAAATCGGCATATTTTTTGCCGCAATTCTTACCGGAGCTGGCATCGGAATGATCTTCGGCGTCGTCAACTATTCGATTACGCGCAAGCGCCGAGACTATGCCGCAACCTCACAGCTTCTCGCTGAGCGCTACGAAATCATCATCTCGCCTTCGCTCACGGCCAAGGCGCACGGCGTTCTCGGCACAGCTGCTGCTGGAGTGCACGGCATTCATTCGGCGCCACACGTGCCGAGCGCGTCGGAACGGGCTGGCAGCAGCGCCGGCCACGACAGTGGCGACAGCGCTGACTCGACTGATTCCGAGTCCTCAGCTAAGTAACAAGAAGTCTCACCAGAAAGCACGAAAGCGCGCATCGAGCTTTCGCTGATGCGCGCTTGCGCTGTGGTGGCCTTGGCCCGTGATCGCGGAGTGGCTAGGAGCGGGCAATCCATGCTTCAACGGCATCCGCAGTTCGCGGGATGTTCACCGAGAGGTTTTCTGCTCCGTCTTCTGTGACAACGATGTCATCTTCGATGCGCACGCCGATGCCACGGTATTCCGCAGGAACAGTGAGATCGTCGGGCTGGAAGTAGAGGCCCGGTTCGATCGTGAAGACCATGCCGGGCTCAAGGATGCCATCTAGGTACATGTCTCGACGAGCGGCAGCGCAGTCGTGAACGTCGATGCCGAGGTGATGGCTGGTTCCGTGCACCATGTAACGGCGGTGGAACTGCTTGTCAGCCTCCATCGATTCTTCAGCGGAGACGGGCAGGAAACCCCACTCGGCGGTCTTCTCAGCGATGACGCGCATTGCTTCAGCGTGGATGTCGCGGAACTTGATTCCGGGGCGCACGATAGCGAAAGCAGCATCAGCCGCTTCCAACACAGCGTCATAGACGCGGCGCTGAATCTCGGTGAACGTGCCGCTGATCGGCAGAGTGCGGGTGATGTCTGCCGTGTAGTAGCTGTCGAGTTCGATGCCGGCATCGATCAGGATCAGGTCGCCAGGCTTTACGGGCCCGTCGTTGCGGGTCCAGTGCAGAATGCACGCGTGGGGGCCTGATGCGGCGATTGTGTCGTAGCCGACAGTGTTGCCTTCGGCGCGGGCGCGACGGTTGAAGGTGCCCTCAACGAGGCGCTCACCACGAGCGTGCTCCACGATGTTGGGCAGGTCGCCGACAACATCATCGAAACCCTGCTGGGTTGCGTTGACGGCGGCTCGCATCTCTTCGACCTCGTAGGAGTCCTTGACGAGGCGAAGCTCGCTCAGGTCGCGGCTGAGCTCATCGTCACCATCGTGCTCAAGATTTTCTGAGTCTGCGGTAAGCAAACGACGGCCATCAACCTGATCGGTGATGTCACGGTCGGCGTCTCGCACAATCAGGGTTGAGGAATCAACGAGGTTGAGCACGGCGTCGAACTCGACCAACGGCAGTGTCTCGAGGCCGAGATCGGTGGCGACGTTGCTGAGCGACGGTCGCGGTCCTGTCCAGAACTCTCCGACATCCGGGTTCGCGTAAAACTCACTCGTATCGCGGCCCGCAGTGGGACGGAAGTAGAGAGTTGCGGTGTGGCCGTCAGCTGTTGGCTCCATCACGAGCACGCTGCCGGAGACCGCATCTGAACCCCAGCCCGTGAGGTGCGCGAAGGTGGTGTGAGTGCGGAACGGGTAGTCGGTGTCGTTCGACCGCACCTTTGCGGCGCCTGCCGGAACGATCAAGCGCTTGCCGCGGTGGAGCTGTGACAAGCGTGCGCGGCGGTCAGCGGCAAACGCTGCCTGCTCGCGGGGAGCAACGTCGGGTTCGACGCGCTCAGCCCATCCAGAAGAGATGTAGTCGGCGAATCCGGAGGATTGGGGAGTCGTCGATCGGTTTGAAGTTGCACGAGGGGTGGGTGCTGATGAATCTGCCATATATCTAGTGTCGCTCCTCCACACCGAAAAGGCACTACTGGCTTGGCGAGAGCGTTGCCAGGATGGGGCGATGATCGCTGCCTTCGCCGTCATGAGATTCGATGACACGCATTCCAGACACCGACCAATCTGGGCTGACCATAACGTGATCGATGGGGGCGCCCAAGAGCGAAGGCAACTGTGTCGGCCAGGTGCCGATCGCCGCATTGTCGGTTGCCGAAGCAGCATCGGTGCAACTGCCCAACGCGAACTCGCCGCCGTCGGTGAGCGAGGCGTAGTGATCGAGCGTCGAATTGAAATCGCCAGCCAAGATCACGTTGCTCGAGCGGCACTGCTCAGCGATCCAGTCAAGATCAGCGCGCCAATTAGCCATCTCTCCACGGATCGGCGCTACAGCGTGCACGGCGATGAACGTGGGGCCATCGCCATCCTGAGGCACTGCCACAAGGCTGGGCAACGTAGTCGTGGTGCGCGCCGACGTGTCAACGTCATACTCGCCGAGATCGACACTGATCAGGATCGTCGTGGAGCGAGCTTTCGACACTTCGTCATAAGCGACGGTGTGTACCCACATCGGGCGGTCCGCATCCGACATCAATTGGGCGATCTCGAAACCCAATTCGCGAGTAGTTTCCGGCAACGTGACAACATCCGCATCATTAAGAATGGCCAACTCGGCGATTGCCGCAGCGCCAGGTGCATCACCGAGAGTGTTCCACGAGAGCACCGTCACGTCGCCCTCAGCTTTGGTCTCGAAAGCGGGGCTGCCGAAACCGCGCGAAGCAAGAACGACCAAGCTGACCGCAATGAATGCGAGCGATACGACGGCTAACGATGCAGTGAAACGGTGTAATCGCACCGAGAGTAGCGATGTCAGCGTCAGTACCAATACCGCGATGAACGCTACGGCGGCGGCGACCGCGCGCAGGGAGACTATTTGGGCAATCCCGGCCGTCTGTTCGAGAGAAAACAACTGTGGCCAAGCCGCGACAATGAGGACGGCGGCGAAAGCGAGGATAAACGTCGCTGAAAGGATGCGTTGGAACATAGCGACCTGAGCCTAGAGCAATAGGCTTACATAATGCGCAACACACCGATCGACCTGCACACCCATAGTGCGGTGTCTGACGGCACCGAGACACCTACTCAGCTGATTCGGTCTGCCAAACGAGCAGGGCTTGGCACTGTCGCGCTCACCGACCACGATTCCACAGCAGGTTGGCAGGAGGCGATCTCGGCTGCCGCTGTCTCGGGGATTGACGTAATTCCGGGCATGGAGCTGAGTACCAACTATGGGCCAGCCAGCGTGCATGTGCTCGCGTACCTGTTCGACCCCCTCGACCGCACGATTGTGACCGAAACTGCGCGTATCCGCGACGGCCGTCTTCGCCGTGCTGAGCGCATTGTCGACAAGATTTCGCAGGATTACGACCTGACGTGGGATGACGTGCTCGCCGAATCGTCTGACGGCACGACGCTGGGGCGCCCCCATATCGCGGATGCACTCGTGCGCAAAGGTCACGTAGCCAACCGCAGCGCGGCCTTTGAGAGCATCCTGCACTGGCAGGGCGGGTATTACGAGAAGTACTACGCTCCGAGTCCGCTCGAGGGCGTGAAAATGATTGTTGCCGCCGGGGGAGTGCCCGTGCTCGCGCATCCCGCCGCCCACGGAAAGTACCGCCAACTCACCGGTTCCGTTATCAAGTCGCTTGCCGACGAGGGGCTATTCGGGCTGGAAGTGAACCACCGCGATAATTCCCCGGAAGGCCGCGAATTTTTGCTCGAACTCTGCGCCAAATATGGGCTGGAAGCTACCGGCGCCAGTGACTATCACGGCATGGGGAAACCCAATCAGCTCGCCGAAAACACCACAGAGCCAGAAGTGCTCGAAAAGATTATTGCGCGCGCGACCGGCTCGAAGCCGTTCATCGTCGGCGCCAGCAGTTAAGGGCCGCGCGATCCCAGACACCAGCGCAACCCCACCGAGTAGGAGACAGCATGACCAGTAACGCCGAACAGTGGAACGCCCTCACCCCCGAATTGCTCCGCAGCCGGGGCAGCAACAAGTGGACCGCACCCGAAGGTGAACTGCTGTGTGCCGGCGTTGCCGAGATGGACTTTGGCACGGCACCTGCTGTGCTCGACGAATGGGCCTCGATCGCCGAGCGCATCGAGTTCGGGTACCCGAATGAGTCAGTTGCTCTCGAGATGAGCGCGGCAACCGCGAAATGGCACCAAGAGCAGTACGGCTGGAACGTGGCTGCCGCAGACGTTCACCCGCTCGCTGACGTTATCAAGGGGCTAGAGCTTGCCATCCTTGAGTTCAGTAAGCCTGGTGCGCCAGTGATCGTGCCGACACCCGCGTACATGCCATTCCTCATGCTGCCGAAAATGTTCGGCCGCGAGCTCATTGAGTCGCCCATGCTGCGCGGCGAAGACGGCAGTTTCTCGATTGACCTCGCCGACGTAGCTCGTCACTTCGCTGCGGGCGCGAACCTTTTCGTTCTCGCTAACCCCGGCAACCCCACTGGCAAGGTTTTCACGGCTGAGGAGTTGTCGGCGCTCGCCGATGTCGCTGACGCTCACGGGGCCCGTGTCTTCAGCGACGAGATCCACTCGCCGCTCACCCTGTTCGGCACGAAGCACGTGCCGTTGGCCAGTGTCTCGGATGCCGGAGCGCGCGTCGCGATCACCGCGACCAGCACATCGAAGGCCTTCAATCTGCCCGGGCTCAAGTGTGCGCAAATTATCCTGAGCAACGACGCCGACCGCACCCTCTGGGAAACAATCGGCTGGATGGCGTCGCACGGTGCCAGCACTCCCGGAATGCGGCTCAACACGGCCGCCTATCTTGGCGGCGAGCCGTGGCTTGGCGAAGTGCGCGAGTACATAGAAGGCAATATCGAGTATGCGCGGGCGGCGCTCGCCGAACTCCTGCCCGAGGCACGCATGGCTCCGATGCAGGGCACTTACCTGGCGTGGCTCGACTTGCGAGCCTATTCGGATGAGCCAGAACTTGCCGACATGCTGGCCGAGAAGGCGGGCATCCGGGTCAATGGCGGTGTCGGTTATGGTGCGGTCGGTGCTGGCCACATCCGCATGAATCTGGCGACGTCCCGCCCCATTCTGGAACGCATCATTCGGCAGCTTGCTGCGGCGCTGACGGCCTAGCGGCTCGTGCCTGCTTCGCCCCAGCCGGGCAGAGGCAGGCGCTGTTCAAGAGAGTCGAGGATGAGGTCGAGACCGATCTCAAATTCGTTGGCGTAGCTATACCCGGGCAGCAGTGCGTGGCCTGCGGCCATTTCGGTGAGGTGTGGAAATTCGCCGACCGGCATCTCGGTGACGATTCCCTCGGCGACCTCGGTGAGTTCTTCTGAGGTGTCGAACGGCAGGCTGAGCTCTTGAAGCACGAAGCCGTAGATGTAGCTGTCTAGTGCCGAGAAAGCGTGGGCGGCTCCGGCGATGGAGAAGCCACCAGCACGGAGCGCGCCGATGACCGCGTCGTGGTGGCGAAGAGTGGCGAGCCCGGGGTCTCGACGTGAGTCCATGAGGCCGATGGCCCAGCGGTGGCGCACGAGCACCGCGCGGGCGGAAACCGCGCGGTCGTGCATGGCAGCCCGCCATCCGCGTTCGGTTGTCGGAAGCTCGATTTCGGCGAAGACGAGGTCGACGAGGCCCGTGAGGATCGCCTCTTTGTTGGGCACGTGGTAGTAAATCGACATCGCTTCCACGCCGATGCGATCGGCGAGTTTGCGCATAGTGAGGGCTTCGGCGCCTTCGGAGTCGGCGAGTTCGAGGGCGGCGGCGAGTACTGCCTCGCGGGTGATCGGCGCGCGCTTTTTCGGTGGACGGGCTCGATTGGTCTGTGCCACTCGTGTGCTCCTCGAGGTTGGGGTATTGACTATCTTACGGCGTAAGGTAATCTTACAGCGTAAGGTCGCAATGAGAGGAATACCATGACCACGTCAGCCAGCACTCACCCCGCACCCCAACCAACTCGCAAGCGAGTGTGCATCGTTGGGATCTCCGGAAAGCTCGGCCAGTACCTCGCCGCTCACGCCCTTGAGCGCGGTTACGAGGTCGTCGGCGTGTGCCGCCCGAAGAGTGTCGCAAAACTTGAGCACTTTGGTGATCGCATCACGGTCATTCCGGGAGAGACCTCCGACCGCAACGTCATCGAGCGCGCCGTCGCGGGTTGCGCTGCCGTTCTCACGGTGCTCGCCCCCTGGGGTGTGCGGGATTACTCCTCGCGCACCGCACAAGCGGTCATGGACTTCGCGCCGACGGGCGCGCGCGTAGTCTTCTCCTGCGGCTGGCATGTGCGCGCGAGCGCGGCCGATACCTACTCGCGCCGCTTCCTTGCGACCGTGGCCATCGCATCCTGGCTAGCCAAGCTCGTGCGCGCCGTCGACATCGCTGATCAGACTCGCGCTGCCGAGTGCATCTTCGCTAGCGACACCCGTTGGACGCTCGTGCGAGGCAGCGATCTCGAAGAGGGCGAGAGCGAGGGCCTGCCCGTCTGGAGCTCCGCCGTCGGTTCGCCGATCTTGGAGAGTAACCTCACGCGCCGCACCGACTTCGCCCTCTTCATGGTGGAGGCAATCACCAATGACGCCCTCATTGGGCAAGCGCCAGCGATTGTCGGATGCCGCAGCGAGTCCGCTCTCGTCCACGCCTCGTCAGTGCGTACAGACCTTATCTAGACGGGTAGCCGAGAAGTCGCCACAAAAGGCTGATTTTCTGTCATGATCAGCGAATGGGAAATGCGCTCAAGCATGCGGCGAGGAATCTTCTCCTTGGCGCTACCGCGATTGTTCTTATCGTTGCATTCCTTGTTGTCTACCAAGTGGTGGGCATTGCGCTCTTAGTCATGCAAGCACCTGGACCTCTGATTATCGTCTTTTTTTCTGCTTACTGGCCCATAGTGTTCTTGGGAGCCGCAGTGTTTTCGTTCGCGACCGCTCGTATGCTTTCGCGCCGTGCAGCTTCGATAACGCTTGATGAATCAAGCAATCTCAGTCTGTACAAACCTCGGACTGAGATTGGGGAGATGACGGATGAAGTCGTCTATGAACCAGCTAAGGAGATGGAAAGACGCGCGCGGCAGCGTCGCATCGTGGCTGGTTTGTGCGCTCTCGCGGCGGGCATGGTTCCTGTCTTCCAACTCGTGCTTTTTCTCTCTGAGTTTCGAGCGTAGGGCGCGGGCAGTCGTGGCACACTAATCGCATGAGCGTTGTCGAGAACTCCAAACTGACCATCGTGGGCGCCGGTAGCGTCGGCGCGAGTGCCGCCTACGCCGCGCTGATTAGGGGCTCTGCCCGCCAGATTGCGCTCTACGACATCGCGACCAAGAAGGTGGATGCCGAAGTTCTCGACCTCGCCCACGGCACGCAGTTCACCGGGTCGAGTCAGATCATTGGCGGAAGTGACATCTCTGTCGTGAAGGGCTCGCATGTCGTGGTGATCACCGCTGGCGCGAAGCAGAACCCGGGCCAGAGCCGCATCGAACTTGCTGATGTCAATGCCCGCATTATCGCTTCCATGATGCCTCAGCTCATAGAGGTCGCTCCAGACGCGATCTATATCATCGTGACAAACCCCTGCGACGTGCTGACGGTGCTGGCACAAGAGCAGTCGGGCCTCCCGCCCGAGCAGATTTTTGCCTCGGGCACAGTGCTCGACACATCGCGACTGCGCTGGAAGCTGGCAGAGCGCGCCGGGGTCTCACCTTCCAGCGTTCACGCGTCGATTATTGGAGAGCACGGCGACTCTGAGTTCCCGTTGTGGTCCCGAGCCACAATCGGTAGCGTGCCGATCCTTGAGTGGCAGCGCGAAGGCCACCCTCGAATGACGGAAGCCGAGCTTGATGACATCGCGGTCGGCGTGCGCGACGCCGCCTACAAGGTCATCGAAGGTAAAGGTGCCACGAACTATGCGATCGGGTTATCGACCGCGCACATCGTCGAGGCGATCCTCGGCGACAAACACTCCGTCATGCCGGTCGCTCCCGTGCTCACCGACTTCCACGGGCTTAGCGGCGTCGCGCTTTCGGTGCCCTGCATCGTGAGCGCTTCCGGGGCGACACCGATCGAGGAAACCACTTTTAGCGACAAAGAACTGCGGCTCCTCACCGAATCGGCGACAGGGCTGCGCCGCGTGGCGGACTCGCTTCGGCCATAAGGTTGGCGTTGCTTTCCACGATCGCCCGGCAGTCCTCAATGGCGTCACGGAGCAGTGCTCTCATTCGCTGGCTGGCCCCCGGCGTGCACGCTTCGGCGATGCCGATCACCGCTGTGCCGATGATGGATTCGGTCATGCGCTTAACGGCGCGACCGCGCCGATCTACGCCGTAGTCAGCACTGAATTTCGTCGCCCATCGCTCAGCCGCTGGCGCCTGCGCGAAAGCTGAAGCCACCTCGTCAGCCAGCGGCGAGCCGGTGAACGGTTCAATTTCGGCGAGCTGCGCCTGGGTGGCAAGAATGCCGACGGCGAGAGCTTGTTGACGCCCCTCACTGGCGACCGGTAGCGCCATTGTCGCGGCGCGCAACGCGATGTGGAGCTCTAATCGCGGATCCGCGCTGGTCACGCCGATTACGGAAGGGATGAGTTCGGCGAGTTGCGGACGGTCGCGATCGGAGGTGCAGTCGTTGACCAGTCGCGCCAAGAGGGCGAGCGCTGGATGAGTGCACGCGGGATGGTCGCTCCACTTTTCTCCGGCAAGGTAGGAGGCAAACTCCATGAAACATCCACCCTTGCGTGAGCTTCGGTGACGGCCTGCCGAAAGAACAGGCATAAAGTCTGGCAGAGAGTTCTTCTGTTGCACCGGCATTGTTCTCCTCCTTGGCTACCGCGCGCTGAGGAACATTTTTTCTATTGTGCGCCTGTTGCGGCGATAACACCAGTGCCTCACATTGCCCGGGCACGCGACGGCGAAATGTGTAAAATCAGCAGATGGTTGAGTTCAACGAAACCTCATCCGACACGACCCCCGCCCAAGGACCGTTGCCCGGTGGGATGACGACGTTTCTGCAGATTCTCATCAACACTGCCGTGGCAAATATCACTACGAGCTATTTGTGGTTCGCCCTGACGTTCTGGGTCTATCTCGAGACGCGGTCGGTGCTCGCGACCGGCATTATCGGCGGCGCCTACATGTTGTTAGTCGCCGCGTTTTCGATGGTCTTTGGGACCCTTGTCGACCGACACCGCAAACACGTCGTCATGCTCTTCGCCGGTCTGGTCACGCTCGTGGCCTTCGGTATCGCGGGAACGCTGTTTGCGCTCTTCCCCGAGGCTGTTCTGCTCGATCTCAGCGGGCCCATGTATTGGATCTTTGCCGGCATCATCCTCTTCGGGGCCGTCATCGAAAACATGCGCAACATCGCGCTCTCAACAACAGTGACGTTGTTGGTTCCCCAAGAGCGTCATGCCAATGCCAATGGCATGGTCGGCACAGTCCAAGGGCTCTCATTTTTAGTGACGAGCGTCTTCAGCGGTCTCTCGATCGGCTTGCTGGGGATGGGCTGGACTCTGGTCATTGCGATCGTGCTGTCGGCCGCCGCGCTCATCCATCTCACTGCCTTGCGTATCCCCGAAGCGAAGCCGGAACCGGAAGCGGGAGGGCGTTCACCGCTCGTCGACCTGCGGGGGAGCATCACGGCGGTCCGTGCCGCCACCGGGCTCTTTGCACTCATCATCTTCTCGACATTCAACAACCTCATCGGCGGTGTCTACATTGCGCTGATGGACCCCTACGGACTTGAACTGTTCCCGGTGGAGGTATGGGGAATCGTGCTCGGCGTATCCTCGAGCGGATTCATTATCGGGGGACTGCTCGTGGCCAGATTCGGGCTCGGGCGCAACCCCATCCGAACCATGCTGCTCCTGGTCGGCCTCATGGGGGTTCTCGGGGCCATGTTCACGATCCGCGACTGGTGGTGGCTCTATGCCGGCGGCATCCTCCTCTACATGACGCTGGTACCGGCGGTGGAAGCAGCGGAGCAAACCGTGATCCAGAAGATCGTGCCGTATCGCAGGCAAGGCCGAGTGTTCGGATTCGCGCAAGCCTTCGAAGCGGCGGCGGCCCCAATAACGGCATTCGCTATTGCTCCCATCGCCCAATTTCTTATTATCCCGTACATGGATTCTCAGAACGGGCAAGACGCGTTTCGATGGTTACTCGGCGACGGTGCGGCACGCGGCATCGCACTCGTATTTCTTATCGCGGGATTGCTCATGGTTGCGGTCGCCGTCGTGGCGTTCTCAACAAAGTCGTATCGGTTCCTGTCGAAGCAGTACGCCGGAACCACAAAATCTGTGCCCGCGGCTGAGCCTGCGGAAAACAGCTGAGAGCTCGCACCAACGAAGAAAGCCCCGCACACGGCGGGGCTTTCGTAAATCGTAACGCTAGAGCGAATTAAGCGCTCGGCGGCGCTGTCGGTGCACCTTCGTTGCCACCACGGCGACGACGAGTGCGCTTACGACGTGCCGGGGCTCCGCCATCGTGGGTTCCGCCGCCTTCGGGGCGAACCTTGTCATCAGACGCGCGTGCGCTGGCAACCGACGCACCGTCGCTCTGCGAACCCGAGTCGGATCCGGCAGTGCGGGTGCGGTTGCGCGGAGGACGCGACGAAGCATCGCCGGAGCGCTGCGAGTCGCGGCCACGGCCGGCGCCAGTTGAGCCAGAGCCTGAACGGCCGCCTGAGCTTGAACCACCCGACGCTGCTGCGCGAACAACGGGAGCGTGTGAACCAGGAAGACGACCCTTGGTTCCCTCAGGAATGTCGAGGTCGCTGAAGAGGTGCGGGCTCGAGGAATAGGTCTCGGTCGGCTCGGGGATGCCCATCTCGAGCGCCTTATTGATGTGCGTCCACTTGAGCATGTCTGCCCAGTCCACGAACGTGACAGCAACACCGGTCTTACCGGCACGGCCAGTACGGCCAGCGCGGTGCAGGTAGGTGTCGTGGTCGTCGGGGATGGTGTGGTTGATCACGTGCGTGACGTCGTTGACGTCAATGCCTCGTGCCGCAACATCCGTCGCGATAAGAATGTCTTTCTTGCCAGCCTTAAATGCCGCCATAGCGCGCTCACGCTGCTCTTGGTTGAGGTCACCGTGCACGGCCGCAGCGTTGAAGCCGCGATCGTTCAGTTCTTCAACAAGCTTGGCCGCTGCGCGCTTGGTGCGTGTGAACACAACCGTCTTGCCGCGGCCCTCAGCCTGCAGGATGCGTGCAATGACCTCGTCTTTGTCGAGGTTGTGCGCACGGTAAACGACGTGCTTGATGTTCTTCTGCGTCAAGCCCTCGTCGGGGTCTGTGGCGCGGATGTGGATCGGCTTGTTCATGAAGCGACGAGCGAGAGCCACGATCGGGCCGGGCATCGTTGCCGAGAACAGCATCGTGTGGCGAGTAGGAGGCGTCTGTGCGAACAGCTTCTCGATGTCAGACAGGAAGCCGAGGTCGAGCATCTTGTCTGCCTCATCCAAAACCATCACCTTGATGTCTTTGAGCGAGAGCATGCGCTGGCTGGCGAGGTCGAGCAAACGACCGGGCGTACCGACGATGACTTGGGCTCCGGCCTTGATCTGTTCGACCTGACCTTCGTATGCCTTGCCGCCGTAAATGGCTGCAACCTTGGTCGAACGGTTGGATGCCGCGAGCACGAGGTCCTCGGCAACCTGAACGCACAATTCGCGGGTAGGAACAACGATGAGTGCCTTCACGCCGGGTTCAGGGTCGGTGCCAAGCGACTGCAGTACAGGAAGACCGAAACCGAGCGTCTTGCCGGTACCCGTCTTGGCCTGACCGATGATGTCTTGACCTGCGAGGCCCATCGGAATGGTTTGAGTTTGGATCGGGAACGGTTCGATGATGCCCTTGGTAGCAAGTGCATCGACCATGTCCTGATCGATATTGAGTTCTGAAAAAGTCACGTATGAAGCCCGTCTAGGTGCGAAGCGCCCTTTTTGACCTGGGGCGCGGGACCCCCTCCAGAATCGGGGGGATGCCCGAAGTTTAGCGGGTTGTGCTGGGGTGAGGCCGTGAATTGAGGCGGCGAGGCGAGTTGTCAGGGGCGCGGACTACACCAACACGCCCTAAGCTGGCTCCGTGGTTAAGTGGTTTTCGCGCAAGCCAGGTCGCATCGAATTGCCTCGCCTTCGGTCACGATCTGATGTTTTGGCGACGGAAAAAGTGGCCCTTGCAGAGTTCGCGCCCGACATCTTGGGGTTCCTGGGTCGGGCAGCCTACGTGCAGCTCATGATCTTCGAGAACCTTTCTCGACTGATTACGAACGCCCCAACGACCGCGGCCAAAACGGCGATCGGCCAAGCCGCCGAGTTGTCTTTGGGTAAACACCGCGCTCTCGTTGCCGAGATTGCCAAGGCCGGCGGCTCTCCTGCCGATGTCATGGATCCGTTCACCGACGCCTTCGATGAATTTGAGCGCATCGCTCGTGGCTCGGACTGGTACGAGGCAATGATCACCGCCTACCTCAGCGCGGGATTCTTCGATGACTTCTACGCGAGGCTCGCCAAAGGACTCCCCAGTGAATCCCACACGCGTTTAGTCGCGATCTTTTCCGGACAATCAGGCGAAGAAGTGCTTGCCGAATACCTTCAAGCAGCGATCGACGCCAACCCGCGACTCGATTCACGGCTCGCAATGTGGGGCCGTCGCCTCATGGGCGACATGATGCTCGTCGCGCGCTCAGCTCTCGTGTTTCCCGATCACACTCGCACCACCGAGGCGCAGGTTGAGCCAGTCTTCACTGAGCTTATTGCCGCTCACACTCGACGCATGGATGCCCTCGGCCTGACGGCCTAGCGACTCCAGGCCTCGCGATTCACGGCCTAGCAGCTCACGAGCTAGTGGTGCGCGAGCGACTCGAACGCGCGAGCATCCGCAGCTTCGCGGTGGCGGGGCAGGAGAATGGCGGCCGTAAGAGCAGCCGCACCACCAGCGACCAGGCTGATCAACCAAATCCAGGTTCCGTCAAACGTGAAACCTGCCCAGACAAGGGCGACCCAGATTGTTGCTGTTACTGCAGCACCAATTGCCGGGAGCAGTGCGCTGCCGTACATTCCGCGCGAGGGAAGCATGTAGCGCAAGATTGTGGCGATCGATGCACCGATGACGGTGACGACGAGCAGTTCCACGGTTATGCCACGAATCCGACGCGGCGCGACTCTTCTTCACCGAGTTCGACGTAGGCCACAGCCGTGGTCGGAACGATGTAGAGCTTGCCTTTGGCGTCGCGCAGGCTCACGTACTTGGCGTCCGAGTTCAAAGCCTCGGCAATGATCGACTCAACCTCGCTCGACGACTGGGCCGACTCGAAGTTGATCTCACGGGGGCTGTTGTTGATACCGATGCTAATGTCCACACGCCAAGATTACGACACAACCAGAGGTGGTGAATGTCCGTTCTCTGTCAGCGCATCCAGATACCGTTGATTCATGGTCACTTTGCCCCCTGAGGCCGCGGATGCTTCGGCTCCCGAACCGCTCACCCTAGACGCGTCGCAGCGTGCGGTTGTTGACCTAGCTGACGGGATGAGCGCGATAGTCGTTGGGGCACCGGGCTCCGGTAAAACCAGCACTCTCGTCGAAGTAGTGGCCGAGCGGATCCATGCTCGTGACTGGTCACCGGAACACATCGTGGTGCTGTCTGCTACTCGCCAAAGTGCCACGGCGTTGCGGGATCGGCTCGCAGCACGTCTTGACGTGCCTACCCTTGGCCCGATGGCTCGCACTGCCAATTCTCTTGCTTTCGAGGTGATCCGCGAGGCAGCGGCAGTTGCGGGAGATGGCGCCCCGACGTTGCTCACGGGGGCAGAGCAAGACCAAATCATTGCCGAGCTGCTCGCTGGCGAAATCGCTGACGGCAGTGGCGCGCCCTGGCCAACCCACCTCGATCAGGAGGTGCGCAAACTCCGGGGATTCCGCACCGAGCTACGAGATCTGATGATGCGCTGTGTTGAGTTCGGGGTCACTCCCCACGAGCTTGCGCAGTTAGGCGAACGCTTCGATCGGCCGGAATGGGTCGCGGCATCCGCCTTCATCTCCGTGTACGACGCGGTCAAAGCAAGCTACCGCGACCGCCACTTTGATGCCAGCGAACTGCTAGCCGAAGCTGCAGCGCTCGTTGCCGACGGCCATTATGTGGCCGTCGATCGGCTGCGTTTAGTGATTGTGGATGATGCTCACGAGCTCACCGAAGCCACCATTTCATTGCTCCGTGCGCTGGCCAGTCGCGGCATCACGATCATGGGGTTTGGCGACCCCGACCTCACGACGGGGTCATTCCGCGGTGCGCAGCCGGCGGTCCTCGCAGCGTGGGCCGAGCGGGTGAACCTCGAGAATTGCCAGACACTGTTTTTGTCATTGGTGCATCGGCACAGTGCTGCTCTTCGGCACACCATCACTGAACTCACTCAACGCATTGGTGTTTCGGGGCTTCTCGAGCAGCGCAAGTCGCCAGCGGTCGCAACAGCACCGTCGAGCATCCACAGTTATCAGTTGGCAACACCGGCAGAAGAAGTTGCGTTCATTGCGCGTCATCTGCGGGAGAAACATGTTCTTGAGTCGGTGCCGTGGTCGCGCATGGCGGTGATTGTGCGCACTGGATCGTTGATTCCGTCTCTGGCGCGTCAGTTGCGCACGCTCGAAGTTGTCACGAGTGTCTCGAGCGCTCGCAGCGCGGTGCGTGACGAGTTCAGCGTCAACGGGCTCATCGTGTTGCTCGAGTTGGCGTTAGGGCGTCGACCGGTAGACGCCGGGTCGGCCGTTGAGTTGCTGAGCAGTTCTGTCGGTGGATTCGAGGCTGTCTCCTTGCGCCGGCTGAAAGCAGCACTGCGGCATGAAGCACTCGGCGCCGAAATCTATGACGCTGCGGACGAGCTGATCGCGCAAGCGCTCTCCGCCCCTGCCGGGTTTGCGACAATCGAAACTCGCGTGGCACGACAAGCTGCCGCCGTTGCCAAAAACTTTCACGAAACTGCAGCAGCAGGCGCGGCCGGAGACACCATCGAAGAACTCTTGTGGGGAGCGTGGCAGCGCAGCGGTCTCGCCGATCGCTGGTTCACTCAGGCGCTCGGCTCCGGTGTCGTTGCCGAAGAAGCTAACCGCCACCTTGATGCGGTCGTTGCACTGTTCTCTGCGGCAAAACGTTTCGTCGAGCGCCGACCGGATGCCCCGGCCAACGTCTTTCTCAACGAATGGCTCTCCGCGGATGTCGCAGAAGACACGCTCGCCGCGCGCTCGATCGTCGACTCTGTGACGGTCGGAACGCCGGCATCCGTCATCGGGCAAGAATTCGACGTAGTAGTGATTGCCGGAATGCAGGAGAACGTGTGGCCCAATCTTCGAGTGCGGGGTTCGCTCTTGGGGGCCGATGATCTGCCGCGAGTGTTGGCGGGGCAAAAACTTGCCATTGCTGACCGCCGGCGTGAAGTGCTGCACGACGAACTGCGCATGTTTACGCAGGCGGTATCGCGCGCCACTAGCGAAGTGGTCGTTACCGCAGTGGCGGGAGACGACAACATGCCATCGCCGTTCCTCACCTTGATTCCGACACCGGATGAGCCCGTGCGCGCTCGACCGCCGCTCAGCCTGCGGGGGCTCGTGGGGGTGCTGCGGCGCGAACTGACGACCGGCGCGCAACCGGATGCTGCCGCATCCTCCTTGGCGCGCCTCGCAGTCGAAGGTGTTCCCGGAGCCGACCCGCGCTCCTGGTATGGATTGCGGGTGCCAAGCACCACCGAACCGCTAGTAGACCTCACCGAGCCAGACGCCGAAGTGCGTGTCTCGCCCTCGCGGATGGAGTCCTTCGAAACGTGCCCCTTGCACTGGGCTATCGATCAGTTGGGCGGATCGACCTCGAACACGGCCTCCAACCTGGGCACGCTCATCCACGATGTCGCGGAGACTGCGACCGATTTCAGTGCGGACGCGCTCTTTGCTGCTGTTGAAGATCGCTGGAGCGAGATGAGTTTCGAAGCCAGTTGGCAGTCGGAGGCCGAGAAAATGCGCGCGAAAAAACTCACGCAGCATCTGGCCACTTACCTGCGAGACTTCACCGCGAATGGGGGAGAGCTCATCAGTAACGAGATGGGCTTTAAGCTGCCACTTGAGCACGCCCTACTGAGTGGAAAGATCGACCGCGTCGAAATGTATGGCGGCACCACTGCAGTGATTGTCGACCTCAAGACGGGCAAGAACGAACCATCGACCGATAAGGCCGTTGCCGATCATCCGCAGCTCGCGGCCTATCAGCTTGCGTTCGCATCGGGAGCGATCGAAGGAGTGCCAGAGGGCCTCGAGAATGGCGGCGCCAAGCTCGTCGTGCTCTCGCCTTCGGCAAAGACCCGCGACTATGTCGACCCCAAGCAGCAACCGATGAACGACGAGGAGCTCGAACTGTTCCGACAGCGCGTAATCGAGGATGCCCGCGGAATGGCCGGCAGCGTCTTCGTGGCGCGCGTAAGCAGCCACTGTACCGATCCGTGGAGCTTCGGCAACTGCCGCATCCACGTCGTGCCCGCGGTGAGTGCCCGATGATCTCCTCCGTTGACCTCGCCGGTCTCATGGGAATCCACGCTCCGACCCCGCAACAGCAAGTCGTGATCGAAGCGCCGCTGTCGCCTGCCCTCGTTGTCGCGGGTGCTGGCAGCGGCAAGACCGACACGATGGCCAGCCGCGTGGTCTGGCTCGTCGCCAATAATTTCGTGAGCCCTGACCAGATTTTGGGTTTGACCTTCACGCGCAAAGCGGCTGGCTCTCTAAGCAAGCGCGTGAGCGAGCGCATCGCGATCCTGCGCGACCTGCAAAACAGGCATCCTGAACACTTCGAAGTAACGCCGGACACGGCCTCGATCGAATTCGATCAGCCCACGATCTCGACGTACAACTCCTTCGCGAGTGCCCTCTTCACCGAGAACGCGCTGCTTATCGGGCGCGAACCCGAGTCGACCCTGCTCAACGATCCCTCCTCGTGGCAACTTGCCCGCAAGCTCGTCGTCTCGAGCACGGATGATCGGCTCGTGGGTCTCGAAAAGTCGATCAATGCGCTTACCGAAGCTGTGCTCGATCTCAGCCACGCGCTCAGCGACAACGTCGCCAATGCCGCCGAGGTAGCCGCCTACGCGCAGCGCTTCACGCAGATTTCCGAACTCCCGTATGCAGAAACGGCACGCAAGAAGACGCCGTACGCTTCTGTGACCGAGGCAGTCAACGAGATCGGCTCGCTTGCTCCCTTGCTCGACCTGGCCGTGCAGTATGCGCAGCACAAGCGAGCCCAAGCCTTGCTCGAATTCAGCGACCAAGTCGCGCTCGCGCTCGAAGTCGCCCAGCGTTCGCAGGATGTTGTCGATCACTATCAAGACCGCTATCGCGTTGTGCTGCTCGATGAATACCAAGACACGAGCGTCGTGCAAACTCGACTACTCGCACGTCTTTTTGGCAACCATTCGGTGATGGCCGTCGGCGACCCACATCAGTCAATTTATGGCTGGCGTGGAGCGAGCGCGGCCAACCTGGCCCGCTTCAGTCGGGACTTCACTGAGAACGCGGATGCTCAGTACTTTGCGCTCTCGACGAGCTGGCGCAACGCTACCTCCGTGCTCGACGCCGCCAACGTGATCGTCGAACCGCTCAGTGCGCGCTCGCCAGTGCGCGTGGAATCGCTCGGTGCTCGCCCCAACGCGCCCGCTGGTGCCGTTGACGCGTACTACTACGAACACATCGACGAAGAAGCCAAGGGTGTGGCGACCTGGTTTGCGCGCGCTCTCGCACCGCAAGCGTGGAACCACTACAACCCTGACCCGGATGCCGCAGCACCCGAACCTCCCACCGCCGCCATCCTGTTCCGTCGCCGCAGCGACATGGATCGTTTTGCGACAGCGCTCGGAGCTCAGGACGTTCCGTACCACGTACTGGGAATCGGCGGCCTGCTGTCCACACCCGAAATCGTCGACCTCGTCAGCGCGCTCACCGTCATTCATGACCCCAGCGCCGGATCCGAACTCATCCGTCTACTCTCGGGCGCGCGCTGGTCAATCGGCACGCGCGACCTGCAAGCCCTCGCCGACCTTTCGCGCTGGCTGCTGAGCCGCTCCGTCTCCCAACAGGAGCTGAGTGATGAAGTGAAGCAGCGGATGAAGGACTCCGTTGCCGTCGATGATTCGGCATCCATTGTCGACGCTCTCGATTTCGTCGGAGAAGCACCCGCCTCCCATTCGCAACTGGAGAAGTTCAGCCCCGAGGGGCTGTCGCGGCTCAAGGATGCCGCCAAGCAGCTGGCATTTTTCCGTTCGCGGGCAGGGCTCGAACTTGATGACCTCGTGCGACTGCTCGAACAAGAACTGCTTCTCGATATCGAGGTCGTGGCGAGCCGCCCCCAAGCTCAGGGCATGGCCAACCTGTATGCCTTCCACGATGAGCTCGCCGGTTTTCTCGCCAGTGATGATCAAGCGAACCTCGGCAGCTTCCTGTCGTGGCTGCGACGTGCTGTTCAGCAAGACATGATGGGGCCCCGCAGCGACGATGCCGAAGCGGGCACCGTGCAACTCTTGACGATTCACGCTTCCAAAGGCTTGGAATGGGATCTCGTAGCCCTGCCCCGCCTCGTCGATGGCGAAGTGCCGGCAACCTCGCGGGAGGGCAAAGGCTGGGTCTCGTTCGGCAAGCTGCCGTTCGCCTTCCGCGGCGATGCTGCGGAGCTCCCCGAACTCGACTGGGAAAACGCCCACTACCAATCCGAATTCGACGGCTCGCTCAAAGAGTTCAAATCCGCATTGGCCAACCGCCACCAAGCTGAAGAACGTCGCCTGGGTTATGTCGCCATCACTCGTGCCCGCGACAACCTGCTGCTCACCGGATCATTCTGGTCCAGCCGCAGCAAGCCGCAAGCGCCGAGCACGTTCCTGCAAGAACTCGAAGAACATGAACTAATCGGTGAGCTGCCGACCGACCCGGTCAACGACGAGAACCCCACCCTCAACGACATCGTTGACCCACTGTGGCCGTTCGACCCGCTCGGCAATCGCCGCGCGACTGTCGAAGCTGCCGCGCAGCTCATCACGACCGCCGACCCTGGCGCTGACGGGCTGTGGGCGCACGAGATCGACTTGCTGCTCGCGGAACGCAGTCGCGCCGCGAGTGAAGCACGTCGCACTCCGCTGCCGCAACGCATCCCCGCTTCGCGCTTCAAGGACTACATCGCTGATCCCGAAGCCGTGGCGCTCTCGCTGCGGCGCCCCATGCCAGAGAAGCCCTACCGGGCGACGAGACTGGGAACCCAGTTTCACGAATGGGTCGAATCACGGTTCGGCTCCTCGGCATCCGCCGAAACGCTCGATGCGTTCGCGCTCGAACTCGACGGAGCTGATGACGACAGTGTTGCGGATGCCGAGAGGCTTGCCGAGCTGCAAGCCACGTTCGAGCGTTCCGCGTGGGCAACCCGCAAACCGGTCGACGTCGAAATCGAGATTCACGTTCCCTTCGGTGACCGCGTTGTTATCTGCAAGATCGACGCCGTGTACGCCGACGGTGACCGCTACGAAATCGTCGACTGGAAGACAGGTCGGGCTCCGCGCGATGAGGCCGACCTCGAGGCCAAGCAGCTGCAGCTCGCGCTCTATCGCCTTGCCTACGCACAGTGGAAGGGCATCCCGTCCGAGAACATCGACGCAGCGTTCTATTTTGTCGCCGATGACACAGTGATTCGTCCGCAGCGCATTTTTACCGAGAGCGAGCTTCGCGACGCCTGGGCCGGTTCCGTGGGCTCCGCACCGAGCTTCGCAGCCGAGAACTCTGGCGGCTGAGCCGAGCTAGGAGCGGCGCTGCACCGGGCGGCTGAGGATTGCGGCGCTCAGCGCATCGACAGGTTCGCGAGCGGCCATCGGGTTGTCGAGGAGAACGAAATCCACGTCGCCGAGTTCTGGCAACTCGAACGATGCCGGAACCTGGGCAAGATCGGCGGGGATCAAAGACTGAGGGAAAACCGCGATACCGATTCCGGCCCGTACTGCAGCCAGAGCACCATTGACCTCTTTGACATTGCACGTGATTCGCCAGGTGCGTCCGCCAGCTTCGAGCGCTCGCATGGCGAACTCACGACCCAAACTCGGAGCTTGATAGGCGATCAACGGAACCGGAGCTCCGGCTTCTAGGGTCATGCTTTTGTGGCCGAGCCACACCATCCGATCGCGTCGCACGAGGCGGCCGCCTTCCGCGCCCGCATCTTGTTTGACGAAGATCAGATCGAGCTGACCTGCTTGCAGGCGGCGAACAAGGTTTCCGCTCTGGGCGACGGTTAGCTCAAGGTTGATCTGGGGGTACAGCTGACGAAAGTCACGGAGGATCCCCGGGAGCTGGGTGAGGGCCAGATCGTCAGCCGAGCCGAACCGAAGGCGACCCCGCATCGCCGAACCGGTGAAGTACTTTACGGCTTGGTCTTCCGCGGCCAGTATTGCTCGAGCGAACCCGAGCATTGCCTCGCCATTGTCGGTGAGCGAGACGGCGCGAGTGTCACGCATGACGAGAGTTCGACCGGCGGCAGCCTCGAGTTTGCGCACGTGCTGGCTAATGGTGGGTTGGCTCAAGCTCAAGCTTCGAGCGGCTTCCGTGAAGCTGAGGGTGTCGGCAACGGCGACGAAAGACTTGAGCAGGACAGGATCGAACACAACACTCCATTACGAAACGTAATTGAATTTATAGGCTCGATTATGCACTGGAATGAGCGCTAAGACAATACGGTTAGATCTGTGGCTATGACATCTGAGACTTCTCCGGCAACAGTGCCTATCTCGGCGGTGATGCAGCGACCTCTGTGGCGCGACACCTTTAGCTCGCTTCGGCTGCACAACTACCGGCTCTATGTGATTGCCCAGTTCATTGCCTACACCGCTGCGTGGGTACAGCGCATTGCCGTCGATTGGCTGGTTCTCGAGCTCACCGGCAATGTCGCGCTGGTGGGGCTGACTATCGCTATCCAGTTCACTCCGACCATTATTCTTGGCGCGTATGCCGGAGTTATCGCCGACCGTTTCGACAAACGCGCAACACTCATGCTCGCGCAATCCATCATCGGGCTCCTCAGTCTGGCGCTGGCGATCATCACCATTATCGGAGCTGCAGAACTCTGGCTTGTCTACCTGCTGGTGTTGCTGATGGGCATCATCCAGGTCTTCGATAACCCCGCGCGAGCGGTCTTTGTCAACGAGCTGGTCGGGCCGCGGCATCTGCGCAATGCGATCAGCCTCAATGCGTCAATTTTCCACTCCGGAGCATTCTTGGGCCCTGCACTCAGCGGCGCACTCATCGTGGCTGCGGGGTCGGGGTGGGCAATCGGAATCAACGCTGTGGCGGTCGTGATCGGTGTCATCATTCTCGCCTCGATGCGCAAGAAGGAATTGCTCATTGCCCCACGCGCTCCAGAGTCAAAGGGGCAGATCCGGGAGGCAATGCGGTACATCCGCAATAAGCCAACGCTGTTCTGGACCATGGTGATGGTCTTTATCGTCGCCGTCTTTGGGATGCCCATGCCAACGTTGCTAGCGGCGATGGCGAACACTGTCTACGACACCGGAGCTAGCGGCTATGGTCTCTACAACTCACTCGCGGCGATCGGGGCGCTGCTCGGCGCCCTTGCCTCCGCACGCCGGTCCAGTCTCCGGCTGCGCACAATCATTTTTGGTGCGGTGCTCTATGGCGTGATGATGATGCTCGCCGGTATCGTGCCCATCTACGGGCTGTTCCTCGGGGTTCTCATCGGAGTCGGACTCAGCAGATTGCTGCTCATGACGGCAGCCGAAACGATGGTGCAGTTGTCGTCAAACCTGGTCATCCGCGGTCGCGTTATGGCGTTCTGGGTGATGGTCATCTTGGGTGGACAAGCAATCGGCGGTCCCCTGATGGGCTCCATCGCCGAATTGTGGGGCGCCAAAATCGCGTTCGTGATCGCTGGTGGAGTTCCGGCCGCGGTCGCGATTGCGATCGCGATTGTGCTCGCACGTTCTGGTCGGCTCACCGTCAAGGTTGCGCCACGCCGCAATGGCCGCTGGGTGGCGATTGTGCCGCAACATCAGTCGCGCGCCATCACCGAGCCGATCACTATTGTCGACGCGAACGCCCTGCCAGCACCGGCGTCTCGCAAGAGGGTGCGTCGGCTCACGCGGTCGCGTTCGCGTTCGCAGGAGTAGCTAGCCCACGCGATTCTTGTTGCGCAGCATAGCTTCGACCTCGTCAACGGCCATGGTGGGCATGGTGTTAGTGCTGATCGGATTCATGACGTCATCGCGGATGTCATCAAGCAGAGTGGTCAGCATCTCAACAGCATCGTCCACAATTTCAGTACTGCGAACTTCGGTGCCGTGAAGCAACCATTTGACCACCGAGAGCTCTGCATAGAAGGTGGCGCGTTGCTTGAGCTGGCGATCGCCAGCACCACGGGCATCCGCGTAGGCACCGAAAGCGGATTCGATGATGGCGTCGTTGCGGGGGCCGAGCAACCACTGCAAATCTGTCGCCGGGTCACCGACCTTAACGTCTTGCCACCCCAAAACACCGGTGACGGCATTGTCTGAGCTCAAGAACGAGTCGGAGACGAGAGAGCCGTTGATGACGGTGGGCTGGAACTGCCACAACTTCGAATCTTCCGTTGCCTCGCGCCAACGATCGAGCAACGCTGCCGGAACCAACTTCGTCGCCGTAGCGCGATCGATGATCGAAATGCACGACCGAAGGCTTTCGCCAGCGGTCTGAACCGGCAGCCCAGCATCCGCCACGAAGCTTGTCGGAAGGCTATGAATCGCCGCTACTGCAGCGCCGATTGACGCCGACAATGAGCCGGGGCCGGTCGTGTACGAACGCATGGGGACTTTGCTGCCGTAAACGAACTCGTAGACGATGCCGCGAGTTTGGCCAACCGGAACCTGCCCGGCATAGCTGGTCACAGCGAATGGCAATCGAGTGCGCACGCCGGCGCTCAGTGCGCGCAGTGCGACAAGGTCGGCAGATTGCACATTTTCCGCAGAAGTGTTGCGGGGCACCCGGATAATCAGGTGCGAGCCGTCGCGTCCGGTGATGAGCGCGGAGTCGAAGTCGTTGACGGTGCCGGTGCCGAACGGAGCGGCTGCGGCGACATCGAGTCCCTCAACAGCGGAGGTCGCCAGCGCGGCTAGAGTGAGATGTGATCTGGCCATAACACTCAGGGTAGGTCGATCAGGCGTGCATTTGCCGTACGCCACGCACTTGGGACGGGGTCGATGCATGACACAGGCTTTTCTTTCGCGACTGCCGTTGTCACGGTACGAGATTGACCGTGACCATCTCGCGAGAGAAGACCCTCGACTTCTGGACCGTTTGTGGCGCGATACGACCACCAGAGTTCTTCCGATTTTCGCTGGCTCAGCCCTTCTCGCGGCTGATGGCTCGTTAGCTCTGCTCAGGCCAGACGCCATCGAGCGTGGCCATACCAGTGTGTATCTCGGGCGTTCGCTCTCCACGACAAGCCCCGAGCCCGTAGGCACGCCGATCGTGACTGTCGAATTGCAAGATGCTGGTCACTTTGCAGAGGCCAATTGGGGGAATCTGCGCAGCATCGCCACGCAGCTCAGCGACCGCGATGCCGGACTGTTTACCGAGGCACTCGCGATCTTGAACTGGCACTCCTCTCATCTGTTCTCCCCACGGACGGGCGAGCCCACGGTTGTGGAGAAGGCGGGTTGGGTGCGCCGTGATGTCGCATCAAAGCTCGAAGTCTTTCCGCGCACCGACCCGGCGATTATCGTCGGGGTAACCGATCAGAACGATCGTTTGCTTCTCGGCTCTAATGCTCTCTGGGAATCGAATCGCTACTCGCTGTTGGCGGGATTCGTGGAGCCAGGAGAGTCGCTTGAGTCTGCTGTTCAACGCGAGATTTTCGAAGAGTCCGGTGTTCCGGTCGTCGATCCGGTGTATTTGGGCAGCCAGCCTTGGCCTTTCCCCGCTTCTCTCATGTTGGGCTTCACCGCATCCGTCGCTCCGGGATTTGCCGGGCCGGGGACCCCTGATGGCACCGAAATTCTCGACCTCCGCTGGTTTAGCCGCGCTGAACTTGCCGCCTCGCTTGGCGAGATTCGCCTCCCCGGGCACTCGTCCATTGCGCGCGCCATCATTGAGCACTGGTACGGACAACCGATAGACGAGCAGCCGTGACCCTCGATGCCAATGCACTGCTCGACGCGCTCGACGACGGCCAACGGCAAGCTGCCGAAGCGCTATTAGGCCCCGTGTGTTTGCTCGCGGGGGCGGGCACGGGAAAGACCCGAGCGATCACCCACCGTATTGCGTACGGCGTGGCGACCGGGGTCTACCCTCCAGGCAGAGTGATGGCGCTCACGTTCACTAATCGCGCGGCGGGCGAGCTGCGCGGCAGGCTGCGTACCCTCGGAGCCGAAGGCGTTGCGGCTCGAACTTTTCACGCCTCTGCTCTGTCGCAACTCAACGCGTTCTGGCCGCAGACCATTGGGGGGACGATGCCGCGTTTGCTTGAGGGCAAAGCGCGGATGATCGCGCACGCTGCTGACTCCCTCAAGTTCAAGATTGACACCGCGACACTGCGCGATGTTGCTGCCGAGATCGAGTGGCGCAAAACATCCCGAATGTCGATCGCGCAGTATGGCGAAGCCGATCGCGCCCTCCCTGCGGCACTCACGATGGAACGAATGGTCGACCTCCAGACCGCTTACGAGGCGACTAAGGATGCTCGGCGCCAGATTGACTTTGAGGATGTGCTGTTGGCTGCCGCCGGCATGATCGAAGCTGAGCCCCGAATAGCCCAGCAAGTGCGGGAGCAATACCGCTTCTTCGTCGTCGACGAATATCAGGACGTTTCGCCCCTCCAGCATGAACTGTTGAGGCTCTGGGTGGGAGATCGCGACGACCTCTGCGTCGTCGGCGATGTCAGCCAAACGATCTATTCCTTCGCCGGTGCAAGCCCAGACTTCTTGCTGCGGTTCGCCTCTCATCACGACAATGCCGTCGTGTTGCGGTTGGAACGCAACTACCGGTCGACCCCCGAAATCGTTCATCTGGCCAACAAGCTGATGGCAAACCAGCCAGGGGCGCTCACCTTGCAAGCGGCAACGACAGAGCACTCTGTGACTCCCGCTGTCACAGCATTCGATGATGACCAAGCGGAAGCCGCTGCCGTGGCTGAAACTATCGCTGGGCAAATTGCGGCCGGCACGCTTCCCGAAGAAATTGCCGTTCTCTACCGCATCAATGCGCAGTCTCAGGTTATCGAAGCCGCGCTGTCAGCCGCGGGGGTGCCGTTTCTCGTGCGTGGAGCAACTCGCTTTTTCGATCAGCGCGAGGTCAAGGAAGCGATCATGCTCCTTCGCGGGGCATCCATCTCAACCGCCACCGAGCCACTCTTCAAATCGGTCAGTGACATTCTCCGATCAATCGGATGGTCGCAGGATCCTCCCGAGAGCGCCGGCGCCATTCGGGATCGCTGGGAATCTCTCAACGTGATCATGCGACTTGCCGAGGATGCGCCGGCAGAGATGACCCTCCGCGAGTTCGTTGCTGACCTCGTCGATCGTCAAAGCAGCAACAACGAGCCACTGCGTTCGGCCGTGAACCTTGCCACCATGCACTCGGCAAAAGGGCTCGAGTGGGACTGCGTGCATATTGTGGGGCTCAACGAGGGTTTGTTGCCGATCAGTTATGCCCGCACGCCCGCGGCGATCGATGAAGAACGACGACTGCTTTATGTCGGCGTGACGCGGGCCAGACGGTCACTGGGGCTGTCGTGGTCGGCTAGCGCACAAACAGGTCGGGGTGGGCGCCGTGCTCCCAGCCGTTTTCTGAACGATCTGCCTGATCGGACGCAACGCTAGCAACGTTTCCGACCTGTTGGCAGCCGCACTCCGGATGGCTAAAGCGGAGACTTTCGTCACGGCGACCTGTCGCATAATCGATGCGCACCGATGAAGCGGCATCGGCGGGGGTTTGATCGAAAACGGTGTAGCCGCCTCTTCCCAATCGATGCAGAGCCATCCGACTTGCCTCGGCCGCAGCTTCGGCAATGAGCACCGGGGTCTCGGCGTGGGAATGGCGGCCCATTAGTTGAGTTGCGATGGCGGGCCAGGCAACGTCGGCGTCGCGACGGTGGAGCTCGACGCACAGCAAACATCCGGTGATGCCCGGGGTGACGACGGGGCCGATCTCGGCCGCAGAGTCTGACACCACGACCGGCAGGTGCGGAATATCCCGGCGCAGCCAGTGCGAGTGCACTGAGGGGGCGATGACGAAGTGCCCGACCAAGATCGTGAGATCCGGGTCTGGCCCGGCTAGCTCATCCGAGTGCTCAGCGGTGCTCACCGTCACTCCGCTAGCTGCGAGGGTTCGAGCGATTGCTTCGGTGAGCGCGCCGGAGCCCACGATGGCAACGTGGGCGCTTGGCGGTTGTGGCGGCGTGGCAACGAGGATTCGCGAGAGCGCGTCGAGAAGGTCGTCACACTCGGCGGGGTGCGACCGTGCCAGCATGCCGATTCCGCTGCGACTGATGCCCGAGACAAGAGCCGAGAGGATCTTCTCTTGGATGTCGGTGACATGGGGCAGCACAACAGCGGGTGGGTCGATACCGAATTGGGCGCTCGTGGGGGAGCGCCACACCAGTGGTAGGCGGGGGTCTACGCGCAGGATCATGTGCCTATTGTGCACGCCTGTCCGATTGGTCAGTGCGAAGATTCCACAGCGCGCAGCGAGCGCGGTGCACGCTGCTTAGGAGTTGTCGCCTTCGTGAGGCCGGTCTCCAGACTCGTCGTTCAGGAGGTCGTTAATTGCCTGATCGATATCGTCTGGGGTCTTTCCGCCATCACGGAGTCGAGCCACGAGCGCGGCAGGATCGTCGATGTCGGCGCCGGTGGGCATCAGGTCAGGGTGTGACCAGAGAGCATCACGCTGCTCTGCGCCAAGTTCGTCACTGACGTGTTGCCACATTGCGGCGGCTTCTCGTAGTCGACGAGGTCGAAGTTCTAGGCCGACGAGGGTGGCAAACGCAGACTCTGCTGGTCCGCCAGAGGCGCGACGCCGACGCACAGTTTCTGCGATCGCGCCCCGCGCAGGCAGTCGAGTGGTGGCAGCCGCGGTAACGACATCAACCCACCCTTCGACCAGGGCGAGCACCGTCTCAAGACGTTCAAGTGCTTCCCGTTGTTCCTCGCTCTTAGGCGGGATGAGCGAACCATTCGTCATGGCGTCGCGCAAGTCTTCAGGGTTGCTTGGATCGAAACCGTTTGCGAGTTCGGCAATCGCATCCGAGTCAATGTGGATGTCGTGGGCATAGGCCGTAACCGAGGTCATGAACTGTAGGCGCAGCCACTTTGCATGCCGGAACAGTCGAGCGTGCGCGAGCTCGCGCACGGCCAAGTACAGGTGAATTTCTTCGTCAGGAAGGTCGAGGCCATTGCCAAATGCGAACACGTTTTGGGGCACGATCGCTGCCTGCTGCTCATCGAGCAGGGGGATACCGATGTCTCCGCCAGAGACCACTTCACTCGAGAGCTGCCCGACAACCTGGCCGAGCTGCATGGCGAACAGGGTGCCGCCGATGTTGCGCATCACTTTGCTCGCACCGCTGAGCATGTCATTCATCTCTTCTGGGGTGTTTTGCGTGAGTACGTCAGTGAGCGAGTTCGCGATCGAATTCGCCACGGGCTCAGCAAGCTGTGTCCAGACGGGCATGGTGAGGGTGACCCACTCGCTGCGGCTCAGAAGTTTGGGCTCCACGGTGAGTTCAGAAACGTCAGTGACCTCGTTGAGCCACAGTGATGCCACGTGGAGGGCCTGTTCCAGCTTGGAACGCTCCGCGGGCAACGAGACGACAGTGCCTTGCGCGGCGAGGCCTTTAGCTTGCTGGAGCGCAATGTCCCAGTCGATTCCATCTTTGCTGTTACCGAGGGCGCTCTGGAGCTGGCTCAGGAGCTGCTGAATCATTGCAGGATCATTCGGCAATCCCGCCGCGGCAGCAAGCTTTGCGGGGTCAATCTCTCCATCTCCGGAGAGGAACTCTCGCATCATGTCGCGGAACTCGTCTTCGGAATTGTTGTCAGCGTTGTCAGCCATGGATTAACGCTAGCCGCTCGATGGCGTGCGCGGCTGAGTTTTGACCTAGGCTAGTGAGTCTTACCGTGCGCCTGTGGCGAACACCGCTTCCACCCCGTAAGGACCTAGGTGGCCCTGTTTACTGATAATCGTCCCGAACAGTCGTCTCGTCGCGCCCGAAGTGGCTGGCTTGGCTGGCTGATTCTCAGCGTTGCGCTCATCGGAACGTTGTTGGCAACGCTCGTTCCCTCGCCGTACATCATCGAACAACCGGGCCCGGTCTACGACACCTTGGGCGACGTTGAGATCGACGGCGAGCTTGTGCCGCTCATCCAAATTCCCGTCGAAACGACGTATCCCACTGAGGGTGCGCTCGACATGCTCACCGTGAACGTGCAGGGAAACCCTCAGTCGCCGCTGAGCTGGTTCGAAGTCGGTGCCGCGTACTTCGACCGCAGTCGCGCGATCGTTCCTGTCGAATCCATTTACCCCACTGGCGTGACGGTTGAGGAATCAGCAGAAGCTGGCCGCATTCAGATGGAAAGCTCGCAACAGGAAGCAATTGCTGCGGCACTGTCCGATCTGGACTACGAATTTGATGCAACGCTCACCGTCGCCGAGACAAGCGCCGACGGACCATCGGATGGTGTGCTGCAGGCTGGCGACATCATCCGGTCGGTTAATGACGAAACTTTCGCTGACGTTGCCGGCCTTCGCGATGCGATTGCGAGCAACGGAACAACGACGCCCGCCATCATCGTCTTTGAACGCGAGGGTGAAGAACAGACGGCGGAGATCACGCCGACAATGAGCGAGGGCGATGACGCCATCGCTGTCATCGGAGTCATTGTGGGTAGTGAATACAACTTTCCCGTTGACGTCAAGATTCAGCTTGAGAATGTCGGCGGCCCCAGCGCAGGCATGATGTTCGCGCTAGGGATCATCGACAAGCTCACGCCTGGTGCGATCAACGGCGGTGAAGAAATTGCGGGAACCGGCACCATCACCGCCAGCGGTGACGTCGGGCCAATCGGGGGAATTCAACAGAAGATGTATGGGGCCCGCGATGCCGGCGCCAGCTTTTTCTTTGCCCCAGTAGAGAATTGCGATGAGGTCGCGGAGAACATCCCCGACGGCCTCACCGTGTACGCAGTGGATAACCTCAACGACGCTCTCGTCGCGCTCGCCAGCATCCGTGCTGGCCTGAGCGGCACCGGGCTTCCGTCTTGCGACGCACGTTGACCGCTATTGGGTGATCGTTTCCCCGATTGACGCTGAGAGCGATCATTCGCCCCGCGCCCATGAAAGACCTTTAAGATACCGCTAGGCCCCCAATCTCAGGAGCGAAGTACAGTGTCGAGCCAAACCGAATCAGCCCCTAAGAGCAAAACGAGGTCTGCGTTTACGATCACGGCGATAATTCTCGCCGTCATTGTGATCGCATTCTTCTTGTTCTCCAATCTCTATGCCGACGTTCTCTGGTTTGACCAGGCCGGCTATCTCGAGGTGCTTACCACCCAGTGGATCGCTAATGCGGTGATGTTCCTTATTGGTTTTGCTGCGATGGCAATTCCGGTGGGTATCAGCCTTCTCATCGCGTTCCGTGCACGCCCGATTTACGCGAAACTCAATGCGCAGCTGGAGGGCTACCAGCAGGTAGTCGAGCCGCTCCGCAAGCTCGCCATGGTCGGTATCCCCGTTCTTTTGGGAGTTTTCGGTGGCGTCTCCGCTGCTGGCAGCTGGCCCGTTGCGTTGCAGTGGCTCAACCGCACCTCTTTCGGTGAAGTCGACCCGCAGTTCAAGCTAGACATTGGCTTCTACTTCTACGAGCTGCCCATGTACCACGGCATTGTCGGATTCGCTTCCGCGGTACTCATCGTTTCGTTCGTTGCCGCTCTCGCGACAAGTTATCTTTACGGTGCGCTCAGCGTTCATGGCCGCGAAGTGCGCATCTCACGTTCTGCGCGCATCCAGTTGGCCGTCACCGCCGGCCTCTTCTTTGCTGTTCAGGCATTGAGCATCTGGCTCGACCAGTTCACCACGCTCTACTCCTCGAGCCAGGGATTCCTGCAAACCGGTGCAAGTTACACCGAGGCAAACGCCACAATTCCGGGTCGCGCAATTCTTGCGGGAATTGCCGCCATCGTTGCCATCCTGTTCATCGTTACGGCCATAATCGGTCGCTGGCGTCTGCCGATGATCGGTACCGCTCTGCTGCTGATCAGCGGGCTCGTCGTCGGAAACCTCTACCCGTGGATCGTCCAGCGCTTCCAGGTAGACCCCAACGCGCGTACCTACGAATCGGAATATATAGATCGAAGCATTCAGGCGACACGTGATGCCTACGGCGTTGCCGACGTCGAAGAGATTCCTTACAGCGCGACGACGGATGCCGAATCTGGTGCGCTGCGTGAAGACGCAACGACAACGGCAAACATCCGCATCCTCGACCCCGCTATTGCGCCGCAGGCGTTTGCGCAGCTCGAACAGTTCAAGCAGTACTACCAGTTCGACAGTCACCTCGATGTTGACCGCTATGACATTGACGGCGAGACGCAAGACACCGTCATTGCGGTTCGTGAGTTGAACCAGTCCGGTCTGGGCGATTCCCAGTCTTGGTACAACAATGCCGTCGTCTACACGCACGGTTACGGCGTTGTTGCGGCCTACGGTAACCAACGCGCTGCCGATGGTCAGCCGGTGTTCTTGCAGTCGGGAATCCCCAGCACGGGTGCCCTTGGCGAATTTGAGCCTCGCGTTTACTTCGGTGAGAAGTCACCCGAGTACTCGATTGTCGGTGGACCCGAGGGTGCCGATGACATCGAGCTCGACTTCCCGTCGGGTGGCGAAGATAGCAACCAGAACGCCACCACCACGTTTGACGGCGAAGGTGGGCCAGTTCTCGACAACGTTTTCAAGAAGCTTGTTTACGCGATCAAGTTCCAGTCTGAGCAAATCTTCCTCTCGTCAGCGGTTACTGAAGAGTCGCAGATTTTGTACGACCGTGAGCCTCTCGACCGTGTCGCGAAGGTAGCGCCGTACCTCACCGTTGACAGCGATGTCTACCCCGCCATCGTGGACGACCGCATCGTGTGGATCGTCGACGGCTACACCACGGGCGCTAACTACCCGTACTCGCAGGTCGAGCAGCTCTCCAGTGCGATTGCAGACACCTACACGCCGGCGCCGCAGTTCGCGCTCGACAACATCAACTACATCCGCAACTCGGTCAAGGCAACAGTTGATGCCTATGACGGTTCGGTGAAGCTGTATGCGTGGGACGACGAAGATCCTGTACTGAAGACCTGGAACAAGATCTTCCCGAACACGCTGCTGCCACAGAGCGACATGAGCGTTGAACTGCTCGACCACGTGCGGTACCCCTCTGACCTGTTCAAGGTGCAGCGCGAGATTCTGGGATCCTTCCACGTGACGGATGCTGGCTCGTTCTACTCGAGTGACGACCAGTGGGTGAGCCCGGAAGACCCGGTTTCAGCAACTGGTTCGCTTCAGCCCCCGTACTACCTCACGATGCAGGTTCCGGGAACCGAAGACCCCGCGTTCACGCTGTACTCGACCTTCATTCCGAAGGGAAGTGCAGACGCGACCCGAAGTGTTCTCACCGGATACCTCACCGCGAACTCGGATGCCGGGCCAGATTACGGCAAGCTCACGCTGCTGAATCTGCCCAAGAAGGACACCATCCCGGGTCCTGGTCAGGTGCAGAACAGCTTCAACACCGACACGATTGTCGCGAACCAGCTTGCGCTCTTGCAGCGCGGTGACACCGAGGTGAAGCTCGGAAACCTGCTGACGCTGCCCGTCGGTGGCGGACTGCTCTATGTGCAACCGGTTTACGTGCAGTCAACGAGTGGAACCCAGTACCCACTGTTGCGCAAGGTGCTCGTATCGTTCGGTGATGAGATTGCATTCGAGGACACCCTCGACCAGGCACTCGACTCGCTGTTCGGGGGAGACTCTGGAGCCGAGGCTGGCGACGGTGAAGTTCCGGTTGACCCGGAGGTTCCGGTTGATCCAGACGCGCCAGTGGAGCCCGTTGATCCTGACGCGCCAGTTGAGCCAGTAACGCCGGGCGACAACCCCGCTCTCGACAAGGCTCTTGCCGACTACAAGTCAGCATTGGCCGATCGTCAGGCAGCCTACGCTGACAACGATCTCGTCGCTGCCGCTGAGGCAGACGACCGCATGACCGCCGCAATCCAGCGGGCAATCGACGCCACTGAATAGCGAATTCTGACTCAGCGGGCCGCAGCACACTGCGAACCCGCTGAGTTCGGTTTTCACCTCCTTCACCCTGTGTTAGTCTTTAAGCACGCCGCGGGGTGGAGCAGTTCGGTAGCTCGCTGGGCTCATAACCCAGAGGTCGCAGGTTCAAATCCTGTCCCCGCAACCATGTGAAAGATCCCGGTCTCGAAAGAGGCCGGGATTTTTGCGTTAACCGCGCGAAGCTTCTTTCTGCGGTGCGCCAGCTGTTTTATTTGACGGCATCCTTCTGGTTCTCGGTGACTTTCTCCCGGCCGGGTGCGCATAGCGGAAATCCCCTCGTCGCAGCAGAGTGGTACCGCGACCATTGCTTCCCTGAGGGATGCTTGCTAGCGTCTCGAGATATACAGAGTCGTCTACCCGAGATCGGTGGTGAGCGCCATTCCTGCTTACGAATATTCTTGCGCTGAACACGGGCATTTCGACAAACGAGCGCCGATGGGTGACATTCCCCAGACGGCTTCATGCCCGGCTTGTGCAGGCGACGCACCTCGTATTTTCAGTTCCCCTCTTCTCAATTTTGGGAACGCCGGAGCGAGAAGACTTCTCGATGCAACCAACGCAACGGCGGATGCACCGCAGGTGGTTGGTTCGCTTCCTTCGGGGTCTCGTCGCCCCCAACGGGTTACCTATGATCCTCGAGCGCAGAAATTACCGCGCGCCTAGAGAATAAAAAACAGGAAGCGAGATCCAGATGAGTGCTGTCGGTTTGCTATACGTAGGTGCGGTCCTATTTCTCAACGGGCTAGCGCTGATGGGCATTGTGAAAGGCGCCGGCGCAACGCCGCTCAACTGGTTTGTCGGGTTCCTGCAAGTTCTCACTCCGACGTATCTGATCTTTACTGCCGGTGGAGACGCTGCGGTGATTTTCTCCGCGAGCGGTCTCTATCTCTTTGGCTTCACCTACCTGTACGTCGCGATGGGAAACACCTGGGGCTACGACCCAACGGGGCTCGGCTACTTTTCCCTCTTCGTCGCTATTGCGGCGGTCGCCTACGCCGTCGCGAACCTTGTCTGGTTCGGTGACTACGCGTTCTTCGTTATCTGGCTCCAATGGGCCGTTTTGTGGTCCCTGTTCTATCTAGTGCTTGGCAAGGGAATGACCTCGCTCACGTGGATCACTGGGGCAGTTGCGGCGGTGCAGGGCTGGATTACCGCCGCCATTCCAGCGTTCCTTATCCTCACGGGAATTTGGCAAACGCTAGACGGCGCGATCGTCGCAATTGTGCTCGCGGTGGTCTTCATCGTCGCAATGGTCATCTTGCGCACCCGCCAACCAGCTCCCGCGGAGGAGGTGGCCCACTCGAACGCCTAAGCCTCCGCGGCGGCCATCCCGCAGCGAACGCAGTTTCACGACTCTCACAAGAATTTGTTTCATCTTTGAAAGGAAAAAAATGTCTGAGAATCTGTTTCCCTTAGATTCCGAAAAATCCTTTACCGACCAGAAACTGGTTGGCCACAATCGATGGCATGGAGATATTCCGGCGGCCGTCACGGTCAAACCGGGACAGGTGTTTCGAGCTGACTGTCGTGAATGGTTCGACGGGGCAATCGTTAACGATGACTCAGCTGATGACATCGCCAATGCGCCGCTAGAAAGCGTCCACGTGTTGAGCGGGCCGTTCGCCATCGAAGGTGCCGAACCCGGCGACCTGCTGATTGTCGACATCCTTGACATCGGCTCGATCCCGAACGAGACGGGCCCGTTGGCAGGTCAGGGCTGGGGCTATACCGGAGTCTTCACGAAGAACAATGGCGGAAGCTTCCTCGTAGACCAGTTTCCCGATGCGTACAAGGCAATCTGGGACTTCGAGGGCGGGTACGCGACCTCGCGCCACGTGCCTGAAGTGCGCTACCGCGGCATCACGCACCCCGGGCTCATGGGAGTGGCGCCGTCAAATGATCTGCTGGCAACGTGGAACTCTCGCGAGGCCGCTCTGATCGCGACGGACCCGCAGCGAGTGCCGCCACTGGCGCTTCCCCCGGAGCCGCGCTCGGCGATTCTCGGATCGCTGTCGGGCGCTGAGTTCGACCGGGTGAGCAACGAAGGTGCCCGTACTGCACCGCCTCGCGAGAATGGCGGAAACCAGGACATCAAGAACTTCACGAAGGGCACGCGAGTTTTCTATCCCGTGTTTGTCAAGGGAGCGAACCTGTCGTTCGGCGACCTGCACTTCAGCCAGGGTGACGGTGAGATTACCTTCTGCGGTGGTATCGAAATGGGCGGATTCCTTGAGCTCAAAGTCGACATCATCAAGGGCGGCATGGAAAAGTATGGAGTGTCGGAGAACGCGATCTTCCAACCAGGAATCGAAGGCCCCCAGTACAGCGAATGGTTGGCTTTTAGTGGCACCTCGGTCACGCTCGATGGCGAGCAGAAGTACCTCGATTCCGATCTCTCCTACCAGCGTGCGTGCTTGCATGCGATCGACTACCTCACCAAGTTCGGCTACAGCCCCGAGCAGGCCTACCTCCTGTTGGGATCCGCTCCAATCGAAGGCCGGTTGTCTGGCGTCGTCGATATCCCGAACTCGTGCGCCACGGTGTACCTACCAACGGCAATGTTCGACTTCGACATCACACCATCGAAGGGCGGGCTGCATAAAATCAATTCCGGGATCGGAGCCCCGCGCACCGCAAATAGCTAAGAGCACGCGCTGACGCCTTTCGGGGTTCAGCACTGCTCAACGACAGGGCGGTACAGCAGTCGGTACAACCGGCTGATGTACCGTCTTCGTCGTTTGTTAGCCCGCAGTGAGAGCCTGGATGCGATCTCCCGCATAGATCACCATCGAGTTTCCTCGGAGAAAACCGACCAGCGTCATGCCGACCTCCGCTGCGAGCTCGACAGCGAGTGAGGAGGGCGCCGACACTGCGGCGAGCACGGGGATTCCGGCCATCTTCGCCTTTTGGGTTAGCTCGAAGCTTGCCCGGCCCGACACCATCAATACGGTGCCTCGAAGCGGCAAGAGATTCTCTTTGGCTGCCCAGCCGATTACCTTGTCGACGGCGTTGTGTCGCCCGACATCCTCTCGAAGCACCAGTAATTTGCCTGTAACCCCGTCGAAAAGCCCAGCGGCATGCAACCCGCCCGTCTTCTCAAACACTGCCTGCTCCGCCCGCAGTTTCTCGGGGAAGGTGATTAAGACCTCGGGGTCGATCCTGACGGGGTCGTCAGCGACTTCGTACGCGGATTGCGTGCTCACCATCTCGATGCTCGCTTTGCCGCAGACACCGCACGAGCTAGTGGTGTAAAAGTTTCGCTCGAGGCTGGGATCTGGCGGTGGAACGTCTGCTGCGAGGGTCACATCGAGCACGTTATACGTGTTCTGATCCGCGACGGTTGCGTCAGCGCAATAGCGGGCGGCAACGAACTGGTCACCTCGACTGATGACGCCCTCTGACACAAGAAACCCCGCAGCTAGGTCGTAGTCGTTTCCCGGGGTGCGCATAGTGACGGCCAGGGCGCGACCACCAACGCGGATTTCTAACGGCTCTTCGACAGCAAGAAAATCTTCTTTGACGCTTGAGGTAGCACCGACTGTGAGCCGAGTAACTTTGCGCCGAACCGTGATCCTACTCATAGGTTCAGGTTTGCAGTCCACGAACCCTTTCGCAAGCTAGCCGAAGAACTTCGTGCGGAAGCTGCTGTAGCTAGTCGCCGCCATGCTGTCGTACCGTTAGGGCATGATTCAACCGCAGCATGAGCTGACTGACGCCATCGTCGCCGCCGTCATCACTGTCTCTGACCGGAGTTCGCGCGGGGAACGTCGTGATGAATCAGGCCCCCGCATTGTCGAGATGCTCGCCGCACAGGGGTACTCCGCGACCGCAACAGTGATTCCGGATGGTGTGGAAGCTGTCGAAAATTCTCTAGTGGCTGCGATCGACGTCGGTGCACGACTCATCATCACGACGGGGGGCACCGGCATCGGGCCACGCGACTTCACGCCAGAGGGAACACGACCAGTGCTCGCGCGAGAGATACCCGGTATCGCGGAGATGCTTCGCCGTGAAGGCGCCAGAAGCACCCCCATGGCGGCCCTCAGCCGCGGACTAGTGGGGGTGACTCAGCAGTCTCTGATCGTCAATCTTCCGGGATCACTGAGTGCAGTCACCGAAGGGCTGGACGTGCTGCTGCCGCTCGTTCCGCACATCCTCGACCAATTGGACAACGGCGACCACTAGCGCCGCGCCTAGTGGGATGTGGCTACTCTGGCCGCAGCCACTCTCCAGAGCGACCGCCAGACTTGGCGAGCAAGCGCACATTCTCAATCTGTACGGACTTATCCATGCCCTTGACCATGTCGATAATAGCCAGTGCTGCAACCGACACTGCGGTGAGCGCTTCCATCTCAACGCCGGTGCGGTCTGCGGTACGCACGGTCGCCGTGACAGCAACACCATCATCCGTAATCTCAAGGTCGACTTGGGCACCGTGTACGCCAATGATGTGCGCCAGTGGCAACAGCTCAGCAGTACGCTTAGCCGCCTGGATGCCGGCGATTCGAGCGACCGCTAAAACGTCACCCTTGGGCGCCGTGCCCGACCGCAACTCACCAATGACCGTGGCGGAACAGCGAACGAAGCCGGCCGCCGTCGCCGAGCGCACCGTTGGAGTCTTGGCAGTGACATCCACCATGTGGGCTTGGCCAGCGGCGTTGAGGTGAGTGAAAGGTGTCTCGTTCATGTCACTAGTGTGACAGCGAGTAGCTGACCTTCGCGTACGTCAGTGATGTCGTGAGGGACGAACGCCAAGGCGTTCGCGTGCGCCAAGCTCGCGACGAGATAGGAACCGGCCCCACCGGCAGTTGCGGGGCGTACTGTTGGCGTTCCGCCCTCATCGACGCTAACGACAGCCGGCATGTATTGGGCACGCCCTGCCGGACTCTGCCATCCGGTGGAAACGGTCGCGACAACCGTGTCGCGCGTGATCTGCGTTCGCCCCGCCAGCGTCAACAAGGCGGGCCGCACGAATGTCTCGAAGGATACGAAGACGCTCACGGGGTTGCCGGGAAGCGCAAAAATTGCGGGCCCATCGCCGTCGCCGCTTGCTCGCGGAAGTCGCCCAAACCCCTGCGGCTTCCCCGGTTGCATACGCACCGGGCCGAACCAGACGCCGAGCGGCGCAAGCACGTGGCGCACGATGTCATAAGCTCCAACGCTCACGCCACCCGAAGTGATGAAGACGTCGACGTGAGCGGCATGCTCCTCGAGAACGGCACGCAACGCATCCTCGTCGTCGAGCACCGAGCCAAGCTGAATCGCCACGGCACCGGCTTGGGTCACCAATGCCGCTAAGAGTAACGAGTTCGAATCATGGATTTGGCCCCCGCTGAGGGGCTCACCGGGCGCCCGAAGTTCGCTGCCAGTGGAGAGCACGCCAACGCGCGGTGGGCGGTGAACGAGCAGCTCGCTGCTGCCGGTCGCGGCCGCCGCAGCGAGATCGCGCGGGCCAAGCACGCGGC
The DNA here is from genome assembly GCF_019443965.1 of Salinibacterium sp. M195. Taxonomy (GTDB): domain Bacteria; phylum Actinomycetota; class Actinomycetes; order Actinomycetales; family Microbacteriaceae; genus Rhodoglobus. The sequence goes on along the minus strand of NZ_CP040814.1, from coordinate 2,662,072 downwards.
CTGCTGTCAACACTGTCTGGCCGTTGTGCACGTCTGTTGCTGTGCGCCGGATGTGGGCAGCAGGTTTCGGGGCGCGAGAGATAAGCACGGTGTCAGTTCCGCAGTCAGTGTCTTCGATGGGCACGATGCAGTCAGCATCAGCGGGTACAGCGGCGCCCGTCATGATGCGGGCAGTTTCGCCGTCGCGAAGTGGCGGGTTCTCGGCCGAACCGGCCGCGAGGTCAGCGACGACTTTCAGCCGGACGGGCGACTCTGCGGACGCGGCCGAGACATCGGCCCGGCGAAGGGCGTAGCCATCCATAGCGGAATTATCGAAACTCGGAACATCCACTTTCGCCAACACGTCGGCAGCGAGTGTGAGGTTGAGAGCGTCCGCGAGTGAAACCCAGACGGGCGCTAATGGTGAGACTGTCGCGAGAATGCGCTCGCGATGCTCATCGATGCTCATCGGCGACGGAGTGGCGGACGCGTCAAAGGGCATGCTCCGAGTCTAGTGACGCGGAAGATGCTGTAGTCAGCTGAGGAAAATGCGAACGGATAGTCCCGCAGTTGCGGTGATATTGTCGTATCTATGACGCAATATCGGATCAGTGAGGCCGCCGAACTTCTTGGGGTGAGCGACGATACTGTGCGGCGGTGGGTGAATTCGCAGGAGTTGACGGCGGCCACTGACGGCTCAGGTCGTCAAGTGGTGGATGGCGCAGAGCTGGCGGGCCTGTCCCAAGAACGAGCTCGCCACGCTGCCTTGGCGCAGCAGAACACCGACTCTGTCAGCAGCGCTCGCAATCGAATGGTCGGGCTCGTGACGGGAATCGTCAGCGACACCGTTATGTCACAGGTAGAAATGCAGTGCGGTCACCACCGAATCGTTTCGCTCATGTCGACAGAAGCAGTGCGTGACCTGAAGCTCGAAATCGGGTCGCTCGCGGTAGCAGTCGTCAAGGCAACGATGGTTGTTGTCGAATCTCCGCAGGGCCACCGATAGTGGTTCGTCATTCTGAACGAAGTGTCAGAGCGCCGCGCTTGACGCGTGTGGCAGCGGCGTTGGCCGTTGTTTCGGCGTTGACGCTTTCGGGCTGTAGCTCCTCGGTTTCCGGCTCAACGGCATCCACACAGCCAGGTGAACTCCAGGGAACTCTCACCATTTTTGCGGCGGCGTCACTCACTGAGTCATTCACCGAACTGGCGGCAATCTTTGGTTCGGATCACCCGGACGTCACGATCGCGCCTATTTCCTTCGACGGATCGACGACACTGGCGACACAAATAAGGGAAGGTGCTCCTGCCGACATATTCGCGGCGGCAGATGGGGCCACAATGCGCTCCGTCAGCGACTTGCTCGACGGTGAGGCGATACCTTTCGCTAGCAACTCGTTACAGATTGCGGTGCAGCCGGGCAACCCTCTCAACATCTCTGAGCTGGCTGACCTTTCAGCTCCCGGAGTGCAGCTCGTCCTGTGTGCGCCACAAGTGCCGTGCGGGGCTACCGCCCAGACCCTCCTTGACCGCGAAAAAATCGTCGTGACTCCCGCAAGCGAAGAACTCAACGTAAAAGCGGTGCTGACTAAGGTGCAGCTGGGAGAAGCGGATGCCGGCCTTGTGTACGTCACGGATATCGCCGCAGCGGAGGCGGTTGAGGGCATCAATATTCCGGAGGCAGACGAGGCCAAGAGTACCTACCCCCTCGGGATACTCGAATCGTCGGCGAACCCCATTGTCGCGGAGGCATTTCGAGACTTCGTTGTCTCTGACCGTGGTCAGAGTGTTCTCTCGCGCTACGGGTTCGGTCGGTCATGAGCGCGAATATGCGGCTCCAAGCCCCTGCTGGCGTAGGAATGCCGCGACTGTTATACATTCCCGCCGCCGTAGGGTTCGCCTTGCTGGTGCTGCCACTGGTGGGATTAGTTGCTCGCGCCGACTGGCCACGTGTGCCCGCGGCCATTGTTTCGGCAGAAGCCTTGTCTGCTCTCGGCCTCTCGCTGCAGACGGCGCTCTCGGCAACGGCTCTGTGCCTCATCGTCGGAGTGCCGTTGGCGCTGGTGATCGCGAGATCTGGTCCCCGCCTCGCTGGGTTGCTGAGGGCACTCACGACCCTGCCTCTTGTCATGCCGCCCCTCGTCGGCGGCATCGCTTTGCTCTATTTGCTCGGACGTAACGGACTAGTTGGCGGCTTCTTGGAACTCACCTTCGGCATCCACATCCCTTTCACGACGGCGGCCGTAGTCATCGCCCAATCATTTGTGGCGCTGCCGTTTCTGGTGATCGCCGTCGAGGGGGCATTGCGTACAGCGGGGACGGGATTCGAAACGGTCGCCGCGACTCTCGGCGCTGGTCGCTGGACCGTGTTTCGCCGGGTGACGTTGCCGACCATCCTTCCCGGCCTTCTCGCGGGCACCGTGCTGTGCTTCGCTCGTGCGCTTGGCGAGTTCGGGGCCACAGCGCTCTTCGCTGGCAACGCGGCGGGCATTACGCGCACGATGCCTCTCGCGATCTACACCGCGTTCAACGGAGCGGGCGCGACGCAGGATTCCGCAATCGCTCTCTCGCTCCTCCTTGTGGTCGTCGGAATCATCATCCTGTTGCTCTTGCGCAGCTGGCGAACCACTCCGGGGATGTGACGAATGGTCTTGCAGACTGAACTTGTAGTACAGCGAGGTCCGTTCACGCTCGATGTGGCTCTTAAGGTCGGGGCGGGAGAGACCGTAGCGATCCTCGGTCCGAACGGCTCCGGCAAGTCAACACTGCTCGCGGCGATCGCCGGGCTCGTGACTCCCGATCGCGGTGTCGTCACCGTCAACGGCAGAGCACTGACTCGCGTGCCGGCACACGGGTCTCGAAAGCGCGATGTTTCCGTGCACCGTCGCCGGATCAGTCTTCTCGGGCAGGACTCGCTGCTGTTTCCGCATCTCACTGTGCTGGAGAACGTAGCGTTTGGTCCGCGAGCACGGGGGATCGGTGCCGCTCCGGCGCGCCGGATCGCCGGAGCGTGGATTGCTGCTGTTGGCCTCACGGAGTTCGCGGAACGTGCACCAGCGTCGCTTTCTGGCGGTCAGCAGCAGCGCATCGCTATCGCCCGGATGCTTGCTACCGAGCCAGACGTGCTGCTATTCGACGAGCCGATGGCCGCGCTTGATATTCAGAACGCTTCTCTCGTTCGCACGCTGTTGCGCGAACGCCTCACCGATCGCCACAGCACGCTCCCTGGCCATGTGTCTGGCAGGCTCGCAGCGACAATCATCGTCACTCACGATGTGGTCGACGCGATGGTGTTGGCAGACCGTGTAGCCATCATGGAGGAGGGAAAGATAGTGGACATCGGTGGTGCTGATCGTGTTCTCCGGCAGCCGGCTTCGCCGTTCGCGGCCGCGCTGGTGAACCTCAATCTGCTCAACGGAATCGTCGAAACAGCCACTCTCGTGAGAACAGCCGACGGGCGACGGTTTGCTTCTCTCGCGCCTCTTCCTCCGATCGGCTCTGAGGCGTCGATTGTCTTTTCGCCATCGGCTGTAGTCGTGACGTCTCTGCGATCGGAGCACGGTCGTCCGAGGGTGGCATTCGCAGGCCACGAGATACCAAACACGTGGCGGGCGAGCATCGCTACTCTTGAGCCCGCGGTTCGGGGTGTGCGTCTCACTTTCCGTGGTGATAGCGTCGCGGCTGAGGCATCCGCTACTGAGATATTAGAAGAACGAATATCGTCAGGTGACTCGATCACGGCGTTCGTTGATCCCGCGGCGGTGACGATCTACCCCCGACGAATCAGCGCAAGCAGTTCACCCAGCGAGGTGCAGCTAGGCTGAGGCCATGGCTTCCTCTACGTTGATGAGTTCCGTCACTGACGCTCGAGGTAGAGGCCTGCACGACCTCCGCATTTCTGTGACAGATCGCTGCAATTTTCGGTGCGTCTACTGTATGCCGAAGGAGATTTTCGGACGCGATTATGCCTTCATGCCGCGCGAAGAGCTGCTGAGCTTTGAAGAAATCACACGCCTCGCTCGGGTAGCGGCAGCGCATGGTGTGCAGAAAATTCGGTTGACAGGCGGAGAGCCACTGCTTCGCAAGGGGCTTCCCGATCTCGTTGCGATGCTCGCCGAAGTACGCACGCCGGCGGGAGAGGCTCTCGACCTTGCGGTGACCACGAACGGCTCGGCGCTCGGCTTCCTCGCGAAGGATCTCACAAACGCGGGACTGAAACGCGTAACCGTGTCGCTGGACTCCCTCGACGAGGCGACTTTCCAAGCGATGAATGACATCAACTTTCCGGTCCAGAGAATTCTTGACGGTCTCGACGCCGCGCAAGAGGCTGGTCTCGGACCGATCAAAATAAACATGGTCGTCAAGAAGGGGCAAAACGACCACGACGTGGTGTCGATGGCGCGCCACTTCAAGGGAACACCCTTCATCCTTCGTTTTATCGAGTACATGGATGTCGGAACGACGAACGGCTGGCAACTCGGCGAAGTTGTGCCGTCTGCGGAGATCGTCGCGAGGATCAACGCGGAACTTCCTTTGGAAGAGGTCGCCCCGAACTACAGCGGAGAAACGTCGCAGCGGTGGCGGTATCGCGACGGCGGCGGTGAAATCGGAGTGATTTCTAGTGTCACCCAATCGTTCTGCCATTCCTGCTCCCGGGCGCGAATTTCCGTTGATGGAAAGCTATACACCTGCTTGTTTGCCAGCACTGGACACGATCTGCGTGAGCTGATGCGTGATGGATGCTCTGATACTGAACTGTCGGAAGCAATGGCTAACATCTGGAGAGAACGCACCGACCGTTACTCGGAGCTTCGTTCGCTCAACACCGCTCGGGGCACTGGTGCGAAGAAAATCGAAATGTCTTACATTGGGGGCTGAGATGACAGTGCAGGTGCGCTATTTTGCCGCAGCGGCGGAGGCCGCTGGGTGCGAGGCAGAAGAGGTCGATATTGCGACTGACGCTACCCTTGGCGACCTCACCACGACTCTCATCGAGCGCTACGGCGACCTCATGCAACGCGTCGTGGATTCGGGCTCGTTCCTTGTTGACGGTGTTGCGCGCCGTGACCCAGCGCACGCTGTCGGTTCTCGCGTCGACGTGCTCCCGCCCTTTGCCGGGGGATAGCTCGTTGCTTTAGAGCCCCACCCACTCGGTGGTTCCGCTGGCGAGACTTTGGCGTTTCCAGATGGGAACGGTCGACTTGATGCGTTCAACGAGAAGCTCGCACGCATCGAATGCTTCGCGGCGGTGAGCGGCGGAGACGGCAGCGAGGAGCGCGACATCTCCAACTTCGAGCTTGCCGACGCGGTGCGCCGCAGCGATCGACAGACCAGTCTCTGCCGCTACAGTCGCGCAGCACTCAGCGAGGAATCGTTCGGCATCGGGATGAGCTTGATACTCCAACGACTGCACATCACGTCCACCATCGTGGTTGCGCACGACACCCGAGAACATGACAACGGCGCCTGATTGCACAGACTCGACGGCACGCCGAATCGCCGCCTCGTCGATTTCGTCATTGGTGATCACAGCGAAAGTCACAGTTTTGTCATCGCCCATCTTCAGTACCTCGTCATCGTCGGGTCAATAGTGAGCGAATACGCATCGATTCCACCGCTGAGGTGGCGAACGTTAGTGAAACCTGATTCCCGCAGGAGACGCAACGCCCGCTCGCTTCGCACGCCGTGGTGGCAATAAAGCACGACGGGCACGTCAGAACGGATGGCGCCGAGTTCAGTACCGAGTTGACCCAACGGCACCAGCAACGACGGTTCGATCGCGACGATAGCCCGCTCGAAAGGTTCACGTACATCGACCAGCTGAATGGCGGCATCCGCAGAGAGAAGCGCTGCCAATTCGTGGGAGTCGATCGCAATGTCGGTCTCGTTCACAGCACCCGCTGTCTCGCGCTGGGCCGGGGCATTGCAGAAAAGTTCATAGTCAATCAGTTCAGTAATGGGGGCTGAGTCTGGCGTCGTGGAGTATTCGATTTCGCGGAAGCGCCCCGAGAGCGCGTCGTAGCTTGTTACTCGGCCGAGCAATGGTTGGCCAATACCGGTGAGCAGCTTGATAGTTTCTGAGCACATGATCGCCCCGATGGCGGCGCACACTGTGGGGAGCACTCCGCCTTCGGCGCACGAAAGTACGGTATCCGGATGTGGCGGAACGGGGAACAGGTCACGGTACGTCGGGCCGTGACTGGCCCACGCGACACCGGTTTGGCCGCCGTAACGCAAGATTGCTCCCCACACCACGGGGATGCCGACAAGGGCGGCGGCATCATTGACCAGATACCGCGTAGCGAAATTGTCGCTGCCATCGAGGACCAGGTCATAGCCGTGGAACAGGGCGAGAGCGTTGGAAGAGTCGAGGTGAAATTCGTGAAGTCGCACGTCGATATCGGGATTGATCTGCGCGACCGTCTCTGCGACCGACTCGAGTTTGCTGCGGCCGATGTCTGCCACTCCGTGCGCCAGCTGGCGGTGCAAATTTGATAGCTCGACAACATCCGTATCAACAACTCCGAGAGTGCCGATGCCCATTGCTGCCAAAGAGGGGATGGTGGCGCTGCCGAGCCCGCCGGCGCCAATGACGAGTACACGGGAGTTGCCTAACCGGCGTTGAGCTAGCTCTCCAAAGTCAGGATTGGAAAGCTGGCGTGAGTAGCGCACGAGCTGTGCCGCGGTCAGTTGCGCGCCGGGTTCGACCAGTGCCGTCTCGCTAGGAAAGATCTGATCGGTCACAGGATTTTTCCTTTGGGCGGGGGCACGTCAGCTGCCGTTCGTTCTGCGCACGCTTGGGCGATATCGGTCGCTTCCCGCGCCGCTGCTGCGGGGTCGGAGCCACGGGCAACTGCCAAACCCGCAGCGTAGCCGACCAGAAATGTCGTCACGGGTGCTGCGGGTCGGATGATGGCGTGCGCGGCAACCCCGGCGAGGCTCAAAATCTGATCAACACTTTCTGCGCCATGGAATGGGGTGCCTGTGAGTCCTAACTCGTCGCTGAGCTGCTTGCTCCAGTCGTCGAGTCGTTTGCGCTCATCCGAGTTCATTGTGTGCCTTCTTGTGTTTCGCTCTGGGGCTCCGTTGCGCCGAGCCTGGCTGCATCCTCCCACGAGTCGACGTCATCGGTCACGCCAAGTGCTGCCGGCACTGAGAGAAGATTCAGCTGCTCGATCACGGCCCTCATCGAGAGTCCGATGAGCTCAAGATCAGAGAATTGCGAGACCACTTGAGTGAGTTCATGGTGCCGGTAGAGAGCGGCGAGAGGCTGGCGGTAGCCGTGAGGGTCTAGAGAGATCGCGCCATCGATCACCCGAGATGCTGAGTTGAGGGCGGCCACGAGCGCCGGCAGCTGCACCGCGATTCCTGGCATGTCGCAAGCGAGTACGAGCACGCTCTCACTCGTCTGTGATCCGGAAGGCAGCAGTCGCAGGCCTGCCGCGAGGGCAGCAGCGGGGCCGGAGAATGGCGGGTCTTCCTGCACAGCGAGAATCTCATGGCCAGCTATCTCGGGAGCGAGCGGGCCGACGACAACGCAGCTGCGGGACACCCCGAGCGCGGCGATAACCGCCTTCTCGAGAAGGCTCTCGTTGTCGACCAGCAGTGACGCTTTCGGCACGAATCCCAAGCGAGAGGAGCGGCCTCCCGCAAGCACGACAGCATCGATGAGCATCCTACAATTCTAGATCAAGGCCCTAAAGCAGCCTGACTGGGGCAGTATGGAAGCATGCGACGCTCAGCACCTCGAAAAGACATCGATGAGAACGACCTCAAGGTTTCTCCTCCGAAGACTTCTGCGGCTGGGCTTGAAGCGGTAGTGATCGCGCTCGAGCGCGGAGTTGCCCAAGCTGGGGTCACCAGAACCGCCAAGGCCCTGCTCCGGCTCAACCAGGTCAACGGAACAGACTGCCCCGGATGCGCATGGCCTGAATCCATCACCGGCAAGCGTAAGACTGCAGAGTTCTGCGAGAACGGTGCAAAGGCGGTTGCGGAAGAGAATACGAAGCGCACGGTTACTCCTGAGTTCTGGGCGCAGCACTCGATAGCCGACTTGGCCGATAAGACAGAGTATTGGCTGGGCAACCAGGGTCGCATCACGGAGCCGGTAGTAATCCGGCCCGGCGAAACCCACTATTCGGCGATTTCATGGACAGAAGCTTTCGACCTTATCGGCGAACGAATTCGGGCTACCACGCCCGACCGCTGCGTCTTTTACACCTCCGGCCGTACAGCAAACGAGACCGCATTTCTCTACCAGCTCTTTGTGCGTTCGCTCGGAACCAACAACTTGCCCGACTGCTCAAATATGTGTCACGAGTCATCCGGGGCCGCCCTGAACTCGACCATTGGCACGGGCAAAGGCACCGTTTCTCTCGACGATATCGAAGCAGCTGAGCTGATCTTCGTCGTCGGGCAGAACCCGGGGACGAATCACCCGCGAATGCTCTCCGCCCTCAAGGAGTGCAAGGACAACGGCGGCACCATCGTTGCCGTGAACCCCCTGCCAGAGGCTGGGCTCATGCGTTTCAAGGACCCGCAAACTGTTGGCGGGCTCATCGGCGATGGCACAGCGCTCGCCGATCACTTCATGCAGATCAAGGTCGGGGGAGACCTCGCCCTCTTCCAAGCGCTCGGGCATCTCCTGCTTGAGGCCGAAGCGGCCGCGCCTGGCACCGTGCTCGATGCAGAGTTTATCGACGAAGTCACGGACGGTATCGCTGCGTATCGTGCGGCGCGAGCCACCCTTGACTGGGACGAGACGGCAAAAGCCACGGGGCTCACCCGCGAACAAATCACCGAAGTGGCGGGCCTGCTGGCGCGATCGAAGGCAACGATCTTCTGCTGGGCACTAGGCATCACGCAACAGCCGCACTCCGTGGACACGATTCGCGAGATCATCAACCTGTTGCTGCTGCAGGGAAACTTCGGCAAGCCCGGCGCAGGCGCATGCCCGGTGCGAGGACACTCCAATGTGCAGGGTGACCGCACGATGGGAGTCTGGGAACAACCTTTCGGCTGGATGCTCGACGGGCTCGAGAAAGAATTCGGCATTGCTGCTCCGGTCGAGCACGGGTATGACTCGGTGCAGACGGTTAACGCTTTCGCGCAGGGTGACATCGATGTGTTCGTGTCGATGGGCGGAAATTTCGCTCTCGCCAGCCCCGACACCGAGATAATCGAGTCGAGTATGAAGCGCGCTGGACTGACCGTTCATGTGTCAACGAAACCGAACCGCTCCCATGTTGTCCACGGCCAGACCTCGCTCATCTTGCCGACTCTTGGCCGCACCGATGTTGACGACAAGCATCCGGATGGTCGACAAATTCTCTCCGTCGAAGACTCCATGTCGGTGGTTCGCTCGACTCAGGGGCGGCTCACGCCGGTGTCAGACCATCTCCTTGCCGAACCAGTCATTATTGCGAGGATGGCGGAAGCGACGCTGGGCGCGGACCACCCAATCGACTGGAAAGCGATGGCAGACAACTACGACGTCATCCGCGACCACATTTCGCGATTGATTCCCGGTTTCGAAGAGTTCAACCGCCGGGTGCGCGAACGCAATGGCTTCGTTCTTCCGAGCGCACCGCGCGACCGTCGAGCGTTTGTCACCGACATCGGGCGCGGCAAGTTCACGGTCAGCCCGCTCGAATACCTCACGCCTCCTCCTGGGCATCTCACTCTGCAAACGATGCGCAGCCATGACCAGTACAACACCACGTCCTATGGCGTCGATGATCGTTACCGTGGCATCAAGAACGGTCGACGAGTCATCCTTATCCACCCGGATGATCTTGCCGAAGCAGGCTTTGCCGATCGACAACTGGTGGATGTCATCAGCACCTTTGCGGGAGCCGAACGCCGGGCAGATCGCTTCCGTTTGGTCGCGTATCCCAGCGCGCGCGGGTGCGTTGCCGCGTACTTCCCTGAGGCAAATGCCCTCATGCACCGTGAACTATTGGCGCGCGAATCGAACACTCCCGGCTACAAGGCGATGGCAGTGCGTTTCGAAGCGCGGCACGACGACGATGTCGAGGGCGAAGACGACGGCCCGACTTAACCAGTGTTCGGCTGCGTCTGAGTGGGCACCGTTGTCGTGTCTCGCTCCGGGTCGGGCAGCGGCTCAAGAAAGTCAAAAAGGCTGGGTAGTCGGCGGTCGCGGAAAGTGCTTGAGGCAGCGAGCCCGATCAGCACTCCGAGCGCAATAGCGATCATGGTGCCGAGCATCGTGATGAGACTGCTGCTGCTGTCTCCTCCGCCGAGTAGCTCGGTCACGCCGACGAGTCCAAGCGCGCCGGGGACGAGCAACCAAAACGCGGGGAGGAAGCTGACGATCGCCGGAGGCCCGCTGTGGTGTCGTGCAACGAGCACAGCGACGGGGGTCATGGCGATGGCGCCGATGAGGGCCGAAAGTACGCCACCGAACAATACGTCGCCGATCACCTGGGCGCCGTAGGCCACGTAGAGCACGAGCATGATCCACGGGATGGATGCCGGCCGAGCGCACTGATAAACGGTGATTCCGATTCCGAATACGGCCACCGCGATCCACGGGGCGATCGGGCCGAGTGGTTCGCTCGACACATCGAGGTTGATGGCGGGGACTCCCACGAGGGCGCCGGCGGACACAATGCCGACGGCGAGCAGAAGCAGTCGCATGGCGCCGGCGGCTGCTCGGGCAGAACCCGACATGATGTGGCCCGTCGCGAGTTCGATCACCGCGGTCGTGAGTAGTCCGCCGGGCAACAGGATGACCAACGGGGCGATGAGCGAGGGCAGCACTCCGGAGTCAGCAGAAATTCGGGCGACGAGCAGCACGATCAGCGAGGACCCGAGGGCAGCACCCACAATGACGAGCGCCGTGTAGGCGGAGGGGAGACGTTCGCCCAGCAGGAGCAGGGTGCCGACGCCGAGGCCAAGGACCGCAGCCAACAACACGCCAAGCCACGATGATCCCACGAGCACAGAAATCGCTGCCGAAGTGAGCGCGTACGCGAACACTCGGGGAACGGGCGAAAACGGTGCAGGAAGCTCCCGCACTTTTGCGAGCTGGCGTGTGACCCACGCGCTAGAACCGGCACGAACGCGGCCGACCTTCACGACTCGGTCAATCACGTCGACGTGATGGAGCAGATACGACCGTCGGCCCGCCGACACAGCTCGGGTCTGGGCGGAACCGTCGGCATCCAAAGACACCAAAATTGCGGTCGGGAAAACGACGACCTCGGCGGAAGGGTAGCCATTTGCGGCGGCGACATCTTGCACGGCAGAACGAACCATGCTCACCGGGTAGCCGCTGTCGATCATCGCTTCGCCGACATCCGCCATCGAATCAAGAACAACACCAGCGGAGGTGGTCCGATCGCGCAATGGTGCCGCTGGCGCGGTGGTCGGCGCCGTGGGGGAGCGCCGTCGAAGGGCGAACCAGAGCACAAAGAGGCTCGCGGCCAGAACGGCAACGGCGATCAGTAATGACGTGAGCGAAACAGTGGATGTCGCAACGCTCGGCGGAGTCGCCGGCAGCGGTACGACTTCGACCTCATTGACAGACGTCTCGACCGGCGTCGGAGTGGCGCTCGGGGTTGGTCTGATGCTTTCGGACGGAGTCGGACTCGGAGTTGGGGTGGGGGTGAACGACGAGGTTGAGTCTGGGGTTGGGGTGATCGTCGGCGTCGGGCTAGGAGTGGTCGTCGCCGCGGGGGTGTCTGGGGGGCCGGGGTCAATCGCATCCGGATCGTCAACAGCAGTCGGCGCGGTGCTGCGAGACGAGTGGCTCGGCGTGCTGCTTGCCGGTGATGCTGGTGTGGCTGCGTACTGAGGAGACACAGGCGCAGCGGCTGCCGGTGTGGCCAACACGAGTGCACCGGCAGAGCAGGCAGCGACGACAACCACTCGAAAGCTCAGTCGACGCAACGCAGTTCTCATACTCCCGTGTCCTCCGTTGTAGACAAACCGGTGTGTATGAAACGTACGCGGAATAGTCGTCAACAGCGAATGTGGTGGCGCCGACGTTGTTGTGGCGTCGGGTATCTGGCGTCTGGCGTCTGGCGAGTAGCGACGCCCGCCGGTGGACTACCGCCAGGTATCGATGAGCGCGTGGATTGCAGCAAACGCGGAACGGACCTGCTCGGTACCAGCTTGTGAGCGGATGGTGACCTGGAGCCCGAAGAACAACAGCGAGAGCAGCTCGGCTCGCTGAGCGGTGAGGGCATCGTCCTCGGTCGCCTCAGGGAGCGCCAAAGCGGCGAGAGCCGTCATCTGCAGGCGGAGAGCAAGGCTGTTCTCGACGGAGAAGTCTTCGTAACCGGGAGTACTGCCCCGCAATTCGTTCGCGCTCATCACCATGAGACATCCCAGGCTGCCCTCGTCGGTACCGGCGAACTCTTCAAATTTGTCAAAGAAGGTGTGGATGCCGTCGATGCCAGGCCCCGATTCAGCACGCAGTTGGGTGAGCATCGTCATGCGCTCGCTAAGGTAGCGCCGCAGCACGGTCGCGAAGAGTTCTTCTTTGCTGCCGAAGGTGCGGTACAGGCTGGGTTTGTGCACACCGCTGGCTTCCACAATGTCGGTCATTGAGGTATTGCCGTAGCCCTGCTGCCAAAATAGTGCCGTGAGTTGGTTGAGCACGGCCTCTTCGTCAAAGGCTCGAGGGCGGCCAGCGGTTGGTGTTAACGTGGGGCTCATTCATTCACTATACGTTCGCGGCTCGACATTTGGAACCCAGCGGTATCAAAGCGGGTGAGTTCGCTTTCGAACGTTTCTTTGCGGAGGGAAAAGACCGATGATCAGTTCGCTAGACAATGTTGAAGCAATCACGGTGTTCTCAGATGACGTTTCGGCATCTCGGGAGTTCTACACAGCAGTGTTCGCGGCATCCATTCTCTTTGAGGACGAGGTTTCGGTGGCGCTTCGCATCGGCGCCATCGTGATCAACGTGCTGGCGCGAACGGAAGCCCCAGCGCTCGTAGCGCCCGAACCGGTTGCGGAATCGGGAGCGGCGGCATCCGTGATGTTGACCGTGAATGTAGCTGATGTGGATGCAGTCTGCGCTGCTCTTCGTGAGAGTGGCGTCGATCTCGTCAATGGCCCCATCGACCGGCCATGGGGTCGCCGTACTGCAGTGTTTCTCGACCCGTCAGGGCTGCCGTGGGAGATCGCTCAGGAGCTCGCCTAGGCCCGTCCGTTTCGTGTCGAGCTCTGGCATGGTTGGGGCATCCTGTCGATGCCGAGGTCGCATTAGCGAAGACGGCGACGAAGAACTAGTTATCGCGGGTTTCGCTCGATTGCGGGACTGCTTCGGAGCGAAGTGTTCCTGTCGCGGCCGTTCGCTCGATCTTGAGAAGAATGAGCGCACCAACGATGAGCATGGGGCCAAAGAGGCGAGCGATTTGCGCAATCATGTCTACGCCGCTGATGAGACTGTTGACGATTTGCGAGGCGGCTGCGTAGCCGAACGACTGAAGAGCCCCGTAAAGGGCAGGCAGCACCAAAGCACCCAAGATGAAGCTGACGCCGGTGAACGCGAGCCCCACCCACAAAGCGATCTTCGGGCGAAGTAGTTTGTCGATCATCAGGGCTCCTGTGTTTCGTGGACGTAACGGTTTCAGGCTATCCCGTTGAGACTCTGGGCGCTAGGGAAGGTGAGTAATCCTATTGAGGGTTGCCGGGGTTAGATTTAAGGCATGACACCGTTGCAGGCGCGCATTATCTACGACTTGAATACCCAACCCTCGATTGATGCCGCCGAGCAGGTTCGCATGCGCATCGACTTTCTCAAGGAGTACCTCAAGGCGTCGCACGCCAAGGGGCTCGTGTTGGGAATCAGCGGCGGGCAAGATTCTTCGCTTGCTGGGCGACTCTGCCAGCTCGCAGTCGCGGAGCTGCGCGCGGAGGGTGCCGAGGCACAGTTTGTGGCCGTCCGGCTCCCGCACGGGGTGCAGCACGATGAGGACGATGCTCAATTGGCGCTCGACTTTATTGAAGCTGACCGCGAAGTGACCTTCAACATCCAGCGGGCAGTCGACGGCGTTGCCGCTGAATTTGCGGATGCTCTGGGCGAGCCGATTACAGACTTCAACAAGGGCAACGTGAAGGCTCGCGAGCGCATGGTGGCGCAATACGCAATCGCGGGCCAGCTCGGCTACCTGGTGGTCGGAACAGATCATGCAGCCGAAGCGGTTACCGGCTTTTTCACCAAGTTCGGTGATGGCGGCGCTGACGTGCTGCCGCTCACTGCGCTCACCAAACGTCAGGGCAAGCGGCTGCTCGTCGAATTAGGGGCGCCGGAGCGCCTCTACGAAAAGGTGCCGACCGCTGACCTGCTTGACCACACGCCCGGTCAGGCCGACGAAGCCAACCTCGGCGTCACGTATGACCACATCGACGACTACCTCGAGGGCCGCGATGTGCCTGCCGAGGTCGCGGTCGAGATCGAGACCAAGTACCTCAATTCTCGCCACAAGCGCACCGTGCCGGTGTCGATGTATGACGAGTGGTGGACTGAATAGCGGGAGTCGAGGTTTCGCCACGAGGTCAGATACGTCACCGCTGTTGCTGGGTCAGCCGATCAGGGCACGGAGACGCTTCCGCGCCCTAGATGCTGATTAGGCCCAGTTCTGTGGCTCGGAGCACAATCTGGAGCCGGTTCTCAACGTTCCACAGGTGGTTGATGTGGCGGATGTCGGCCTTCACCGTGCCCTCGGCATAGTGCAACGCCTGAGCGATCTCCGCATTCGAGGATCCTTGGGCGATCTGCTCGATGATCTGCTGTTCACGATCACTCAGTGTGGGGGCATCGGACATCTGGCTATCTCCAGCCTCGATCGCCGCCCGCACGAACCTCCCCTGTACTTCGGGTGACACGACTCGGTCGCCGGCGTGGGCGGCGACAATGGCGTCGATGATCTGCTTTGGGGTCGAGTTCTTCACAAGGTAGCCGCACGCTCCAGCCCGCAGAACCTCGAGCGCACGCCACTCGGTAGTGAAGGTCGTCAGCGCAAGAACGCGACACCGCGGGTTCCACTCCAGCACGCGCCGCGTCGCCTCCACGCCGCTCACCTCGCGCATCCTGATATCCATCAGAACCACGTCGGGGTTTGTCATCTCGCATGACTCCGCTACTTCGGAACCATCGGTCGCCTCGCCGACCAGCACGACACGGTCGTCATCCGCAATGAAGGCGCGTAACGCATGCCGCACCAGGGCCTCGTCGTCGACGACGAGAACGCGGACTAGTTCACTCACCTCTGTACGATATCGCGAGTGTGCTTTCCGAACTGTAGCCTTGGGGCCAGGAATCCATGACCAGAGTCGTGCAGCTCGTAGGGTGAACGTAAAACATCTATGGTGTTGATCGCCGTCGGTCAGGGCCCGAATGAAGGAGACCAACGTGGGATTCATCAACATTCACACCATCGGAACATTTGCTCAAGCACTCTCTAGCCCGAACCTCGACCTGGGCGATTGGCTCTGCAAGATGCTGGGAATCTGTGCCTGAATCTCACGCGGCTGCCAGCGGAACTCGAGAATCGGTCTTTTATGCGCGGACCTCCATCGGAGGGATGCTGCGTGCTCGCACGTTCTGGGAGCAACGCCCACTTCACCCTGTCGCTCGTCTTCTCCTGTTGCTGGCAGTAGCTGTGCTCCTGTGCATAGCAATCGGCTTCATCGTCGCGAGCGGCAAATTCACGCGTTTCGACCTTCTCGCGCTCGCGTTCTATCTGGGGTTGAGCGCGTTTGCCTGGCATCCGCTGACCGCTGCGTTTATCGTCATGCTTATCTGCAGCGTCGGCGTCATGTTCACCGGCAGCGGCGGAGATCTCCTCGAGCTCGCAATAGCGCTCTGTCTGGTTGCCGCCACGTGCGTGCCGTGGGTGGTCGTTGCGCATGCCGCGCTGCTGGGAGTGCTGACAACGTACATAGCTGTTTACGAAACCACGCTGACGCAGGGCGGCGTCTTTGGCGTTGTGGGTATCGCCGTGATTGCCCTTTTCGTCGGTCTAGCATTTCGGTTGGTGGCCGCGAGAGAGATGACTCTTCTCGCTGAGCGGGAGCGCGCGGTGAAAGATATTGAGGCGATCGCCCGTGAATCGCAGGAGAGGATCGCCGATGAACTCCACGATGGAATCGCTCATGACCTCACCCTTGTTTTGTTCCATGCGCGTGCGTTGCCGCGGCAGCCGGATGACGCAGCGCGGCAGGTCTCACTCACCACGATTGAACACTCCGCCGAGCAAGCCCTCCACAGCATCCAGTCCTTGCTTTCTTTGATGCGAGACCCGACACCTGAGAGCCCGGAATCCCACTCGACCCGATATGGCGGGAATCTGGTGACGGCGGTATTGGCTCTCGGAAATCTCCTTGAGGATGCCGGAATTTCTACCCACGTCGGTGTGCCGAGCACTCAACATAGCGTCGGGCCGACGAACGAGCAGGTCCTTATCGAGACCGCAATTGAGGCCATCACGAACATCATCAAACACGCGCCTAAGTCGCAGTCGGCGAGCATCGATGTTCACGAGCACGATGATGACGTAGAACTCGTCGTGACGAATGTCGCTCCATCCACTCCGACCAGACATGCCAGCTCCGGTGGCGGTCGAGGCCTCCATCGTGTCCGTCAGCGCCTTTCGCAAAACAACGGGCAGCTTGAAGTGGACAAGACCGCGAACGGTTGGACACTGCGAGCAACAGTGCCAACAATCACGCGTCCGGACAACTGAGAGATTCACGTTTTCCACCGCAAGGTGTCCTTTGGTCAGCGGCCAACATCGAGCCCACTTCTGAAGGGCCACCCACCGTGACGATTCAAGCTCTTCCCTAGCCCTAGGGCTATGCCCACTCGCGATGCCTTGAATTGCAACGAATGGGGTGGTGGTCTTTGCCTATGACCGGCGCATTGGGCGTAGGCCTCAGGAGATCGGAAGTGCGAGTAATGATGTCGAAAGTCCATGTGAGAACGAGATTCACGGGCGGTCTGATGGCCACTGTGTTGGCAGTGGTCCTGACGATGACGCTGAACACGGGCGTCGCCACGGCCGCGATCACCGAAGTTGCGCCGGGTGTGCAGCCACAGGCGCAGGCCACGGAAGAGTGCACGGCGCCATCGGGAAACGTCGAGTCGGCGGGAACTAGCGACGTTCCGGAGATGGTCCAACTTGATGGGGAAGCGTCGGCCGCAGCAGCATCCCTGGTGACAGCACTCGCCCAGGAGGCTGGCATCGTGCCTCAGACCCCAGCAGAGTTTGTGAATCACGAAGGCGCCAAAGTTTACGCTCTCAACGTTGATGGCGTAAATGCTACTTCTGTGACCTTCCCCATCGAGGGCTCGAACTTCGTACAACCGAGCAACGTGTCCTACCTTCTGGATGAAGCTGGTCACCTAAGCCAGTATTCCGAGTCGACTGTCGAGGAGCGTGAGGATGGTCTCATCGAGCTGAACACCTACCGCGATGGGGTAATTATCCACTCCGCAGAGGTCGACCCCAGCACGCTTTCGGCGGGTCAGTTATCCGCAGCGAAGGCGGGCAACTCAACGGCTTGTCTCATGGCTGTGCTTGGCGTGAGCGCGGTCGTCGCAGGTATACTTCTGGTTCTCTGCGGCGGCTCTTGCTCCGTCCCTGTCACGCCGCCTACCGCCGCTATCTGTATTGCCTGCATCGCTGGGTTCGCGACAATCGGCGGCGCATCAATCACCGCGGTCATGGGCTGCTTTTAACGGAGGTTAGAAAATGAAACGTTCTCTTGGTCTATTTCTCGTTTTCTTTATCGTCATGGTCGCTGCTGGCGCAGGGCTGATCTCTCTGATTCCGGCCGCGATCGGACCTAATCCCACAGTGCAGACCTGGATCCTTCCCGTGCTCGGTGCCATTTTCGCGGCTAGTGCCTTCGTCGCGTGGAAAGTCCGGCCGAAGTGGGAAAGAAATGAGTCAACACGGCCCTGAACCGGGCTCAACTAGGTCGACCTCGATGAGGGCAACTACCGTCGCTTGTCGCGGTCGGCATGTCCCATGCCCGTCTCGAACTAATTCTGGCCGCTGTCATAGCGCGCACCTAGTCGCTGTGAGGGGTACGAGTCGGTAATAGTGAGAGCCCTTTCTTCGCCCTGATAACTAGACTGGATTTCATGGGGAAATCTCACGACACTGCTGTGGCTGATTCCGCTGACACGAACTTCGGTGTTCGAGTCGCTTCTCTTGCCGTGCACATCGATGACGTGCGGCTCTTAGAATCAGTGTCGTTCGACATTCCCACAGGCACCGCGGTGGCAATCACGGGTGACAACGGGGCGGGCAAGACCACGCTGCTGCGGGTGCTCGCCGGTCTGATGGCGCCGACCGCGGGAAGCGCGCACGTCGGTGGTCTTCCGGTGGATGAGCGAAGCCCGGCTTTTCGTCGAATGGTGACGGGTCATCTCGGCCACACCTCATTCGCTCGCGATCTCACGCTCGACGAGCAACTGACGATGGTCGGCGTCTCGTGGGGTTCTACGGTCACTTCCGCGAGCGAGCGGGCCACAGCGCTGCTCAACGATTTCGGCCTTACCCACCTGCGAACCCGTTTTGCCCACGAACTTTCATCTGGTCAAACACAAATGTTCTCCTTAGCTCTCGCAATCGCACGGCCCTTCGACGTGCTGCTGCTCGACGAACCAGAGCAACGACTCGATAAGGAGCGCCGAAGCCAAGTTGCCCGCATCTTGAGAAGTCTCGTCGCTGAGGGCACAACGCTGCTATTCGCTTCCCACAATGCGAAACTGATTGACGCCGTGAGCGACCGCACTGTTGCTTTGACACGCTCGTAATGGCATCCGATCCCACGCTTCGGCGCTTGCGGCGACTGCGTCGCGACCGGCCGGCGCAGAGCGAGAATGACCTCAAATACACGATCTATGTGGTCGTGATGGTGATGCTGATCGTCGGTGTGCCAGCTATCCGGATGGCGGTGCTTGGCCTTGCGTCACCCGCCGTCGTGTCGTTGCTGGTGAACGCGGCTTCGCCCGCCGTGCTTGCGGCGGCGACGGGGCTGCTCATCTCGGGGCTGCTCGTGCTCGGGCGGATGCGTGGGCCTGCCCTGATGGATCCCTTTCGCAGCGCTGTTGTCGCGGGCAACCATCTGCCTCGGCGACACACGTTACGACGACCGTTCATCGTCTCGGCAGCTCAACTCGCGGGGCTGCTCGTCATAATTGCTCTTGTGCTGAGCTCTGCGCTCGCAGTAGCGGGAACGACGTCAGCGCTCGCGGTGGTCACGTTCGTGGCGGCGACGGTGCTCGTGGGTATTCTCGCGGCAATCGCCTGGCTCGCCGGGCAAAGTCTTTCGACCCGCACGTCCACGCTGGTCGCTGGAGCGCTCGCGCTGGTTTCACTCGCCTTTGCCGTGATTCCCGCCGGCCTGCTCGTGACCCCGGTGGGATGGTTCGCGCTGCTTTACCCGAGCCCTGAGCTTCCGGCGTGGCCGGCATTTGTCGGGCTCACGATCGCGGTCATTGCTGCTTCGCTCGCGGTGCCTAGCCTGTTGGACGGCATCCGCGGTCCGGAGTTGAGTGCGCAAGCTCGACGCTGGACAAGCGCCGGTACTTTTACGGCCAGCGCCGATTTTGCGGGAGCGCTGGCACAGTTCCGCGCGTTGCCGACGACGGGGCGCCGTTGGCGGGCGGTGCGGAATGGGCCCGTAGCGGTCGTGGTGTTCGTGCGTGACCTTGTTGGCTCCCTCCGCACGCCGGAGCGGTTTATCACGGCGGCGCTTGCGTTTCTCGTTGCCGGCTTCTTGCTGGCGAGCCCGAGTGCTGTTCCCGCCGCTGTTGCGTGGATGCCGGCATTGCTCGGCGGAATCATCGCTTTCCTCGCACTTGGCGTGTGGAGCGATGGGTTTCGGCACGCAGCCGACACCGCGGCCGGCGTACCGCTCTATGGCTTCGGGGTGGCGAAAGAGTTCGCGTTGCACGCGGCTTTTCCGGTGGCGGGCGTGCTCGTCTTTGGGGGAGCAGGTGCACTGGTGGCCAGCGCCGCCGGTGCCTCGCTGGAGAGTGTTCTGCTCGCGATAGTCTTCGCCCTCGTTATCGTCACCGTTCGAATTATGGATGCGACAAAGGGGCAGATGCCGCTGGAGCTTCTCACCCCGATCCCGACTCCCGGCGGCGACCTTTCTGGCGCGCTCGTCGTGCTGTGGCAGGCGGATGCGTTGTTGCTCACCAGCATCCTGAGCGTCGGACTCACCGTGAGTTGGCTCAGCACGCCCGTGCTGTTGGTGCTACTTCCGGTGGCCAGCGCGGTCGTGCTCGCGCTGGCCGGCCATAACCTGAAAACCGCGCGCTGATGCGCAGCGCCCCGGAGCCTGTGATCAGCGCGCCGAGTCGCGCGTCACATCCACCATCCACGCGTAGTTGAAGGCTCGTTCGCGCCAGGCGTCATAGCGGCCGGAGACGCCGCCGTGGCCCGCCGCCATCTCGGTCTTGAGCAGAGCATCCGCCCCCACTTCACGCAGTCGGGCAACCCATTTGGCTGGCTCGACGTAGAGCACGCGGGTGTCATTGAGCGAGGTCACCGCGAGGATGCGCGGGTAGTGGGTGTCGTGCACATTCTCGATGGGGGAGTACGACTTCATGTAGTAGTACACCTCCTCGTTGTGGAGGGGGTCGCCCCACTCATCCCACTCGATGACCGTCAACGGCAGTGAAGGGTCGAGGATCGAGGTGAGCGGGTCCACGAACGGGACGACTGCGAGGATGCCCGAAAACAGTTGTGGAGCCAGGTTCGCGACAGCACCCATAAGCAGGCCGCCAGCGCTTCCGCCCTCAGCAACCAGTCGATCGCTGGAGGTCACGTCGGTGTCGATGAGGTGATGGGCGCACGCCACGAAGTCGGTAAACGTGTTGCGCTTGTGCAACTTCTTGCCGCCTTCGTACCAGGTGCGACCGAGTTCGCCACCACCGCGAACGTGGGCGACGGCGAAGACAATGCCGCGGTCGAGCAGGCTCAGGCGGCCAACAGCGAAGCCGGGGTCGATGCTGATCTCATAGGAGCCGTAGCCGTACAGCACCGTCGGTGCCGGGGTGCCTGGCACCACGAGGTCGTTGCGGTACACGAGTGAGATCGGCACGCGAGTGCCGTCGGAAGCAGTAGCCCACTCCCGACGCTGCGTGTACAGCGCTGGATCAAAGCGGCCGAGCACCGGCTGCTGTTTGCGCATGATGAGCTCGTTGTCATCCACAAGGTAGTCGTAGACAATCGTCGGGGTCACGAAACTGCCGTAGCTGAGACGGATGCTCGGCTGGTTCCACTCGGGGTTGGAGCTGAGGCCCACGGTGAAGAGTTCGTCGTCGAACTTCAGCTCATGGGGAATGTCTTCGTAGCGCCCGCCATGCTTGGGAACGATCGCAATCGCCACGCGAGTGAGGCCTTCGCGGCGGTACTCGATGGCAACAAAGTCCTTGAAGGCATCGACGCCCTCGAGGCGAACGGCTTCGTTGTGGGGGAGGATTACGCGGCGCTCGCCGAGGGGGTCGGCGGCGGCGACGCTCACCAGCTCGAAGTTAATCGCGTCTTTGTTGTGCACAATCAGCAGGCGATCCTGCGTGCCAACGACGACGTGCTCGACGTCATACTCGACGCCCACTTCGCGCGGCCAGACAACCTCGAACTCACCGGTTGGATCGCTCGTGTCGAGCAGTCGCGTCTCGCTCGTCAGGCGCGAGCCCGCCTCGATCGCCAAATACTTGCCACTGCGTGAACGGCCAACGCCCACCCAGAAACTCTCGTCTGGCTCATGAAAGACCTGCACCGCGGATGCCGCAGCCGAGCCCAGCTCGTAGCGCCAGACGGTATCGGGGCGCCACGCATCATCGACCGTCGCATAGAAGACGTATTTGCCTGTGGCATCCAGAAGCGCGCCACCCGCGGTGCCCGGAATTTCGTCAGGAAGGTCATTGGCGGAGCTGAAGCGGATGACGGCGTCAGTGTCGGTGTTGCTCGTATCGCCGCTCGCCGCCGCAGAATCACCGAGCTGGCGCACGCGCAGCGTGTAACGCTCGTCGCCCTCGATGTCGACACCGTAAAGCAGCAGCGTGCCATCGTCGCTGAGCGAGAACGAGCCGAGGCTGAAGAATTCGTGACCCTCGGCTTCGACGTTGTCGTCGAGGAGGATCTGCTCACCGGGAAGCGTGGTGGGAACGGTGGGGACATCCGCAGCAGCATCCGTATCAGTAGCGTCGACAGCAGCAGGCTCGGCAATCGTCGGGGGCGTCCAGTCATCGTCACCTGCAATCGGCGCGCGGCAATGGATCGGGTATTGCTTGCCCTCTTCGGTGCGGCTGAAGTACCACCACTGGCCACGGCGAACAGGCACGCTGAGGTCGGTCTCTTGCGTGCGGGCCTTGATCTCTTCAAAGATCTGCTCCTGCAGCACGCTGAGGTGGCTCGTGCGGGCTGACGTGAAAGCGTTCTCCGAGTGGAGATGCGCGAGGGTGTCTGGGCTCTCTTTGTCGCGCATCCACTCGTAGTTGTCGACGTAGCGGTCGCCATGCTGGAGGCGTTCCGTGGGAACCTTCGCGGCTTCAGGTGGGGTGAGCATGCTTTTAGCGTATGCCGGATTTCTGCGAAGCGGGCGTGACGATGGAGCGGAACGATTACGCGAGGGTGCTATTCGAGGAACCCGCGCAGCAGGAGAGCCGTTCCTGCAAGGTGTTCGCTCATGGCCTGCGCTGCGGCATCCGGACGCCCGGTGAGAATCGCGATCGCGATTTGCTCGTGCTGAGTATTGGAGTGCTCGATGTTGGGGCCGAGAGAGGGGATGTTGTCGAGTAGCTCATTCACGCGCATCCGCACATCGGCAATCAGCGGAGTGAGGGAGGCTGAACCGGCGAGCTCGCCCACCATGAGGTGAAAGCGCGAATCGAGTCGACGGTATTCTTCGTCGCTTGCGGCATTCGCGTTGCTCAGACTCTCCCACAGAAGCTCTCGTTCGGTGGGAGTGAGGGCGCGACCGGCGGCAGCGCGTGCTCCGCCAACCTCAAGGATCTCCCGCAGAGTGAGTGTGTCTTCGATCACTTCGGGAGTCAGTGGGCGTGTTGGCCCCACCGAGTCGCCGGAGGGCGTGCCCGGAATGTGCGTCGGCAGAATGTCGCTGACGAACGTTCCCCCGTAGCGACCGCGTCGAGACACGAGATAGCCAGCGTCGCTGAGGGAGGCGATGGCATCACGAACGGTGTCGCGGCTGACCGAGAGCATCGTCGCGAGTTCCCGTTCGGCGGGCAACCGCTCGCCGGGAGCCACCAAGCCGAGACGAACTGTCTGCAGGAGGCGCTGAACGGTCTCCTCGAATGAGTTGCCTCCGCGCACCGGGCGCAGCAGCAACTCTCCGTGGAGACCGGTCGGCTCATCCATTACAGCGGTGTCGTGTAGGCAGAGCTGATGCCGCCATCAACGATGAACGTCGATGCGGTGATGAATGATGAGTCATCGCTGGCGAGGAACGCAACGGCGGCAGCGAGTTCGTCTGCTTCGGCGAAACGGCCCATCGGGATGTGCACGAGACGACGAGCGGCCCGCTCAGGATCCTTTGCGAAGAGTTCTTGGAGAAGGGGAGTGCTCGTGGGGCCGGGGCAGAGTGCATTGACTCGAATTCCCTCCCGGGCGAACTGCACGCCCAACTCACGGCTCATCGCCAGCACGCCGCCCTTAGAGGCGGTGTACGAAATCTGACTAGTCGCTGATCCCATGATAGCGACGAAGGATGCCGTATTGATGATCGAGCCCTTGCCCTGCTTGACCATATGGCGCAGCGCTGCGCGACAGCAGAGGTAAACCGACTTGAGGTTGACGTCTTGAACTTTTTCCCACGCTGGCAACTCGGTGGTGACAATCGAGTCATCTTCTGGCGGTGAAATTCCGGCGTTGTTGAACGCGATGTCGACCGACCCGTAGGTGCTGGCCGTGGTGTCGAAAAGCGCGTTCACCTGCGCCTCATCCGTCACATTGACCTTGATGAAGTGCCCGCCAACGAGTTCGGCCGCCGCGAGGCCCGTCGTTTCGTCCATGTCGGCGATCACCACAGTGGCGCCCTCGGCGGCGAAACGTCGTGCAGTGGCGAGGCCAATTCCGCTCGCGCCGCCGGTGATGACGGCAACTTTGCCAGCGAGGCGTTGCGTGAGGTCAAGAGGGGTGATGGTCATTCGGTGCTCCTTGAGTGGGAAGGGGTGAGTTTGCTAGTCGACGGCGATGAAGACGTTCTTGGTCTCCGTGAAGTTCAGCGGCGCATCCGGGCCAAGTTCGCGACCAAGACCGGATTGTTTGAAGCCACCGAACGGGGTTGAATACCGCACAGACGAGTGCGAATTGACAGACAAGTTGCCGGCCTCGACGCCACGAGATACACGAATTGCCCGGCTGCCATCCCGCGTCCAGATGGAGCCAGACAGCCCGTATTCAGAGTCGTTGGCCAGTTGCACCGCATCGGCCTCGTCGTCGAACGGGAGCACGGTCACGACGGGGCCGAATATCTCGTCGGTGACGCAGCGGTCGTTGCGTGATTCAGGGGTGAGCACAGTGGGTGCAAACCAATATCCCGGGCCATCTGGCGCGGTTCCCCGGAACGCAACAGGCGCATCCGCGGGCACATACGACTGCACCGAAGCCAAGTGCTTCGCCGAAACGAGCGGTCCCATCTCGGTAGCTTCGTCAGCAGGGTCGCCAACGCGCACGCCAGCAACGGCAGGTTCGAGAAGTTCCATGAAACGGTCATAGGCACTGCGTTCGACCAAGATGCGACTGCGCGCGCAGCAGTCCTGGCCAGCGTTCTCGAAGACTCCGTACGGTGCCGCGGCAGCCGCCTTCTCGAGATCAGCATCGGCGAACACGATGTTGGCGCTCTTGCCGCCAAGCTCGAGCGTGACCCGTTTTACCTGAGCCGCGCATCCGGCCATGATCTGCTTACCGACCGCAGTCGACCCCGTGAAGACGATCTTGCGCACGGTGGGGTTCGTGACGAAGCGCTCGCCGACGACAGAACCCTTGCCGGGCAGAACTTGTAACAATCCCTCGGGAAGACCGGCTTCGAGAGCCAATTCCCCCAGTCGGATGCTCGTCAACGGTGTCCATTCAGCGGGCTTCAGCACCACAGCGTTACCCGCCGCGAGTGCTGGCGCGAAGCCCCACGCGGCGATCGTCATCGGAAAGTTCCACGGCGTAATGACCCCGACGACACCGAGAGGTTCGTGAAAAGTGATGTTGATGCCGCCAGCGACGGGAATCTGCTGGCCGAACATCCGCTCAGGGGCTGCAGCGTAATAGTTGAGAACGTCGCGAACGTGACCGGCTTCCCAGCGGGCCTGCGAGATGGGATGCCCGGAGTTGCTGACCTCGAGCGCTGCAAGGTTTTCGAGGTCGCTATCTACCGTCTGAGCGAACCGTCGCAGCATCAGCGACTTGTCGGCGGGGGAGACTCGAGCCCACGATTTTTGCGCAACAGCCGCCCGGGCGATCGCCTCATCCGTGGCTTCGATATCGAGCAGATCGACAGTGCCGATCTCGGTCTCGTTCGTAGGGTTGATAACGGTATAGGTGCTCACGCGAGAGCCTTTCGGTAGTGGCGGGCCGCTTCCACGAGCCCTTCGAACAATCGGATGTCTTCTGGCGCTGCTTCGGGATGCCATTGCACGGCAACCGCGAAGGTCGCAGACGGTAGCTCTACAGCTTCGATGACGCCGTCACTGGTGCGGGCCGTGACAACAAGCCCGTCGGCGAGGCGGTCAATGGCCTGGTGGTGGTAGACGGGCACGAGCAGGGGGTCGGGTTCGCCACCCAGCATCTCGCGGGTGAGCAGATTACCCTCAAGCTCGACGGGCATCTGAGTGAAAATTCCGCCACCGGCTTGATATTTTGTATGGCCAACAACGTCGGGCAAGTGCTGGTGCAGGGTGCCGCCAAGGCCGACATTGAGCACTTGGGCACCACGGCAAATGCCGAGAAACGGCAGGTCGGCGTCGAGGGCTTGGCTCAACAACTCGGCCTCCCACGCATCACGGTCGAGTCGCGGATCATCGGTGGTGGGGTGCGGTTCTTGGCCGTAGCGTTCAGGATTGAAGTCTTTGCCTCCGGTGATGATGAGTCCATCGAGCCCCTGAAGCACCCGGCGGGCAATTTCTGGGCTGACCGGCTGCGGTGGAAGCAACACCGCGATGCCGCCAGCACGAGTGACCGCCTCGAAGTACGCCTTGGGCAGGAACGCCGCCGGAACATCCCACACGCCGGTTTGCGCTTGTTCGAGGTAGGTGGTCAGGCCGATAACAGGCCGATCAGAGACGCTCAAAACCACGCACCTTTTCCCAATCGGTTACCGCAGAGTCGTAGGCCGCCAGTTCGATGGCGGCGTAGTTGAGGTAGTGGTCGACCACTTCATCGCCAAAGGCATCCCGGGCGAAGGTGGATGCCGCGAAGAGTTCCGTGGCTTCCCGCAGCGATGCCGGTACTCGGGCGACGTCACTCGTGTAGGCGTTTCCCTCGAAGGCATCATCGAGTTCAAGTTCGTTGTCGATTCCGTAGAGACCGGCCGCAATGAGGGCGCTGACCGCCAAGTACTGATTGACATCGCCGCCGGGCACGCGGTTCTCGACACGCATCCCGTGTCCTTGGCCGACGACGCGTAGCGCACAGGTGCGGTTATCGAGGCCCCAGGCCAGCGCCGTGGGAGCAAAACTTCCGGGGACGTAGCGCTTGTAGGAATTGATGTTGGGGGCAGAGAACAGGGTGAGTTCGCGCATGACCGCGAGTTGACCGGCAATAAAATGACGGAACATTTTTGACATTCCGTGTTCGGCATCCTTGTCGGCAAAGACTGCAGTGCCGTCGGTTCCCCGCAGGCTGATGTGGATGTGGCAGCTGTTGCCTTCCTTCTCGTTGTACTTGGCCATGAAGGTCAGGCTCTTGCCGTGGGCATCGGCGATTTCTTTCGCGCCGTTCTTGTAGATGGAGTGGTTGTCGCACGTATCTAGCGCGGAAGCGTAGCGGAACCCAATCTCCTGCTGGCCAGGGTTGCATTCGCCCTTGACACCTTCGCAGTACATTCCCGCGCCATCCATGCCGTTACGGATGTCGCGCAGCAGCGGCTCCATTCGCGTGGATGCCAGCACGTTGTAGTCGATGTTGTAATCGGTGGCGGCGGAAAGCTCGCGGTAGCCCTTTTTCCATGCCTCGCGATAGCTGTCATCGAAGACGATGAATTCAAGTTCGGTGGCGACGTAGGTATCGAGCCCGCGCTCGGCGAGGCGGTCGAGTTGGGCTTTGAGAATTTGGCGAGGGGAGGTGGCGACGGGTGACTCGTCGTGCCACTGGAGATCGGCGGTGACGAGCGCGGTGGCCACAAGCCAAGGGGCGCGGCGCAGCGTGCCCAGATCGGGCACCATGACCATGTCGCCGTACCCGCGCGACCAGCTCGACATGGCGTAGCCCTCAACAGTATTCATGTCGACATCGACGGCGAGTAGATAGTTGCAACACTCAGCACCGTGAGCCGCGGCATCCTCGAGGAAGAGTCTCGCCGAGAGTCGTTTTCCCACCAGTCGCCCCTGCATGTCGGTGAACGCCACGAGCACTGTGTCGATTGCGCCACTAGCGACATCGGCTGCGAGTTCTTCGAGCGTGAGGTTTCCGGAGTGGGTGATCATAAACTTCTCCTCATTGAGCGAGTCAAATGGTGCACTTTCCAACCATTAGAACACACATCACGTGGTGATGTCCGCAAAGTTTTACCGCCAACGCGGGAAATTTCTGTTGATTATGGGTAGTCAACAACCATTGATCGCCGTATAGTCATCGCAAGGATTCTCACAGAGTTGTGTGCCCGACCCCTCGTTGCACGCAACCAGAGCGCAAAGGAAACAGGATGTCCAAAGACACACTGAACGTCTCCGGGGTGAAATATACGACGGCCGCGGCCGGGTATTTTGAAAAACGCACCCTCAAACGCACGGCGGGCATCTGGGGTCTCTGGGGCCTAGCGGTTGCGGCCGTTATCTCGGGGGACTTCTCCGGCTGGAATTTCGGTATTGAGTATGCCGGCTTCGGCGGAATGCTCATCGCCTTCGCGCTTCTGATCTTCATGTACTACGGAATGATTTTCAGCATCGGTGAGATGGCATCGGCAATGCCTCATACTGGCGGCGCGTACTCCTTCGCCCGCGCGGCGATGGGCCCGTGGGGCGGTTTTGTCACCGGTCTTGCCGAGACGATCGAATATGTTGCAACGACAGCGGTCATCGTCTACTTCTCCGCTGGCTACGCGGATGGCATCACTAGCGAGTTGCTCGGTTTCTCGCTTCCGGCACCCGTCTGGTGGCTGATCCTCTACGCCGTGTTTATCGGGCTCAACTCCGCCGGCGCTGCCATCTCTTTCAGATTCGCGATTATCGTTGCCGTTCTGGCAATTGTGATCCTTCTTGTTTTCTCAGTGATGGCCGCATTCTCCGGACTATTCAGTTGGGACAATCTCTTCAATATCGCTCCCGACCCCGGCCAGTCATCGTTCCTGCCTCACGGTATTATTCCGATCCTGTTTGCCCTCCCGTATGCGATGTGGTTCTTCCTCGGTATCGAGGAGCTCCCGCTTGCGGCCGAAGAAGCGCACAACCCAGTTCGAGACATCCCGAAAGCCGGTTTGATCGCACGTACCACCCTGATCGTTACCGGTCTCTTGGTGCTCTTCCTCAACACGGGAATCGTTGGCGCTTCCGAAATCTCAGGGGCCGGGGAACCATTGCTCGATGGCTTCCGCGCCATGGTTGGCAACCAGGCAGCAGCAGTTCTCGCACTGTTCGCCCTCGTGGGGCTCCTCGCATCGCTGCAGGGCATCATGTTCGCCTATGGGCGCAATATGTACTCGCTGTCCCGCGCCGGCTACTACCCGAAGTTCCTGTCGCTCACGGGTAAGCGTCAAACTCCCGCTGTTGCTCTGCTCGTGGGGGCGATCATCGGCTATGTCGCGCTCGTGCTGGTCAACTCGCTAGGCGGAGAAGACGGAGTAGCGGGCGCAATTGTGCTCAACATCGCGGTGTGGGGTGCGGTAATTGCGTACGTACTCCAGATGGTCTCGTTCTTGATTCTTCGCAAGAAGTACCCGAATGCCAGTCGGCCGTATCGCAGTCCTTGGGGAGTGCCTGGTGCGATCATCGGTGGGGTCCTTTCAGTCGCTATCTTCTTAGGATTCTTTATCAACGAGGCTGCGCGTCCGGCGATTGCCGCAATCGCGGTCGTGTACATCGTCATGCTCGTCATCTTTGCCCTCTACGGTCGCAAGCGTCTCGTGCTTTCGCCTGAGGAGGAGTACGCAATTTCTGGTGGTCTCCACGGGGACCCACAGAAGGAGGGCTACGGGGGCTCTGTTGAGGAAGAGCTTCTCGCGACCGATGGTCGTGACGAGTCTCGAAGCTAGTGAGCCAGCGCTGTTCCCGCCGAGCGCCCTCGTGGCCTCGGCGGGAACAGCGTTCTGCGGCTGTCAACATCGTCACTGAGTGCGATCATGGAACTTCCCCCATGATCGGAGCTTCGGATGCCTGACCCTCTCATTACCGCGAACGAACTTGCTGGCCTGCTCGCAGATGCTGCCGGCGGCGGAGCGCCTGTTCGCGTCCTCGATGTGCGGTGGAGCTTGGGCGGCACTGCGGGACTTCCTCTTTACGGGGCTGGCCACATTCCGGGGGCCGTCTACGTCGACCTCGATACTGAGCTCGCTCGCCATGGTGAACCGGCCGAGGGGCGTCATCCTCTTCCTGACGCCGACGACTTTCAAAAATCAGCCCGCAGTTGGGGTCTCAACGATGACGAAACAGTTGTCGTCTATGACGATTGGAACAGCCTCGCCGCCGGGCGGGCTTGGTGGCTGCTGCGTTACATGGGTGCAACAGACGTTCGGGTGCTCGACGGTGCGCTTTCCGCGTGGACGTCGGCCGATCATCCACTGGCCACCGGATCAGACGATATGACAAGCCTTGCTCCCGGGAGCATCACGCTGAGTGCCGGACACGAACCTGTCCTCAGTGCGGATGATGCTGCCACCCTCGCTGAGACCGGTGTGCTGCTGGATGCGCGGGCTGGCGAGCGTTACCGCGGCGAGGTGGAGCCAATTGATCCTCGTGCCGGCCACATTCCGGGAGCGATCAGTGCGCCGACTTCGGGCAATCTCAACGAGGCTGGGCAGTTCCTTGATGCTGAGACACTGCGCGAGCGCTACGAAGCACTCGGTGTGAGCGTCGATCACGCGGTCGGCGTTTATTGTGGCTCCGGCGTAACCGCCGCCCACGATGCGCTCGCGCTCACGGTCGCAGGCTTCCGCCCGGCGCTGTTCCCCGGATCGTGGTCGGCGTGGGCGAACCAGCCAGAGCGGCCAGTTGCGACGGGCTCCACCCCATAGCGCGAAGCAACTCACTTCATCCTTTAAGTACGAATGGCCCCAGCACTAGTGTGCCGGGGCCATTCGTCTTGGTGGCTTAGGAAATCACGTCCTGCAGTAGTTCTTCGTTGAGGTTCTTGCGAACAAGCGACACAACGAATCCGATGATGAGAACGATGAATGGTGACAGCACGAGGAACCAGCCGAAGGCGTTGAGTCCGAATGCGGTGACCGTGGGGTCGACTCCGGCAGCGAGTGTGAGGTCGCCAGCGAGCAGGCCGAAGCGTGACATCAGCAGGTACTCAGCGAGCACGAGACCGATGAAGGCCAGAATCGGCGCGATCAGGGTGACAAAGATGTTCTCGGTGCCCTTGTTCTGCAAGAAGAAGCGGATGATCGCGATGCAGACGAGTGCTTCAATCAGCACGATCGCCACCACGGCGAGGCCACTGAACCAGAAGAACATGTTGCCGATGGGGTCAAGCTGGAACACGGCGAACAGGAACATCACGACACCGCTGATGATCGACACGATGAGGGATGCGCGGCCAGGTGCTCCGCGACCGTTCACGGTTCCAGCGGAGCTGGCAATTACGCCACCACGGCCGAGGGCGAACAGGTAGCGGCTCGCAGCGTTCTGGAAGGCGAGCAACCCAGCGAACAGGCTCGAGAGCACGAGAATGCTCATGAGTGTTGCGAGCCAGGGGCCAACGTATTCGCTGGCGAGCGTAAACAGTACTGCGGCGGGGTCTTCGAGGCCGGCTGAACGTTCGAGCGTCTGCTCGATGACATTCGAGGCACCCATTCCCGTGACGAGTGCGAACGCGGTGAAGGCGAAGAGCACCGTGATGAGGCCGACGGCGAGGTACGTTGCGCGAGGTACTGCGCGCTTCGGATCCTTGCTTTCTTCGCCGTAGATTGCGGTCGCTTCGAATCCGATGAATGACGCGAAGGCAAAGGCGAAAGCGATTCCGGCGGAACCGGCAAGGCCTCCAGCGAGAATCAGATCAGGCGAGAACGAGGCTGCCCAGTTGAGACCCTCAGGGCCACCGTCGATGAGGATGGCGACGGCGGCGATGACGAGCACGGTGAGTTCGGCGAGCATCAAGACACCGAGCAGCTTGGCTCCGACATCGACTCGGGCCAGCGATAGCGCTGTGACAACGATCCACGCGAGGAATGTCCAGCCCCACCAGGGGAGTAGGCCTACTTGGCCGGCCATGACGCCGCCGAAGAAGCCGTAGATTGCGAGCTGAATGGTGAGGTAGGCAAGCACCGAAACGAAGGATGCAGCGATTCCGGCATTGCGACCGAGTCCGCGACCGATGTACGCGAAGAACGCCCCAGTGTTGGTGACGCGCTGGCTCATTGCGGCGTAGCCGACGCTGAACAGCAACAGAATAATGCCGGCAAAGAGGTAGGCCCCGGGAGCTGCGGCACCGTTGCCCAGAACGATGGCGACGGGCACTGCGCCGGTCATTCCGACCAGTGGCGCGGCTGCTGCCACGACGAAGAAGACGATTCCGATTACGCCGAGTCGCCCTTTGCGCAGGGTCCGATCGGGGCTTTCCTGGGATTTTTGGTCAAGCGCCATGGTGAAACTCCTCATTGAGTTCAATATCAGTTCATCCGTATCCGAACGAGTTGGGTTAAACAATGGCGAAGACAGGGTGACTTAGTCAAGCGATTTCAGAAATTCATTCGGATACGAACCGTTTTGGGCTACACTCTGGCGCATGACCGAACTCAAAGGATTTCTGCCTCCACTCACTCCACAAGGGTCAAGTTCGCTCGTGCCGAAGATGCCCTGGTACTACTCGGGAACGCTACTCACCGTCGAGTATCTGACCGATCCATCCAACGTACGTGCGATCCTCCCCGACGATATTGACCTCGCTCCCGAGCAACCAGGCGCCGTTGCCATAGTCTGGGCCGATTGGCAGTCGTGCAGCACCGGTGGCCTCGAACTGCTCGACCCGGTGCGCGCTCAGTACCTCGAGGCGTTCATGGTGGTGCGTTGTTCTTTCAAGGGAACCGTGTACAGCCGCTGTGTCGCCATCTGGGTCAACAAAGACTTCGCAATCGGCCGTGGTTGGTTCCAGGGCTACCCCAAGAAGCTCGGCAACATTGCTGTTACTCGTGTGTTCAACGCGGGCAAGGCAACTCCCAAGCTCGAGAACGGCGGCCAGTTCGGCGCTTCCATCGCTGCCTACGACCACCGTCTTGCTTCGGCGGTCGTCACGTTGCGTGAGCTTGCCGAGAGTAACGGGTTCGTCAACGGCCACAAAATGTTGCACAGCCGTTTCATGCCATCCATCAGCAAAGATGCCGGAATGTCACTCGACCAGCTCATCACCATGGGCGGCACTGATGTTGAGATTGGCGAGACCTGGAAGGGCGACGCCGAGCTGCACTTAGGCGACTCACAGTGGGATGAACTGCACTCGATTCTGCCCGTGCAGGAGATTCTCGGCGGCTACTACCGCGAAATCGGTGTCACCTTCAACGGTGGCGAGCTCGTGGAAGACCGCTCGAACGCGATCTAAACAGTTCTCGCTCACGAAGAAGCCCCGGCGAAGCTCTCGTCGGGGCTTTTCTGTACCCCGATGGCTTTCGCGACCCTACCGCTGAGCGGATCTTCCAGCGTGGTCTCTCGTTGTCTGGGAGACTGTGCGCATGACCGCAGAACGTATGACGGCCGGGTTCGCGAGGGTCGTGCTGGTGACGGGAATGTCTGGCGTCGGCAAGTCGACCGTGTTGGCTGCGCTCAATCAGCGCGGGATCAACGCTGTCGATACCGACGAGGGAAACTGGATTGACGATGTCGACGGTGAGCCCCTGTGGAGCATCCCCCTGGTGACAGCGATGCTCGACCGGCAACGTGATCGACCATTGGTGGTGCAGGGCACAGTGGCAAATCAGGGCCAGCTCTATCACCGCTTTGATGCTGTTGTTCTCCTCACAGCACCGCGGGCCGTAATCCTCGAGAGGCTTCGAAACCGCATCTCAAGTGACTATGGGAAGTCACCTGCCGAGCGGTTAAAGGTCGAGCAAGAAATTCGCGACGTCGAACCCGTACTGCGAGCTGGAGCAACTCACGTGATTGACACGTCGGCTCCATTGGCGGATGTCGTCGCGGCTGTTGAGCGTATCGCTCGCGGGCTAGACGTCGTTCCAGCGGAGTGAACGCTACGCCGGAGGCGACGCGCAAAATGGGAGAACACGCGACCAGAGCAGTTCGGTGGATTCGGCGTCAAACTCAGCGGGCAGCGAGCTATCGGTAAACAAGTGGCCGGCACCCGGGTAGTCGAACACGTCGACTGACGCTCCCGCCGCGCGCACCAATTGCGTGACCGCATCAATCTCTGCTTGGCTGCGGAACGGGTCATCGAGCGCGTAGTGAATCTGAGCGGGAACACCGGCGGGCCAGGCGGCGACGCCAAGCATCGACAGGTCTAACGCACCCGAAAACATGAGAACTCCAGCGACGTTCCGTTGGGTTGCCACATATTCGGCCATTCCTCCGCCGTTGGAGAACCCTGCCGTAATGAAGCCATCGGGCAAGTGCCCGACGGCCTGCGCGGCGATAGCCATCAGCGCCGGGTAGCCAATGTCTTCGGCGAACGCGCTCGCTTCGTCGTAGGAGTCGAAGGTGCGGCCATCGTACTGATCGACAGCAGTGACCTCGTGCCCCTCGGCACGCAGTCGTTCTGCAGCATCGTGAAAGCCGGGGCGCGCGCCAAGAACTGAATGAAATAACGCGATGTTGGTCATAAAACTAGTGTGCCCCCGGCCACTGACACTCTGTCAAGAGTCAGCGCCAGAGGCATCCACAGGCTTGCGCGGTTTAGTAGTCAGCGAAGTATTCGTCGATCTCCCACTGGCTAATATCGCGCGTCGTCTTGTCTGAGACGGAGTCTTCGTAGCGCGCCACTTCATCCCGCTTCAGCACAGTGAAGACATCGATGACCGTGCTGCCCATCGTTTCGCGCATCACTGTGTCGGCGTCTAAGGCGTCGAGAGCGGCAGTGAGGGTCATGGGCAGGATTGCGGCTGACTCGTCTGCGTAGGCCCAGCCCTCGACGGCTGCGGGCGCGGTGAGCTTGCGCTTGATGCCGTCGAG
Source organism: Salinibacterium sp. M195 (assembly GCF_019443965.1). Lineage (GTDB taxonomy): Bacteria > Actinomycetota > Actinomycetes > Actinomycetales > Microbacteriaceae > Rhodoglobus. The sequence continues at coordinate 2,627,595 of NZ_CP040814.1, read as the reverse complement.
CCCCGCAGCCAGAGTGGATGCGATCAACAGGTAAGGGTTTGCTGCCGGGTCGCCGAGGCGAACTTCCAATCGCGTGCCAGCGCCGCGCTCCGGCGGTACCCGCAGCATCGCGCTGCGGTTGTCATGGCCCCAGTTGGCGCGGTACGGAGCGAGAGTGTCTGGGCCGAGGCGCTTGTAGGCGTTCACAGTGGGGTTGGAGAGCGCCGCGAGGGCACCAGCGTGGGCGAGGATCCCGCCGATCATGTGGCTGGCCGTCTCTGAGAGCCCAGCACCGCCATCCGACATGATGTTATTGCCGTCTTCGTCGACGACGGAGAAGTGCAGGTGGAACCCGCTGCCGCCTTCGTCGTCCCAGGGCTTGCCCACGAATAGGGCGTGCTTGCCGGTGCGGGCGACGATGTCGCGCACGGCGGTCTTGAAGAGGAAGGTGCGGTCGGCGGCATTGAGCGCTTCGCTGTGCCAGAGGTTGATTTCGTACTGCGATGGGCTGAATTCGTGATTGCCGGCGAAGACACCGATGTCCATGCCGTCGAGCATGCGCATGAGGTTGAGGAATTGCCCGCCGGGGTCGACGTGTTCGCCGGTGGTGTAGACGCGACCGGTGCGGCTGAGGCTTCGGCTCCAGCCAGTTTCTTCGTCGTAGTTGGCAATGTAGAACTCGAGTTCAGGTCCGACTGTTGGCGTGAGGCCGAGGGCAGCGTATTCGGCGATGACGTTCTGAAGTACCGAGCGGGGCGCAACGTCACTGACGCTGTGGTCGGGGTTGAATGCATCGCCGATGATGAGGGCGACACCGGGCTCCCACGGCATCATCGTGAGTGTTTCGGGGTCGATTTGCGTGAGGAGGTCGGGAAGGCCGGATGACATGATGTCGTTTCCGTCGAGCACATCACCACCGGTCGTGGTAACCCACACGCCTTGGCAGAACAGCGGGGACTTCGTGCGATGCAATTGGCTAACGAGGAGATCTTTTGAGCGGGTGATTCCCAGCACATCCGGGAAAATCAGGCGCAGAACATCGATCCCTTTTGCCTGCAAGTCTGCTTGAAGTGCTGCTATGTCGAGAGTCATTCTTCCTCCGAAAAATAAATCGTTCGGCACTGAACGATTAGTGCGATACTAAGGCACACAGCGGTGTGGCTGTCCACTCATCGCCAGAAATTTACCTGAAAGGTACACAGATGAGAGCTCTCCTGGTGCAACATGATCACGTCACCGCTAGCGGGCCAGTGGGGGATCGCCTGCGGGAACGTGGCTTTGAGATCGACGAAATCATGGTTGTCACCGAAGAGAACTTCGATAACCCGAATGTAGATTTTGAGTTTCCGGATGTGTCGCAGTATGACCTCGTGATTCCGATGGGGGCGCCGTGGGGCGCCTGGGATGACGCGTGCATCGGCCGCTGGTTACAGCCAGAGCTTGAGTGGGTGCGCGCCATCATCGAGGCGGACATCCCGGTACTCGGTATTTGTTTCGGAGGCCAGCTGATTGCTCGCGCTCTCGGCGGCACTGTCGCGCGCGGTCAGAAAGCCGAAATTGGGTGGACAGCGATTCACAGCGACGACACGTCGTTGGTGTCGAACGGCCCCTGGTTCCAGTTTCACTACGACCAGTGGACGATGCCAGACGGCGCCGTCGAGATCGCCCGCAATCCTGTCGCACCCCAAGCGTTCACGTATGGCCGCAGTCTTGCCGTGCAATTTCACCCCGAACTCAACACTGCGATCCTCCAGGGTTGGCTCGATCAGGGCGGCATTGATGAAGTGACCGCCGATGGTCAAAACGCCGAGGTCATGCTGGCGCAGACGCGTGCTGAAGAAGTGGTAGCGGGCCAGCGCACTGCGGCGCTCGTGGATGCTTTCCTCGACCGCGTCGCCAAGCTCGGCTAGCGGGTCGTCGCCTGCTGAACGCGAATGGAGAAGGGGCCTACAGCGCTTTCACGACGGTGAGCAGGATTGCAGAGTCTTCGAGCGCATCCAGGGCGTGAACCTCGGTGGGGATGGGGAGCAGATCGCCAGGCTTGCCCTCCCAGGACTCGTCCGCTGTGCGCAGCGTGACGTGGCCAAGGAGAACTTGCAATGTTGCCTCGCCGGGGCTGGAGTGCTCAGAGAGGCCTTCGCCGGCACGCAGGGCCATCAACGTTTGTCGAAGTTGAGCGTCGCGTCCGCCGCACACGGTCACGGCGCTGCGCCCGTTGTTGGAGGCAACAGCACTCGCTAACTCTGTGGCCGCCATCTCAGTCAAAGAAACTGTCGAATTCATCTCGTCACGCCCTTCGTGCACTGGTCGGCTTCGTCACCGTGGCCTAAAGCTACCCCAGGCGCAGGCTAGCGCAGCGTTTCGAGGGCTGCCATCACCTTGCGCGTCTCGGTGTCGGGGTTCACAAAAGCGAGCCGCAGCACGCTCTGGCCACGCCACGTTGTCGGCACACACAGGATGACTCCGTCGTGCGCTGCTTGCTTCGACCACTCCGAGTACTGCTGAGCTGTCCAACCACTGCGCACGAACAGAAGCACCGACAGTTCTGGCTCGCGAACGAGTTCGAGATAGTCGGTCGCCTCAATCGCACGGGCGACTTCGCGCGCCGTCGTTATCGAGCTTTCGATCGCATCCCGATACTTGTTGGTGCCGTGAGTGGCCAGGCTGAACCACAGGGGCAAGCCACGAACGCGCCGTGACAGATGCAAGGCGACTTCGCTCGGGTTCGATTCGCTGCGATCAATGGCATCCAGATAGCTGGCGTGCTGGGAGTGCACCGCTCGCGCCAAATTGGGCTCGCGGTAGACCAGAGCACAGCAATCGTACGGCGCAAAGAGCCACTTGTGCGGGTCGACGATAAAGCTGTCAGCCCGTTCAATACCGGTGAAGATGTGGCGGATGCTCGGGGCGGCGAGCCCCGCACCGCCATAGGCGCCATCAACGTGCATCCACACGCCGAATTCTTCGCAGACGTCGGCGATGTCAGCCAGATCGTCGACGAGGCCTTCATTCGTCGTGCCAGCGGATGCCACGACGGCAAATACGTTGGGTGACTTTTCGAGCACGGCTCGCAGAGCAGCCCCGGTCATGTGTCCGCGCTCGTCGATGGGCACATCGACGACGTCAACATCGAGCGCTTTTGCGGCCGAGTTGATCGACGAGTGAGCGTTAGTAGTGCAGGCAAGTTGCCAGCCGTCGACTGGGCGACCGCCGCGACGGGTCTTGGCGGTTTCTCGCGCCGTCATGAGGGCTGAGAGGTTGCCTGAGGTGCCGCCCGAGACGAAGGCGCCACCGGCAGTTTCTGGCCATTCGAGGAGGCCAACGATCCAATCGAGTGCTTGATTCTCGGCAAAAATTGCGCCGGCACCCGACTCCCAGAGGCCGCCGAAAATATTGGCAGCACTCGTGACGAGATCGAATGCGACCGCAGCTCGCGTTGGCGCGGCCGCGATGTAGGCAAGGTTCAGTGCGTCATCTTGCGCGCGGGTTGCCGGCTCCAGAATTTCATCGAAGATGCGCAAGGCTTCTGCGCCACCGATTCCTTCTGGTCGGATCGCTTCGCCGACCTCTGTCGCTAACTCGGCCGCGGGCCGAGCGGTCGACAGGGGATCGGTTTCGCGGACCATCCGTTTGGCGGTCCAGTCGAGGGCGAGCTGAACTACTTCAGTTTCATCGCCCCATACTGCGTGTGGTCTGCCTTGTGGCCGAACTTCACTCATGTGCCTACTTTGCTAATTCGACGCGTACCGGGAGTCTTTTGATTCCGTTGACAAAATTGCTGCGGAGACGGTCTGGTTCGCCCAGCTTCGTCATCCCCGTGATGCGGGGCAACAGGTTCTCGAACATAATACGGATCTCTAGGCGGGCCAGAGAGTTTCCGAGACACATGTGCGGGCCGCCACGGCCGAAAGCCATGTGTTCGTTGGGATTGCGCGTGACATCCATTGTGTAGGGATTCTCGAAAACTTCGGGGTCACGGTTGCCGGCAGCGAACCAGGTGACGACCTTCTGGCCTTCCTTGATGGCTTGACCGTTGATTTCGGTGTCCTTGGTCGCGGTGCGACGGAAGTGGTAAACCGGGCTGGCCATGCGCAAGAACTCTTCAACAGCCCACGGGATGAGCTCAGGCTTTTCTTGCAACAACTCGAGCTGGTCAGGGTTGTCCATGAGGTAGTTCATGGAGTGAGTAATGGTGTGGCGTGTGGTCTCGTTACCAGCGACGACGAGCAGCAGGAAGTAGCTGTTGAAGTCGCGCTCGCTGAGCTCTACGCCGTCCATAGGAGTTTGGTTGACGAGCCGTGAGACGAGGTCGGTTCCGTCTTTGCCGCGACGTTGATTGGCGAGGTCGTTGCCGTACTCGAACACCTCGCGGGCAGCGGGGGAGCGGAACGGTAGCAGGCGAAACTCTTCACTCTCGGCGGAGCTGGCCAGTACGTCGGCGTGTTCCGGATCGTCGTTTCCGATCATCCGGTTGCCCCAGTCAATGAGCTTGTAGATGTCGGTGTCTGGCACGTCGAGCATCTTGGCGAGCACCCGGATGGGGAAGTCGGCCGCGACTTGATCGACGAACTCGAATTCTTTGTTAGCGAAGGCCGCGTCGAGGGTGCTGGCGGTAAGGCCGCGCAGGAAGGTCTCGTAGCCGGCAACAGCGCGCGGGGTGAACTCGCCCTGCATGAGGCGGCGGAGTGCGCGGTGACGAACACCATCAGTCTCGAGCATCGACTTGCGAGCCTCGATCTGATCAGCATCGAGTTCTTCAAGGTTTACTGTGCCGCGCTCGCTCGAGAACGTTTCGGTGTCTCGGAGCACGGAAACAATGTCGTGGTAGCGGGTGAGCGACCAAAAGCCGTGGTTGGGAGCTGGTTCTTCAGACCAGTGCACCGGCGCATCAGTTCGAAGTTTGTCGAACACGTGCCAGGGTGTGCCATTCTCGAACAGATCTAGGTCTGCCAGGGTGACGTTCGCCATTGAAGTCAACTCAATCCTCCGTGGGTTGTTTGGATACAAACAATATGCCACACCAGTACGTATCTGCGAACGATGCGTGCAAAAGAATTTATGAATGCCAGGGGTTAGATAGAGTAACCGCAGCTAAACGCGAGCGAGGGGACCCTCCGTGGCCGGACCACACACACTGACTGAAACTGAACGCCAAGTGCAAGAGAAGGTCGGCGGCCTGCCGCTCGACTACTCCGCTATGGCTGTTGCATCGAATCTCTTTCGGGCAGCGAATGCCGTGCGTAACCACTTCGAGCGCACGGTGCTTTCTGAGCACAACCTCTCGTGGACTGCGTTCGTCGTGCTGTGGGTCACCTGGATTTGGGAGCCGATAGAGACTCGCCAGATCGCGCTCGAGGGCGGTTTTTCCAAAGCGACCCTCACGGGTGTGCTCACGACGCTCGAGCGACGCGGCTGGTTGACGCGGCAGCGCAGCGAGACCGATGGTCGCCTCGTTGTCGTGAAGCTCACGGATCGTGGGCGTGAGTTGATGACCGCACTCTTCCCCGCGTTCAATCTTCAAGAGCAGGCCGTCACTGGCCCCGTTGATCCGACCAAGCGCGAGGAGCTCGCCGAGATGCTTCGGGTTATCACCGCGGGCGTCGAGCCGAAAAACTAGGGTTCGATCGCATTTTTTGGTGGTCGGATGCCCTGAACTCTTGTTTGGGCTCGAATCACTCGCTAAGGTAAGTCATTAGCATCCGAATGACTTAACGGCGAGCGATTCGAGACGGGACCACTATGACCAACGTTCAAGTAGCCGGAGTGACCGTCGACACACGGCACTTCATCAATGGAGAGCGTGTCGCCTCCGAAGAGACCTTTACCAACGTTTCGCCGATCGATGCCAGCGCACTCGGCGAAATTTCCCGCGGTGGCCAGCGCGAGGTAGACCTTGCCGTTGCCGCCGCGCGTGCAGCATTCCCCGGCTGGGCTGCCACTAGCCCCCAAGACCGTGCAGCAATCATGCACAAGATCGCCGACCTCGTCGAAGAACGCGTCAGCGACCTCGCCAACGTCGAAACCATGGATAACGGTGCGCTCCTCCGCAGCCACCTGCGCGGCGTAATGCCGCGAGTGGCCCACAATTTCCGGTTCTTCGCTGACTACCTCGTGAACGACCTCGGGCATCCCGACTTCGAAACTCGTGGCCACAACAACCACGTCTCGTGGGATCCCTCGGGAGTCGCCGCGCTCATCACGCCGTGGAACGCGCCCCTCATGCTCGCCACCTGGAAGATCGCTCCCGCGCTCGCCGCCGGCGACACCGTCGTGCTGAAGCCTGCCGAGTGGACGCCGCTTACGGCATCGCTCTTCGCGGATATCGCCGCCGAAGCCGGTCTCCCCGCCGGCGTCTTCAACGTTGTACAGGGCTACGGAAAAGAGGCGGGCGCGTCGCTCGTTGGCCACCCCGATCTCAGCCGTATCTCGTTCACCGGTTCGGTACCAACGGCGAAGTCGATCGCTCGTGCCGCGGCAGACAACCTCACACCCTGCAGCTTCGAGCTCGGCGGCAAGAGCCCGTGCATCGTCATGGAAGACGCCGACCTCGAACTGGCGGCAACCCTCGCGGTTGAGCAATACGACAATGCTGGCCAGGTTTGTCTCTCGGGCACGCGCATCCTCGTTCACGAAAACATTGCGGATGCCTTTGCCGAAGCATTCAAAACGAAGGTCGCGACCCTGCGCCAGGGCGACCCTCGCGACATCGAGACCGACATCGGGCCGCAGGTTCACCGCGTGCACTTCGAGCGGATCAAGGGCTTCGTCGATCGTGCAAAGGAGGGCGGAGCTGACATCCTCTTCGGTGGCGGGCCAAACGCCGAACTTGGTGGCCTCTACTTCGCGCCAACCCTGGTGAAGAACCCCGAAGTCGGCAGCGAGATCGTCACGCAAGAGGTCTTCGGGCCGGTACTGACCATGCAAACGTTCACGACAGACGAAGAAGTCGTCGCAATGGCCAACGGCACCGAATTCGGTCTCGCCGCCATCCTCGTTTCGGGCAACCGGGAGCACGCCGATTTGATCGCCAAGCAGCTTGTTGCGGGCACGATCTGGGTGAACTGCTTCTTCGTGCGCGACTTGCGTGCGCCCTTCGGCGGTTCCAAGAAGTCAGGTGTTGGCCGCGAGGGCGGCACCTGGTCGTTCGATTTCTACGCAGATGTTAAGAACACGGTGTTCGCACCCAACGGATGGAAGGAATAGTCATGGGAGAAGTTGTTGGCGCTGGGCTGATCGCCCACGTACCCACGATCATGTTGCCCAAAGAGATACGCATGGAACTCAATGAGGGCAAAGACTCAACGCTCGTCGAAGGCCTCGAACGGCTCCGCAAGGACTACTTCGAGAATGACGACTACGACACTGTTGTCGTGCTCGACAGCCACTGGGCGACCACGGTTGAGTTCGTCGTGACCGCGCACGAGCGTCGTCACGGCAAGTTCACCTCAGAGGAGTTGCCTCGCGGAATGAGCGGTGTGCCGTATGACTTCATCGGCGATCCCGAGCTCGCGAAGCTCATGGGGGAGCAGGCCGAAAAGAACGGCACGTGGATCACCCCGATCGACGATGAGCACCTGCCGATCATGTACGCCACGATCAACCTGTGGGACTACCTCGGCAAGGGGTTGCCAGACAAGAAATGGGTGAGCGTCTCCATCTGCCAGACCGCCACTGACGAAGACTTCCTCCGTGCGGGGCGCGCGATTGGTGAAGCGATCGCCAAGAGCGACCGCCGCGTCATCCTGCTCGCCTCCGGTGCTCTCTCGCACACGTTCTACAAGCTCCGCGATCTGCGTAAGCACGAGATGGCCGACCCGGCCCACATCTTCTCGGATGCTGCCCGTGCGGCAGATTACGAACGCCTCGACTGGTTCAAGGCTGGCGACCACGCGCAGGTGTTGGAAACCATGCCGGCGTTCAAGAAGGTGCGCCCCGAGGCCATGTTTGGTCACTGGCTTATGACGGCGGGTGCGATTGGCGAAGAGGCGTGCACCGCTCCCGGCGTGATGTACAGCGACTACGAAAACTCCATCGGCACCGGTCAGGTGCACGTGTGGTTCCCGAAGCCAGAAGGTGGCTTCCCAGCAGCAAAGGATGTGGTTCTTTCTCGTGACTGAACTCCGCAGAATACTTCTTGATGGATATCCAACTCAGGTAACGCGCCACGGTGACACGCTCGTCGCTGGCGACGGTCGCGAGGTGGGAGTCGACGAGGCGATCCATTTGCCTCCGACCGAGCCGAGCAAGATCATTGCCGTGCACTTGAACTACGCGAGCCGCACCGAAGAGTTCATGACGAAGCTACCCTCGGCTCCGACTTACTTTCAGAAGCCGGTCACGGCCCTCAACACCCACAAGGGTGATGTTGTGCGCCCCGAGGGCTGCAAGTGGTTGAACTTCGAGGGTGAAATTGTCATCGTCATCGGTCGCACCTGCCGCAACGTTTCGCCAGAGCAAGCCAGCGATTACATTGCTGGTTACTCGATCGGTAACGACTACGGTCTGCATGATTTTCGAGACACGGATGCCGGTTCTATGCTTCGCGTCAAGGGCAGCGACACCCTCGCTCCCGTCGGTCCCGGTCTCGTAACCGACTGGGATTTCCGCGGCAAGCAATTGCGCACCATCGTGAACGGTGAGGTCAAGCAAGACGACAACACCGACAACATGGAGTGGGACATGAACTACCTCGTGGCCGATATCGCCCGCACGATCACGTTGAGCCCCGGCGACATGCTGTTCTCGGGCACGCCCGCGTTCTCGCGCCCGGTGCAGCCTGGCGATGTTGTCGAGGTTGAAGTTGAAGGTCTCGGCAAGCTGACGAACCGCATTGTTACGGGGCCGACTCCGATTCGCACCGACGTGGGTGCACAGCCGACCCAGAGTGAAGAGGTAATGTCGACGGCAATGGGTGGCGATTGGGAGTTCCGAGGTATTCGAACTCCATCTAAAGATCTCTACCCGTCGAGAGTTGAGGAAAAACGATGATCAAAATCGAAGTCGACATGAACCAGTGCCAGCACTACGGCCAGTGCGTGTTTGAGGCACCCGACAACTTCAAGCTCAACGATGACGACAAACTTGAGTATGTGGCTGAAGCGCCTGACTCGGAGCGCGACAACATTGAAGCCGCTGTAGATGTGTGCCCAATGCAGGCTATTCGAATCGTCGAATAGTGTCTGAGGCTAACCCCGCCGCACCGGTCGTTATTGTCGGTGCGGCGATGGGTGGACTGCGCGCGGCGGAGTCTCTTCGTCGCTCGGGCTACACCGGTGCTATCCGGGTTGTTGGCGACGAACTTCACGCGCCATATAACCGTCCGCCTTTGTCTAAAGAGGTGTTGGCCACAGACGTCACTCACGAAGCTGTCGCGTTTCCGTCGCGCGCCGAGATGGGTGATGTTGAGTGGATGCTCGGGGTGCGGGCATCCGCGGTCGATCTCGATGCTCGAACCCTGACAACTGACGACGGCAACGTGCACGAGTGGCGTGCCCTGGTCATTGCAACGGGCTTGCGTGCTCGTCGCTTGGACTTCGCGCCGATCACTGGCCGTCATGTCGTTCGTTCGCTTGATGACGCGATGGCGTTGCGGGCGGAGCTCACCCCGGGCGCTCGTGTTGTTGTCGTCGGTTCGGGCTTCTTGGGCTGCGAACTGAGTGCGACTGCCCGCAAGCTGGGCTGTGCAGTCACGATTGTGACGCCGAGTGCTGAGCCCATGATGCGCCCCTTGGGTGACCTCGTCGCGAAGGAAATGCGCCGTCGTCTCACCGCGGAGGGCGTAGAGATTTTCTCTGGCGTGAACGTCGCGGCGATCAACGGTGAGGCTTCCGTTGAGTCTGTCGAACTCAGCGATGGCACCGTTGTGCCCGCCGATGTTCTGATCGAGTCTGTTGGCTCCGACTGCAACAGCGAATGGCTCGCCGACACCGATCTTGATCTGAGCGATGGTGTGCTCGCCGATAACGCGATGCGTGCGGTCTCGACGTCAGGTGTCGCTCGTGACGATGTCTATGTCGTTGGCGATATCGCGCGCTTCCCGAACCCCATGTTTGATGACGTTCCGCGACGTATCGAGCACTGGAACATCCCGACCGACACCGGTAAGCGTGCTGGTGCCGTACTCGCGGCGCACCTTGCCGACGATGGAACCTTCGCTGACGTAGTCGCGAAACCGTTCGCTCCGATGCCGTCGTTCTGGTCGAACCAGTTTGAGATCAAACTGCAAGCCTATGGACTGTTGGGGCTGGTGTCGGATGACGACATCCGCATCCTCGAGGGAGACCTCACCGAGCAGGCTGCCGTTGGTTACTACCGCGACGATCGTCTCGTTGGCGTACTCGGAATTGGCATGAAGGCCGCGCTGCTGCCGTATCGCAAGCAAATCGCGGATGGCGGGTCGTAGGCTGGAGTTATGACTTCCGCTTCGAGTATCGCTGTTGCCCAGTTTGCGTCCGGTGCCGATCGCGAGCAGAACATTGCCACGATCACGGAGCTTGCTGAGCGCGCGGCATCTCGCGGTGCCAGCTTTGTGGTCTTTCCGGAATACTCGTCGTACTTCACGCCGAAAATGGGCGACGACTGGCTGGCTGCGGCGGAGCCCCTCGACGGCCCATTCGTTCAGGCGCTAACGTCATTGGCGCAACGCCTACGCATTCATGTCGCTGCCGGCATGTTGGAGTCACGCGACGAAATCGGCCGCTTCTCAAACACCCTCGTAGCGATTGCGCCAACCGGCGCTGTGGTTGCGACGTATCGCAAGCAGCACCTCTACGATGCGTTCGGCCAACGCGAATCCGACTGGGTCATTCCCGGGTCGATTGGTGCGCCAGAGACCTTCGCGTGGGAGGGGTTTACCGTCGGATTGCAGACGTGCTACGACATCCGTTTTCCTGAGGTGTCTCGCCGCTTGGTGGATGCCGGAGCCAACCTGATTGTTGTACCGGCCGAGTGGGTGCGTGGTCCGCTGAAGGAATACCACTGGCGCACCCTGCTCACGGCACGCGCCATTGAGAACACGGTCTTTGTTGCGGCTGCCGATCACGCGCCGCCGATTGGCGTCGGCAACAGCATGGTCGTCGACCCGATGGGCGTCGAGCTGGTGACGATCGGTGAGCGCACCGATGTTGCTGTCGCTCACATCGAGCTCGCCCGTCTTGATGAGGTGCGCGCGATCAACCCGGCGCTCGAGTTGCGTCGCTACGAAGTGCGACCACGCGACGAGCGCTAGACGTCAACTGCTGCCTTGTCGTCTTTAGTGCGTCGGATGCGTCTGTCCTCCGGGCATCGCGCCCGCAGCTAGTGGCGCAGTTTCATGCCTGAGAGCTGGGCGGCGGCCCGATCGAGCACATCCGTCTTCTTGCAGAAGGCAAAGCGGATGAGCGTGTTGTAGTCGTCGTGATTCTGAGGGTGCACGAACGCGGTGATGGGGATTCCGACGACACCGGCGAGGTCGGGCAGGGTGCGGCAAAATTCTGCAGCATCCGTGACTCCGAGGGGTGCGGCATCCGCAATGATGAAGTAGCCAGCTTGGGGTGTGCTGACGTCGAACCCTGCGCTGCGAAGACCAGCGCCGAGAGTGTCGCGTTTGCGGGCGAGGCCGCTAGCCAGGCCGTCAAAGTAGCTGTCTGGCAGTCCGAGTCCGGCAGCGATCGCCGGCTGGAATGGCGCGCCGTTGACGTATGTAAGGTACTGCTTCACGGCCATGATGGCCTGAAGGATGGGCTGAGGCCCGGTAATCCAGCCAATTTTCCAGCCGGTGGTGTTGAACGTTTTGCCACCGCTCGAGATGCTGACGGTGCGGTCGAAGGCCCCGGGCAGGCTCGAAATGGGGATGTGTTCGTAGCCGAAGGTGATGTGTTCGTACACTTCGTCGGTGACGATGAGGGCGTCGTATTTATGGGCGAGTTCGACAATGAGCTCGAGTGTTTCGCGGTCTAACACAGCACCGGTGGGGTTGTGGGGGCTGTTGAGAATGATGAGGCGCGTGCGTCCGCTGAAGGCAGCCTTGATGTCTTCGTGGTTGGGCTGAAAGTCAGGAGCCCGCAGTGGCACGGTCACATGGGTGGCGCGCGCGTAGTTGATCATGGCGCCGTAAGCGTCGTAGAAGGGTTCGAGGGTGATGACCTCGTCGCCCTCGCTCGTGAGGGCAAGGATGGTTGCGGCAAGAGCTTCTGTGGCGCCAGCAGTAGCGAATACTTGCGTATCGGGGTCAATTTCGATGCCGTAGAAACGCTCTTGGTGTTCGGCGATCGCATTTCGTAGCACCGGAAGGCCGTTGCCGGGCGGGTACTGGTTGATGCCGTCGCTGATCGCTTTGCGGGCGGCATCCAAAACTTCGATGGGCCCGTCTTCGTCCGGGAAGCCTTGGCCCAGATTGATGGCACCGGTGCTCATCGCGAGCGCCGACATTTCGGCAAAAATTGTCTGACTTAGCTGCCCGTCGGCGCCGAGTAGCATGGCGCCATTGGCGGCGCGTTCCCAAGATCCAGTGACTGTCATTGTCCCGCAAGCCTAACCAGTTGCGGGCACGGTTTCTGCCTTTGTCTGGAGAAAGTCGAGCGTCCTGATCACGGCAGCCCCACCATGGTCAGCTTCTCGCGCGGGTCGATTCGCGTTCGATGAGCTCGATCGGAATCGTGGTGAACTTTTCGACGATCTCGCCCCGCACAATCCGCAGCAGCGTTTCCGCCATCACTGCACCCTTCAGGTCGGTATTTAGATCGACTGAAGTCAACGGTGGATGGGTGCTCGTCGAAAAGAAGTTGTTGTCGATAGTCGCCACAGCGATATCTTCGGGAACGGCAATGCCACGATCCTTCAGCACGCCCATTGCCCCCTGTGCCATCTGAGCCGTCGCTGCCACCAGCCCGTCGATCGGCCGACCAACATCCAGAAGACGCTCCATGGCCGCCGCGCCACCCGCAGGCGTGAGATCGCCCTCTTCGAACGGGCCCTCAGCCAGGCCGGCTGAAGCCAGCGTCGAGCGCCAGCCCTCCGCGCGATCACGCCCAGCGGACATCCCCAACGGTGCACCGATTATGGCGATCTGGGTGCAGCCGTGGCCAATGAGAAGCTGAGTGGCAAGAACTGCCGCCTCCACATTGTTGACGTCAACGACCGAGTAGGGTCCCTCGTCGGTGCTCAACGGTTGAACACCGAACACCACGGGCAAATTGCGAGAGAGCGCCACGTAATCCGCGTCACGGGTGTAATGCGACAAGATGAGGGCGCCATCCACATTGCCGCCCTCAAGGAACCGCCGTGTTTTCTGCGGATCGTCATCAGATTCAATCAACAGAGTAAGAGTGTATTCCGTCGACGCCATGTGCAGCGCTGCGCCTTGAATGACCGCAGCGAAATAGGGGTCTGCGAAGAATTTAGATGTCTGCTGCGGGATAACCATTGCGATGGACTGCGTGGTGCGGTTCGCCAGGTTCCTCGCTGTCCGGTTCGGCACATAGTTGAGCTCGGAGATGGCTCTGGTGACCGCAGCAATCGCCTCTTCTGTCACCTGAGGAGAACCGTTGAGCACCCGTGATGCTGTCGAACGCGACACCTTGGCAAGCTGGGCAACAGCGAGCAGCGTTGGTGGAACGACGGCAGGTGCATCCGTTTCCTGCGTCATCAGTGCCTTTCGTGGGCGGCAATGGCGCTAATCGTAGCCGCCCCATAACCTCGCTAGGGAAGCCGCCGCTCGCGGATCAGAGTCGTGAGCCAGAGCCCGCTGTCTTTGACAGTCCGAACTTGGGTGTCGTAGTCGACATGCACAATTCCGAATCGTTTGCTGTAGCCATAACCCCACTCGAAATTATCGAGCAGCGACCACACGAGGTAGCCGCGAAGGTCAACACCGCGAGCCATAGCGCGGTGGGCCGCAGCGAAATGCCGGCGAAGGTAGTCGACTCGTTCGTCATCGTGCACTGCGCCATCCTCGACAGCGTCTTCGAATGCTGCGCCATTCTCGGTGATCACCAAGGGGAGTTCCGGGAACTGTTCGCTCAGCGAGACGAGCAGTTCTTCGAGACCGTCTGGGGCGATGTTCCACCCCATTGACGTGTACGGGCCGGCCTGCGTCTGAAACTCGACGTTTTCGCTCCCCGGCCAGGGCGAGCCACCAACGTCCTTGTGTCCATCCGCATTCTCTCTCGGAGAAGCGCCATCCCACATCCGCACCGTCGTCGTGGAGTAATAGTTGACGCCTAAGAAATCAATCTCTTGATGGATGATCTCGAGGTCGCCGGGCAGCACGAATGCCCAGTCCGTGATTCCCGCGGTGTCCTCAAGTAGATCCGCCGGATACTCGCCACGTAACATCGGGCCGGTGAATGCCCGGTTCGCCAGGGCATCAATTCGGCGCTTGGCTTCAGCGGACGTCGCGTCATCGCCGCGAAGCACATGAAAGTTCAAGGTGACGGAATACTCGGCGTCGGTGCTGACCGTGCGGCGCAATTCCCGAAGTGCAAGACCGTGGGCCAGTTGCAAGTGATGCACCGATTTCAGCGCTGCGAGCGGCTCGGTGCGGCCAGGGGCGTGAGCTCCAGAACCGTAGCCAAGATAGGCGCTGCACCAGGGCTCATTGAGCGTGGTCCAGCAGTCCACGCGATCCCCGAGGTAGGCCCCGACGATTGCCGCATACTCGGCGAACCTATAAGCGGTTTCTCGCGAAGTCCAGCCGCCAGTATCTTCTAGTGCTTGCGGGAGGTCCCAGTGATACAGGGTGGCGATGGGGCGGATGCCGCGAGCAAGTAGCCCGTCGACAAGGCGACCGTAGAACTCGAGCCCGGCCTGATTCGGTTCGCCGGAACCGAGCGGTTGGATGCGCGGCCACGCGATTGAGAAACGATAGGCCTCGAGTCCGAGCGACGACATCAGGTCGAGGTCGCTCTCAAGCCGGTGGTAGTGGTCGTCGGCAATCGCCCCAGTGTCGCCATTCACGATATTGCCGGGGATCGCGCTGAAGGCGTCCCAGATGGAGGCCCCTCGGCCGCCTTCGTTGACCGCGCCTTCGATTTGATAGGACGCGGTGGCCGATCCGATCATAAAGTCCGAAGCGAATTCGAGACCCGAGTCGCGGTGGGTGCTGGTGCGCGTATTCACGGACATCCTTTGGTTGAGTGCACGAAAAAAGGTGCTTCGCCTCGGTCGTGGAAGCGCTCCCATGCGGTGTTGCTAAGACTAAAGATCACGGACTCTCGCGTCAAGAGAGTGCAAGGAAGGGATCCCACGCGGCCGGCTTCCCGTGTCCGTTCCGGGGCGGCCTCCTGCAGATCTATGGCGATGAGAGGACTCGCCACGGTCGACTTGCGGCGACCACGCAGCCCTCGTACAGCGCACCCAAATAGAATGCACAGGTTGGCGATGGAAGCTTGCATCGCCGAAAGGAGCACAACATGACTGAGGTCCCCGAAGAGTCGACCCCCGCAACAACGCCCGGCGAAAATACCACCCCAACAACTCCAAGCAATGAGGCCGCGCTCCCTACCGAGGCAGCGTCCTCTGTGGATGCGACTTCGAGCAGTGACGCAACGCCAGGAGGCGAAGCACCACCGACAGGCGAACAAGTTCCTGCCCCAAACACGATGGCAGCGGATGCAGAGCACCCTGCTGAAGCCACTCCGATCAGTGCGCCAACCGTGGCACTTGACGGGGCGGTAGTCGCCACGATTCCTCCGGCACACGATGGCGCCAGCTTCGGCCCCGCCGCCACGGCCGGCGCAGCTCCCGACTCTTCGAAGCCCGAAAAGAAGAAATCTGGCATGACGCTCGGACTCGTCGCCGGATTCGCGATCGTCGCGCTCCTTGGTGGGGCCTCCGGAGCCGGCGTAGCCCTCTGGGCGGTCGGCAATCAAGCCACCTCAGCAGTCAGCGGCACAGCAAGTCCCGCATCCATCACCGTGAACGACCCCGGTAACGCGACACTCGTCACCTCGGTCGTCGCCAAAGCGGCCCCCGCCATTGTCACCATTAACGTGAGTGGACAGAACGCGGGCGGCAGCGGATCCGGTGTCATTATTAGTGCCGACGGAAACGTCATCACCAATGCACACGTCGTCACCCTCGACGGTGAAGTTGCCGATCCCAAAGTCACCGTCACTACAAGCGACGGACGTCTCCTTTCGGCAACGGTTGTCGGCTTCGACCCGATTTCCGACATCGCCGTGATCCACATCGATGATGCGGAAGACCTCCCGTTCGTCAACATTGCAGACTCAAGCGCCCTCAACGTCGGTGACAGCACCGTCGCGATCGGCGCGCCCCTCGGGCTCTCTGGCACCGTGACCAGCGGAATCGTCAGTGCTCTCAATCGGAGCATCACCATCGCATCGTCAGCGCTTCCTGAAGATCCCGAAGCAAGCCCGGATGCTCCCGACGACTCAGAAAGTCCCGATCTCTGGAACTTCGACCTCTTCGGTGAAAATGGCCAAGGCAGCGGTCAGGGCTCAGCAGGCGAAGCCTCGGTTGCACTGTCAGTGATCCAAACGGATGCGGCGATCAACCCCGGAAACTCCGGTGGCGCATTGCTCAACTCCGATGGTGAACTGATCGGCATCAACGTCGCAATCGCCTCATCGGGCGGCAACGCCGGCAGCATTGGGGTCGGATTCGCGATTCCTTCCAACTTCGCCAGCCGAATCGCCAACGAGATTATTGAAAGCGGAACGGCGACCCACGGACTCTTAGGAGCATCCGTCGCCGACGTCACCGACGATCCTGCACAAAGCGATGCTGAAGTCGTCGGCGCGAGCATCGTTGATGTCTCCTCGGGTGGGGCCGCAGCGGATGCTGGACTCAAAGTAGGCGACATCGTCACCGGCTTCAATGGCCTGCCGATCACGAACAAGACTGATCTCACCGCCCAGGTGCGTGCCCACTCTGCTGGTGAAAAAACCACCATCACCTACGTGCGCGACGGTAAGGGATACACCGTCGACGTCACCCTTGGTTCACTCCAGTAATACGAACCAGCCACGTATGCGGCGTGCCCGGGCCAACAAGCCCGTGCACGCCGCATACGTGTGTAACCACCGCAGTAGGTATGTGACGCGATAAGCTCGACCGACAACCCGGTCCTGACGTATTGGAACCCATGGCAAAGAAGGCACAAGCCCTCACTGGTGTGTCGTACGTGATGCCCGTACTCAACGAAGTTGAACACATCGAGGCAGCCGTCGACAGCCTTACGGCGCAAGATTACGAAGGACCCTTCGAGATCGTTCTTGCGCTTGGCCCCAGCGTCGACGGAACGAACGATGTTATCGATGCGATGGCTCAGAACGATTCGCGCATCCGTCACATCCCCAACGAACTCGGTTCCACCCCCGGCGGGCTGAACGCGGCGATTCGCGCATCGTCCCACCCCATCGTGGTGCGAGTAGACGCTCACTCCGTGCTGCCAAGCAATTACACGCGTCTCGCCGTCGAAACGCTTGAGCGCACCGGGGCAGATAACGTCGGCGGCATCATGAAGGCCGTGGGTCGCACTCCTTTCGAACGGGCAGTTGCCCACGCTTATGGTTCGCCAGAGGGCCTCGGAGGCACCCAGCATCACACCGGGGGAAAAGAAGGCCCAGCAGACACTGCCTACCTCGGCGTTTTCCAGCGCGCCCGCCTCGTTGAGGTGGGTCTCTTCGCCGAGGACATCAAACGCGGCCAGGACTGGGAACTCAACCGACGCCTGCGCGCTACTGGCGGCACTGTCTGGTTCACCCCCGAGCTTCAGGTCGTCTACCGACCTCGCTCCAGTTTGCGCAAACTCATTCGCCAGTTCGTGGCTACCGGAATCTGGCGTGGAGAACTCGCGCGTCGATTCGGCACCGCAAATTCGCTCCGCTACTTCGTGCCGCCGCTTGCTGTCCTCGGCACCGTCGTGGGACTCATTGTGGGCATCTTCGGCAGCGCGACAAGCGCTAGCTGGTTATCCGTTGCCTACGTTGCACCGGCGATCTATCTGCTCTTCGTGATCGCGGCGTCGGCTGTTGCCGCCGCGAGAGAAGGGCTACGATCAGGTCTTTGGTATCTGATTGTGCTGCCGTGCATCCATTTCGGCTGGGGCTCAGGCTTCATTCTCGGGTTTCTCAAACTCACTAAGAACATCACTGCGCAAACGGGAAGGTAACCGCGTGTCTACCCACACACCAGCAGGGCCCTCAGCCCGACCGCACAGCATCGCGCAGCTACGCGAAGTGACGCAACCCCCAGAGGTGCGGATGCGCGCCAACGCCGAGCATTGGACAGCGTCGCTGTACCTTCGCGACATTTCGCCCTACTTGACCTGGATGCTGCTGAAGACCTCGATCAGCGCCAACGGCGTCACCGGGCTCATGATTCTCACGGGCTGGCTTACGGCCGCTGCCCTCCTTATCCCTGGCATGACCGGTGCTGCCCTCGCGCTCATCCTCGGCCAGATGCAGATGCTCGTCGACTGCAGCGATGGTGAAGTTGCTCGCTGGCGTAATACGCGCTCGCCGGCGGGGGTATTTCTTGACAAGGTTGGGCACTACAGCACCGAAGCCCTCATCCCCATCGCCCTTGGCCTTCGGGCGGCGGGGTGGCCTCTCGATTTTCCGGCGGATTTCGCGTGGACGACCGCGGGATTCGCACTGGCGCTCCTCATCGTGTTGAACAAAGCGCTCAATGACATGGTTCATGTAGCGCGTGCCAATGCGGGGCTTGAGAAGCTCAGTGATCGCAAAGGGGAAGCGGAACCCAGCCACAGCGTGGTTGCCAAGCTTCGCCGGTTCGCGCGCTTCGTGCCGTTCCATCGTCTTTATCATTCGGTTGAGCTCACCATGATCGCGTTCGCGACAGCAATTGTGGCGCTCTTCGTTCCCGCGCTCGCCGCTGAGCGCACGGTATTGCTCATTTTGCTTCCGCTCGCCGCGCTCGCATTGGTCGGGCATTTCGTCGCGATCATGGCCTCCAAGCGCGTTCGCTCATGACCCATCGCATCGGCGTGGTTTGCCTCAGTCAAGGAAAGCGCCCCGATGATCTCGCCAGCGGACTTGCTTCATTGCAGGCACAGCAGGGCGTCGAACTCGACATCATTGTCGTCGGAAACGGTTGGGATCCTGTCGGGCTGCCGGATGCCGTACGCGGCCTTCATCTGACCGCTAACCTCGGCATTCCGGCGGGGCGCAATCGCGGCGTCGAGCATGTGCATGGCGACTGGATATTCTTCCTAGATGACGACGCCAGCATCCCGTCGCCAACGTTCCTGAGCGACGCGGTAGCGAAAATGGTTGCAGACCCCACCATCGGACTCCTGCAGCCTCGCGTTGAAGATGCTGAAGGCAAAGAGAACCCGCGCCGGTGGATTCCGAGGATCCGCAAAGGTGACCCGCAGCATCCCAGCGACGTGTTTTCTGTGTGGGAAGGTGCCGTGCTCATGCCCCGGGACCTCTTCGACGAGATCGGCGGTTGGGGCGACCCTTACTTCTATGCCCATGAAGGCATTGAACTGGCGTGGAGAGTGTGGGCGGCCGGAAAGCGTGCCTGGTACGCCGGCGATCTAGTGGCCAACCACCCCGCGATCGATCCTGCCCGTCACAGTTACTACTACCGGCTCAATGCGCGAAACCGCGTCTGGTTGGCGAAGCGAAACCTTCCGGTGTTGCTCGTGCCGATCTATGTTGCGAGTTGGACGGCAATTCAAATTCTGCGGTCAGCCCGAAACCCCGTCGGCATGCGTGCCTGGTGGGGTGGCTGGTTCGCGGGCTGGCGAGAGAATCCCGGTGGCCGCCGAAGCATGAGCTTGGCGACTGTTGGTCGGATGACGCGTGCTGGTCGCCCTCCCGTGATCTAAGCCCGCAAGCGAGGCTTAACGGCCTCAGCGGCAGCCTCCACGCTTCCGTGACGAGACTGCCGCTGAGGGCTATGAACGTGTTTTCTGCGAACTGCTAGCTGCGCGGCTTGCGCGTGGGGCGATCTTCGTAACGGCTTCCACCATCACGGCTTCCGCTATCGCGTCCGGCACTCTCCCGAGGGGCTGAATCGCGGTTGTTGTAACCGCGTGATTCTTCGCGTTCGCGGTTAGCGCGGGCGCCACCTTCGAATGAACGATCCCGGCTAGGGTATTGGCCGCCTCCGCCGCCGTTCGCCTTGCGGTCGGGGCTGATTTCAATCAGCTTGCCGCTGATGCGGGTATCGCGAAGTCGATCCAAAACATCTTTCGACATGTCGGCAGGTAACTCGACGAGCGAGAAGTCTGGACGAATTTGGATGTGACCAAAGTCGTCACGGTTCAATCCACCCTCATTGGCGAGAGCACCCACGATCTGGCGGGGCTCAACGCGGTGGCGCTTGCCGACTTCAATGCGGTAGGCCGTCATCGGCTTAGTGGAACGCGGGCGACGCTCTGGACGGTCACCACGCTCACCGCCGCGGTCGCCACCACGCTCGGGGCGATCGGTGCGTACCTTGCGCTCGTCGCGCTCCGCAAAGCGCTGAGCGCGCTCTTCTTCAGCCGAGAGAAGCAGGGGAGTGTCGCCCTGAGCTACAACGGCAAGCGCGGCGGCAACATCAGTCTCGGGAATATCGTGGTGCTCGACGTAGTGAGCAATGATGTCGCGGAACGCCGAAATGCGTGGCTGCTGGTTAAGCGCTTCGGTGATGGCGTCGTCGAAGCGCGTGAGGCGCGTCGAGTTGACGTCTTCAACCGAGGGAAGCTGCATTTGCGTGAGCGGCTGGCGCGTGGCCTTCTCGATGGCGGTCAGCAGGCGACGCTCGCGAGGAGTGACGAAGCTGATTGCCGAACCGCTGCGACCGGCACGACCGGTGCGGCCGATGCGGTGCACGTACGACTCGGTATCGACGGGGATGTCGAAGTTCACCACGTGGCTGATGCGGTCAACGTCGAGTCCACGAGCAGCAACGTCTGTTGCCACGAGGATGTCGAGCTTGCCCGATTTGAGCTGGTTGACGGTGCGTTCGCGCTGGGCCTGGGCAACGTCACCGCTGATGGCGGCTGCGGAGTAACCGCGGGCACGCAACTTCTCGGCGAGGTTTTCGGTTTCGCTCTTTGTGCGAACGAAGATGATCATGCCTTCAAAGTTTTCGACTTCGAGGATGCGGGTGAGGGCATCCACCTTTTGCGGGTAGGAAACGATCAGGTAGCGCTGGCTGGTGTTGGCCGAGGTTGTGGTCTTGGCCTTGACCGTGATCTCTTCGGCATCGTTCAGGTACTTCTTGGAGATGCGGCGAATCTGTGCCGGCATCGTCGCGGAGAAGAGAGCGACCTGTTTGTCATCGGGGGTGTCAGCGAGGATCGTCTCAACGTCTTCGGCGAAGCCCATCTTGAGCATTTCGTCGGCCTCATCGAGAACGAGGTACTTGAGCTCGGAGAGGTCAAGCGTGCCCTTAGCGAGATGGTCCATGATGCGGCCGGGAGTGCCGACAACAACGTGAACGCCACGGCGCAATGCCGAAAGCTGAACGCCGTAGGCCTGTCCGCCATAAACGGGGAGCACGTGAACGCCACGCATGTGAGTGGCGTACTTCTCGAATGCCTCACACACCTGCAACGCGAGTTCGCGGGTGGGGGAGAGCACGAGTGCCTGTGGCTTGCTCTGGGATACATCGAGGCGCGAGAGAATTGGCAGCGCGAAGGCTGCCGTCTTTCCCGTGCCGGTCTGGGCGAGGCCGACGACGTCGCGCCCTGCTAGAAGAGTAGGAATAGTGGCTGCTTGAATAGCCGAAGGCGTCTCGTAGCCGATCTCGCGGACCGCTTTCAATACCGCATCGCTGAGAGCGAGGTCGGAGAAAGTGATCGCGGTCTCGGTGGTTTCAGACGGTGCGGTTGAATCAGAATCGGTCATTCTATCAATCGTACCTTCTAAACCTGCAAAAACTTGCGGATTCTAGTACTGTGCCCGCCCGAATGCGCAAACGGCGGTGCGGGTACTATCGAAACTGCGGCCCAATCTCACTCCATCGCATCAGCATCGGCTCGATAACGGTGCGGTGAGAAGTGCGTTGTACCGGCCCTCCACTGATTTGATTGAGACCATGGCGCTACTAAAAGATTTCACGACCGCACGCAAGGTGGTGCGCACAATGTTGCGTTCTCGCCGTAATCGGCGTCGTGTTGCTGGGCTGGTTGGCGCGCATCCGCTTCCCGATCCCGGGTCAGTGACGATCGCCGTCTATTTTGCTGATACCAAGGTCAATTTGTATCAAATACGACAGTGGTACGCCCCCCTCGCCGAGCTCTCGAAACGTTTCCCGGTAGCGATCATCGCGCGTTCGCCCAGTTCAGTGTTGGCATTGTGGGACGAAGCCCCAGTGCCCACTGTCTACTTGCGCCGTGTTTCTGAGCTTGAGCAATTTGTGGCCGAGCAGCCGCTCAAGATTATTTTCTACGTCAATCAGAACGCTAAGAACTTTCAGATGTTCCGGTATGGGCGCATGTGGCACGTTTTCATCAACCATGGTGAGAGCGACAAAATGTACATGACGACGAACCAGTTCAAGGCCTACGACTTCAGTTTTGTCGCCGGGGCTGCTGCGCTCGACAGGTTGAGCCACAAGTTATGGGATTTCGATCTCACCAAGAAGGCGATTCCGATTGGCCGGCCGCAGGCCGACCATTTCGCGGGCGAATTGCCTTATCTTCCCGACGATCGCACCGTTGTGCTCTATGCGCCCACGTGGGAGGGCGATAGAGAAGCTGCGGCCTACGGCTCAATTGCCACCCACGGTGTCGCGTTAGCGAAAGCTGTTCTCGCCAGTGAGACCCACCGCTTCATCTATCGTCCACACCCTCGCAGTGGCGTTGTTGACGATGAGTACAAGAATGCCAATATTGCGATCATTGCGGCAATCGCCGAAGCCAACGCGTCCGATCCCTCGGTTCAACATATCTATGACGATGGCAAAGAACTGGGTTGGCAGTTGGTGGCAGCGGATGTCGCGATCACGGACGTTTCGGCCATGGTCTATGACCGGCTCGCGACGGGTAAACCGCTGATCGTTGCTCGACCTGTTTCGCCTCTGGCCGATATCGACGAGGCCGGATACCTCGGATCATGCGAGTGGTTGCGCGCTGACGAGGCTGGAGACATTCTCTCGATCGTCGATCGGGTGCAATTCGACGTCGAAGCGAAGGAAAACTTGGGGTATTGGGCAGAACGTCACTTCGGCGATACCGCTCAGGGTTCCGCGACCGCACGCTTCCATGATGCTGTCGAATCGCTGATCGCACTGTGGCACCGTCACGCTCAGATTCACATTGGCGATCGTCGGAGCAGCGAGGTTGACCCTTTCGAGGAAGACGACGACGAGTCACCCACCAGCGAATAGCTCAATCACGGTCGGGGGTCGCTCTGATCTGGGGTCAGGCTGTCGATATCGACGTGGCTGTCGAGTTCGGCAAAGCTCTCTAGTTCGACCCAGCCCTGACGCTTACGTCGTTGGGGCAACTGAAGTCGTCGTTTGGGTTCGCTGCGAACGGTGCGAACTTTGATGGCTTTGGGTTGTTTCGGTGCCTTGGGCAGGACTATGACCGGTTCGAGCCATGACGGTAGCGTCACGGGAGTCGGTCCGAATCCCTGGCGCGCGGTACGGATGATCTGCCGCCCCAGAATGTTGTTTCCTCCACCGCCGATGACCGCTCCGATACCGAACGGCATGAGCCGACCAACGATGTTGGTGCCTTGGGCGGCCGCAAACTTCCTCACGAAGGTGTGCTTGATTCGATCGGCGAGTGGCCCCATGAGTGCGGTCGGCACGCCTTTGGCTAGCGTTTCACCCCAGTAGGCAGAGCGCACGACGCCTGAGCCAGTGGCCTGAGCGGCGAGCTGTTTTACGAGGTCACTGCCCGCCGTGCCGAGCACCATGGTCATGACGAGGGCGCGCGCCCTGTCGGGGTCGTCAACAACGATTCCGTGCACTTCAGTGACCGATTGAGCGAAGAGGGCTGAGGCTTCAAGGAAGCCAGCGGTCTCAACGCTTGAGAGTGCCAAAGACGCTCCGGTGCCGACAGCGGGAATTGCCGCACTGGCGCCGACAAGCGCGCCGCCGGTCGTCACGGCAGCTAAGTAGCGACGCTCGAGAACCGTGATGATCTCGTCGGGACTAGCGTGCGGTTTGCCTTTACGGATGCTGCGGATGTGCGCCAAGACGACGGGGCGCTGAACGGTGAGGACGCGGTCGATGCCGCGCACAACCATAGGATGCGACGTGTTTAGTTCGCTAGGTTCCATGGGTTTCAGCGTACCGGAGTGGTCTGACGCCTCACCGAGAGTTGAGCAGCTGTTCAGGAACCGTAATCTTCGTTGTAGCGTGCGAGGACATCGTTGATGGGACCGTCCAGTACGAGCTCGCCCTTGTCTAGATAGAGGCCACGGCTACAGAAACGGCGAAGATCTCGTTCGTTGTGAGAGACGAAGAATAGGGTGCGCCCGCCTGTGAGAAGTTCTTCTATTCGGCGATAGCACTTCTCGCGGAACGCCTTGTCGCCGACCGCCAGAACCTCATCCACCAAGATGATGGGTTCTTCGAGGCGAGAGATCACGGCGAACGCGATGCGAACTTTCATGCCGCTCGACAGATGCTTGTACGGGGTATCGATGAAGCGCTCGATCTCAGCAAAACTAATGATTTCGTCGAATCGATCATTGATTTCGTGTTTCGTCATGCCGTGCAGACCCGCAGTGAGATACACATTGTCACGCACGCTCAGATCGTCGACGAACCCACCCGTAATCTCGATGAGCGGAGCCACGCCCTTGCCGACATGCACGGCGCCCTCATCGGCAAGCATGACTTCGGCGACCAGTTTGAGCAGGGTTGACTTGCCTTGACCATTTCGGCCAACCACACCGATCGCTTCGCCAGCGGTGACGTCGAAACTTACGTTGCGGAGCGCCCAGAACTCGTCGGCTCGAGCGCGACGTTTGCGTCCAGCAAAGAGATCCTTGAAGCTGCGTCGTGAGCGGCGGTTGAGCCGAAACCGGATGCCGGCGTCGTCAACCCGGATGACGTAGTCGTCGTTCATTAAATCTCCTTCAGCACGGCACGCTCGGTGCGTGTGAAGACGAGAACTCCGATGCCAACCAGGATGAGGCTCATGAGCGCCCCGATGAGTACGGCGAACCAGTCGAGTTGGTCAGGAAAGAACGCTGCGCGGTAAAGGGAGAAGATGCCCGCGAGTGGGTTGAACGCTGCGAGACCGTCGAGTCCGAGCTTCGCCAGATCGGGGATGCCATAAATGATGGGCGATGCGTAGAAGAGAAAGCGCAGCGCCAGTTTCGTTGCCCGCTCGAGGTCGCGGAAGAACACGACGAGGGGAGCCACAATCAGGCCAACTCCCACCGTGAGAACGGCCTGCAGCAGAACGCCGAGCACGAAATATGCCGCTTCCCAGTGCAGCACCGCTCCCGTTGCGATCGCGAAGAAAGCGAGAACCGGCAGGCTGGCAATGAACTCGATGCCCTTTGAGAGCACAAGTCGAGCAACCCAGATAGTGCGAGGGATCTTGGTGGATCGAATGAGTTTGGCTTCACGCAAGTAGGCACGGGTGGCATCCGACACTGCTCCGTTGAACCACATCCACGGCAAGAGGGCGGTGAGAAGAAAGACGATGTACGGGTCTTCGCCGACTGCTTTGTCGAAGACCTGAGTGAACACGAACCAGTAGATGCCCGCCATCACCAATGGGTCAAGAACTGACCACACGTAGCCGAGGGCTGAGGTGGAATACCGCACGCGCAGGTCGCGCATAGTGAGCAACCAGAGAATGCGGCGGTATCGGGTGAGGGGAGACCATGCAGATCGACCCAGTGCTGTGTTCGCCACGCCCCTATATTAGGCGGGCGAAACGCTATTCAGGCGAACGCCGCCTGTGTGCTGTGAACGATTCGTCACTTTTCGCAGAAATGCCCGCCAGACACAGAGTGCGGAGCGGGCATTTTCCACGCGGCTCAAGCGAGCCGAGCGTGTGCTTAGACGAAGAGGTTTGCGCGTTCGAGGTCCTCGGCAAAGTCGACCTCGATGGCGTACAGGTCTGAAATATCGATCGGTTCGATGAGCAGGCGGTCTTCTTCGATGGCGAGCTCAATGCCACGCTCGAAGTAATCCTGGTCACCGACCTTCTTGAGGTGACGAATTAGTGCGGCTTTTGCATCGCGCGAAATGTAGTTGATGCCGACGGCTTCGCCGAGGCCGCCCTTGACGGTCTTGGAGAGTTCCTTGATGAAACCTTCTGCATCCGTCGTGTACTTGACTTCTTCGTCGGAAACCTTGGCGGTGTTCACGCTGACGAATGACTGATCGCGAGCAACCATCGAAGCGGCACGCTCAAGAACGGCGGGGTCAAAGACCACGTCGCCGTTCATCCACAGAACTCCACCGGGCGCTGACGCTTGAAGCGCGCGCAGGAGGCTCTTGGAGGTATTGGTCTGGTCGTACTGCTCGTTATAGACGAACGACGCTTCAGGGAAAGCCTCAATGATGTGTTCGAGCTTGTAGCCAACGACGATCGTCACCTTGGCGTTGTTGCTAAATGCGTGATGGATGTTGTCGAACTGCTGCTGCATGATGGTGCGGCCATCGTTGAGCTCAGTAAGCGGCTTCGGAAGTGAGCGGCCCAAGCGGCTGCCCATACCGGCAGCTAAAATAACGACTTGTGTAGTCATGGTGGTCTCCTCAGTTGTGCTGGGGCTCGGGAAATAACGGCACAGTTAACGTGCTGTTTACCCGAGATTGGCAAAATTGACACACCTTTGTGCGAGAGTCAGAGTATCTGGGTGGGTTGAGAACTCCATAGATATTGTGGGGTTGTTGTGTATTTGTGATACTCGCTCATCCACGAGTCATCTGATTGGTAGGTTTGGACAGTGGAAAACGCCCAAACACCCGACGAGGGCAAGAAGACTGTTAAACCGCCGGTAACGAAGCCCGCGACTAGTGCCAGGAAGCCTTCAGCGGCACGGGGTACTCAAGCGAAATCGACCACCGCGAATCCAACAGCTTCTGCTACTCGTAAGCCCGCCGTCAAGAAGCCTGCTGCGAAAACGTCTGCCGTGCGAAAAGCACCCGCCGCAGCCGCAGCTTCAGCGACGATACCCACTAACGACCCTTCTGAGAACACCGCGGTGATTCCAGCAAAGACAGTGGCAACGCCGGCAAACACGACCTCGACCACCGCAAAGGCGACGACGACGGCGGGTGCACGGTCGAAGACGACTCGGGCCTCGCCTAAGAATGCCGCTGCGCCCCAACCTTCTGCGGCCAAACCCTCTGCGCCGAAGCAGACGGCGCCCAAGCCAACTGCGCCCACGACGGCTACGTCTAAGACTCGGCAGCCAGCGGCATCCACGTCGACAGCTCCCAAGCCAATAACGCCGAAACGCGCCGCGCCAAAGCCCCGGGCGACGAAGAGTGCTGCTCCGAAGCCGAAGCCGAAGCCGAAGCCGACGCCTCCGACGACGAATCCTTTTTCAATCGAAGAGTTAGCCCCGACGGCCGTCACGGAGTCTGAGACTTCTGCGACGCCAGAATCAGCAGCCGTCTCGGAATCAGCCGTTACGCCCGAGGCATCCGCAGTCACGGCGCGCGCAGAGATCACAGACACCGAGTCCGCAGAAAAAGCGGATACCGCCGATGCAGCGACTACCGCGGGCGATATCGACACTGCCGAGTCGGACGCGCTCACCTCAGTAGCGCCAACCGTTGACACGGCGAAAACAGCGTCAGTGCCATCTGAAGCGGCTCGCGCCGAGAAGCCCCAAGCTGTAGAGAAGCCGGATGGGGTTCTCGCTGGTTTGGCTCGCTTGCGTGCACTCGCAGCGCAATTCGCCGCTACCCCTGCTGCTCCCGCGGTGACGAAAGCGCCTGAGGTTGAGGCCGAAGAAGTGGCCGAGGATGCGAGTGCGGTTGACCAGCCGGACTCCGAAGCCGAGCCCAACGCTGACTCTGCTTCCGATGCGGTAGTCGATAGTGCTGCGGCTCAGGCCGCTGTGCAGGTGCCAGACGACCAGAGCGAGCCGGAACCGACACCGGAGCCGGAGCCCGAGCCCGAGCTGCAGGTTGAGCCGGAACGTTCCGTTGAGTCCGATTCCAAGGCCGAAACTGCAGTCGACATCACCGTAGACGAGCCAGAACTCGAAGCCGAAGCCGAGCCCGAAGCTGAACCTGAGCTCGCTCCGGCTCGAGAGAACGATGCCGTCGTTGCGGTGACGCCGACGCTCTCGCACGGGATCGAAGCGACATCCACTGAAAGCGTTCTGGAAGTTCGGGGACTCTCAAAGGGCTTCGGCGACATGGTTGCGGTCAACGACATTGACTTGAACGTGCGTGCGGGTGTCTTCTACGGGATCGTTGGTCCCAACGGCGCTGGAAAAACCACCACCCTCTCGATGATCACCGGTCTCTTGCGCCCCGATTCGGGAACCGCCAGCGTCAACGGGGTCAACGTGTGGGATTCGCCTGAGATTGCCAAGCGATCGATGGGGGTTCTCCCTGACCGTCTGCGCATCTTTGACCGACTTACTGGCTCGCAACTGCTGTACTACTCCGGCGTGCTGCGCGGCCTCAAAGCCGCAGAAGTCAGAAAACGCTCCGCAGATTTGGCTACGGCGTTTGGTCTTGACGATGTGATGGGTCGCCTCGTCAGCGACTACTCCTCAGGCATGCTCAAAAAGGTCGCGCTCGCGGCCGCAATGATCCACTCGCCGCGACTGCTGATTCTTGACGAACCCTTCGAGTCTGTTGATCCTGTTTCGGCAGCAACCGTCACCCGCATCCTGAAGCAGTATGTAAATGCTGGCGGAACAGTTCTGCTGTCGAGTCACCGCATGGAACTCGTGCAGCGTGTCTGTAGCCACGTTGCCGTGATCGTTGAAGGATCCCTGCTCGCCGACGGAACAATCGACGAGGTGCGCAACGGAATGTCTCTCGAAGACCGCTTCGTGCAGCTCACCGGTAAGAATTCTAGTGGGGGAGGCCTCGAGTGGTTAAACAGTTTCTCCGACTGAAACTAACCTTCGTCGCGAACACGTTCCGACGAGGTCCACTCGTTGCGGCAAGCGTAGGTTTGATGCTGATTTACAGCGCCGTATTGTTTGTCATCGCCGTCACAGCTGTTGCGGGTCTGCGCGACACAACCCCTGAAATCGCGGGAAGCACCCTGGTCGTTTTCGGATCACTAGTGCTGGCAGGTTTCTTGTTCATGCCGTTGGGTTGGAACGCGGATGACGCCTTAGATCCGCGCCGTTTCTCGTACCTGCCCGTCACCAGACTGCGTCTAGCCCTGCTCCTGTTGCTCGCCGGCGCTATCAGCATCCCCGCCGTCATGCTCGTCGGTCTCGCAATAGCGCAAGTTGTTGCTTGGTCGCCAGACGCCAGCTCCGCCCTCATTGCGGTGCTCTCGGGTGTCATCGTGATCGCCACCGCCATTATCGGCACCAGACTGGCAAGTCTCTTGGCTGCGCGGTACTTGAGTACGCGACGACTGCGTGAGGTTTTTGGTTTCATTTCTGTCGCGGTCGTGATCGCGTCGCTTCCGCTCGCCGTCATTCTTGCTTTGTCGGACTACCAGTCGCAAGTTCTTCCGGTGCTGAGGCGAAGCGCTGCCGTGCTCGAATGGACACCGCTCGGTGTTGCGTTCGGCGCCCCAGCCGCTAGCGCTGCGGGTAATGGCAGTGAGGCCGCGGCGAAACTCGCCATTGCTTTCGGGTTCTTGCTTCTGCTCGCGCTGTGCTGGTACTTCATGCTCGGCTATGTGCTTTCCCGCCCCGAACGCAGTGCGGTAGCGACCTACCGATCAGGGTTGGGCTGGTTTCGGCTCATGCCGTCAACACCATTGGGCGCAATCGCCGCACGAAGCCTCAGCTATTGGGCTCGCGACGCACGCTATTTCGTTGCGTTGGCAGCAATCCCGATTATCCCGATCGGCATGGTGGCGGCGCTCCTCGTTGGCGGTATCGGCGCTGACGTTATCGCGTGGATTCCGGTTCCCGTGATGTGTTTGTTCTTGGGCTGGAGCGCGCATAACGATGTTGCGCATGACAACACCGCGCTCTGGACCCATGTCTCGGCTCACACCAAGGGTGCAGATGACCGCTGGGGTCGAATCGTTCCCAACCTGCTTGTTGGCATCCCGCTGGCTATTCTGGGGAGCATCCTCACGGTTGTTATCGTCGGTAATAATGAAGCGCTTCCGGGGCTCATCGGACTTAGCCTGTGCCTGCTCTTCGCAGCGCTGGGCGTGTCAAGCGTGAGTTCGGCAGCATTCCCCTATGCCGCACCTCTTCCTGGGCACGGAGCATTCATCCAGCCTCAGGCGTTGGTCTCGAACGCCGCAACGGTGCAGACATTCACCTTTGTGCTCAGCCTCATATTTGCTGCTCCCGTGCTTGCCGTGGTGTTCTTCACCCCTTTCGCGACACTCGATCCGTACTGGGCGCCGTTCATCGTCGGGCTGCCGCTCGGGCTGCTTGTGCTCGTCGTCGGTGTGTACTGGGGCGGTCGAATCATGGTTCGTCGAGGACCAGAGTTACTCGCCCTCTCTTCTCAGAACTAAGACGCGCAACACGAAGTAGAATCGATCTATGGCTGACACCGATCACACAGGCGGCGGAACCGACACGCTCGACCGCGAACTCGAAGAGCTGCTCAATCAGGAGCAGGTCGAAGAGGGCGACCACGAACGCTTCTCGCACTACGCGCCCAAGAACAAAATCATGGAATCCGCGTTATCCGGCAAGCCTATTCGTGCCCTCTGCGGCAAGTTGTGGACCCCGGGCCGCGACCCCGAGAAGTTTCCCGTCTGCCCGACCTGCAAAGACGTCTACGAAAAGATGAAGGCGTAGCGCTTAGCTTCTAACGGTAGAGAGTCGGCACGACGGGTTCGCCACGCGAAAGCCGAAAAGCGTTCTCGGGTAGTTCAGCGAGAGCCTGCTCGCGGTGGTCGCGTGCGGCACGCGTGCCTTCGCGACCCAACCAGCGAGCATCCGCCACACCGTCGTTAACGAGATCGACGATGAGCTCACGCCCCTCGACATCCGGGCGACCGTCAACAGCCTGGTAGATCAATTCGGTGCTCGCGATGCCGCCCTCGAGGGTGCGCATCGCGGCTTTGTGGCCACCGATCGTCGCCTTTGCTGTCGACTTTTTGGCGACCGAAACCCACTGACCCGCATCGTTGTGGTGGGCGACAAGTTTGTACACCATGCCAGCGGCGGGATGCCCGGAACCTGTCACGACAGAAGTTCCCACGCCGTAGGAATTGACGGGTGCTGCCCGCAAAGCAGCAATCGCATGCTCGTCAAGATCATTGGTGACGGTGATGCGAGTGTTTGTCGCGCCCAAAGAATCGAGTTGCGCCCGAACGGTGGCGACCTGGACAGCCAGGTCACCAGAGTCAATACGCACTGCCCCCAATTCCGTTCCGGCCACTTTCACCGCGAGGTTCACCGCAGTTTCAACGTCGTAGGTGTCGACGAGCAAAGTTGTTGACGGTCCGAAAGCATCCACTTGCGCCTGGAAAGCTTCTTCTTCTGAATCGTGAAGCAGAGTGAAGGAGTGTGCTGCCGTTCCCATCGTTGGCACGCCCCACTGGCGGCCGGCCTCCAAGTTGCTGGTGGCGGTGAAGCCAGCGATGTACGCTGCGCGCGCGGATGCCACGGCGGAGCGTTCGCCCGTGCGGCGCGAGCCCATCTCGACAACCGGTCGCGAATCGGCGGCGGTCACCATGCGAGAAGCTGCGGATGCGACGGCGGAGTCGTAGTTCAGCACGCTCAGCGTAAGAGTTTCGAGAAGCACCGCTTCGGCAAATGTTCCCTCAACGATCAGCACGGGGGAGCCAGGAAAATAGACGTCGCCTTCGCGGTAGCCCGCAATCTTGCCAGTGAAACGGTAGTCGGCAAGCCAGTCAATGGTGCCTGAGCTGACAACCTTGTTCTGCTGCAAGAACGACAACTCGTCATCGCCGAAACGGAATTGCTCAATCAGCTCAAGAAGCCGCCCCGTTCCCGCGACGATGCCATAGCGGCGACCGTCAGGGAGGCGGCGGGCAAACGCCTCGAACACACACGGGCGTTCGTGGCGGCCACTGCCGATTGCGGCGTCGAGCATAGTGAGCTCGTATTGGTCAGTTAGCAGAGCGGTACTCACCCCACAAGCGTACGCGACAGACCCTCAGCGCTGTCGGGGAGAATTCGCGCATCGACCACTACGATTGAGGGCGTGACTGATGCACCTATTGGCGTTTTCGACTCCGGAGTCGGTGGCCTCACCGTAGCTCGGGCGATCATTGACCAGTTGCCGCATGAATCGATTCTCTACGTTGGCGACACTCTGCACTCGCCGTATGGCCCCAAGCCGATAGCGGATGTTCGTCGCTATGCCCTCGAAGTCATGGATCGCCTCGTTGACGACGGCGTGAAGTTGCTCGTGATTGCCTGTAACACGGCGTCTGCCGCAATGCTTCGGGATGCACGAGAGCGCTACACGGAGGCCTACGGCATCGAGGTCGTCGAAGTGATCCAGCCCGCCACGAGGGCGGCAGTTCGTCAGACCCGCAACGGCCGCGTCGGAGTGATCGGCACCGAGGGCACGATCAAGTCTCGGGCGTACGAGGATGCCTTCGCTGCGGCATCCGCAATCGAACTTTTTACCCAGGCCTGCCCGCGTTTCGTCGAATTTGTGGAAGCCGGCGTCACGACCGGACCAGAAGTTCTCGCCGTCGCTGAAGAGTATTTGGCGCCGCTGAAGGCTGCCGAGATCGATACCCTCGTGCTTGGCTGCACGCACTACCCCCACATTTCTGCCGCGATTCAGTATGTGATGGGTCGCGATGTCACGCTCGTGTCGAGTGCGGAAGAGACTGCCTATGACGTGTACAACACGCTCGTGGCGCATAACTTGCTGCGAGACCCCTCGAAATCTGCCAACCACACCTTCGAGGCAACCGGGCCAGACAAGCTCGGCTTCACACGCCTAGCATCTCGCTTTATGGGCCCCAACATTGTGAGGGTCGAAACCTTTGAGACCGGCGCAATAACGCTTCCGCACTTTGACTAACAGCACGACTTCACTAAAAGAAAGAAGAGACATGACCCGTCACGATGGCCGCGAAAACAACGAACTGCGCGAAGTAACAATCGAGCGTGGATGGAGCGACCAGGCTGAAGGGTCAGCGCTAATCTCCTTCGGCAAGACCAAGGTGCTGTGCACCGCATCCTTCACTAACGGTGTTCCGCGTTGGATGGCAGGAAAGGGTAAAGGCTGGGTCACCGCCGAGTACTCGATGCTGCCTCGCAGCACCAACAGCCGCATGGACCGTGAAGCGGTCAAGGGCAAGGTCGGCGGCCGCACCCACGAAATTTCGCGCCTCATCGGTCGCAGCCTCCGCGCTGTCGTCGACATGAAGGCTCTCGGCGAGAACACGATCGTGATCGACTGCGACGTTCTCCAAGCTGATGGCGGAACCCGCACGGCAGCCATCACCGGTGCGTATGTTGCGCTCGCTGACGCTATCGAATGGGGTCGTGAAAAGAAGTTCATCGGCAAAAACTCGAAGGCACTCTTCGACTCGCTCGCCGCCGTCAGCGTCGGAATCATCGATGGTGAGCCCATGCTCGACCTCGCCTACGTCGAAGACGTTCGTGCCGAGACAGACATGAACGTTGTTGTCACCGGCCGTGGCCTCTTTGTCGAGGTTCAGGGCACCGCCGAAGGTGCTCCCTTTGACCGCCGCGAACTCGACTCGTTGCTCGACCTTGCTCTTGCCGGCGGCGTCGACCTTACTGCTATTCAGGCCGCGACTCTCGGCCAGAGCAGCACCACCCTCACTGGCGCGTAGTCATGCGCATCGTTCTCGCTACCCACAACGCTCATAAAGTCGCTGAGCTGCGCCGCATTCTTGGGCCTGCGCTCGATGGTCTCGAACTCGTGGCCTATGACGGCCCCGAGCCGGTCGAGGATGGCGATACGTTCCAAGCGAATGCGCTGATCAAGGCGCGGGCCGCCGCCGCGCACACCGGGCTGCCAGCGCTGGCAGACGATTCCGGGATTTGTGTTGATGCGCTGGGGGGTGCCCCCGGCATCCACTCGGCGCGGTATGCGGGTACGCGCAATGACAGCGACAACCTCGAACTGCTCTTGACGAACTTGGTCGGCGTGGATGACCGTGCCGCCCAGTTTGCGTGCGCGGCGGCATTCGTGGTGCCGACACAGGCTGCAGGCTCGACTGGCGATGGCGGTGACATCGCCGGAGCGGGGAAGGCAGTGACCGACGGCGCCGGGACTGCTGCACGCGAGTTCGTGGAGCTCGCACTCTGGCCTGGCACCGTCGCGACCGAGCGCAGCGGAACTGAGGGGTTCGGGTATGACCCGATTTTCTGTCCGGATGGGCAGCCAGGAACTTCAGCCGATCTGACGTCTGATCAGAAGGATGCTCTCAGCCACCGCGCTCAGGCTTTCGCCGCAATCATGCCGATCGTGCGCGCCCAACTGCTCGGTGACCAGTAGTTACTGGTAGCTCTCACCCCAGAATGTGCCGTGCGGTCTCGGTATCGAGCGCAACAACGTAGGGTTGAGGCGTGTCTGAACATGATGATCCCCACGCCGTAAATCTTGAACTCCCCATTGCAGCCCGCATCGCGGCCGCTAGCGCACGCCATGGCGAAGCCGTCATCGTTGAGCGCGCTGTCTCGCTCATTGCGGGCAATAACGAAGGCAAAGAGTTTTTGCTGATCGTTGGCGGTGAGCACGCCCAGGGCATCCTCGATGGTGCTCCAGTGCTTTACTGGCCCGAGCTGTGGGGAACGCGCGCACTACTGCACGCGTGGGATGACAGCGCTGCGGATGCTGTGCGCGCTGCTCTCAGTAACCAAGCGTGGCGAGTGCGCGAAATGGCGACGCGTGTGGTTGCTACTCGTCGACTCGATGCGCGCGAACAGCTTGTGGCGCTCCTCACCGATGAAACTGCCCGCGTTCGCGCATCAGCGGCTCGTGCTTTGGGAACTGTCGGCTCTGCAGACGACATCGACGCGATGTCGGCACTCGTCAAGGACGAAGATATTGAAGTTCGTCGCAGCGCTCAGCAGTCGGTAGAAGCTCTCCGTAAGCGACTCGCCCAGTAACTGTCTCCGCGTGGGTAGCGCGGTACTCTTTCGACGACCTAGTCGGTGAGGTTCTGGTCGAAGTCTTTCGGGTGGAGAGCGAGCGCTTCGGCTTCGTTATCGCTGGGGGCATCTCCGTGGCCGGCCTCGCGGGCCTTCTTGGCTTTGTGTGACGACCGCACGAGGTGAAACACCGTTGGCAGTATTGACACTGCGACGGCGGCCAGCAGGATCAAGTCGATGTAACCGACGATGAAGTCCCTCAGCGGTGGGATATTGCCCAACAAGTAGCCCGCATACGTGAGGCCCGAGCCCCAAACGAGGGCGCCGATCGCGTTATACAGGCTGTACTTGCGGTAGTTCATGTGCCCAACACCCGCCGCGATGGGGGCGAAGGTGCGCACCACCGGAACGAAACGAGCGAGAATCACAGCAAGGCCGCCGAAACGGGTGAAGAACGCGTTGGTGCGTTTGACATTCTCCACGCTAAAGAGTCCGGTTTCTTTGCGTTCAAAGATCCGGGGCCCTGCCTTGTGGCCGATCAGATAACCGACTTCTCCGCCAAGAAACGCCGCGACGCTAATGGAAAGGCATACCCACCAAATATCGAGCTCAATGCCGCCGGGGGTAAACGTCAGAATGCCGGTGATGATAAGCAGGGTGTCACCCGGAAGGAAAAAGCCAACGAGAAGCCCTGTCTCGGCAAACACGATGAAGAGAACGCCGAGCAGGGCGAAGGCACCGAAGCCTTCGATGAGGTTTTCGGGATCGAGCCAGGGTATTAGGGCAGTGCCTACCACGGGGGAACTCCAGAATCGTCGGCTAGGTGCGCGTAGTCGGCGACATTAGCTATGTAGATAGAGGGTACCGCGTGTGGCGGGGCCGTCGCTGTGGGGGATACCCCCGCATCTGTGCTCGAGCACCCTCATCAACTATCATTCGGATAGTAACTATCGAAAGGATCGTCATGGACTTCGAGCGCGAGCACAACGAGAGCCACGTTGGCAACGTATTTTCGGCGACATGCCCCTGCCGCGATCTCTTGGATGTTGTCGCAAGCAAATGGTCGGCGCTCGCGATCGGTGCTCTCTTAGGTGGCCGCATGCGTTTTGGAGAACTGCAGCGTCATCTTGACGGTATTTCGCCCAAAGTTTTGACCAGCACCCTCCGTCGCCTTGAAGACTACGGAATCGTCGACCGCGAGGTCTTCGCCGAAGTTCCCCTTCGGGTCGAGTACTCTTTGACCCAACTTGGCCAAGAAGCCGGAGTTCCTCTTGAAGCTTTGCGGGTGTGGGCAGAGTCACAACTCGAGCACGCGCAACGCACCGAGGCCGCACGCGCACTCGTCTAAACGCTTACCTCGGGGTAACTTGCCTCCCTTGCGGGTCACCACTATGGGCGGTTTAGCGTGAGGGCTACACGTTAGCGACCACGCAAAGGACCCCAAGTGAACACGTCATCCTCTTTCCCCTTCAGTATTGGCTCTGCCGCTCCCGCGGTCTTTACTCGAGCGAGCGGGCCGATTGACGGTGACGGCAGCCTGGTTGACGAAGAACTGATCGTTGAGGCGCCAACCGGTCACGACATCCTCGTGGAAGTTGCCGCAGTTTCGGTCAACCCCGTCGATGTGAAGGTTCGCGCTGGTGGCGGTTTTGTCGACAAGATCATCGGATGGGACGCGTCCGGGGTCGTGAGAGCAGTCGGTCCAGAGGCAACGCTGTTCCAACCGGGCGATGAGGTTTGGTACGCAGGAAGCATCACCCGCCCCGGAAGCTACTCGCGCCAGCACCGGAACCCTTCTCGTTCTTGGTGCCGCTGGGGGAGTGGGTTCCATTCTCATTCAACTCGCGAAAGAGCTCACCGGTGTGCGCGTGATTGCTACGGCATCACGTGACGAAACTCGCGAATGGGTCACCAAGATGGGGGCGGATGCTGTCGTCAGCCACCGCGGGGATCTCGCGGCCAACGTAGCCGAAGTCGCGTCAGGGGGTGTCGACTGGGTATTCACTTCGCAGACAGGAAAGAACTTGCCGGCCATCGTCGAGCTGCTCAAGCCGTTCGGTGAGATCGTGGCGATCGACGATGAGGCAGAGCTCGACCTGCTCTCCCTCAAGGCGAAAGCTCTGAGCTGGCACTGGGAGCTCATGTTCACCCGCTCAGCGCAGCACACCGCAGACATGGTGCTGCAACACCAGCTTCTCAACGAGGTAGCAGATCTAGTGGATGCCGGACGCATCCACACCACGCTCACGCGCACGTTTAGCCCGCTCAACGCACAACAGTTGCGCGCCGCGCACGCGCTCGTGGAAACCGGCAGCGCTATCGGTAAGACCGTCGTGGCCGCAGAAGAAACCTCGGCCAACTAGACCGGGATCCGGTCGGGGGCGGGTGCGCATTGAGCGAAAGCTCAGCGTGCGCCTTTTCTTTGCGCGCCCTGTGGAACGGCAATGTGAGTCGCGCCCGGCGAAGTGCACTCGGCTAAGTGCAATCCGTGATGTGTGCTCAGTGTCGTGCACTCAGAGCTGTGCGATCTATGTTGTGCGGAAGGCGGGACTTGAACCCGCACGCTCGAAAGCACAGGAACCTAAATCCTGCGTGTATACCAATTTCACCACTCCCGCTGACCGGACAATCTTATCGCGAGAACTGCCCGCCAACGTTCACTTCTGGTTGCGGTTTTTTCTTGCGTGGAACGCAAAGGAATTGTTCATCGAACCTCTTCCTTTTGGGGCCAAACGGTGTAATTTATGAAGTGCCTTCCCATTGGAGGCGATGTCTGCGAGCGCTCGTTCCGTGAGCCACGTAAGCCACAGCTTGCGCGCCGCACGAAGTAAAGGGGTGCGACATTACCGTTCACGAGCTCCAATCGAGTCTTTTCACTCTTGACCCGGCTAGCGCTGACGCTATCCGTCTTGCTGCAGAGAGCATAACTGCGCACCCCAATGAGAGCCCCGATGACTTCGGTCGTCAGGCGCTTGCTGCGGCGTTTGGTTTGCCAGAAGAGGTCCGTGCTGCTGTTCTGAATTTTGCTGACGTTGGTTCTGAAACCGGCATCATGGTTGTGCGTGGTTTGTATGTCGACGAAGACCTTATCGATACCCCGCTGAACAACAAGAATGGCCTCGGTGCACGCACTGTTTTCGCTAAAGAGATGGCGATACTTGCCCACCTCCTCGGGAGCATGGTCGCTTACGAGGCTGAGGGCAACGGCCACCTTATTCAGGACATGGTCCCTAACCCGAAACTCGCCGTAACCCAGCAGTCGCAGGGCTCGAAGGTGGAGCTCGAAGCTCACACCGAGCAATGCTTCTCGGACTTCAAGCCTGACTACGTCATCCTCGGAGCGCTCCGAGGGGATGAAAATGCGAAGACCTATGCGTTCTCGGGTCGCAAGCTAATGCAGCATATGTCGGAGGAAGACCTTGCGCTGTTGCGTTTGCCGCTCTGGGAGACAACGATCGACGAGTCCTTCCAACCCTTTGTTCCGAAGCCGGATGAGGTGCGTGGACCGTTCCCGATCCTTACTGGTCCCGCAGATGACCCCTACATTTTGGTCGACCAGAACCTCATGCGGGGCACCACTGTCGAATCTCAGGGTCTGCTCGAGCGTGTCGTCGAGACCTATATCGCGCACCGTGATGCCCATGTGTTGCAGCGGGGAGATCTCTTGATGCTCGACAATCTGCGCGCCATGCACGGTCGTGGGCTTTACACCCCTCGCTTCGACGGCAAGGATCGCTTCATTGCGCGCGGTTTCGTTGTGCGTGACCGTCGAAAGTTGTGGCCTCAGTTGCTTGACGACCGCCGCACTCTCGCTGCGGTTCACAGCTAAGCGACTCAGGCCCGCAGGGGCACGC
The DNA here is from genome assembly GCF_019443965.1 of Salinibacterium sp. M195. Lineage (GTDB taxonomy): Bacteria > Actinomycetota > Actinomycetes > Actinomycetales > Microbacteriaceae > Rhodoglobus. The sequence goes on along the minus strand of NZ_CP040814.1, from coordinate 2,588,699 downwards.
TAGTTCGTTACGACGCGGGTCGTCTGCTCAGGTAGGCGGCCCGCGTTCGTTCGTGCCGGGAGTAGCGCGAGCCACACTGCAGCCACGAGACAGAGCTGCCCCGCCATCGCCAGTGCTGGACCAGAGAGTGCCGCGTCGCCGCCGTAGATCTCGAAGGTGTCGGCCATCGACATCCCCATGTTGAATCCGGCAAAGGCGTGGAAGGAGAGTGCCAGACCGGGGATGGCTAGTGCGCTTGCCGCGAGCGCTTGAACGGAGATTGTGCGGCTGAGCTTGGGGGTGACGCAGGCGATACCAAACGCTAGTGCGGCAAGCAACCAGAACGCTCCCCAGACCCAGATCAAGTAGGGGAACGGTGACTCTCCTGCCGCTGCCATTTGAGCATAGATGTCATCGAGACTGAGCCCGGGGACCGCTGCTAGCGGGTTCCAGACCACGATATGCAGCGTGCCTAAGCCAACAGTCGCTGCCGTGGCAATGACAGTCGCGACCCCGATGAGCACTCGCGTTCGTGCGCGAATCGGAACAGAGCCGAGGCGACCACGCCCGCTGATCACGATCGTCAGTACCACGGGAGTAGCCAGCGCTGCAATGGCGAAGATGGCCACTGGCACCACCATCAGGAGTCCGATCGTCACGGCCGCCGCGATGAGCACCCAGACGGTCACGGAGGTCGGCCGCAGGAGAGTCTTACGGCTAGTCGCAGTGCCAGCGTGGCTGGAGGCGACTCTCTGGGTGATGATCGCGCGCACGGTCGCGAGCATCCCGATCACGACGAAGGCAATGGCGGCAATTTTTAGCAATGATGCCGCTGCTGCTAAGAGCTGGGCGCTGAGCGCGGTGGTTGTTCCTGGAAGTCCATACCCGCCCCAAATCAGCAGCCCAACTCCGAGAACACCGGCACTGATGAAGGCGGCCAATGCCCAGCGTGCCCGGCGAGCTGCGAGTGTGCTCAATGTCATACCGGTAACTTCCGGCGCATCTCGGTCGATGGTCACGGAGGTCACCGCGGCACCCCACACGACAGACGCTGTAGTCATGTCTAATTCGGCGGCCCCGGAGAGATCGGCGCGCCACTCTTCGCGATAGCGTTCTCGGGCTGCGGCCGGGAGGGTGCGGGCGATGGCGTTGATGGCGCGCTGCGACAGGGTCACGCGGAAGCACCGAATGAGCGAACTGCAGACGTGCCTCGCGGGGTTGTGCTGGGATCGGCGATGGCGCGCTGCGACGAGATAAGTGCCGGTGCTGATGCCGCACCATCCGAGGTCAGTTCATAAAGGCGGCGGCGGGGGCCGGAGCGTTTCGAGTCATCTTCCCACTGGGAGGTGACCCACCCCAGTCGTTCGAGTCGCTCCAGGATGGGATACACGCTGCCGGCAGGGCGGCCAGTGCTCTTGACGATTCGGAGACCCCAGAGGGGGTTCGGTGCGGACGTGAGTGCTTCAATCACGTCGAGCGTGGCCGCGGTAATGCGAGATAGGGGCTCCATGCCCTTAAATCTATCTATATAGAGATAGAAGTCAAGGAATGTTCAGCCGAGCGGGCGAATCGGGTAAGGAACCCACCCGCTCGGCTTCACACGGTTACTTGGTGTGGCGACCACGCAAGCGCGCAAAGAAGCCACGAGGCGCCGCAGCGGGAGCCGGTGCACCAATCTCTTCATCGCTGGCGCCCGGAAGCACCCGCAGAATATTCATCAGGCTCAGCGCCGCGAGGAGAGCATTCGCTGCTGCTGGAGTCGTCTCCGCGATAGCCGAGAGCTCGTTCGCCGACAATGGCGCATGGCTCAGTATCGAGGTCATCCGCAGCTGGTCAGCATCGTGCGGCAAGTTCGTAATATTGGGCCAGCGGCGCAGGCGATAACGCGCACCGTCGGTGAGCCAGGGTGCCGACGCATCCGCATAGCCGGTAGTGCCGGTCATCCAGAGCAATGGGCTCAGGTCGAAACCGGCTCCCGTAGGCATGATGACTTCTTCGCGAACATGGCTGCGGATGTTGATGTCTGCGGGGTGCGTCGGGAAAGCGGCAATCTCGGCTTTCCACCAGTACGCACGCTCCGACACATCAATGACGAGCATCGGAAAACTGGATGACGTGATCGCCAACACGGTCGGCTGTGCGCTACTCGACGCAATTTTGACTGCCTCGGCAACGTGGGCCCATTCTGACGTCGCGGCGGGGAAAGCTGCGTCGTCACGGGCGCTGTCGCGGTAATCCACTGTCGGGTCGCCAGCGCTCGCGGAGTCGACGGCATCCGTGGCAAGGGGTGCTTCGAGCTGGCGCAGCGTGCTCGTGAGCGTTGCCTCGGGTGGTTCGACGATGTTCGTCGATGCGGGCTCCGCGTCGATCTGAGCGGCAGTCTCGAATTCAACCTCAGTAGGGTCCGCGAATTGCCGGTCGACGAGTTGGTGCACGAGGGGAGCGCGGGCTCCAGAAATCTGATCTGTCCACGTGTGGTTATCCCACCAGCGCAGTTGCGGAAGGCCAAGCGGGTCGGGGTACCAGCCGGCGGGGATGTGAGTTGTGTAAGTAGTCATCTTCACGCCTCCTGCGTGAATTGGGGTGCGGTGCCGAGGGTGCACCGCGGTCGTGCTTGCGGGTAAAAATCCTCGATTCAGCTGGCGATCTGCGGGTTAGACAAGTGATCGTTCGCTGTTCGTCGTTCCTGGTCCTGCTGCGGGTTGTTCGGGTATTGCGTGCTCAATAAGTGGTGCGGGTTTTCGGGTTATGTGGGTAAAGCGGTGGGGCCTCAGAGGGCCGTGAGGAAGACGTTGAGCCTTCGTGCGGTGCGCCTGGCGGCAGACAGTGATTTGCCGATGGCCTCTTTGTCGGTGAACAGGGCGGCGAGTACTAGCGGGTGGCCTGCGACTCGTACCTGAACGACGTGGCCGTGTTCGGCCGCGAAGATCACAAACTCGTTATCCCCGAGTTTGAGTTCCCGTGCGACAGCATCGGCGAGGGCCTGAGTTGAACTGGCCATACTCGCAAATCGATTGTTGTCGAGCGCACTGCCTTCTACGCTGACCACGCTGAAGCCGTCCTCGGTGAGAATGCTTGCATAGCTCAGTGATGGGGCAAGATCTTTGAGGCCACCGAGGGCGAGTTCGCTTCTCGAAATATATTTCGGGTCGAGATGCGTTGCGATGGTCATCGTGCCCTCCCTGAAGTCAGGGTTCTGTTGGCAGCGACGGCTTGTTTGAGCTCGACATTAGCGACCAAGGTCATGAGCAGCACCATCATGTCGTCGTGCGAGCGGGCATCGGCAGTCAGGACAGGAATGAGTACGTCGGGCATCTCGTCGGCGAGGGCGTTGGCGTATTCTTCGATCAGTGCGACGGGCACGAGGTCGGCGCGAGTGAGTCCGATCACAATTCCGCCGCGCTCGTACAGTTCGTAAAATTCTTTGACGTATTCGATTGCGGTTTCGACCGGGTTTTCCGCATCCGCATTGACCAAGAGCAGCAGGCCTTCGGCACGTTCGGCAAGGATCGTCCACATGAAATCGAAACGTCGTTGACCGGGGACTCCGTAGAGGCGAACTTTTTCTGCCGCATTCACCCCGATTTCACCGTAATCGAGAGCAACAGTTGTTGTCGCTTTGTCTGCGGAGGAGCGATCGCTATTTGTCGCTTCGGTGCTGATCACTTCGATCTCGCTGAGGGCACGGATGGCAGTGGTTTTACCGGCACCCATGGGGCCAGCAAATAGGATGACGTGCTCGGGCATCGGATACCTCCCCCCAGAAGTGTGTTTACGGTTCTTGCTTACTGAAGCATGCAAGCCACCGAATCCGGTCAGTAGACCCCCGTTTGGGTGTCAGCGAAAAGTTCCCGCATAAATACTGACCAGAACGTTCTGTCTGTCCCCTCAAAACGTGGCGTGATCCGCGAAGACTCGGGCGATTCCTAGACCACTTTATCGGGGGACAGCGGGGTACGTTTCCTAGCGCGAGCGTCGGCGCGAGACGGGATTTGTGCGCCGACAATGGCGGCAAGAGCAAGAGCAAAGCCCAGCAGTTGGAGCTGGCTGAATCGTTCCCCAAGAACCAGTGCGCCAAGGGCCGCAGCGGTCAGCGGTGAAAGCAGGCCAAGGACGGCAATAGATGTCAGCGGAACGATGCGGATGCCCCTGAACCAGAGTGTGTAGGCGACGACGCCGCCAATGATGCCGAGCCAGGCGTAGCCGGCGATCGCTGGAGCATCCAGCGTCGGAGGGAAGCCTTCCCCCAGAATCGTTATGGGCAGCAAGAAGAGGCCGCCTGCGGTCAGGAGCCAACCCGCGTATCCCAACGACGAGACTCCGGCGGGCTTTCCCCAACGTTTCGACAGGATCACCCCGACTGCCATTGACGCGGTGCCGCCGAGTCCGGCGATCACGCCGGCTGTATCGAGCTGTGCGCTCGCCCGCAACACAACGAAGGCTACGCCGAGCGCTCCGACAATGCCCCAGGCTACGAGCCGCCACGGTACGTTTTGGCGCAGGATCACGACCATGAGGGCGGCGACGATGAGGGGCTGGGCGGCTCCAAGGGTGGCGGCCACGCCGCCGGGGAGGCGGTAGGCGGCGATGAAGAGCAGCGGGAAGAAGGCGCCGATGTTGAGGATGCCGAGCACAAGTGACTTCCATAACCACGCGCCGTTGGGCAGTTGCCGAGTGAGGGCGATGGCGATGAGCCCAGCAGGGAGGGCGCGTACGAGTGAGGCGAAGAGTGGATGCCCGTCAGGCAGCAGTTCGGTCGTGACGATGTAAGTCGTGCCCCACGCGATGGGCGCGATTGCGGTGATGAGAGTATTGCGGAGATGCACTAGAATTCCTCAATGTTCAATAGTTCAACGTTAAACAATCTAGAGCGTTATGCTGGAATCGTCAAATAGTTCAACGTTGAAAGATCGGGGCCCCATGTCAGACAGCGTCGACCGCATCCTCGCACAGTGGGCAACCGTGCGCCCAGAACTTGATGTGAGCGCGATGGGCGTGCTCGGGCGCCTCTCTCGCCTCACACGCCTCGTCGAACGAGCGCAGAGCGACGTTTTCGAAGCGCACGGTTTGCAACCGGGGGAGTTCGACATTCTCGCCACTCTGCTGCGAACGGATGCCGGACCGCGCGGACTCACCGCTGGCGCCCTCACGGACAGCGCCATGGTCACCTCAGGCGCCATTACCAATCGACTCGATCGTCTCGTGACCAAGGGGTTCATTTCGCGCGAGACAGACCCCGAGAATCGACGAACCATCCGCGTTGCGCTCACCGGCAGAGGTGCTGAAGCTGTTGAAGGTGCGCTCGCCGCTCATATTGAGAACGAAGAGCGACTCCTGGCTGCGTTGACGGACAATGAACGCGATCAGCTCGCGGCGCTACTGAGCGGGCTACTCGCCACTCATGAAGGCAGCGCAGCTCACGCCGAATAACGCGCGTACTGCTCCCGAATAATAGGGCAGTGGTCGGATGCCGGTTCCGCGACCGTAGCGATACTCCAGTCGGGCCGGGCGCCAGCCAGCACCCACGCGGCTTGGGCTGCAGCGCCGAGGGCCACATACTCGCCAGGCTCTGGCACGACCACCGGAACGGCGAAGACTTGCGACGCAATCGTCGACACAGCCGAGTTCTGGGCGGCGCCGCCGATGAGGAGAATGCGGTCAGCAGAAACTCCCTGACGGGCTAGCGCGTCGAGGCCATCGGCGAGTCCGCACAACAGGCCCTCGATCGCTGCGCGTGCCAGCGCGGGGCGGGTAGTGGAAGCAAGAGTCATGCCGAAGAGGGTTGCCGTGGCATCCGGAAGGTTAGGGGTGCGTTCGCCTTCGAAATACGGCTGAAGAACAAGGCCGCCAGCGCCGGGTGCTGCTTCGAGAGCAAGCGCACCAAGCTCGTCGTAGTCGACGCCGAGCAGGGCCGCGGTGCTGTCGAGCACACGAGCCGCATTGAGAGTTGCGACGAGGGGTAAGAAGTTGCCGCTCGCATCCGCAAATCCAGCGACCGTGCCGGTCGGATCAGGCAGCTGCTCCGACGCAACGGCGAACACTGTGCCGCTTGTGCCGATGGAGACCACGGCGTCGCCGGGGCGAGCACCTAATCCGAGCGCAGCTCCCGCGTTATCGCCGGCACCACACGCAACCGCTGTAGTGGTGCCCGCGATAGTGCCAGCCGATTCACCGGGGGCAATGATGCGAGGCAACACCACATCGTCTGTGGTGAAACTGCGACCGAGGGCGGCACTGAAGACTTCGTCGTCGTATTCGTTGGTAACCGAGTTGAAATAGCCGGTTCCGCTCGCATCGGAGCGATCAGTGGTGAGCTGAAAGAGGTCAGGGTTCTCTGGGCCGAAGCCGCGCAGGCGCCAGGTCAGCCAATCGTGCGGCAAGCACACCGCAGCCACACGGGCCGCATTTTCGGGTTCGTTCTCGCGCAACCACCGCAGTTTTGTCGAAGTGAATGACGCGACGGGCGCTGAGCCTGTGCGGTCAGCCACATCGGGAAACTCTGCGATGAGCGCAGCAGCAGCGGCGGCCGAACGGGTGTCGTTCCAGAGCAGGGCCGGGCGGATAACCCGGCCAGCGGCATCCAGAACGACCATGCCGTGCTGCTGGCCGCCGACCGAAATCGCGGAGACGTCGTCCAATCCGCCCGCCTCGGTGATGGCCTCGTTGAGAGCCACCCACCAGGCGTTCGGGTCAACCTCAGTGCCGGCGGGATGGGAGGCGCGACCGGTGCGCACGAGCGCTCCGGTCGCGGCATCCACAATCACGATCTTGCAGGACTGGGTTGAGGAGTCGATCCCCGCGACGAGGGTCATTTAGCGAGCGCCCATGAGGTGCTCACCAGCGAGCTGCTGAAGGCGAACAAACCCGAAGCCCTTGCCGTTGAAGTAGGCCTCGTGATCGAAGTCTTCGTACGAGGCGCGGTCGGCCAACAGGTCGTCATAGCTTTCATTCTCGCCGAGAGTGTTCTCAGAGAGTTCGAAGACGCGCGCTGCGACGAGTGCTTCTTGCACTTCGGGGTCGGCGCGGAAGGCGGCAGCGCGCTCCTTGAGCAGCAGGTAGTTGCGCATGTTGGCGGCAGCGGAAACCCACACTCCGGCTTCGTCTTCGGTGCGGCTCGGCTTGAAGTCAAAGTGGCGGGGGCCTGTGTAGCTCTGGCCTCCATCGGGCCCACCATTTTCGAGCAGGTCGACGAGCGAGAACGCGTTGTGCAGATCGCCGTGACCAAAGACGAGGTCTTGGTCGTACTTGATTCCGCGCTGGCCGTTGAGATCGATGTGGAACAGCTTGTCCTGGTACAGCGCCTGAGCGATACCCGAAGTGAAGTTGAGCCCGGCCATCTGTTCGTGACCCGTCTCGGGGTTTACGCCGAACAGCTCGGGGCGTTCGAGCGTTTCGATGAACGCCATGGCGTGACCGACGGTCGGCAGCAAGATGTCACCACGGGGCTCGTTGGGCTTGGGCTCAATAGCGAAGCGGATGTCGTAGCCCTTTTCGGTGACATAGTCACCAAACAGGTTGAGAGCTTCGCGGTAGCGCTCGAGTGCTGCGCGCACGTTTTTTGCGGAGTCGTACTCGGCACCTTCACGACCGCCCCACATGACGAAGGTCTTGGCGCCTAGCTCGACGCCTAGTTCGAGCTGACGCATTGCCTTGCGCATAGCGAAGCGGCGAACGCTGCGATCGTTGGAGGTGAAGCCGCCGTCTTTAAAGACGGGGGCGCTAAAGAGGTTGGTGGTGACCATCGGCACGATGAGGCCGGTGTCGCTGAGTACTTGCTTCAGGCGGTCGATCTGCTTCTGGCGTTCGGCATCAGTCGATCCGAAAGCGAAGAGGTCGTCGTCGTGGAAGGTAACGCCGTAGGCGCCTAGCTCGGCGAGCTTTTCAACGCCGTGAACGATATCGAGAGGGGCACGAGTTGCTCCACCGAACGGGTCCACTCCTTCCCAGCCAATCGTCCAGAGGCCGAATGAGAACTTGTCGGCTGGGGTGGGTTGTGTAGACATGGTGACTCTCCGTTGACGGCGTAGACAATAAGTTATTCTGAACAACTTACTCGGCTCTACTGTTCGCGTCAATGCGCGATTTTTCGCGGCAGAAGCGGCCTAAACCGTCATTTTCAGCCAATCGTTATCCAATTTTCGGGGAATGCTGTTGTGTTCACGCGGTAAACCCATATATGTTCTCAATGTCAACAAAAGGGGTGCCGAGCGCATCCCTCGCGATACAACGGAGTAACGCACGCACTCGTCGGGCAACCGACGCCAGTGCTACATTCCCTTTCGCGAGGATCACGCTTCTGCCCCTCTGCCGGCAACACGCGCAGTGCTTCCGGCTTTTGTCCGGCAATCACACTCGAAAGGGACAACACAGATGTCAATGAAGAAAATAATTGCAGTCGCAGCAGCGACTGTGATGACCCTCGGGCTCGCAGCCTGCAGCAGCGGCGAAGCGGGCAGCGGCGGCGACAGCCTCGGCAGCGTCGGAATTTCGATGCCCACTCGAAGCCTCGAACGCTGGATCAACGACGGTGAAGGGCTCAAGGCTCAGCTCGAAGACGCCGGCTACTCGGCTGACCTTCAGTACGCGGATGACAAGGCCGACACTCAGATCAGCCAGATTCAGAACCAGATTGCTTCGGGCGTCGACGTTATCGTCATCGCCGCGATCGACGGAGAGCTTCTTGCGCCGGTGCTCGCCGATGCAGCAGCACAGGACATCACGGTTATTGCTTACGATCGTCTGATTAATGGCACCCCTGACGTCGACTACTACGCAACCTTCGACAACTACAAGGTTGGTCAGCTTCAGGGCGAGTTCATCGAAGCGCAGCTCGGCCTTGCTGATGGCGCTGGCCCGTTCAACCTCGAGCCTTTCGCCGGTAGCCCCGACGACAACAACGCCAAGTTCTTCTTCTCTGGCGCGTGGGATATTTTGCTTCCGTACGTAGAGAATGGCCAGTTGGTTGTTCCCTCGGGCAAGGCACCCGCAAGCAACGATGACTGGGCAAGCATCGGAATTCTCGGCTGGAAGTCGGACTCCGCTCAGTCCGAGCTCGACAACCGTCTGGGATCGTTCTACACCGGTGGCGAGAAGATCGACGTAGTTCTTTCTCCCAACGACAGCCTCGCTCAGGGTATTGCCGCATCGCTCCGCAGTGCTGGTTACACCGCGGGAACTGACTGGCCTCTCTTGACAGGCCAGGATGCCGACAAGGCTAGCGTCGTCAACATCCTCGCTGGCCAACAGTCGATGACCGTCTGGAAAGACACCCGCGAGCTCGGCAACGTCGTCTTCGGCTTCGTCGAGGCAGTCATGAACGGCGACGAGCCGGAGATCAACGACACCGAAACGTACGACAACGGTGAAAAGGTTGTTCCTGCGTTCCTCATCGCGCCTGAGGTTGTTGTGAAGGACGACGTGCAGACGAAGCTTGTTGATTCTGGCTTCATCGAGGCATCAGACGTAGGGCTCTAACCCGCAATTAGTAAGAAGCATTATCATTCGACGATCGGGGGACGGCAACTGCCGTCCCCCGAAAGTCACTGCGAGCGGAGCTAATCATGACTGCGATCCTCAGCATGAACACGATCACTAAAGACTTCAGCGGCGGTGTCCGCGCACTCGATGGCGTGAGCCTCGAAGTAGAGCGCGGGCAAGTGCACGCAATCTGCGGCGAAAACGGTGCCGGAAAATCCACCCTCATGAAGGTGCTCAGCGGGGTTTATCCCGTGGGCAGTTATGGCGGCAGCATCACCTTTGAGAATCACGAAACCGCCTACCGGTCTATCAACGACTCTGAGCATGACGGCATCGTGATCATTCACCAGGAACTCGCTCTTAGCCCCTACCTCTCTATTGCCGAGAACATTTTCTTGGGAAATGAGATTTCATCTCGCGGCGTCGTCGACTGGGCAAAGACCAATCGTGAAGCAACGCTGCTTCTCGCGCGGGTCGGACTCGACGAGCAGGTCAGTACACGCGTACTCGAGCTGGGTGTTGGCAAGCAACAACTGGTCGAGATCGCGAAAGCACTCTCCAAAAAGGTCAAGCTCTTGATTTTGGATGAGCCGACTGCCGCCCTCAACGACGAAGACTCCGCCCATCTGCTTGACCTCATCCGCAGCCTTCGCGGTCAGGGCATCACGTGCATCATTATTTCGCACAAGCTCAAAGAGATCCGCAATATCGCTGACAAAGTCACCATCATCCGTGATGGCAAGACAATCGAGACATTCGCGATGTCGGAAGAGGATGCCACTGAAGCCAGAATTATTCGGGCGATGGTCGGTCGCGACCTCGACAGCATGTTTCCGCCCCATACGCCCCAGATTGGCAATGAGCTGTTTCGAGTCGAAAACTGGACGGTGCATCATCCCGTCGACACGAACCGAAAAGTTGTCGATAATGCAGCATTCTCCGTCGCCGCTGGTGAGATTGTTGGCTTCGCCGGGCTGATGGGTGCTGGGCGCACCGAGTTGGCGATGAGTATCTTTGGTCGCTCCTATGGCAGTCACATCAGCGGAACCGCCTACAAGAACGGCACCGAAATTTCGGTCAAGACGGTGAGCGAAGCAATCGGCCACGGCATCGCCTATGCCACCGAAGATCGCAAACATTTTGGGCTCAATCTGATCGGCAGTATCGCCGTCAATATTTCGGCAGCAGCACTGTCAAAGATTTCGCGGTTCGGAATCGTTGACCGCTTTGCCGAAAACAAGGTCGCCGAGGACTATCGCGGCCAAATGAATATCAAGACTCCGAACGTCTCTGTGCTTTCGGGAAACCTCTCTGGCGGCAACCAGCAAAAGGTGGTCTTGAGCAAATGGATGTTCTCGGGGCCAGACATCCTGATTCTCGATGAGCCAACCCGTGGCATCGATGTTGGTGCCAAGTACGAGATTTACGGAATCATCAACGCCCTTGCCGCTCAAGGCAAGGCGGTAGTCGTGATCTCCTCTGAGCTGCCAGAACTGCTCGGACTGTGTGACCGCATTTATGCAATTTCTGAAGGCACCATTACCGGCGAAGTTGACCGCGCCGACGCTAACCAAGAACGACTCATGCACTTGATGACCGCGGGAAAGGACTAACCCGATGAGCACCACAACCCCCACTCGAAAACTGCCTAAAGTACACGTTGATCTGCGGCAATACGGCATCCTCGCCGCGCTAGCCGTCATCGTGATCCTGTTCCAGGTGCTGACGGATGGCCGGCTCCTGCTGCCAGGAAACATCAACAACCTCATCCAGCAGAACGCCTACGTGTTAATTCTCGCTGTGGGTATGGTCATCGTGATTATTGCGGGACACATCGACCTGTCGGTTGGGTCTGTCGTGGCGATGATTGGCGCGGTTGCAGCGCTATCGATGAACCAGTGGGGGCTGCCCTGGTGGGCCGCCGTGATTTTGGCGCTCGTTCTTGGTGCCGCGGTCGGAGCCTGGCAGGGATTCTGGGTCGCTTTCGTTGGCATCCCCGCCTTCATCGTGACGCTCGCGGGCATGCTGTTGTTCCGAGGTCTCACCCTGGTGTTCCTGACCGGCGGCACCATTAACGCCCTTCCCGGGGAGTTCAACGCAATCGGCGGCGGGTGGCTGCCAGAGCTGTTCGGCACGATCGGCGAAGGTCGCGGCAGCCGCGACATCCTCACGATCGCGTTGGGTGTGCTCGCTGCGGCAATGCTCGTCGCTCAGCAGCTACGTAGTCGCTCCAAGCAGCGCAAGCTCGATCTTCCTGTTGAGCGCGGTATTTCGTTCTGGGTCAAGGTCGGCGTCGCCGCTGTCGCGATCGTGGCGCTCACCTTCCAACTCTCCGCCTATCGCGGTACCCCCATCATCCTGATCATTCTGGCCGTGCTCATTCTGCTGTTCACGTTTGTGCTCAACCAGACGGTCTTCGGTCGCCACGTCTACGCCATTGGTGGCAACCTCTTCGCCGCTCAGATGAGTGGCGTGAAGACCTCGTGGATCAACTTCTTCGTCTTCGTCAACATGGGTGTGCTCGCGGGCCTTGCTGCCGTCGTGACGACTGCCCGCGCTGGTGGTGCTGTGGCGTCTGCGGGTCAGAACTTCGAGCTCGATGCGATCGCCGCGGTCTTCATCGGTGGTGCTGCCGTCACCGGTGGTGTCGGTACGGTCATCGGTGCCGTGATTGGCGCGCTCATCATGGGCGTGCTCAACATGGGCCTGTCGATCTTGTCGGTGGATGCCGCTTGGCAGCAGACGATCAAGGGTCTGGTATTGCTCCTCGCCGTGGCGTTCGATGTCATGAGCAAGCGTCGCGCCGGACGTCGCTAGTCTTAGATCACGTAATTGTTGCCAACCGAGTGGATCAGCCCGTGAACCCAAGCTCTGCGCCGTCGCCCAATGGCACCGCTGGCCGCGGCGATCGCACTCGACGCCATAATCTGTCGCGGGTGTTGACGCTCCTGCACCGTGGTGCGCAGTTGCGTTCGCAGTTGACGTCACAGACGGGGCTGAATCGCTCGACCATTGCGGCCCTCGTCGCGGAACTCACAGACTTAGGGCTGGCATACGAGAGCAACCCGGATCCGACCCGCCAAGTGGGGCGCCCGTCACCGATGGTGAACGCGGATGCCCGAACCGTGGCGATTGCGATCAACCCTGAGGTTGACGCCATTACTGTCGGCGTTGTGGGGCTCGATGGCGTTCTGCTCAAGCGGGTGCGGTATGAGACGGAGTCTCCGCCGACGGTGGCCGAGTTTGTGAAGATTTCGAGTGTGATCATCGAGAGTCTTAAGGGCGAGTACGAGACCGCCGGCCGGGTTGTTGGCGTCGGTGTTGCGGTGCCCGGTCTGGTTCGCGTAGAAGATGGTTTGGTGCGCTGGGCGCCTCACTTGGAGTGGCGAGATGAACCCGTCAGCCAACTCTTGGCTGCGGCCACGGGGTACCCGGTGTGGACGGCAAATGATGCCAGCGTCGGTGCATTCGCCGAGCACATTTATGGTGCCGGTCGCGGAATTTCTGATCTCATCTATCTCAATGGTGGCGCAAGCGGTATCGGTGGCGGCATCATCAGCGGCGGTCGCCCTCTGGTGGGGCGTGCAGGCTATGCCGGAGAATTCGGCCACGTGCGCGTGATCGATAGTGCGTCGGAGAGTGGCACTCGCGAGGAGGGCAGCCTTGAAACCGAGGTGAACCGGGCTGCGCTTCTGCAGGCCTTGGGCCTGACCAATGTCGATGCTGAGACTCTGGATACTGCACTGCAAAATTCGACGGACCCGGCGGTGAGCGCGCTCGTGCGTCGCCAACTGCTGTCGTTGAGCACGTCGCTGCGTAATGCCGTGAACGTTCTCAATCCCGAAGTCATTGTTCTCGGCGGTTTCTTGTCGTCAATTTTTTCGGCAGATCCAGACTTCTTGATCGAACGTGTTCGTGCTCAATCGCTAGAGCCTTCGTTTGAGGCCGTGCAGATTGTGCCGGCCCAGCTGGGCTCCGACCTGTTGATGATTGGCGCTAGCGAACTGGTGTTCGCTCCGCTGCTCGATGACCCTTCAGCGTTTTCCGCGGAGCTGGCCGATTCTCGGTAGCAATTCTCGGTAGCGGGTAGCGGGTAGCGGGTAGCCGGTAGCCGGTAGCCGGTAGCCGGTAGCGGTGACGTTTGCGCAGTGACCGTTGACGGTTGCGCAGGCGGGGTCTGCCTTAGCCGGCGGCAGCAGTCCGGCGAATGTGCGAGCGGGCATGCTCGATTGCAGGCTCGAGTTCGGCAAACAGATGGTTGGGGTGACGAAGCGAGCTGATCACTCCAAGTCGTTTCAGCACATCCAGATGTTCGGGGCGGATGCCCTTGATGATTACGGTCACCCCGCGCTTTTCGAGAGCGGTAATGAGTTCGGTGAGGGTGTGGGCACCGGTCGCGTCGATGAGGTGAAGCTGCGAGAGCCGAACGATGACGACCTCGAGGCCTTCATGCTCGTTGATGCGGTCAATGAGGCGCTCTGCTGCTCCGAAGAAGAGCGAACCGTCGATGCGGAAGAGGGCGATGCGTTCGTCGCCAGCTTCGGGGGAGCCCGGCAGCTCTTCGCGGTGAACCCCGCTGGCTTTGCTCATCGCGCGAAGGGCGAAGAAGGCGGCGGCAGCGATTCCGATGCCGACCGCGATGATGAGGTCGAAGCTCACGGTGATCACGCCGGTGATAACGAACACGGCGGCTTCGGCCTTGCCGGTGTGCAGCATTGTCTTGATCAGGGTGGGGGACATCATGCGGGCAGCGGTGGCCATGAGTACACCAGAAAGTGCTGCCAAGGGGATGACCGCAACGACCTGCGCGGCGAGATACACGACGGTCAGTAGCGCGAGGGCGTGCACGACTGCCGAGAGGCGAGTGCGACCGCCAGACCGCACGTTCACGGCGGTGCGGGCGATGGCGCCGGTGGCCGGCATCCCGCCAAAGAAGCTGGAGGCGACGGATGCCAACCCCTGGCCCACAAGTTCGCGATCGGCGTTGTATGGCCCAGTGTCTGACATGCCAGCGGCGACGCGAGCGGAGAGCAGAGATTCGATGGCGGCGAGGGCAGCGACAGCGAAAGCGGGGCCGATGAGCGTGGTCAGGTCGAAGTCGAATGATGGCACGGTTGGTGACGGCAACGACGCCGGAAGTCCGCCGATGGTGGCCAGCGGAAGATTCAGCGCTTGAGCAACGATGGTGACGATCGCAATGGCGATGAAGGAGGCGGGCAGGCGTCCGCTGATGCGGGTGAGCAGCAGCATGATCGCGATCACGGCGGCGGCCACGCCGAGGGGGAGCAGGGCGGCAGGCCACTCGGCAGCACCGACGAAGGCGCCCGCGGCGAGCACGGCGTTGGTGGGGTGTTCGGTGCCTTCGGTGCCGAGCGCGGAGGGCACTTGCTGCAGGAAGATGATGATGCCGATGCCGACGGTGAAGCCTTCGATCACGGGCCACGGAATGTAGCTGACGGTGCGGCCGAGGCGCAGCACTCCGGCAATGACAACGATGATGCCCGCCAGCAGGGTGACAATGGCGACGGCTTCGACGCCCTTGCTGACAACGATGGGCGCGAGCACGACGACCATGGCACCGGTGGGGCCAGAAACTTGCACGTTCGAGCCGCCGAAAACCGCCGCAACTATTCCGGCGACGATCGCGGTGATGAGCCCCGCTTCAGCGCCAACTCCTGAGCTCACGCCAAACGCGAGGGCGAGGGGGAGGGCGACGATTCCGACGGTGATTCCCGCGATCAGATCTCCCCGCCAGCTGGTGCGCAGCAGGCGGTAATCCTTGACGCTCGGGAGGAGCGTCTTCCAGGAGCGCTTCATCGGGCATCCGGAATCATCGGGAGGCCCGCAACGAGATCGCGTTGGCTGTCGGTATCGGCAAGGATTTCGCCGAGCAGCACGCGCGCGACACGGAGGAGTTCAGAAATTTGGGGGTGGGCGAGACGGTAGTAGACGACGCTGGCGCGGCGCTCGGAGACGACGAGGCCGTAGCGGCGCAGCACGGCGAGGTGTTGCGAGAGGTGGGAGGCTTCGAGCCCGGTCGCGGTCAGCATTTCTGCGACAGAGGCTTCGTCGGCCGCCGACAATATTTCGAGCACCCGGATGCGGTACGGGTGCGCGAGCCCCTTAAAGAGGTTCGCCTTGATTTCGTAGAGCGGCCTGCGCTCATCGAGAACGACCATTGCTGTGCTCCTGATCGGTGCGTGCGAGGTAGGTGCGGGAATAAGACCGCGCCCACTTGCTGAATTGATGTAATCATCATATCAGTGACTGCGGCGCGCGACGTCTGCCCAATTCTGGAGCGTTCGTCGCAAGAACGGAGCGCCACCTGTGGACAACGGGCCGCCAACACGGCGCTCACTCCGCACACTATGAGCATGTCCAACGCTCTGACGACCATCGCCGATCAGGTTCGCCAGAGGGTTCGCCGTGACGGCGTTGACCTGTCGCGAGACAGCGAACTTGCATCGCGATATGTGCGTGATGAGGTTCGCCGCTACAGCGAGCGTGCGCTCGGCGGCTCGGTGCCGTTGCTGGCAGATGAAGCTCAGGCCGCCCGCGAGGTGGTGGCGGCGCTGACCGGGTACGGTCCGCTCCAGCCGTTCTTCGACGATGACACCGTTGAGGAACTGTGGATTAACGGCCCAGAGCAGATCTTCGTGGCACGCAACGGGGTCGCTGAGTTCACCGGCATCCGCCTCACTGATGGTCAGGTTCGTGATCTAGTCGAGAGGATGCTGCAAACCTCGGGTCGCCGCGTCGATCTCAGTTCTCCCTTTGTTGATGCTTCACTGCCGGATGGCTCGCGACTGCACGTCGTGATCCCTGATGTCACCCGGCGCCACTGGGCGGTGAACGTGCGCAAGTTCAGCCGGAGCATCCGCGATCTTGATCGCCTTGTCGAGCTCGGCAGTCTCACCCAGCACGCGGCCGACTATTTGCGGCTGTGCGTGCTGTCGGGGCAGAACATCGTGGTGTCAGGCGCAACGCAGAGCGGTAAGACCACCATGCTCAACGCCTTGCTGGCCGCGGCTCGACCCAACGAGCGGGTCGTCACGGTCGAGGAAACTTTCGAGCTGAGCGTTGCCAGTCACGACCACGTCGGAATGCAGTGTCGCCAACCCAGCCTCGAGGGCACCGGTGAAATCAGCCTGCGCCGCCTCATCAAAGAAGCGTTGCGCATGCGCCCCGAACGACTAGTCGTTGGCGAAGTGCGTGATGCCGAATCGCTCGACCTTCTTATTGCGCTCAATAGTGGCCTGCCGGGAATGTCTAGCATCCACGCCAACAGTGCGCGCGAAGCGCTCGTGAAACTGTGCACGCTTCCGCTGCTTGCTGGCCGCAACATCGACTCCAGTTTTGTGGTGCCGACGGTAGCGAGTTCAGTGGATGTCGTGGTGCATTGTGAACTGACCGCCGACGGCACGAGACGCGTGGTCGAAATCTCGTCACTCACCGGTGAGGTCAGCGACGGGGTTATCGACAGCAGCCTGCTCTTCCGCATCGTGGACGGAACACTCGCCCACACGGGTGCCGTGCCCTCTCGGCTCTCCAAATTTCACGCGACAGGCATCGACGCGGTCTCGCACCTGTTGAAGGCTGTCGCATGAGCCTGATCGTGGGCATCGTGCTCGCAGTCGGTGTCGTCTTGATCGCGGCGACCTTTCTCTGGCCGGCTACGGACGAACGCCGGGTGCGTGGTCGTTCGGCGTTCTCACTTCGCCTGAGCGAACGACTCGTGCAGGCGGGGCTCCCGACCACTAGTCCGGTGGTTGTGGTGATTGTGTCGCTCGCGTTGAGCTTCGCTGTAGCGGCCATCACCTTTGTGCTGACATCGGTACTCGCCGTCGTGCTGTGTGCTGCCGCGGCCGCCCTCGTGTTGCCGACGCTCGGGATCAGCTGGCGTGCTCGCATGCGTCGCCGAACCACTCGCGTGGTGTGGCCCGATGTCGTTGACCAGTTGGTGTCGGCAGTGCGGTCGGGGCTTGCGCTTCCTGACAGCCTCATGACACTCGCCCAGACGGGGCCAGCGGTAACGCGCGCCGCTTTCGTCGCCTTCGCTGTGCGCTATCGGGCAACAGGAAACTTCTCGGTAGCCGTCGACGAACTGAAAGTGGCGCTCGCCGACCCGGTTGCCGACCGCATCCTTGAAACCTTGCGGATGTCGCGCGAAGTGGGCGGCAGCGAACTGACAAATGTTCTGCGCAGTCTCAGCGTCTACTTGCGCCAGGAGGCAGCTATTCGTTCGGAGATCGAAGCGCGCCAATCCTGGGTGATGAATGCGGCGCGGCTCGGTCTGGCCGCACCGTGGGTGGTGCTGTTCTTGCTCACCACACGGCCTGAAGCCGCACTCGCTTATAACTCAGCGGGCGGTGCTGCCCTGATTGTTGCCGGACTGGTGCTCTCTGTTGTTGCGTATCGAATCATGGCGGGCATTGGTCGCCTTCCCGAACAACCGCGGTGGTTCGCATGAGTGATGCACTGGCCTGGGCGCTTGTCGCGGGAATTGCTGGCGGGCTCGGCCTGTGGTCGATTCTGAGTCTCATTCCGCGGCTGAGTCGACCCACCTTGGCGACGAGAGTTGCGCCTTACGTAATTGACGTCTCCGCCGGTGCACGGGAACATTTGGCCCC
The DNA here is from genome assembly GCF_019443965.1 of Salinibacterium sp. M195. Lineage (GTDB taxonomy): Bacteria > Actinomycetota > Actinomycetes > Actinomycetales > Microbacteriaceae > Rhodoglobus. The sequence goes on along the minus strand of NZ_CP040814.1, from coordinate 2,570,613 downwards.
AGGCTCGGTCGGGCCGCTGCCGGTGCTGGGAGTTCTGCTCGTTCCTGGCGCGCGCTGGTTGCGCGAGACGCTCGCGTCGGTCGTCGGCGGTAGCGACCAGATCCTGCGACGGCTCCGCCAATCTGGCTCCGAGCTCACCCTCGAGGCCTACCGCTCGCAGCAACTCCTGGCCGTTCTCGGCGGTGCGATGGTGGGCGTGGCTTTCGATATCGCTGTCGCGAATCGGCAACAGGTGCCATTCGCCGCCCAAGCAGTGCTCGTGGTGGTCGGCGGTGTTGCCGGCATCACGCTGCGTGACTATCTGCTGCAACGCGCAGCCAAGAACCGCATCCGTCGTCTCACTGCAGAGTTGCCCGTCGTGCTCGAGTTCTTGGCGCTCAGCCTGTCGGCTGGCGAGGGAATCCTGGATGCCGTCCGTCGCGTCTCGCACGTGGGCGGCGGTGAGTTGTCGCGAGAGCTCGCTCGCGTGGTCTCTTCGGTCAATACAGGCCTTCCTTTTGGCGAGACACTGGGCGTGCTCGCCCGCGAGTTGGAACTCGCCCCGTTCTCGCGCTGTGTTGACCAAATCTTGGGAGCCCTCGATCGCGGTAGCCCGCTGTCTGAGGTGCTGCAAGCCCAGGCTCAGGATGCTCGTGAAGAGTCCAAGCGTGAACTGCTCGAGCTCGCCGGCAAGAAGGAGGTCGCGATGCTCTTTCCGCTCGTGTTCCTCATCCTGCCCATCACGATCGCGTTTGCGATCTTCCCCGGCATCTTCGTGCTGCAGGTGGGGTTCTAGCGCCGCTGACGCTGACGCGCTAGCGCCGCGCAATCTGCAGCGCGGTCGACACCGCACGCGCCTGCTCGAGCGCCGCGACCACGGGAGCCACGACATCCCGCTGCACGACTTCGTCGACGGCAGCGAGGAGACGGCGGCGGGCACGGCGGCGACGGCCACCGGCAGCCAAGGCGCTGAGAACGGCCGAGATCAGACCAAGCAGAATCCCGATCAGCACCGCCGCAATCAGCAACAGCGTCGGTATCGTCCACCCTGCCAACGGACCTTCCTCAACGGCGGGGAGAGGGAACGCGGGCAGGCCAAATGTGGGCAGCAACGCCGCACCCACCAACCACAGGGCCCCGCCCAGTCCGGCAACAACGGCGATCCACTGCACGATGCCGACCAGCACCCACCACCACGAACCCTTCGCGGGCAAGGGCGTGCGAGCGATCGCGAGATCGAGAGTCGAGGGCAGAGCGTCGAGAGTCTGCTCCGCGGTGGTACGGGCGGCAGCCCGCCACGGAGCTGAAACGCTCGCCACGGTTTCGTCAGTGAACGTGCGCACGGCCATCGACATCCGAGCTTGGGCGCCGGCGCTGAGCAGCGGCATGCTCGTGCGGTGAACATCCGGGTCATCGCCGCGACGCTTCGGGCCAAGACCCAGCCGGGTGAGCGGGTCAGCGCGCAACCGGCCGATCCACGACACGAGCGGCCAGCCCGTCGCCTGCCCAGAGCGTTTGCGGTACGAGCGTGCAACAGCGGATGCCACGATGTCGACACCTGCAGCGGTGCCGACCTCGTCGCGCAGTCGGGCTGTGCTCTTGGTACTGGCCTTCTGCGGAGTGCCGGGGTCATCAATGCGGGCGGCGAGAGTTTGCACATCGGCACTCAGCCGCGCATCCCTCACCGCTTTCGTTGCGGCAAGATCACCAATTGCCGTGCGCAAAGCATCGACGCCCTCACCCGTGCGGGCGCTCACCGGCAAGACTCGGGCACGGGGGAGACCATCCCGTTCGACGATCGCTTGCAGCGATTTCACGATGGCGGCACGATCATCCGCGCTCAGAAGATCAATCTGGTTGAGCACGACCAGGGTCACGGCAGCATGGCGAGCGTGCGGCGCGATGAACTGCGCGTGCAACACATCGTCGGCATACTTTTGTGGATCCACAACCCAGATCAGAGCATCCACTTGACCAGCGAGACGTTCGGCGACGGCACGATTGCCGGCCTCGACCGAGTCGACATCGGGAAGGTCAACGAGCACGAGTTTGCTGGCGCGTGGGTCAATCGGAGTGGAGCGCTCGACACGCTCGCGAATCTCAAGCCAGTCGAGCAGGTCGGCAGAACCGGCGGCATCCCAGAGCGCAGCAAGGGGTTGAGAAGTGGTCGGGCGACGCACATGAGCGACAGCCACCTCAGCGCCGACGAGGGCGTTCACGAGACTCGACTTGCCCGAACCTGTTGCGCCAAAAACGCCGACGACGGTGTGTTCGGATGAGCGCGAGCGACGCGCCTCCGCCTGTTTCAACAGCGCGCGTGCGTCATCCATAAGCTCAGAAGGGATGCGCCCGATTCCCGCCTCGGTCACCGTTCGCAGAGCGGCAATGCGCTCATCGAGGGTCGGCTTGGCGGCGCTCACGAGTTAGTCCCTGCCGCGCGAGCTACATCGGCGATCAGCACTTGCGATTCGCGTCGTAGTGATTCGGGGTTTGCTCCGAACCGTAATGGCTCCATTGCCAGGTCGAGTCGCGCAACTTCGGCATCGAAAAGCGTGCGCACCCGCTCTTGCAGATCGAGGCGCGCTTCGCTGGCAAGGTGACGCACGGCATCCTCGCCAAAGACGGTCTCCAACAGCTTTTGGCCGAGCACAGCAGACCCGCCGGCGATCGCAATTTCGCCACCGGTAAGGCCACCGGTCGAGGCAAACACCACAATCATGAGGGCCACAGTGACGACGTTGAGTCCGAGCGAAAGCACTCGGGCCCGGATGCGCTTATTGCCGGCATTGTCGTGGATGAGCTGCATCAGCGCGCCCTGCCACTCACGAATCATGGCCGTCGTCGCCTGCAGCAGTTCAGGGCTTTCTCTCGAAAGCGAGGGATGCTGCTCCGCGATTGAGCGGCCAGGAGTACTGCGCTCGAGGTCGGCCCAGGCAGCTGCGGCCGCCCGCCCGGCCTGGTCAACGATGACAGCCTGCAAACCGGTCTCGATCTGGGTTTCTACCTCGACTACGGGGCTCGGCTTGCCGGTGAGCCACGCTGTTGCCTTGTCGCGGGTACGCGAAAACCACGAATCAACTTTGCGAAAGAAGTCGGAGGTTCCCACGAAATCTTGCCACCGTGCCAGAACCTCACCGCGCATCAGTGCGCCGTTCTGTGTGGCTTCGTCGACGGCTTTGATCGCGGTCTCGTAGTGCGCAGTGGTGGCCGCGTGCGCAGAGTCGAGCCAGTCAATCTGCTGCTGCCGAGCATCCGCAATGAGGCTCACATGTCGGTCAAGGTCGCTGATCGCGCCGCTCAGGGTGCGGGCGGCGATGCGGGCGCGGGCTTCGCGGTCGCTGGCAATTCCTTCGAGCCAGGCGCGCGGGCCGTCGACGGTGCTGGCGGGGAGCATTCCGAGCTCGTCGAGTTGCTGCTCGTCGATAGTGAACACGGGCGCGTCAGGGAGGCCCCGCTCAGCGAGCATGTCGCGCAGGTCGGGGAGCACTTCGTCAACGGCGCCGGGTGGCACTCGGTTGAGCACGATACCGACGGTAATTGACCGGGCGGCGGCGCTTTCGAGAAGGCGCCACGGCACGGCGTCGGCGTAGCGGTTGGCAGTCGTGACGAACAGCCACAGGTCGGCGGCCGCGAGAAGTTGTGTGGCGAGGGCGCGATTTTCGTCGGCCACCGAGTCGATATCCGGAGCGTCGATGATCGCGAGCGAACGGGGAACACTCTCGTGTTCGAGCAGCATGAGTTCGCCGATGCGTGACTCTTCGGGCGCATCTCCGGCGCTCGAGGCGGGTGTTCCAGGAGCGCTGATGTGGCCGCGCACGCGCGCCAACCCGGGAAGGATGCGGTCGCTCGCGAACCATCCCGCATCCACGGGAGCGTGCACGAGAATTGGCTGACGTGTCGTGGGGCGGATGACGCCGGCCCGAGTCGTCGCAACGCCCAGAAGCGCATTCACAATTGTCGACTTACCCGAGCCAGTGGAACCACCCACCACCGCCAGCAGCGGTGCATCGAGATCAGCCAAGCGGGGCCGGATGTAGTCGTCAATCTGGCGGACGGCCGCTGCGGCAGCTTCGCGCTGCGTTACAACACCGTCGAGATCGAGGGTCAATCCAGCATCCGCAAGAGACGCCCGCAGGCGCTCAAGCGAGAGGATCGCGGGCGCACTGTTGTCGGTCACTGCTTAAGCATGCCGGGTGCCGGGCCAGTTCGCTAACTTTTGTTGCGCACAGCCTCGCGATTACAGACATTGTGGCGCGCAGGTGCCGTGAAGGGTGTCGTGCGGAGATGCTCATGGTCGGCCCCTCCGCACGCTCGTTATCCCTAGCGGGCGCTGACGCGCCTACGGAGTCCGATGAGAGCGAAGCCGGCCAGAAGCAATAGCGCGGCGACGCCAAGGCCGGGTGTCGGATCGATTCCGGTGCGCGCGAGTTCTGCGGATGCCGCAACCACCGTGGGCTCTCCCGGAGTCGCGACTACGGCGTTCCACATTGCGGTCAGAGTGATCGGTTCGGTCACGGGGGTGGTGAAGTTGTAGATGGAGCCGTTCACTGACCACCCCGCAAACTCGTACCCATCTCGGGTGGGGCTGGTGGGGGCGGTGATCGTGTCGCCAGCGACGATAGTTGCAGTGGGGGTGCCCGTACCGCCGGCAGCGTCGAAGCTGACGAGGTAATTGAACCCGACGATGATCTTTCCGCCTTCGCCGACTAGGGAAGCGGCGGCCGAATAGCCGATCCCGGTCGGGGTGACCGTGTTGGTGATCAGGGATGCCTTCGGGCCTCCACCATCGACTGCGGCACCAGCGTTCGGGATGCCGTGAATATCTAGGGCGCCAGAGTTTCCGCCGCCACCTCCGCCGCCGCCGATACCGGCGGCGGAGGCGCCTCCGGTTGCGGTAGTAGTGCCGCCGGTGATGGTGGTGAAGCCGCCGCTGGCGCTCAAATTACCGCCGCCGATGCCTGCACCGCTGACGCCGCCGGTTGCGGTGATGGTGCCGCCGTTAATGGTGGTGATGCCGCCGTCGCTGCCGCCGCCACCGCCGTCGCTGCCGCCGCCACCATCACCGGGGTCACCGTCGCCGCCGCCGATGCCGGCGCTGGCGCTGCCGCCGTTTGCGGTGATGGTGCCGCCGTTGACCGTGGTGGTTCCGCCGACACCGAGGAAGCCGCCGCCGATGCCTGCACCGCTGACGCCGCCGGTTGCGGTGGTGGTACCGCCGTTGATGGTGGTGGTTCCACCGGCGCGGTTGTAACCCCCGCCGATGCCTGCACCGTACTCGCCTCCGGTTGCGGTTGCGGTGCCGCCGTTGATGGTGGTGGTGCCGCCAGCGGCGTAGTAGCCGCCGCCGATGCCTGCACCGCTCTCGCCTCCGGTTGCGGTTGCGGTGCCGCCGTTGATGGTGGTGGTGCCGCCAGCGGCGTAGTAGCCGCCGCCGATGCCTGCACCGCTGACGCCGCCGGTTGCGGTGATGGTGCCGCCGGTGATGGTGGTGGTGCCGCCGTCGCCCTGATAGCCGCCGCCGATGCCTGCACCGTACTCGCCGCCGGTTGCGGTGGTGGTGCCGCCGGTGATGGTGGTGGTGCCGCCGGCGGCGAAAAGGCCGCCGCCGATGCCGGCTGACGCATTGCCGCCAGATGCGATGAGGGCTCCGCCGTCGGTGGCGTTGACAGTGAATGTCGAGGTGCTTGGTACACCGATCGCGGGGAAGGAATTGTTGACGTTGGTGATGCTCAGCGCGTGGCCGTTCAGGTCGAGGGTGATTGCTTCCCCCGCGTCGACCGCAAGCGAGTCTCCGTTGTCAACGCTGATATGGGCACCGAGCAGGATGGTGTCGCCGTCGACGGCGAATGCAGCCTTGAGGTCATTCCAGTTGCTGACGGTGACGGTGGCAGCGGCCGCAGGGACCGAGACGGCGAGCGCCAAGGGGAGGGCCAGCGCGGTAGCGAGCGCAGCGGTCTTTATGGATGGTCGTGCGAGCATGAATGATCCTCGGGAAGTCGTTCGGAACATCCTTCATTCCGCAGTGGTCATTTAGAAGATAGCAGGCCGATGGTCAATTGTGAGCGTGCACGAAGGCTTACTTTTCTGGCTCGTCGCCGACATCCCGCGCCGCATTAGAAAGTGCTGGTGAGGTACTGGCCAGTAGCCAATGGCTAGCAACCCAAGTGGTCTAGCAAAGTAGGCGATCGCCCCGCCTTCCAGCGTCCTAGCCGGGTTGAGGCCTGCGCCGCCGCAGTCCTCCCCGACGAGAAGGATGCTTGTGCTTCCTGCCACGTTCCCGGCCCCGATCGTTCCTGCAGCAGACTCCGCTCCGGCACTGCTCTGGGGCATTGTGGCGCCCGGTGGAATCGTCACGACGTTCGCCGAGGCCCTGCACGCGCACATTGAGCAGAAGGACGAGGTTCCCGCACACAGATAAGCGAGCGCGGCCAGCGACAGTGCGGGATCTCGCTTCGTGCTATCGCTGCCGGGCAGCGACGCGTCGGCGAAGTACGAGGAGGGCGAGGCCGGCCACGAGCAATGTTGCACCCACGGAGAGGTGGGGCGCTAACGCAAAACCTGTAGCAGCGAGCGTGACGTCAGCGGTGGGGGTGCCACCGGTCGCGGGCACCTCTGTCCACGTAGCGGTCAGCGTCAGCGGCGTGGTCACCGGGGTGGTGAAGTCGTAGGCGGCGCCGCTGACCATCCAGCCGGCGAAGGTGTAGCCGGTGCGGGTGGGGTCGGTGGGTGCGCTAAGGGTGTCGCCATCGGAGACTGACACGTCTGCTGTTGTTGTTCCGTCAGCGGCATCGAAGCTAATGATGTAGCTGGCGGGCACTTCTGTCCACGTCGCGGTCAGCGTCAGCGGCGTGGTCACCGGGGTGGTGAAGTCGTAGGCGGCGCCGCTGACTGTCCAGCCGGCGAAGGCGTAGCCGGTGCGGGTGGGGTCGGCGGGTGCGGTGAGGGTGTCGCCGATGGCAACAAACGCGGTGTCGGTTGCCGTTCCGCCGGCCGCGTCAAAGGTCGCGATGCGCACGAATTCGACACTGATCTGACCGCCGGAGCCAACAGTGGCGGTAGCGGCCGTATAGCCGATCCCTGCCGGAGTCGTGGAATTGGTGATGGGGGCACCGTTCGGGTCTCCACCATTAGCAGCTGCCCCTGGTGCGCCGATGCCGTGAATGTCGAGCACTCCAGAGGAGGAGCTGCCCTGGCCGCCGCCGATGCCTGCGCCTGAGCTGTCGCCGGTAGCAGTGGTGGTGCCTCCGGTGAGGATGGTGGTGCCGCCGTCGCCATCAAGGCCGCCGCCGATTCCCGCGGCGCCGTAGCCTGCGGTTGCGGTGATGGTGCCGCTGTTGCTGGTGGTGCCGCCGTTGCCCTTATTGCCGCCGCCGATGCCCGCGCCGGCGCTGCCTCCGGTTGCGTCGAGCGTGCCACCGCTAACGGTCGTGGTGCCGCCGTCGCCGCCGCCGTCGCCGCCGTCGCCGTCGCCGTCGCCGCCGTCGCCTCCGCCGATGCCTGCGGCCGCGAAGCCTCCGATCGCGCTGATGGTGCCGCCGCTCTGAGAGGTGGTGCCGCCGTTGCCGTTAAGGCCGCCGCCGATGCCTGCGCTTCTGCTGCCTCCCGTTGCGGTGATGGTGCCGCTGTTGGTGGTGGTGCCGCCGTCGCCTTTTTCTCCGCCGCCGATGCCTGCGCCGTGGTAGCCGCCGGTTGCGAGGATTGTGCCGCTGTTAACGATGACGGTGCCGCCGTCGCCTTCCTGGCCGCCGCCGATGCCTGCACCGTAACTGCCGCCGGTTGCGGTGATGGTGCCACTGTCAACGATGACGGAGCCGCCAGCGTTGCCTTCATTGCCGCCGATGCCCGCACTGTACCGGCCTCCGGTTACTGTGAGCGTTCCGCCGCCGGTGGCAACGATGGTGAGCGTGGAGGTGCTGGGAACCTCGATCGCCGCGAACGAGTCAGATACGCCACTGATGGTGAGGTCATGCCCGTTGAGATCAAGCGTGATCGATTCTCCCGCTTCGACCGCTAGTGACCCGGCTGTCGGGGCAACGATATCGGCGCCGAGGATGACGGTGTCGCCGTCCATAAGTTGCGCCAACGCGTTCGACAGGCCGCCCCAACTGGTGGCGCGGAGCGTGACGGCGGTCGCCGGAAGTGCGCCCGCGACAGTCAAGGCAAGCGCCAGGGCGACAGCGGTAACGCTAGGCAGGATTTTGGGGCGAGGAATCAAGGTAGTTCTCCGGTTGGTTGGGTCGAGGAGCTGCACGAGATGTAATCCCAAGCACGAAAGGCTGACGCTATCAGGCGCGGTTCCAGCCGCGGGCCGTTTAGGCGGAGATCGCTCTTCTGGGCGCCCACTTCGGAGGCCAACTGCGCGCATGGGCCAACCCCTGTTCGAGTCCTAGACTGGTCGAGGCCTGCGCCGCCGCAGTCCTCCCCAACGAGAAGGATGCTTGTGTTCCCCACCACGTTCCCGGCCCCGATCATTCCTGCAGCAGACTCCGTTCCAGCGCTGCGCTGGGGCATCATGGCTCCCGGTGGAATCGCCGCGACGTTCGCAGAGGCGGTGCAAGCGCACACTGAGCAGAAGCTCGTGGCCGTGGCATCCCGCAGCCTCGACCGTGCCCAAGACTTTGCGAACACCTGGGGCATCGAGAAGGCCTACGGCGACTATGCCGAGCTGCTGGCCAACCCCGACGTCGACGTGATCTACATCGCCGCGCAGCAGCACGTTCACCGCGATCTAGCGGTGCAGTCGATCGCCGCGGGCAAGCACATTCTGGTGGAGAAGCCGTTCGCCATGACCGGTGCCGAAGCGCGCGAGATTGTGGCCGCAGCCCGGGCCGCCGGAGTGTTCGCGATGGAAGCGATGTGGACTCGCTACCTGCCGCAAACCTCGATCATGACCCAGCTAATCGCTGATGGAACTTTCGGAGACATCAGCCTCGTCACCGCCGATCACGGACAGAACTTGCCCGAGGGGCACCGCGTGCGTTCCCTCGACAGCGGGGGAGGAGCCCTGCTCGACCTCGGCATCTACCCGATCGCGTTCGCATCACAGATTCTGGGCGCACCTACTGCCGTGCACAATGTTGGTTCGCTTCTTCACACAGGGGTGGATGCCCAATCCCTCGTCACTCTGAGCTACGCCAGCGCGGCTCAAGCCCAGATCAACACCACGTTGCTCGCGCGTACTCCCATCAGGGCATCCATTGCCGGTACCGAAGCACTGCTCGAGGTGGGCAACGGATTCTTCACGCCCACGTCACTGACGCTGTCGAAGCCTGGCTTCAACGGCGAGTCAATTCATTGGGCTGATGAGACCGGCATCGTCGCGCACCATGGTCTCAGCTATCAGGCCACGGCCCTCGCAAGTTTTATTGCGCAGGGTGTCACCGAGTCGCCGGTGCATTCTCTCGACGAGACGATCGCGATCTTGGACACGATCGACAGCGCTCGCTGGCAGCTCGGCTACCGCTTTCACTCTGAGCAGTAGCTATGCGACCGCCGAACGGGCTCTATTCGCGAGCGTCACGGGCTCGCGCAAACGTGAGTTGTTCGGTAATCGCGTCTGTTACCCGTTCCACGAGTTCTCCGCGCTCCCACGCGAATCCCACGAGGATTGCTCCGTCAATCACGTGAGTGATCAGGTTCACCGGGGCTGAGAGCTCGCTGCGCTTGAGGATGGCACTGAGGTCGGCTTCAATTGCCGGCCAGTGATTGAATAATTGAGTGGCTAGGGCGTGGCTTTCGCGCGTGGCATCAGCGAGCCATCCGACGGATGCGGCCAAGTAGTCGTCGTAGATGGCGGTTCCATCGTGTGGTTGCCCGATGTACGCGCGCAGCAGCAGCGTGGCGCAGTGACGGGTAGTGGCAGTTGGTGACGCGTCTGTGAGAGCTTCGAGTGCGTCGTGGTGTCGGCGCTCTTCGACGAGGTTCACGGTGGCGATGAGCAGTTCTTCGCGAGTGGAGAAGTAGTACCGAATTGCACCAAGGGGCACTCCTGCTTCGGTGGCTACGCGCCGGTGGGTGACGGCACTGATTCGATCTGTCGTGAAGAGGTCTGCGGCGGCCTGAAGGATTGCGTTGCGTCGTTCGAGACTTCGTTCTTGCTTGACGTCGCGCGTTCCGTCGTCGCTCATTGACTCTCCTTGTAGGTGATTCTTTGTGAGTAGCGTGACCTAATCTACCAAATAACTTGTACAACTGTATTAGTTCTCATAAGCTGTACGCCAGTATCACTTTGAGAATTTGGGGGCATTTCGCTCACCCCCGCGCTAGCTGTCAAGGACCATCATGACAACATCACTCAAGTCTGTCGCCCCGCCGTTAGGCTTCGTCCTCGGGCTCGGCCTCCTCGCAAGCCTCGGGCCCTTTTCTATCGACATGTTTCTCCCATCGCTTCCCGAAATCGGGCGAGAATTAGGCATTAGCTCGACCAGCACGCAATTAATGATCTCCATCTACCTCCTCGTGCTGGGACTCGCGCAACTATTCGTCGGCCCGATTACGGATGCCGTAGGCCGTCGTCGCCCGCTCATCACTGGTCTCGTTCTTTTCATTGCCGGGTCGGCACTCGCGGCTCTCGCCCCCGACTTCACCGTGCTTCTCGTAGCTCGCGCACTGCAAGGTGCCGGTGGAGCGCTGGCCCTGGTCGTCGCCAATTCGTCAGTTCGTGACCGCACTCACGGCCCAGGTGCGGTAAAACTATTCGCGCTGTTGATGACCGTCGCCGGCCTCGGCCCGATCATCGCACCGGTGTTAGGTGGCCTGCTCGAGAGCACGCTGGGTTGGCGCTCGGTGTTCTGGCTGATGGGCGTCATTGCCGTGGCATCCGTCTTCGTATCGCTTCGTCATCTTCCGGAGTCTCTGCCTCACAACGCGCGAACGAAACTTCACCTCGGTTCGATCATGCGAGGCTACGCATCGATCGCGACCACGCGCGCATTCTTGCTTCCCGCGCTTGCGATCGGCTCAAGTTTCATGATGCTCTTTGCCTACATCGGTGGCGCATCGATTGTTTACCAAGAGATCTACGGGTTAACCCCCGCCATGTTCGGGCTAGTGTTTGGTGCTTCCGGGATTGCGGTACTTGCGGGCGCGCAGGTCAGCAGCGTACTGGCGCACAAGGTGTCGGCTCGGCGCTCATCGCTGAGTGGCGCAGTCATCATGCTGCTGGGGGCAGCAGTGGCGCTCGTGAGCACGATGCTGGGCGGAGGGCTGCTGGGAATCGTCGTTGGCGTCGCACTATTGGAATTTGGTTTGGGCGCCGCAGAGCCGTCAATCATGACTATCGCGATGTCGAGCGGCGACAGTAATTTGGGCAGTCGCGCCGCACTCTTGGGTGCAATCCAATTCGGCATGGGCGCTCTCGCGACACCCTTCGTTGGGTTGGTCCTTGGTGACAATCCCATCGGCTGGCTGCTGTTGCTCGTTGCTTTCGGAGTGCTCACTTTGGCTTTGCTCGCCATTCACTTCAGATTCGCGCCTTCTGACGTGTCACTCGCGACAACCGACACAACGACGCGGCCGATAACTCTCGTGCATTGACTAGATAGGCACGACCGCGATCAATCAGACGTTCTCGTCCTGAAATTCCTCGTCGCTGGCCCAGTCTGCCGATCGTCCCTATTACTCTTATAGGGCACCCTTGAGTCTCAAGCTCAGGCGATCGGAGATTAGAGTGACCGCAGAATCGAACCGTCCCGCGTTAGCTGACTCCTCGGGGAAGCCGGTGGCGAACCGGATGCTGGCTCCTTGGGTTTTCTGGCCAGCAGCCGGTCTGATCATTTCCATCACCGCGTTTTCGATAGTCGCCCCGAACCTTGCCAACGCCGTTTTTACCAGCCTGCAGTCGAGCGTTATTAATTCCTTCAGCTGGTACTACGTACTTATCGCCGCGTTCTTTGTTGCCTTCGCGCTGTATCTGGGGTTTAGTCGCTACGGCGACATCAAGCTAGGCAAGGATGATGACGAGCCTGAGTTCTCGATGATCTCCTGGATCTCGTTCCTCTTCGCTGCCGGGATGGGTATTGGCCTCGTGTTCTACGGCGTCGCCGAGCCTCTCAGCCATTTCGCTAATCCTCGTCCGGGTGTCACCGGTACGGAAATCGAACTTGCTCAAAAGGCTATGAGCCAAACCTTCCTGCACTGGGGAGTGCACGCATGGGCTATTTACGTCGTCGTTGGGCTTGCGCTCGCGTACGCAATCCACCGTCGCGGCCGCCCCATCTCCATCCGTTGGACGCTTGAGCCGCTGCTCGGCAAGCGGGTTCGCGGTGGCTGGGGCAACCTCATCGATGTCATTGCGCTTGTCGGCACCGTATTCGGTGTTGCGACGTCTCTCGGGCTCGGTGTTCTTCAGATCTCAGCTGGTCTCGAAAAGACAGGCATTGCCGAGTCGAACTTGACCACCCAAATTGCGGTCATCGTTGTCATCGTGGCATTCACCATCCTTTCGTTGGTTTCGGGTATTGGCCGCGGCATGAAGTGGCTCTCCACTACCAATCTCTTGCTCGCTGCGGTGCTGCTGGTGTTCCTCCTGATCGTCGGTCCAACGGCGTTCCTGTTCCGCGAGTTCGTGCAGTCCATGGGTAATTACCTTCAGGGCTTCATCGGTCTTGCTTTCAACGTCAGTGCTTATCAGGGCGATGCTGGCGAACAGTGGCAGGCCGGCTGGACCACCTTCTACTGGGGTTGGTGGATGTCGTGGGCACCGTTCGTTGGCGTCTTTATTGCGCGGGTGTCCAAGGGCCGTACCGTGCGCGAGTTTGTGGGCGGTGTCATGCTCGTCCCGACCGTGCTTACCTTCCTCTGGTTCAGCGTTCTTGGCGGAAACGCCATTTACCGTGAGATTTACGGTCAGGGCGGTCTCGTCGCTGCAGATGGATCGGTGGATGCCGATTCGGCGTTGTTTGATCTTCTCGCCGGGTTGCCAGCGGGAACAGCTCTCACGTTCGGAGCGATCCTACTTATCGGAATCTTCTTCGTCACCTCGGCCGACTCTGGCGCCCTCGTGATGTCTATGATCGCAACCGGTGGCTCGGCAGAACCACCCAAGCGCATCCGAATCTTCTTCGCGCTGCTTGCCTCATTCCTGGCGATCGCTCTCCTGGTGACAGGTGGACTGCAGACGCTGCAAACCGCGGCCATTCTCTCGGCATTGCCGTTTAGTGTGGTGATGCTGATGATGTGTGCGGCCACGGTGACAGCGTTCAGCCGAGAGCGGCGGGCCTACGATCGCGCCCAGCGTGCCCAGTTTGTGGATCAGATTGGCACGTTCTATGGTCTCGAGGTCGAGGAACCGCTGCTTCGTGAACCCGTGCACCCACTTCGCGCGGCACTCGATCGCCTGCGCAAGAAAGCCGCGCAATCTGGCGGCGGAATCTCGCAGGTCACCGAAGATGCGATTCTTGCCGACACCGGATTGGTGTCGCCAGATAACATCGCGCAGGCGGACGCCATTGTCGAAGACGAGGTGGAGAGACTGCAGGCGTTGCAAGCCGAGTTGCGTAACAAGGCAAAGCGAGACTCGCCCGAAGAATAGCGAGCCGGGGGAGTGGCCGATGCCGTCGCGGATCGGCTGCTCTAGCGCGCTGTGGAAAATCTGCACACCAACTTGAGTTCCGCTTGATGATTGCAGAGTGAAATCATGTCGACAACTTCTGAAGAGCGGGCTAACCCGAAGCACCCGAACGCTCACCTCGGAGCGAGGAGACGTGCCGGGCTGGGTGCTGATTACGTTGATGACGGCAGGCCTCGTGATCATCATCTGGGGTCTCGCGGGACCAGCACTCAGTTCGGTTTTCGAGCAGGCGATTGATCGCGTCACTGGCTTCTAATGCGCCCGCCTTACCGAGGCATTAGGGCTGCAGTTTATTCTCAGAAGCCTGTTTCGCAGTTCCTCGGCAGGTGCATTCGCGCGACCGGCACGCGGTTACGCACCGAGCAATCCGGTTCTGCTGTTGTTGAGTTTGTGCTCGTCTCCGCGTTGCTCACGGTGCTCACTCTCAGCGTCATTCAGCTGGCGCTCGCCCTCCACATTCGAAACACAGTGTTGGATGCCGCTGCCGAGGGCGCCCGATTCGCGTCCCTCGCTGACACTTCGTTGAGTGATGGTGTCACCCGCACTCACGACCTGATTTCAACAGCGCTGTCTCCAGGCTATGCGGCAGATATCTCGGCAAACTCGACGACGTATCTCGGGTTTCCTTCCGTGGTCGTTACCGTCCGCACTCCATTACCCCTATTCGGACTGATTGGCATTGACGACGGGTTGGAGGTGTCTGCCCATGCGCCGCTGGAACAGGTTCGATAGCGTCTGCAAGTACGTTCGCTCGACAGCCAGACGGGTGAGCGACGATAGAGGCTCATCCTCTCTGGAGTTCATCACTGTCGGCTTGATCATGCTGATTCCTCTCGTGTATCTCGTGCTGACGATGTCAGCGATCCAAGGCGGGGCGCTGGCGGCCGAAGGTGCTGCTCGTCAAGCTGCACGCGTATTCGTGCAGGCCGAATCGACTGCCGAAGCGGAACTGACGGCCCAGCGCGCGGTCGAATTCGCTCTCAGCAATTATGGAATCGACTCTGCCGACGCATCGGTTGACATCGCGTGCTCTCCCGATCCGACGAACTGCCTTGCCCGTCGGGGCTATGTCACGGTGACGGTTGGCCTCGTCGTAGCGCTGCCACTTGCCCCACCCGTGCTCACCGGCAATTTCCCCATCAACGTCCCACTCGACGCGGCCGCAACACAGCAGGTCTCGCAATTTCGAGGCTCGCGATGATGCTCAACACGCGTGACGAGCAAGGCTCTGCGCTACTGCTCACCATTTTCTACGGGTTCCTCTCTCTTGTGCTCATCTTCCTGGTGGTGGCGGCGACATCGCTTTACCTCGAGCGCAAGCGATTATTTACCCTCGCTGATGGTGCGGCGTTGGTCGGGGCTGAGTCGTATGACCTCGACGACGTGGAACTGACGCCGAGAGGGTATCGGCCGCAACTGTCCGCCGAGAAAATCTCGTCCGCGGTCGCGAGTTACATCACTGCGAGCCGAGGCAATGACTTCAACTCGTTGCAGATTGAAGAATCAACCACCCACGATTCAGCGAGTTCTACGGTGTCGCTTTCTGCTTACTGGAAACCGCCGTTCGTGTCTTTGTTTGTGCCCGAAGGGATCCGTATCGACGTCACGGCAACGGCGCGATCTGTCTTCTCCTAAACAGTTCCGACCGCCGGAGGAGATGTCTGCCAAGCTGGCCGATTTCTTCACTAAGTAGCACCCAGCGAACGCCCCAGATTCGTGCAGCGGAAAAGCATCCAGCGAACAGGGAGTTTCGATCCGTAGCGTGGAGAGAGCACTGAACGAAAGTGCGTCACCCACGCAAAGGAGATAGCCATGAAACGAATCGTTATCGTCGGAGGCCACGGCAAGATCGCGATGAGCCTCGCGGAGCTACTCACCGGTCGAGGGCACCATGTGCATTCCCTCATCCGCAAGGCTGACCAAGAGGCTGATATCAGCAAGACTGGGGCAATGCCCGTCGTTGCAGATATCGAGGCGCTCAGCGCCGAAGAACTCTCGGAAATCTTCACCGGGAACGACGTGGTTGTATTCTCTGCCGGGGCAGGCGGAGGCAGTCCGGAACGCACCTATTCTGTCGATCGCGACGCCGCCATCCGCACCATGGATGCCGCAGCGCACGCGGGAGTCGAACGCTACGTCATGGTGTCGTACAAGGGGGCTGGCTTCGACCACGGTGTTCCCGAGGACAACGCATTCTTCGCGTACGCCGAGTCGAAGGCTGCGGCCGACGATCACCTTCGTAAGAGTCCACTCAAGTACACCATCGTCGGTCCCGGATCGCTTTCCAGCGATGCCGCATCCGGAAAAATTGATGTCGGCGACGCCGCTACAGCAGAGCACGCAGCCCGTGACAACGTCGCGCAGGTTCTTGCCGAAGTGATCGACAACGACACCACCATCGGCCACACCATCGAATTCATGGATGGGTCGACCCCTATCGCGGAGGCGATCGCCGCTATTGCTTAGCGTGCGGGATAAATAGCGAACCAATGCCGAGCCCGATGAGGGCAACGCCACCAACCGCAGACAGGTTGGTGATGCGGTGGGGTGAACTTGCGAACCAATCGCGGGCGAACCCTGCCGCCACCGCCCAGGTTGTGTCGGTGATCACCGCGATTCCCATGAAGATCATTCCGAGTGCCAACAGCTGAAGCTGCACGCTGCCAGATCCGAAACTGACGAACTGGGGGAGCACAGCAACGAAGAACACGGTTGCTTTGGGATTCGTGATGCCGACAACGAAGCCTTGGCCAAAAATTCGCCAGCGCGAACGTGTTTTCGGTGCTGCGGCATCCGCCGTGGAATGCGCGTTGCGGTGACGAATTGCCTGCACGCCAAGGTAGATCAGGTACGCGGCTCCCAGGTATTTCACGACAGTGAAGGCGATCACCGATTGGGCGATGATCGTGCCGACGCCGAACGCGACTCCGATCACGAGTACGACACCGCCGGTAGCGTTTCCGAGGGAACTCACGATGCCGCCGAGCTTTCCGAGCGAGAGCGAGCGACCAATGAGGAACAGCACGCTGGGTCCGGGAATGAGGATGATCGGCAGAGCGACCAACACGAACGCGAGCAGGTTCGTGGTGGGGATCATTTCGCCAGTCTAGGGCGTGAGCGAACCGCCGATGTACGCGGTCTCGGCAGGGTATTTAGCGCTCTGGCCTCGGGATATAGCGGGGCACGTACCGCAGCATCAGGCCGGCCCCGATGAGTCCGAGCACGCCAACGGCTCCTGCCGCGAGGGAGATCGAGGCCACCGCGGTGATCCCCGCGATCATCAGGGGTGACGTTGCTTGACCGACGCCTCCCGTGAAGCGCCAGGCGCCGAGGAACGGCGCCGGGTTTTCGCGCGGTGCCAAGTCGGCGCCCAGGGTCATCAGAATTCCGCTGCCCAAGCCGTTCGCCAACGACAGAAACATCGCGGCCGCGATAAACCATCCAACGTTGGTGCTCACGTCGTGCGTGAATGACAGCACAAGATGGCCGATACCGAGACCGATGAGTGACGGGACGGCGGTCCAGAGCCGGCCGAAGCGGTCCATAATTTGACCGCCGGTGTAGAAGAGCGCGAAGTCGACGGCGCCAGCAATTCCGATGATGATGGCGGTGTTGGTGTCTGCGAGTCCAATGCTCACGGCCCAGAGGGGAAGAATTACTTGGCGGCTCGCGCGCATCGCGCCAATGACGGCAGCTCCGAGGCCGAGGCGAGAGAGCAGAGCACGATTGCGGCGTACGGTCGCGAAGAGACCGTGTGATTCCTGCTCAACGAGCACCTCTCCGTCGCGGAGGGTGCGGTTGTTCACTCGCGTCGTGTGTACTGTGCCAAACGTCGTTGCCGGGTCGGGCAAGAGCAGGAGCACTGCTGCGGCCCCAAGCGCGGCGATCACATGAATCCAGAAGGCAGCGGTGACGGTGCCGGTGAGATGAATAATCCCGGCCGAGATGAATGGGCCGATGAACACACCGAGTCGGAAGGTGCCCCCGAGCGTCGACAGGGCGCGGGCGCGATAAGCAACCGGCACGAAGCTCGTCAGGAAGGCGTGCCGAGCGAGTGCGAATACTGCAGCGGCGAGCCCGAGGAGCAGAACACCGAATCCGAGCGCAATCGGGTTTGGCGCGAGGATCGCGATCACGACACCGATGATCGAGAGGGCACTCGCGCCGATCATTGCCGGGCGTTCACCGATTCGAGAGATGAGCCATCCGCTGGGGATGTTGCCGAACAGTTCGCCGATCGTCAGCAGGGCGGCGACCAGCCCAGCGATCGCAAGCGTTGCCCCGAGGTTGTCTGCGGCGATAGGGATCAGCGGGATGATCGCGCCCTCACCGATGGAGAAGAGTAGCGTCGGCAAAAGTACGGGCAGCCCAATAGAGCGCCAGCTAAAGGGGGGTTCTGTTGTGCTCATCGTCGACCATCGTATGGCGTGATTGCGTTCGTTAACAGCAGCGGCGTGCTTCAAGTCACTTGCCGTCAATGGGTGCTGCGAGAGCTTCGCGGGTAGTCTGGTAAATGACATGGATGAACTGGACTTTTCTGACGACATCGCAGCCTTGCGCTCCACTTTTGCTGACATTCGACAGGTGGTCGACCCCGACCGGCTTGAGTCCGAAATTGAGCGGTTGAGTGAGCTGGCGGGTGCTCCCGATTTGTGGGACGACACCGACAAGGCCCAGAAGGTCACGAGTGACTTGAGTCACCGCCAGGCAGAGCTTGCCAAAATCAACTCGATTTCGAGCAGGCTCGATGATCTCGAGATCATGGTCGAGCTGGCCAATGAAGAGAGCGATGCTCAGGCCGCAGCGGATGCTCGCACCGAACTTGCTGGCATCAAGAAGACTTTGGGCGACCTTGAGGTCCAGACACTCCTCAACGGCGAGTTCGATCAACGACCAGCTGTCATCACCATTCGAGCCGGAGCCGGAGGCGTTGACGCCGCCGACTTCGCCGAAATGCTGTTGCGCATGTACTTGCGGTATGCCGAGCAGCACTCCTATCCCACTCGCGTTCTCGACACGAGCTATGCCGAAGAAGCGGGCATCAAGTCAGCAACGTTCGAGGTCGACGCACCGTTCGCGTTCGGCACGCTGAGCGTCGAAGCTGGCACGCATCGCCTTGTGCGCATGAGCCCTTTCAACTCGGCGGGCAAACGCCAGACGAGCTTTGCGGCAGTCGAAGTTGTTCCTCTTATTGAGACGACGGATGTTGTCGAAGTTCCCGAGAACGACATCCGTGTTGATGTCTTCCGTTCGTCTGGCCCTGGTGGACAGTCGGTCAATACGACCGACTCCGCCGTGCGCATCACTCACCTGCCCACTGGGATCGTGGTGAGTTGTCAGAACGAGAAGAGCCAAATCCAAAACCGTGCTGCGGCAATGCGCGTGCTTCAGTCGCGACTGTTGCTCTTGCAGCGCGAGCAGGAAGCGGCAACGAAAAAAGAGATCGCGGGAGTGATTACTGCGAGCTGGGGCGACCAGATGCGCAGTTATGTTCTCGCTCCGTATCAAATGGTGAAAGATCTCCGCACAGAGTTTGAGGTCAACAATCCCTCGAACGTGTTCGATGGTGATCTTGATGGATTCATCTCTGCGGGCATCAAGTGGCGCAAACGCGTTATCGAATAATGCAGAACTAGCCACGCGAGCCGCGTTGATGACAATGCCGTCGACGTGGCGGTGTGCCCTGAACTGGGCCACCTGTGAGTCCGCGCCTGCGGTGCGTCGTTGCCCCGTTCCGAGGCGCGCGTACTTAGGCTGACTTCAAATGATTCGTTTTGATGCTGTTTCGAAGTCCTATCCGGGCACTACCAGACCGGCGCTAAGCGCGGTCGATCTTGAGATCCTTAAGGGCGAGTTTGTCTTTCTGGTCGGCGCTTCAGGCTCCGGTAAGTCGAGCTTTTTGCGGTTGATCCTCAAGGAAGAGAACCCGACGAAGGGGTCGATTCATGTGCTGGGGCAGCACTTGAACACACTGTCGAGCCGCAAGGTTCCTTATTTTCGCCGTAATCTTGGCGTGGTTTTTCAGGACTTCCGTCTGTTGCCGAACAAGACTGTCTTCGACAATGTTGCGTTCTCGCTGCAGGTAATTGGTAAAAGTCGCGGCTACATCCAAGAGGCCGTTCCGGATGCTCTCAAGATGGTCGGCTTGGCCGGCAAATCGAGTCGCTTTCCCCATGAACTCTCGGGTGGTGAGCAGCAGCGTGTTGCTATCGCGCGAGCGGTAGTCAACAAACCTGCAATCATGCTGGCGGATGAGCCGACGGGAAACCTCGACCCCGCTACTTCCGCGGGAATCATGACGCTCTTGGAGCGAATCAACCTGGGCGGCACCACAGTTCTCATGGCAACTCACGATGCTGGCATCGTTGACCAAATGAAGCGCCGCGTTATCGAACTTATTGGTGGGCAGATTGTGCGCGACGAGCGTCAGGGCGGCTACCAAACGCAGACGATCACCACTCAAGAGAGGATCCCGCATCCGGCCGCAAGCAGACCGATGGGTCAAGCTTCTCCTGGCGCGGATGAACCTTCTCGCAGCGAGGGGTTCAACGCATGAGGCTCGGTCTGATTTTAGGGGAGGCCGGCAGCGGACTTCGTCGAAATATCTCGATGGTAGTTTCCGTCGTCTTGGTGACCTTCATTTCGCTCACTTTTGTGGGCGCATCGATCCTGCTGCAAATGCAGATCGGCCAGATGAAAAACTACTGGAACGATCGGGCGCAGGTCATTGTCTATCTCTGCACTGAGATCGATACCACGGGAAATTGCACCCTCGCGGAAGCGACAGAAGACCAAATCGCTGCGGTGAAGCAGCAGCTCGACTCGGCAACGCTCGCGCCGTACATCAATGAGATTCAGTTCGAGAACCACGAGCAGGCTTTCGCGAACTTCCAGGAGCAGTTTGCTGATACTGCCTTTGATGGCATCATCACGCCGCAATCGCTTCCCGAAAATTTCCGGGTCAACCTTGTCGATCCGGAACAAGCTGATGTCTTGATTGAGAGCCTGTCTGGTCTTGCAGGGGTTGAGGGGGTGGAGGATCAACGCGCCTATCTGGAACCCATTTTTGCGATCCTGAATGCCGCAAGCTTCACGGCGATCGGGGTGGCCGGGCTCATGCTGGTGGCTGCTGTTTTGCTCATTGCCACCACTATTCGTCTGAGTGCGTTCTCCCGTCGACGGGAGCTGGGCATCATGCGCCTCGTTGGTGCCTCCAATAGATTCATTCAAACCCCGTTCATCCTCGAGGGTGTCTTTGCGTCTTTGATTGGTTCTGCGCTCGCAGCAGGAACAATAGTGGCGATTGTCCACTTCTTTGTCAGCGGTTACTTGGCAGATACGTTGCCCTTGGGAACAAGTCTCTTGGGGATGCAGGAAGCGCTTCTGGTTGTGCCAATTTTGATTGCCGTTGGCGCGGGTCTCGCCGCGATTTCCGCGGGAGTCGCCATCACTCGTTATCTGAAGGTGTAGTTCGCACTGCTCTCGCGCTAAACTGGTCTGCTGCACTGTCGGCATCAGCCGAAGCATCGCCGCATCCAACGTAATTGAGAGAGAAGTGAACCATGCCTAAGGAAGGTGACCGGAAGGTTGTTGCCAGCAACCGCAAGGCGCGCCACGATTACAGCATCGAAGACACCTTTGAGGCTGGTCTTGTGCTGTCGGGCACTGAGGTCAAATCTCTTCGGTTGGGGCGCGCAAGTCTGATCGATGGCTACGGCTACATCGACGATCATGCTGAAGCTTGGTTGGATGCCGTGCACATTCCGGAATTCTTTCAGGGCTCGTGGAACAATCACCCTCCGCGTCGCAAGCGCAAGATGCTCTTGCACAAGGAGCAGATCCTGAAGATCCACAACAAGATCAAGCAGGGTGGCTACACGCTGGTTCCGCTGTCGATCTATTTCTTGGATGGTCGGGCCAAGGTTGAACTCGCGGTCGCCAAAGGTAAGCGTGAGTATGACAAGCGCCAGACGCTGCGCGAGCGCCAAGATAAGCGCGAGTCTGATCGCGCAATGGCTTCTCGCAAGAATGTGGGCGAGTAGCGCGGGATCACCCGCAAAACTGCTTCTGTTGCCGCGCGCAAAAAAGTGCGGTCCAGCTTGCGCTGAACCGCACTCGAGATGACGCTATCTAGTGTCTAGAGCGCGCCGAGTTCTTCAAGTTTTGCCTTGAGGTCTTTGTCGCTTGGCTCAACCTGGAAAGTTCCGTCGGTGAAGTGAACAACGGGGATGCTGAGGCGACCACTAATTGCTTGGGCGCGCTCTGCCGCTGCGGGGTCTTTTTCTACGTCTACTTTTTCCCATTCGACACCTAGCGAGTTGAGGAGGGCTTCGGAACGGACGCAGTCGCGGCACCAGTCCGCACCGAACATCATGGTCTTGGTGGGTAGGGCTTCTGTTGTTTCACTCATGTCTCAAACCTACTTTGCCGTTGCTGGGTGTGGGCGGCACGTTCGCTGGCAGCGTTCGCTGTAGGGGCGCAGCGCTGGCTACGGAGTGAGTCTCGACGTGAACGGCCTAGACGCCGGCACCGGCGAGCCAGAGATCCGGACCGAAGATCTCGTAGTGGATCCGGTCTGCCGGCACGCCAGACGCGAGTGCCTGAGATCGAAGGCTTCGCATAAACGGCAGGGGCCCGCAGAGGTATACGGAGGCGTTGTCGGGAATCGTGACACCGTCTAGCGACATGAAGCCCTCGTGGGCACCATCACTCGGAGTCTCGAGCCATAGTTCCAGTTCGGCGGCTTCGAGAACGGCGACATCTTCGTTCATCTGCTCGCGAAGGGCCCATCCTTCGAGCGTGCTCTCGGCGTGCAGCACGATCACCTCACGCTGTGATTTGTTCAGAGCGAGGGAGCGCAGAATTGACGCGCTAGGCGTGCATCCGATTCCGGCGGAGGCGAGGATGATCGGGCTGTCGCCCTCGGCGAGGGTGACGTCGCCGCAGGGGTTCGAGAGCAGAAGCGTATCGCCGAGCTGCACGTCGCGGTGCAGCGCGGGGGAGACTTCTCCGTCGGCATCGAGCTTGGTTGTGAAGACGCGAGTTGTGGGGGTGCCGGCCGATAGCGAGTACTGGCGAACCTGACGGATGCCGTCGGGCATCGTCACCGTAACGCTCACGTATTGGCCAGCCAGAGCGGGGGCCGGTGTTGTGTCGTCGGCAGGAGCCAGGGTGAATGTCAGCGCATCCGACCCCGCAGCATCCTTGCCAGTGACGATCCACGGCGCTAGGGGCGTGTTGTTTCCGGCACCGG
This sequence comes from Salinibacterium sp. M195, assembly GCF_019443965.1. Lineage (GTDB taxonomy): Bacteria > Actinomycetota > Actinomycetes > Actinomycetales > Microbacteriaceae > Rhodoglobus. The sequence continues at coordinate 2,547,811 of NZ_CP040814.1, read as the reverse complement.
AGTACAGACCCTTTTCCAGCTTGATCAGAGCGTGCGCCATGAGCCAATAAACTTCGGTCCACGCTCCGGCGATATCTGCGGTGATGACGTCGCTGAGCTCCTCGGCGATGGCCTCGAAGAGATACTTGTAGACCACGTCGTATTGCTCGGGGTGAATGTCTAGCGAGACGTGCTTGTGAGCGATGCGGGAGAGCATTGCCTCCGGTGTGGTGTTTGGATTCTTCACGAGGTGCGTTGCGAAGACGGCGATGCTGCCGGCCAGTGCTTGCTGCTGCGTGCCGTTCTTCTGGTTCGAGCGGCTGAAGAGGCCGTCGAAGAGTTCGGGGTGAGCGGCGAACATCCGGTTGTAGAAGTTCTTGGCGATCACGGGCATGCGCTCACCTACCAACGGGAGAGTTGCTTCGATGAGGGGGAGGGACTGGGTCGAGAGCATGCTTTCTCCTTTTGCCGGGGGTGTTCTCCCAAATTAGCATTTGATATGCGTATTTAATTACCGCACACTGTTGTGACCGAGCGAGCACGGGGCAAACTCGGGCGCTCAGTCGGGCGGGCGGAGCCCTAGAGTGACGGAAACAGGCTCATTTGACAGGCTGTGGGGAAGCGACGAAATCACAACATCGTCAAGTGCTGAGTAAAAGGCTTCCCGGGCGTTTCGCAGTGCCGCCCGCAGGCCGCAGCCGTCAATGAGAGGGCAGACGCCGTCTGGAGTTTCACAATCGGCGAGGTCAGCGCGAACGTCGAGTTGGCGCAGGACCCAGCCGACCGTGGCCCGGCGTCCAGCGCCACTGATTCTTACGCCACCGCTGCGTCCGCGCACGGACTCAATCAGGCCGAGCTCACGCAACTTGATGATGGCCTTACTGACGTGGTTGTAAGGGGTATCGATTTGCCCGGCGATTACTCGGCTGGTCTTCAGCTCGGACTCGGGCGTTGCGGAGAGGAGCATGATGATGCGCAAGCACACATCCGAAAACGCATTGATCCTCATGGGTCAAGAGTAGAGGGCGAGCCGCGTCTGAGTTCCACGAGCGATCTGATGAGTCATCGTTTGGGCTAGATTGTGCTCCACTTCTGACCTACAATTGAGGACTGCCTGTTAATGAGGCAGATTTGATAACTACACAGCGCGACAACGACCCACACAGGGGGATGATCGGTTTCGACATTGCCTGCAAAACTGTGAGAAGCGGGTCGAGAATGCAGCCTTATCTCGTTAACGATGACTGCAAACTATAAGTGCCAATTCAAAGCGCACTGACTTCGCCCTCGCTGCCTAAGCGAGCGCACTAAAGAAGTCCGTCAGGCCGGGAATGCTCTCTACCCGGATTCTGGCGCAATTTAGAGAGATTGCTGCGTAGTTACGCCTGAGGGCTACGTGGGACTTGCACTCTGGCTGGGCTCGTTGATCTAGGTGCTTGTGGCAAAGATCAGAGCCGAGTAGAACGTCTGCACAAGATACACCCGTAGAAGGCACAGAATTACAGCAGTGGACGGGGGTTCAATTCCCCCCATCTCCACCACCGGTCGTTGTCGCGTTGTGAGTCATCCTCTGAGAGATCGGAGGGTGCTCTTTCGCGCGATTTTCGTCAGCCCAGTTTCTCGTCAGGAAAGAGTATTCCGTTCTGCACCCTGCGATGGTGTGACGGTAAACGTCGTTGGGGTCCCGAATCCTTGGGCAGTGAAAGCATCGAGCACAGCCGCTTCGACAGTGGCCACGAGTGTGTGCGGTACGAGCGCGATTGCTGCTCCGCCGAACCCACCGCCGGTCATCCGGGCTCCGATTGCTCCGTGTGCTCGTGCCGTTTCTACAGCAAGGTCGAGCTCGGGAATCGAGATTTCGAAGTCGTCGCGCATCGACTCGTGGGAGGCGTCGAGTAGGGCGCCAATCGCGAGTGGACCCTCCTCGTTCAGGGTGCGAACAGTATCCAGCACTCGCTGATTCTCAGTGACTACGTGTCGCACCCGTCGGAACGTGACATCGTCAAGCAGTTCACGGGCGCGCTCAAGATCAGCGACGCTCACATCACGCAGTGACGAGGTGCCCATTGCTGCGGCTCCCGCTTCGCAGGCCGCACGGCGTTCCGCATAGCCTCCGGTAGCGTGCGAGTGCGAAACGCGGGTATCCATCACGAGGATGCTGAGTTCGGCTTGAGCAAGTCCGAGTGGCACAACCTCAGCGGCGAGCGAGCGGCAGTCCAAGAACACTGCCGAATCTGTTGCACCCAGGAGCGACGCAGATTGATCCATTATTCCGGTGGGCGCACCGACGACCTCGTTTTCGGCGAGTTGTCCTACCTTGGCGAGGTTTTCGCGGGAAAAACCTAGGCTCCAGAGATCGTTCAGAGCCAGTGCGACAGAGCTTTCTATGGCCGCGGATGATGACAGACCGGCGCCAACGGGAACCGTGGAATCGATGATGATATCCACGCCCGGGAGTGCGCTCAGTTCTGCGCCGTGCTGCCCGAGCGCCCACGCGACGCCGAGAGGATACGCGCTCCACCCTGCAATCTGGCCTGCCGAACGCGCAGCGTCGAGCTCTGACAGCGGAAACTCAACAGGGGAGTCGTCGAAGGTGCTGGTGACACGAATTACGCCATCGGTGCGTAGTCCGACCGCAGCCCGTGTGCGGCGATCGATCGCGAACGGCAGCACAAAGCCCTCGTTGTAGTCAGTGTGCTCGCCAATCAGATTGACGCGGCCGGGTGCCGACCAGACGCCGTCTGGTTTGCGACCGGTAAGGCTGATGAACCGTTCGCTCAGTTGCTGCACTGTGTCGCTCATGCTCGTTCAATTGCCTTTCGGATGTTTTCGGCTGCTGCCTCTGGAGTGACGTCGGCGATCCAGGCGCCCATCGCCGATTCTGAGCCGGCAAGGAACTTCAATTTGTCTGCCGCGCGACGAGGCGAGGTCAGCTGAAGGTGAAGGCGGAACGTGTCGCGGGCGCGATTGACCGGAGCTTGGTGCCACGCGGCGATGTAGGGGGTGGGAGAGTCGTAGATTGCGTCGATTCCGCGGAGCAGCTTCAAGTACATCGTCGCGAGTTCGTCGCGTTCGTGACCGGAGGTCGCAGCAAAATCAGGGATCTGGCGGTGCGGCAGCATGTGAACCTCGATGGGCCAGCGTGCGGCGAACGGCACGAACGCGGTCCAGTGCTCGCCACTCAGCACGACCCGGTCACCCGCGCGCTCGAAGTCAAGGATGCGCTGAAACATGTCAGGGCTGGTGCGATCAATCGCATCCAGAGTCCGCTGGGTTTTTGGCGTGATGTACGGGTACGAGTAGATCTGTCCGTGCGGGTGCAGCAGCGTGACACCGATTGCTTCTCCGCGGTTCTCAAAAGGAAATACCTGTTGCACTCCATCGAGCGCCGAGAGCGCTTCGGTGCGATCCGCCCACGCTTCAATGACGGTGCGGGCGCGGCTCGGAGTTTGGGTGCCGAACGATCCTTCGTGATCTGGGCTGAAGCAGACAACTTCACAGCGACCGATCGAGCTCCGAATGCGGCCGAGTCCAAGGTTGGCAAGGTCGTCGAGCCCTGTTGGACTGTTGTCGCTCCCGGCCAATGCGGGTCCAAACGATGGGGAGCGGTTTTCGAAGACAGCAACGTCGTAAAGCGCCGGAACTTCGGATGGGTTTGTGGCCGTCTGGGGCGCGAGCGGGTCTTGATCAGCAGGCGGGAGGAAAACACGGTTCTGGCGGGCGGCGGCGACAGATACCCATTCCCCGGTCAGGATGTCTTGACGCATGCTCGCGGTTACGGGCCTGGGGTCGAGAACTCTGCTGTCGACGGAGCGCTCTTCGCCGAGTGTGCTGTCGGCGTCGTCGAAGTAGATCAGCTCTCGACCATCGGCGAGGGTGGTGGGACGCTTGGTGATCTTCGAGCTCATTCTGCACTTCCCTTTTCTGTCGCGCCGATCGGAGCGGCGCTGTCAGCACTGCTGTCTTCGGCACGCAGGCGTGCTTCCCAAGCGCTGCGAACCATATCTTCTGCCGTGTAGCGCATTTTCCAGTCCAGGTCGCGGGCGGCGAGGTCACCGTTGGCCACGATTCGAGGTGGGTCGCCGGGGCGACGCGGTGCAAGTTCTGGGGTGAAGCCGATGCCGGTAACGGTTGCGACCGCGGTCATGATTTGGGCAACGGATAGTCCGTCGCCGCTGCCGAGGTTGTAGGCGGCTTCTATAACGTCGTTCGCTTCGAGCCTGCGCGCGGCGGCGACGTGCGCGGCCGCGATGTCGGCGACGTGCACGTAGTCGCGAACATTGGTGCCGTCGGGGGTGGGATAGTCGGTTCCGTTGATCCGCGGGGTTTTTCCGGCGACCAAAGCTTCGAAGACGAGAGGAAAGAGATTGTGCGGGCTGGTGTCGTAAACGGCAGGATCGCCGGAACCGACGACGTTGAAGTACCGCAGTGACGTGTGGCGAAGGCCAGTAGCGATGGCTTGGTCGCGCAGTAGCCATTCGCCGATCAGCTTGGATTCTCCGTAGGGGGAGAGCGGCGCTTTCTCGGTGTTTTCGGTGACCAGGTCTACGTTTGGCGTTCCGAAGACAGCGGCGCTTGAGGAGAACACGATCTGCTCGACTTCGCACTGTGTCATAGCCTCGAGGAGAGAAACCGTGGCGGTGACGTTCTGTGTGTAGGTGTGCAGCGGTCGTTGCACAGAGACGCCGGCGTATTTGAATCCGGCGACGTGGATGACGCCAGTGACGTTGTGCTCGGTCATGGCCTGCACCAGGGCGTTGGTGTCGAGGATATTCGCGTTCACGAACGGCACACCGTGGGGAACGAAGCGCTCGAATCCGCTAGAGAGATCGTCGACAACGACCGCATTCATGTTGGCGTTGATGAGCGCGCGCACTACATGCGCCCCTATATAGCCGGCGCCGCCGGTTACCATCCAAGTCATTGCTGTTCCTTGTGTCTGGGCAGCGGTTCAGCCGCGATTGCAGCTCCTCACGATGCGAGCAACCTCAATTGTATGACTATTGGCCTGTCGAGTTCAACGACGAACGAGACGAAGTTCGCGGATGTTCGGATTGAAGTCCATCGCACGCACCGTGCCATCAGGCATGAATCTGTTCCTTGCGTAAAAGGAACGCGCTCGAGGATTGTGTTCGAGAACCCAGACGCTCGCCGCTGCACCACCTAATGCCGCGTCGATCAGCGCCTGCCCGGCGCCGGTGCCCTGTGCCTCAGCAAGAACGTAGATCATCTTGAGTTCTTCCGTGGGCAGTGTCGGCTCATCTCTCTTGTGTTCGGCGTGCGCAAACCCCACAATCCGGTGATCTATCTCCGCTACCACCGTCGTCACGTTCTCATCAAGCAGTAACTCGTTCCACATCGCCTCGCGTCGCACCCGCGACTCGACGCTCCACGCTTGTTCAGGGAACACCCCGGCATAGGTTTCCTTCCACGACTGAGTGTGCACGGAAGCGACTTCTCTGGAGTCGTCGAGCCGAGCGGAGCGTGTGGTGAAACTGGGCATGGAACTATCTTGTCGCAGCCTCGCTCTTCGCGCTCCTCCCATAGAGAGGGGAGCGAGGGATGGATCACTCGCAGCACCTCGTTCTCATCTCAGTGTTTTGCAGGGTTTCCTTCCTCGGCGCGCCCGGGATGCGAGGCGGTTTGGCGCCGAACGGAATGTGCACGTAAAGTTCTTTCTTGTCACCCCAAAGGTGCGGAAGTCCCGGGCAGTTTTGCTGCTAGGTTTCCGGCCTCAAGTGGGGGCCACCATCCTCTAAAGCTGGTATAGTTTTAGTCCGGCCAGATCGCGGAGTTCCTCTTGTAGGTTCCGGTTTCGGGTCGTGGGATGTCTTGCCGCTTTTTGCGTGTGTTGGTCAGTTGTTGTGTGCCGTTCTGGTGCGGAATTGCTGGTTTGACAAGTGCGCTGAAGCTGGTAAGTTAGACAGGTTGCCTCCTGCAGTTATGCGGGGGTTGCCAACACAGGTTTTGAAAGCCCTGGGGTGAAGCCGTTTTGCGGTGGAGGTCAGGAGCGTCCGATCCTTGAGAACTCAACAGCGTGCACAATGTCAAATGCCAAAAACCCGACTGTGCTTAGTGAGATCGTCCCATTTCGGGTCGTGATTGCTGGTGCAGCGGATTCCTTTGGAAAAAGATATAAACAACAAAGCAAGTCAGTATTGATTTGTTCTGTCAGTTTCAAACTTGTTGCCTCGACACCCTATTCCGGGTGCGGGTAACGCAAGATGTGCATCGGTGGGCTTCGGCTTGTTGGTGCAATCAAACATTTATGGAGAGTTTGATCCTGGCTCAGGATGAACGCTGGCGGCGTGCTTAACACATGCAAGTCGAACGATGAAGCCGGAGCTTGCTCTGGTGGATTAGTGGCGAACGGGTGAGTAACACGTGAGTAACCTGCCCTTGACTCTGGAATAAGCGTTGGAAACGACGTCTAATACCGGATACGAGCTTCAGCCGCATGGCTAGGAGCTGGAAAGAATTTCGGTCAAGGATGGACTCGCGGCCTATCAGGTAGTTGGTGAGGTAATGGCTCACCAAGCCTACGACGGGTAGCCGGCCTGAGAGGGTGACCGGCCACACTGGAACTGAGACACGGTCCAGACTCCTACGGGAGGCAGCAGTGGGGAATATTGCACAATGGGCGCAAGCCTGATGCAGCAACGCCGCGTGAGGGACGACGGCCTTCGGGTTGTAAACCTCTTTTAGTAGGGAAGAAGCGAAAGTGACGGTACCTGCAGAAAAAGCACCGGCTAACTACGTGCCAGCAGCCGCGGTAATACGTAGGGTGCAAGCGTTATCCGGAATTATTGGGCGTAAAGAGCTCGTAGGCGGTTTGTCGCGTCTGCTGTGAAAACTGGGGGCTCAACCCCCAGCCTGCAGTGGGTACGGGCAGACTAGAGTGCGGTAGGGGAGATTGGAATTCCTGGTGTAGCGGTGGAATGCGCAGATATCAGGAGGAACACCAATGGCGAAGGCAGATCTCTGGGCCGTTACTGACGCTGAGGAGCGAAAGCATGGGGGAGCGAACAGGATTAGATACCCTGGTAGTCCATGCCGTAAACGTTGGGAACTAGATGTAGGGGCCATTCCACGGTTTCTGTGTCGCAGCTAACGCATTAAGTTCCCCGCCTGGGGGAGTACGGCCGCAAGGCTAAAACTCAAAGGAATTGACGGGGGCCCGCACAAGCGGCGGAGCATGCGGATTAATTCGATGCAACGCGAAGAACCTTACCAAGACTTGACATATACGAGAACGGGCTAGAAATAGTTCACTCTTTGGACACTCGTAAACAGGTGGTGCATGGTTGTCGTCAGCTCGTGTCGTGAGATGTTGGGTTAAGTCCCGCAACGAGCGCAACCCTCGTTCTTTGTTGCCAGCACGTAATGGTGGGAACTCAAAGGAGACTGCCGGGGTCAACTCGGAGGAAGGTGGGGATGACGTCAAATCATCATGCCCCTTATGTCTTGGGCTTCACGCATGCTACAATGGCCGATACAAAGGGCTGCAATACCGCAAGGTGGAGCGAATCCCAAAAAGTCGGTCTCAGTTCGGATTGAGGTCTGCAACTCGACCTCATGAAGTCGGAGTCGCTAGTAATCGCAGATCAGCAACGCTGCGGTGAATACGTTCCCGGGCCTTGTACACACCGCCCGTCAAGTCATGAAAGTCGGTAACACCCGAAGCCAGTGGCCTAACCCGCAAGGGGAGGAGCTGTCGAAGGTGGGATTGGTAATTAGGACTAAGTCGTAACAAGGTAGCCGTACCGGAAGGTGCGGCTGGATCACCTCCTTTCTAAGGAGCATGTGCAACTCGTTTTTTCGTCTCTGCGGTATACACAGAGTTAAGAGATTCGTATTATGTTGCCAAGTCGTACTGCCCTGTTCGGGGTAGACGGCGCTCATGGGTGGAACATTGACATTGTGGCCAGAGGAACTGTTTCCTCTTCAGTACATCAACTCTTCGGGGTTGGTAGGAACGAGAGGTTTCCGGGGGTGCTGGTCTTTGCACGTTGTTGGGTCCTGAGGGACCGGGGACGGATCGGAAGATTCGTGTTCGTACCTTAGGACCTGGGACATCGAAAGGTGTTCCTGGGTCTACGGATCCTGGTCTTGTTTCCTGCAGGTTGGGGGATGAGGGAGGATACCGCCCGTATTTTGAGAACTACACAGTGGACGCGAGCATCTTAGATTCGACCGAAAGGTCGGATCACATAAATAACAATAACTTTCAACACTTTGTGTTGGGAGTTCATTGGTCTATCTCAACACTTTGGTGTTGCGATCGATTCTTATACTCATGTGATAATCAATTTTCTAAGGGCAAACGGTGGATGCCTTGGCATCTGGAGCCGAAGAAGGACGTATAAATCTGCGATAAGCCTCGGGGAGCTGATAATAGAGCTTTGATCCGAGGATTTCCGAATGGGGAAACCCCGCTGGGCGTTGCAAGACGACTCAGTGACTCCCGCCTGAATATATAGGGCGGGTAGAGGGAACGTGGGGAAGTGAAACATCTCAGTACCCACAGGAAGAGAAAACAACCGTGATTCCGTTAGTAGTGGCGAGCGAAACCGGACGAGGCCAAACCGATCATGTGTGATAGCCGGCAGGCGTTGCATGGTCGGGGTAGTGGGACTTTTCAGCTGTTACTGCCGTACAGCAAGAATTACAAAGTGATATAGACGAAGTGGATTGAAAGCCACGCCATAGAGGGTGCCAGCCCCTTAGTCGAAATGTTGCAATGGTTCGAAGAGTATCCCAAGTAGCACGGGGCCCGAGAAATCCCGTGTGAATCTGTCAGGACCACCTGATAAGCCTAAATACTTCCAGATGACCGATAGCGGACAAGTACCGTGAGGGAAAGGTGAAAAGTACCCCGGGAGGGGAGTGAAATAGTACCTGAAACCGTTTGCTTACAAACCGTTGGAGCAGCCTTAGTAGCTGTGACAGCGTGCCTTTTGAAGAATGAGCCTGCGAGTTAGTGATCAGTGGCGAGGTTAACCCGTGTGGGGCAGCCGTAGCGAAAGCGAGTCTTAATAGGGCGTTATAGTCGCTGGTTCTAGACCCGAAGCGAAGTGATCTATCCATGGCCAGGTTGAAGCGTGTGTAAGAGCACGTGGAGGACCGAACCCACTTAGGTTGAAAACTGAGGGGATGAGCTGTGGATAGGGGTGAAAGGCCAATCAAACTTCGTGATAGCTGGTTCTCTCCGAAATGCATTTAGGTGCAGCGTTGCGTGTTTCTTGCCGGAGGTAGAGCTACTGGATAGCTGATGGGCCCTAAAAGGTTACTGACGTTAGCCAAACTCCGAATGCCGGTAAGTGAGAGCGCAGCAGTGAGACGGTGGGGGGATAAGCTTCATCGTCGAGAGGGTAACAGCCCAGACTACCAACTAAGGTCCCCAAGCGTGTGCTAAGTGGGAAAGGATGTGGAGTTGCACAGACAACCAGGAGGTTGGCTTAGAAGCAGCCACCCTTGAAAGAGTGCGTAATAGCTCACTGGTCAAGTGATTCCGCGCCGACAATGTAACGGGGCTCAAGCACACCACCGAAGTTGTAGATTTCGTATTATAGGTAAGCCTTCGTGGTTCAGCCGTACGGAGTGGTAGGAGAGCGTCGTGTGGCGAGTGAAGCGGCGGTGTAAACCAGCCGTGGACGCTACACGAGTGAGAATGCAGGCATGAGTAGCGAAAGACGGGCGAGAAACCCGTCCTCCGAATGATCAAGGGTTCCAGGGCCAGGCTAATCCGCCCTGGGTAAGTCGGGACCTAAGGCGAGGCCGACAGGCGTAGTCGATGGACAACGGGTTGATATTCCCGTACTGACGAAGAACCGCCCAAACTAATCCAGTAATGCTAAGTATCTGAATCCCCTAGACCGATCCCTTCGGGGTGAGGCGTGGGGCCTAGCGTACGACCCTATTCTGGTGCGGTTAGCGTATTAACAGGTGTGACGCAGGAAGGTAGCTGAGCCGGGCGATGGTTGTCCCGGTCTAAGAATGTAGGCCGAGAGATAGGCAAATCCGTCTCTCATTAAGGCTGAGACTCGATGGGTAGTCCTCACGGACGAAATCAGTGATCCTATGCTGCCAAGAAAAGCATCGACGCGAGGTTCAAGTTACCCGTACCCCAAACCGACTCAGGTGATCAGGTAGAGAATACTAAGGAGATCGAGAGAATCGTGGTTAAGGAACTCGGCAAAATGCCCCCGTAACTTCGGGATAAGGGGGGCCTAAGGCGTGAACGGACTTGCTCCGGGAGCGCTGCAGGGCCGCAGAGACCAGTGGGAAGCGACTGTTTACTAAAAACACAGGTCCGTGCTAAGTCGCAAGACGATGTATACGGACTGACGCCTGCCCGGTGCTGGAAGGTTAAGAGGAACGGTTAGTCGCAAGACGAAGCTGTGAATTTAAGCCCCAGTAAACGGCGGTGGTAACTATAACCATCCTAAGGTAGCGAAATTCCTTGTCGGGTAAGTTCCGACCTGCACGAATGGCGTAACGACTTCCCAGCTGTCTCAACCGCGAACTCGGCGAAATTGCACTACGAGTAAAGATGCTCGTTACGCGCAGAAGGACGGAAAGACCCCGTGACCTTTACTATAGCTTTGTATTGGTGTTCGGTGTGGCCTGTGTAGGATAGGTGGGAGACTGTGAAGCTTGGACGCTAGTTCAGGTGGAGTCATTGTTGAAATACCACTCTGGTCATATTGGATATCTAACTTCGGACCGTAATCCGGTTCAGGGACAGTGCATGGTGGGTAGTTTAACTGGGGCGGTTGCCTCCCAAAAAGTAACGGAGGCGCCCAAAGGTTCCCTCAACCTGGTTGGTAATCAGGTGTCGAGTGTAAGTGCACAAGGGAGCTTGACTGTGAGACTGACAAGTCGAGCAGGGACGAAAGTCGGGACTAGTGATCCGGCAGTGGCTTGTGGAAGCGCTGTCGCTCAACGGATAAAAGGTACCTCGGGGATAACAGGCTGATCTTGCCCAAGAGTCCATATCGACGGCATGGTTTGGCACCTCGATGTCGGCTCGTCGCATCCTGGGGCTGGAGTAGGTCCCAAGGGTTGGGCTGTTCGCCCATTAAAGCGGTACGCGAGCTGGGTTTAGAACGTCGTGAGACAGTTCGGTCCCTATCCTCTGCGCGCGCAGGAAATTTGAGAAGATCTATCCCTAGTACGAGAGGACCGGGATGGACGAACCTCTGGTGTGTCAGTTGTTCCGCCAGGAGCACCGCTGATTAGCTACGTTCGGAATGGATAACCGCTGAAAGCATCTAAGCGGGAAGCCAGCTTCAAGATGAGATTTCCATGGCTTAGGCCGAGAGACTCGCAGCTAGACTACTGCGTTGATAGGCTGGATGTGGAAGCAGGGACTAACGACCTGTGGAGCTGACCAGTACTAATAAGTCGATAAATTGATAACCACCCCACCTCACTGGGCAGTCCTAGACTGTCGAATGGTGAATGAGAAGAATTCTCGCGTCCACTTTGTGGTTCCCGATTTACGGTCGGGAACTGCGCCCAGCTAACACAGCTAGGCACCATCCTTCGGGGTAGTGTCAGAGCATGTTTCTGGCCCAGACTGATACATAAATCAATAGTGTTTCGGCGGCCATAGCGAGAGGGAAACGCCCGGTTACATTCCGAACCCGGAAGCTAAGACTCTCTGCGCCGATGGTACTGCAAGGGGGACCTTGTGGGAGAGTAGGACACCGCCGGACTTAAATTGTAAAATAGCCACACCCTTCGGGGTGTGGCTATTTTGCTTTAACCACCCAACAGCCAGCGCCACGATCAAGCGACCGTTGCGCTCATGTGCGGCGTAGGACATGCAGACGGGGACCGAAGTCGCTACTTCGTAGGGAGTGCTGCGTCCACCCACTCCGAGCCCAGGGGCTCGAGCATCCGTGCGCCCGCCGTAGCGTCGGCAACCAGCGAAGACAGCGCCTGGTTGCCTGCGGGCCCGGCAGCGAGAGTCATGACAGCGGAGCTACCGTATTCGGTGCCGAGCACTAGGGCACCTTGCTGTCGGAGTTCGGCCTCGATCTTGCCAGCATCCGCATGAGCAAGAGTCAGGCGAAACAACTCACGATGCTGCCGCAGCACGAGGCCCGGAGAAGCCGCGGCGTTATCGACCGCCACTGCCACCGCATCCGCATAGGCGCGGATGAGACCGCCTGTTCCCAAAAGTGTGCCCCCGAAATAACGGCTGACAACGGCTACACAGTCGATCAGGTTGCGTCCATTGAGCACGTCAAGCATCGGCCGGCCGGCTGTGCCTGAAGGCTCACCATCGTCGTTGGAGCGCCGCACCTGAGCGGGTTCAGTGCCGGAACCAAGCACGAATGCAGAACAATGGTGCCGAGCATCCCAGTGCATTCTGCGAGCAGTTTCGATGACATCGCGCGCCGTGGTTTCAGAATCCACGCGCACTAGGCGGCAGAGGAAACGGGACCGCTTCACCTCGATTTCAGCTTCGGCCCACGAGCTGACCCCGCCGCGTAACGTGAACTCCAACATCTACCCATTGTCTCGCAGGACGATCCGGTGGCGCTCACGCTGTTCGTGTTCGTGTTCGTGCTCGTGCTCGTGCTCGTGCTGGAGATGGTCCTATGCCAGGTGATGGTGCGGACGCAGCTGCGGATGCGGATGCGGATGCGGATACGGTTGCTGGAGCGGGTCATGACGACGCCGGTTCGGGCGTGCGTTCCGGCGGCGTAGGCTGTGAACATCATGGAGCTGTTTGCCGCAATCGTCCTTTTTCTCAGTGCGCTTTTCAACGTTGTCGCGTGGCCGCGATTCTTCAAGCGAGTGAGCGCTGACCCGCGTGCGCGCGATGCTGCGGGGAAGGCCACCACGTTCTACCGAGTGCATGCTGTGCTGCTGACGGTCGCACTCGTGCTCGCGGCAGCCTCCCTTGTTGCCGGGGTACTGCTGCTCGCAGGATAGTTCGCAGTCTCGGCCGTGCGGGCGCCTTCTTCGTCGGCACGCACGTCGGCAAGCACGTCGGCCTAGCCGCCGTCAGCAGCGTTGCCGTCGGCCTGGATGCCAGGGTCCGAGATGCCGGGGTCGGAACTGCCGCCACCGAAGTGTTCTCTGAGGTAGTCGCGCAACACTAAAGCGTGATTGACTGCGGGGTCTTTGGCTGCGTACAGCAAAGTGATGCGCGGCTGCGTTTCGAGCCGTTCCATGATCGTCGAGAGCAGTTCGTTTTCGTCAAGTTCCGCGCGATAACGCTCCGTAAACTCGTCAAACGATTCCGGGTCGTGGCTCCACCAGGTTCGCAGGTTCTGGCTCGGCGCCAGATCTTTGCACCACTCGTCTAGTGCGGCATCGGTCTTACTCACGCCTCGCGGCCAAAGCCGATCGACGAGCATCCGATAGCCGTCCTCACTGCTCGCTGACTCGTAGATTCGGGCGATTCTCACCTGTGTCACTTGTGGGCGCTCCGTTCGGTGGAGTGAATTGCGACGCGGTTGTCAGCATTGTCGCCCAGTATAGGGAGTATGAGTTTTGCGCTCCCGCCGCTTCGGGATCCCCACCGCACCATCGGAGAGCGAGTCTTCGACTTTTCTCGCCAAGTCGCAATCATGGCGATCGTGAATCGCACGCCTGATTCTTTCTACGACGCTGGCACAAATTTTGCGCTCGAGGACGCGGTGGCCGCAGCGTTGCGCGCAGTCGAGCACGGCGCAGACTGGGTTGACATCGGTGGAGTGCCCTTCGCTCCGGGGGAACCGTTAAGCGTCGACGAGGAAGCAGCACGCGTGGTGCCTGTGGTGCAGGCCCTGCGGCACAAGTCCGACGTCGTCATCTCGGTCGATACTTTTCATGCCGAGGTTGCTCGTCGCAGTATTGACGCGGGAGCAACAGTGATCAACGACACCACTGGGCTTAGTGATCCTGAACTTGCCGCCGTAGTAGCCGAAAGCGAAGCCTCGCTGGTGATCGTGCATTCTCGAGCTCAACCCCGCACCCAGTTTGCGCGTCCCGAATACACGGATGTCGCCTCCGAAGTGCGCGACTTTCTCGCCGCCAAAGTCGAGATCGCGCGAGCGGCAGGTATTCCGGAGTCACGGCTGTTTGTTGATCCTGGCCACGACCTCAACAAGAACACACTCCACAGCCTCGAATTGACCCGTCGATTAGACGTCATCACCGCGCTCGGACTGCCGACGTTGGTGGCACTGTCGAATAAGGATTTCATCGGTGAAGTGCTCGACCGACCAAAGTCAGCACGACTGGAGGGCTCCATCGCTGCTGCTGTGGCCTGCGTACTGAGCGGCGCCCGGGTGGTCAGAGTTCACGAAGTAACCGAGAGCGTGGCGGCAGTACGCATGGCGGAAGCGATTCTGGGATTGCGACAGCCAGCAGTACTGAAACACAATATGTCCGATGCGAACGAGAGGTAGCTTCTGATGACCCAAGCATCCGAAATCCGAGCGCTTAGTCATGGCGACATTCTCGACGATGAGCAACTTCTCGCGCGTTACACAGTCGCTGACCGCTCGCTGCCGTGGCTGCGCGCCAATTTCGTCTCCAGCATTGACGGCGCGGCAACTCACGAAGGAACCTCGGGAGGGCTCGGCACCGAAGCGGATGGCCGGGTGTTCGCCCTGCTGCGTCAGCTCGCGGATGTCATTGTGGTTGGGGCAGGAACGGTGCGTCAAGAAGGCTACCGAAACCTTGGTCTCAACGAGGACGCGGAGAAGTGGCGTACCGCACACGGTCTGGCCGCGCAGCCGCCATTTGCGCTCGTGAGTGCATCGCTGCGTCTCGAAGCACGCGATCTCGCGAACTACGCCACTCGCCCGTTCGTCATCACAACAGAGAGTGCTCCGGCACAGGCCCGGGCCGCGTTGGCTGATGTTGCAGAAGTAATTGTCGCCGGCGATACCGAAGTTGATACCGCCGAAATGAAACACGTACTTACTGAGCGTGGCTATCCGCAAATTCACGGCGAGGGCGGTCCAACACTTTTTGCGACGATGATCGCACAAGGGGTCGTCGACGAACTGTGCCTGACCATCAGTCCGCGGTTAGAAGGGGGCTCGGCCCGTCGAATTGTGGACGCCGCAGATGCTACTCCGCAAGCCATGGCGCTGGCGCACGCGCTCAGCGCACCAGATGGAACCCTGCTGCTGCGCTACCTGCGGCTGGAGCGCTAGCACTCGACAACGTTGACGGCCAATCCTCCGAGAGATGTCTCTTTGTAGCGCGAGCTCATGTCTTTGCCGGTCTCCGCCATTGTGATGATTACTTCGTCGAGGGAGACGCGGTGCTCGCCATCGCCCCAGAGCGCCATTTTTGCGGCGTTAATCGCCTTGGACGCCGCAATCGCGTTTCGCTCGATGCAGGGGATCTGAACGAGACCACCGATCGGGTCGCACGTGAGGCCGAGGTTGTGCTCCATGGCGATCTCCGCCGCATTCTCGACCTGAGCCGGGGTGCCGCCGAGAATCTCGGCTAGTCCCGCTGCCGCCATAGAGGACGCTGAGCCGACTTCACCCTGACATCCAACCTCCGCACCCGAGATGGAAGCCATGCGCTTGTAGAGCACGCCAACGGCGGCGCTGGCGAGTAGAAAGCGCACGGTAGCGGCATCCTTCGTTGCCTGATCTGCCTCTTTCATTCCTGGCGCGTAGTGGGTGGCGTAGAAGAGCACGGCAGGGATGATGCCGGCGGCGCCGTTGGTGGGCGCTGTAACGACGCGTCCGCCTGACGCATTCTCTTCGTTGACAGCCAGGGCGACGAGGTTGACCCATTCCTGCCAAAAGTTAGGATCGCGGTCGGGATCTTCTTCGCGCAGACGTCGGTGCCAATCGGGTGCCCGTCGCCGCACTTTCAGATTTCCGGGGAGATTTCCGGTGCGTTCAAGGCTGTTGTTCTTGCACTCATCCATAACATCGCGGATGTGGAGCAGGCCAGCCACGACCTCGGTTTCTGAGCGGCGCGACAGTTCGTTGCGCAGCATCACGCCGCTGAAGTTGAGCCCCTCGGCCCGACAGTGGGCGAGCAATTGCGCGGCGGTGCGGAACGGGAGGGGATCGGTAGCGGGGGCCGGGCTGGCAGAAGAGCTGCCATCGCGGTTGTCGCCTTCGCGATAGATGAAGCCGCCGCCGATGGAGAAATAGGTTGCCTCGAGAACGGCGACTCCATCGGAGTCATGGGCTCCGAAGCGCATTCCGTTCGGATGCCCGTCGAGCACCGTGAGCGGATGAAGAGCGATCGCTTCTTCGGTAAACGGAATCTCGCGGGCGCCCGCGAGCTGGAGCACCCCTGAGCTCTCGATGCGTTCGAGAATCATGTCCATCTCGGCCGGGAGGACCTGATCGGGGAGTTTGCCCTCTAGCCCAATAAGTACGGCGCTCATGGTGCCGTGCCCCGCACCGGTAGCGGCGAGGGAGCCATACAGTCGCACGCTGAGAGTCTCAACTGCGTCGAGCATCCCGTGCTGGGCAAGATCGGCCGCAAACGAGGCTGCGGCGCGCATGGGGCCGACGGTGTGGGAACTCGAAGGCCCGATACCAACAGTGAACAGGTCGAAACTGCTGAGGGGGACCTCTTCGAGGGATGGGGTGGGAACTTCAGTTCTAGGCGTCAGGTTGCGAATGGGCACGGTGACTCCGTTTCTTCCCCACACGTCGTCGTGTGGGGGTCGTTGAGTCCTCTCCGCTCTGTATCGAGCCTGAGAGTTTCCGCACGCTTGTGGCGTTGCGTTGCCCCGTCGGCGAGTCGGACAGGGCCGACTACTTTTCAGAGTTGCCTAACTGCTGCGGTACTGGTGCCTGAGAGATTCCCGGAGAGGGTTTGCTCCTACGGCGCCAACCAACGATCGGAAGGGCTCTCCCGCAGCGGTATGACGGCTGTTCACTTGTGCCCTCAGCATACACTTTCGTCCGCCAACGATACGGAGGAATCAGCGGATGCTGAGGGGCGGCCGAGCGGCATCTTCTCCGCTCGGCTTTGTGACTGTTGCGGGTTTAGTCTTCGGGATCGGTGGGGTCGATCGGCTCGTGGTGGTCGGCGTTTGTGATGCCACGACGCCAGTATCCGTCGGCAGCTACTTGCTTCTTGGGCAGGCCCAGCTCGCGACGGAGGTAACGACGAAGAGGAACCAGCGTGGTTGCTTCGCCTGCAAGGAAGACAAAAGTGGATTCACCGATCTCACCGAGCGCTCGTAGAGCCGCCTCGAGCTGACCGAGTCCATCGCGACGGTAGAACCACTCGGCAGACATGCGTAATTTCTGATCGTCGCTGAAATAGCTCTCGACGCTGGGGTCTGCCACATCGAAGAGCGCGGTGATGTGAACTGACGTAGGGAGCATATCGATCCAGCGTGAGCTCGCCGGAAGTGCGGTTTCGTCGGCGACCAGAACTACGTGAGTTGCTTCGCTAGGCAGCAGCTTCGATCCGCGTGGACCAGCGATGACAAGAGGGTCGCCGATCGAAGCGCTACCTGCCCAAGCGGAAGCGGGGCCCTCGTCGCCATGGACGACGAAATCGATGTCTAGTTCGTGCTGACCGTCGGCACTGCGAAAACCGAGGGGAGTGTAGTCGCGAGAGATCACGACGCCGCCTTTGGCCTTGCTGATTCCGGACTCGGTCATGACGGGGGCAGTGAGTTCCCCCGTGCTGGGGTCGGGGAAGAACACTTTGACGTGGTCGGTGGGGCCGCTGCTGATAAAACCTTGCAGCTCGTCTCCGCTCAGGGTGATGCGAGCGATGTTCGGGGTGGGGCGGCTGACGGCGCTGACGGTGACGTGGCGGATAACGAGGGGGTGTTTTGCTGAATCGCGTTCAAGGGTCATGGGGGATAGGCGCGAACGCCAGCTCATTTCATTTTGAAGTTAGGGTTACCTAACTACCCTATAGCGGGAGTGCTGGGAGTTCTAGGTGTCGGCGCTAACGGCGTTATGACGCCACACTCGTAGAGATCGAAATCTCGCCCTCGAGCGAACGATGAACGGGACACTTGTCTGCGATGACCAACAACGAATCCCGCTGCTCATCAGAGAGCTGGCCAGCGAACGTCAGCTCTCGAGTGATGTGTTCCACCATTCCTTCGGTGGACGCACAATGGTCGCAGTCCGCAGCGTCGATGCGCTCGCGAGTCAACCGCACGCTCACTCCGGTTAAGGGCATCTTCTTACGGTCGGCATACATCCGGATCGTGATTGATGTACAGCTTCCGAGGCCAGCGAGGATGAAGTCGTAAGGTCCTGGCCCATGGTTTTCGCTGAGCGGAGCAGGCTCGTCGGAAACGAATTCATGTCCCGATGCGAACACCCGCTGCTCGTAGCGTGCCGGACCGCTTTCGCGGACAATAACCGAGGTGCCGTCCTGGGTGATGGCGACAGCGGACGTCTCGGAGGCTTGTGCGGAAGAGGTGGGGGGAGTCGAGGCGGGAGTCGTGACCGGCGCCGGGGCGGGGGTCGTGGCGCCGGTGTGCGCGGTAGCCTCCGTCGACAAGTCCTCGAAAGCGTAACGTGCGGACCACGCCGCAATAATGTTCGCGGCAAAAGCGGCATCCTTGCGATCGCTCAGAAGGTGATCTGCACCGTCTAGCGCGACGAAGGACTTCGGATGCATCGCAGCCTCGAAAATCTCACGAGCATTATCGATGCCGACCGTTTGGTCTATCGGAGAATGCACGACCAGCAGGGCAGCGCTCAAGTCGCGAAGCCGCGCAGCCTGAGGCTGGGCAGCGATGTCGTCAAGAAGCTGCTTGCGAATCCGGAAGGATCGCCCGCCGAGTTGAACGGTTGCTTCCCCCTCGTTCACGATTTCGTCATTCGCATCGGCGAATAAATTGCTGATGTGGGCGGGATCACTCGGACTGCCGATCGTTACGAGAGCACGGGCGGAAGGAACACGATGGGCAGCAGCGAGAATCGCGGCCCCTCCCAGGGAATGCCCGATCAGTAGTGTTGGTGCGCGGTAGTTGTCGCGCAAATATTCTGTTGCGGCAACGACATCATCAATGTTTGACGTGAAGTTGGTGTTCGCGAAATCGCCGTCTGATCCCCCGAGACCGGTGAAGTCGAACCGCAGGACAGCAATGCCATGATCGACCAAGGCTCGAGAAATCCGGGAGGCAGCGAACGACTCTTTCGAGCACGTAAAGCAGTGAGCGAAGAGAGCAAAAGCGGACGGCGTACCATCCGGCATGTCCAATTGAGCTGCCAACATTGTGTTGTCCGCACTCGGGAATTCGATCTTCATCGTTGGCTACCACCCTTTATTCGAAGCACATCAAGCGTTACTCATGCGCTTGGTGGATGCAACACCCGCGGGGGTGCCGATTGTTCCCTTAACGACAAGAGCGGCTGCGCGACGACATCAGCCCGCGCGCAACCGCCAAGCAAAAAGCTCTACCTGCCGACTCCGGCAACCGAACCAGCGATCTGTGCACCCGAATAGTCATAGGCGTAGCACAGGATCTCGCGGTCACCGCTAGCCCAAGTTTCGGTGCTGGGGGAGTAGTACGAGAAGTCGTAAATCGAATCGTCGTAGTTGACTCCGATGTAGGACTCGAATGCGGCTAGACACTCAGCGTCGCCGAGAGCATACATAGCGTCTTGCTCGGGGAAATCTCCGTCAGGCACGATGACGACAGCGTAAAACTCTGTGGCATGGGGCTCGGAACAGTCGATAGTTCTCGTGCTGTCAACTTCATCCGCGGTCTGGGAGACCGCTTCGCAATCACCAACGCCAACGCTGAAAATATTCTCGGTGGTGCCCTCGCCAGGGTCTGCGGCATCGGAAACAGTGTTAACAACTTGATCAATCATGCTGCAGCCGCTGAGCGCTACGGCCGCGACGGCCAAGGAAGCGATGACGAACGTCTGGCGCCAGAAATTATCTGTCGTCATTGAAGTGGGTCTCTTTCGTGTGAAGGTGATCGCGCGTCGTACTCGCCAAGCCTACTTAACTCAGGCTATTCCCAGCTAGCTGGATTGGGGGAGTATCTAGTGTTCGCGCAAGAATGTGAGCACTTCGTTGTGAAGCACTCCGTTCGTCGCCAATGCAGTGCCGTGCCACGGGCCGGCTTCGCCATCAACTGACGTGAATTGTCCGCCGGCTTCGAGAACGATCGGAATTAGCGCCGCCATGTCATAAGGCTGAAGATCAAACTCGCCAACAACATCTAATGCACCCTCAGCCAGCAACATGTACGCCCACATGTCGCCGATTGCTCGAGAGCGCCACGTTTCACGGGTTAGAGCGATGACCGCATCGAGCCGACCAGCCCCGTCCCAGCCAGACAGGCTGTTGTAGCTGATGGATGCAGCTTCGAGCGAGCTAACTTTGCTCACGGAGATCTGTTCCGGTTCGCCATTATGAGCTTGAGCGAAAGCGCCATGACCTGTCGCCGCCCACCAGCGCTTGCCCAAAGCAGGCGAACTGACGACGCCAACCTGAGGAACGCCGTCGATCACCAGCGAGATGAGGGTGCCCCAGATCGGCACCCCACGCAAGAAGTTCGAGGTGCCGTCGATGGGGTCGATAATCCACTGACGATTCGAGTCACCAGCTTCGCCATACTCTTCGCCCAGAATCGAGTCACCGGGACGAGCCGCAGCGATCCCGGCCCGGATGCTGCGTTCGACAGCCTTGTCGGCATCCGTCACCGGAGTGCGGTCAGGCTTGGTCGTCACCTCAAGATCGAGCGCCGTAAAGCGGTCGAGCGAGATGAGGTCCGCATCTCCGGCAAGGGCGAGGGCGAGGGATAGGTCGTCGGCGAGAGTGTATTCAGTCACGGTTACACGCTAGTGGAACCCAGAGTCGTGATGAGCCGCTGGAAAGAATCCAAACGAAGTGTGCCGACGTCGCCAAGTGCCCCAGCCGCGATCGCTTCGGCAATGGCGCAATCGGGGGCATCTGGGAGGTGAGTGCAGCCGCGCGGGCAATCCTCGGCGAGCGATGCAAGGTCAGTAAACGACGTCAGAATCTTGCTCGGATCGATGTGGCCAAGACCGAATGATCGGACTCCGGGAGTGTCAACCACCCAACCAGACCCAACGCGGTACGAAATTGTTGACGAAGAGGTGTGACGGCCTCGACCGGTAACCGCGTTGACGTGGCCAACGGCCCGATTAGCATCCGGTACTAAGGCATTCACCAACGTTGACTTTCCGACGCCAGAATGACCAACAGCCACCGTGGTGTGGCCGTCTAAGAGTCCGCGAAGCTCGTCGAGCGGCACTTCATCGGAACGGCTTGAGATGACTCGAAACTCAAGGCCGGCGAAGTTCTCTAAGAACGCTGCCGGATCTTGCAGGTCCGTCTTTGTAATGCACAGGATGGGCGTGATTCCGGCATCGTACGCAGCTACTAAATAGCGGTCTACGAGTCGTGCACGGGGCTCCGGGTCTGCGGCAGCCACAACGATGAGCATCTGGTCGGCGTTCGCGACAATGATGCGTTCGACGGCATCGGTGTCGTCGGCGCTGCGGCGCAGGAGGGTTGCGCGTTCTCGAATGCGGACGATTCTGGCGAGTGTTCCGTCGGTGCCGGAGGTGTCGCCAACAAGGTCGACCCAATCACCCGTAACGACGGATACTTTTCCTTGCTGGTTGCGACCGAGCTCACGGGCTCGCGCAGCAATGATCTGGCGTTCGTCCTCGGTTCCCTCAGCAACCCAGATTCCGTAACGGCCGCGGTCAACGCTAAAGACGCGGCCCTCGATAGCATCAGAATGCTCGGGGCGAATCTTGCTTCGTGGCTTGTTGGCTTTCGGGTTCGGGCGCATCCGCACCGAACTCTCGTCGTACTCGCTGTACTTGCCCTCATCCTCGTCGTCACCGCTGAGCCAGCTCATGACTACAGCAATCCGAGAGTGCTGGTGGTCAACGGGGCATCGCCGACGAGGGTTGCCCAAAGCTGCGGAAACTGGGGGAGCGTCTTGGCGGTCGCGTCGATGCCTTCGACCTCAACGCCGGCAATAGCAAGCCCGATTATGGCGCCAGCGGTCGACATCCGGTGGTCTTCGTAGCTGTGCCAGATTCCACCGTGGAGTTGTCTCGGCTCGATGTGAACACCGTCCTCAAGCTCAGTTACCGCGCCGCCGAGTGCATTGATCTCGGCGCTGAGCGCGGCAAGCCGATCAGTTTCATGTCCGCGCAAGTGACCGATGCCCGTTATCGTGCTCGGCGATGACGCAAGAGCAGCCAGAGCAATGATTGTTGGGGCGAGTTCACCACCAGTGCTCAGGTCGAGTTCGATACCCGGGAAGTTGTTGCCACCGATTATTCCGGCGCCACCATCGATCGTGAGCGCACCATCTGTGCGCGTCGCTACTGCACCGAAAAGGGGGAGGAGCTGTTCCAGATCCGCGCCCACTTGAGTGGTGGATTCGGGCCACCCCTCGATTGTGACGGTTCCGCCCGCGACAACGGCCGCGGCTAAGAAAGGGGCAGCATTCGAGAGATCTGGCTCCAACTCGACGTCGATGGCGTGGATCGCACCGGCAGGAACAATCCACACACCAGGCTCAGGGCTCTCAACGATGACGCCACGCGCGGCCAGACACGCAATCGTCATCTCGATGTGGGGCATGCTTGGCAACTTCTCGCCAGTGTGACGGAGGGTGAGGCCATCCTCGAAACGTGCTGCTGCCAGCAGCAGTCCCGAAACGAACTGGCTTGATGCAGAAGCATCAATACTGATCTCACCGCCCGAGACCGAGCCCATGCCGTAAAGGCTGAAGGGAAGAGTTCCGCGGCCATCATCCGAGACATCGACGCCGAGTGCTCGTAGAGAATCGATAGTTGTGCGCATGGGGCGACGACGAGCAGCCTCATCACCGTCGAACGCAATCGGGCCAAGCGCGAGAGCAGCGACGGGAGGCAGGAATCGCATTACCGTTCCGGCGAGTCCGCAATCGATCGAGCTTCCACCCTCAAGCTCTCCGGGAACGATCGCCAAATCGGGACCAAAAGGGTTGCCGGTGGCAATTTCTGTGATCCCCACACCGAGAGCACGCAACGCTTCGATCATGAGCGCGCTGTCCCGAGAATGCAGTGGCGAATGCAGAACAGAAGGACCATCCGAGAGTGCAGCCAGTACGAGCTCACGGTTGGTCAGACTCTTGCTGCCGGGGAGGGTCAGCGATGCCGCGAGAGCGTGCGAAACCGTCGGCGCCGGCCAATTGCCAGGCACCGTCGTTTCAGGGACGGAGTCGTCGTCGTAGGGGCTGAACTCTGGATTGGAATACTTGGATACGAACATTAGTTACTAAGAGTATCGACGTTTTGCACCCCACGGAGGAGGCACAAGCATGACAGCAGTACTGAGTACTCAGCAGGATGCCGTCATCAGCGAACTAGAATTGTCTCTGATGACTACTGACAGAGTTGAGCCCAGCGCCACCGAGACCGCCGCAGCAGACAAGCGACGGCAGTTTGAAGAGCAAGCGTTGCCCTTTATGGACCAGCTTTTCGGCGCAGCAATGCGCATGACGCGCAACCCAAGCGACGCTGCCGACCTCGTGCAGGAGACGTTCGTTAAAGCGTTTCAAGCCTTCGGACAGTTTCAACAGGGCACAAACCTGAAGGCGTGGCTGTACCGCATCCAGACCAACACCTTCATCAACATTTATCGCAAGAATCAGCGCAGCCCCTATCAGGGCACGATTGATGAGCTTGAGGATTGGCAACTGGGCGGCGCGGAGTCGATCACGCAATCCGTGTCGACACGGTCGGCGGAAGCTGAAGCGATCGACCACCTGCCAGACAGCGCGGTGAAGGATGCCCTGCAGTCGATCCCCGAAGACTTTCGCCTCGCCGTCTATTTCGCCGACGTCGAAGGCTTCTCTTATCAAGAGATCGCCGACATTATGAAGACCCCCGTAGGAACCGTCATGAGTAGGCTGCACCGCGGCCGTCGTATGCTGCGCGAACTATTGGCCGACTATGCGCGCGACCGCACCCCGGTCACGCCTGCATCATCAAGGAGCACGAAATGACCGACTGCGGTTGCGAGAAAGCAAAAGCCGAGCTTGAGGAATACCTCGATCGCGAGCTCAACGAAGCTGATTTTCAGGATGTCGCGAACCACCTCGACAACTGCGAATCATGCTCAAGCGAACACCTCGTCGCTCTTGCTCTGAAGCTCAAGGTGAAGCAAGCCTGTCGCGAGACAGCGCCAGATGAGCTGCGTAGTGCGATCCTGTCCAAGTTGGCAGACGCCTAACCGAGCTTCTTGGCCGAGCTGCACGCAAGTGTGACGTTTGGCCTCCGTTGTGTGAAACGCGCTAAGAATTAGCACAGTGGGTTAACGAAAGCGGGCACCCTCCTCGGAGGATGCCCGCTTTCGTCGTTAACGCCGCTTCGCGAACCTAAGGCTGCGTGATTGCGTGGTCGATCAGTTCGGCCTGCTCAAGCGCGCTGCGCTTGGCTGAACCAGTTGCCGGAGAGGCAGCTGCCGAACGCGACGCGAGCTTGATCTCGTTCGTCTTGAGATGACGGGCCAGCTCCAAGCTAATGAACGGCCAAGCACCCTGGTTCTCAGGCTCATCCTGAGTCCACACGACATCCGCGTTCGGATACTGCGCGAGTACCTCGACCATGTCAGTAACGGGGAGCGGGTAGAACTGCTCCATGCGTACGACAGCGATGTGGGTGATCTCGCGCTTGTCGAGCTCCGCCACGATGTCGTAGTAGGTCTTGCCTGCCGTCACAATTACGCGCGTGACGCCCGACTTATCTGCCAGACGAACATCGTCGAGAACCGGCTCGAAACGGCCACTAGTGAAGTCGGCAACATCGCTCGTAGCGCCACGCAAGCGCAGCATCGCCTTGGGCGTGAACACGATGAGAGGACGACGCGGACGCGAGTAAGCCTGACGACGCAACAAGTGGAAGTACGAAGCAGGCGTCGACGGCCGCGCAACGATCATGTTGTTCTCGGCACACAACTGAAGATAACGCTCAATGCGGGCTGACGAATGATCTGGGCCCTGGCCCTCGTAACCGTGTGGCAGAAGCATGACAACGCTTGAACGCTGAGCCCACTTCTGTTCAGCGCTGGAGATGAACTCATCAATCACGATCTGAGCGCCGTTAGCGAAGTCACCGAACTGCGCTTCCCACAGGACCAAGGCGTCTGCACGTTCTACTGAGTAACCGTATTCGAAGCCCAAAGCTGCGTACTCGCTCAGGAGGGTGTCGTAGATCCAGAAGCGCGACTGGTTCTCAGAAAGGTTCTGCAGGGGCAGCCACTCTTGACCGTTTTCACGGTCGTGCAGCACAGCGTGACGCTGCACAAAGGTGCCGCGGCGAGCATCCTGCCCGGCCATGCGCACTGGCGTTCCCTCAAGAAGCACCGAACCAATTGCCAACAACTCGGCGAACGCCCAGTCAATTGCACCCTTGCGGCTCATGTCTACGCGCTTACGCAGTAGTGCTTGCAGCTTCTTGTGAACAGTGAAGTTCGCCGGAGGATTTCCATGCGCATCACCAATGAGCTGCACAATGCTCTCGTCGATGCCCGTAGTGATGGGCTCACCAACGGCATCGTCGCGCTGCGAGCCCGGACGTTCGAGGTCGGAGACTCCGTTGCCGTCCTTGGTGAGGATTGGCATTGAACCAGTCTGGGCTGCGTGCGTTTCTGCGAAGGCGCGCTCGAGACGATCCTGGAAATCCTGATGGCTCGCTTCGTACTCTTCCTGAGTGATATCGCCACGACCGACTAGGCCCTCGGTGTAGAGGGTACGAACGGACCGCTTGGCCTCAATCAGGTTGTACATCAGCGGCTGGGTCATCGAGGGGTCATCGCCCTCGTTGTGACCGCGGCGGCGGTAGCAAATGAGGTCGATAACAACATCGCGGTGGAACTTTTGGCGGAAAGCGAAAGCCAACTCCGAAACGCGAACAACAGCCTCGGGGTCATCGCCGTTAACGTGGAAGATCGGCGCCTGAATCGTCTTCGCGACGTCGCTCGAATACTGCGATGTGCGAGCCTCACCGGGAGGCGTCGTGAACCCAACCTGGTTGTTGATGTTCACGTGAATGGTTCCACCCGTGCGGTACGCGCGCAGTTGCGACATCTGCAAGATCTCGACCACGATGCCCTGGCCGGCCATCGCGGCATCGCCATGGACCATCACCGGGAGAACGGCGTAGGAACCAATGGGGCGACGATCCTGCTTGGCGCGAACGATGCCCTCAAGGACACCATCGACGGCTTCAAGATGTGACGGGTTCGCCGCAAGGTAGACAGGAATCTGTCGACCATCAGCAGCAGTGAAAGTGCCCTCGGTGCCGAGGTGATACTTCACATCGCCAGAGCCCTGAACGGTGCGGGGGTCCTGGGTGCCCTCGAACTCGCGGAAGATCTGACCGTAGGTCTTTCCCGCGATGTTCGTGAGAACGCTCAAGCGGCCACGATGAGCCATACCGATGGCAACCTCTTCAAGGTTGGCTTCGGCGGCTTTCTGAATCACGGCATCCAGCAGTGCAATCGTCGACTCTCCACCTTCAAGGCTGAAGCGCTTTTGACCGACGTACTTGGTCTGGAGGAATGTCTCGAATGCCTCGGCCTCGTTGAGCTTGCCGAGGATGCGCATTTGCTCATCATGGGTGGGCTTCGTGTATGGCTTCTCGACGTGATCTTGAATCCAGCGACGCTGTTCGGGGTCTTGGATGTGCATGTACTCAATGCCGACGGTGCGGCAGTACGCATCGCGCAGCATTCCGAGAACTTCGCGCAGCAGAGCCTGGCGTTTGCCGCCGAAACCCCCGGTGACAAATTCGCGGTCAAGATCCCAGAAAGTGAGACCGTGGCTCGAAATGTCGAGGTCAGGGTGCGAGCGTTGACGGTATTCCAGCGGATCGGTGTCAGCCATGAGGTGACCGCGAACACGGAATGAGTTGATGAGTTCTTGCACTCGCGACGTCTTGCTGACGTTGTCTGCCAGGTCGACGCTGATGTCATTTGCCCAGTGGATGGGGTCGTAGGGGATACGCAGAGCGGCGAAGATGTCTTCGTAGAAGTGGTTTTCGCCAATGAGACGTTCGTGAATCTTTTTGAGGAACTCGCCAGAACCCGCGCCCTGGATGACGCGATGGTCGTAGGTGCTTGTGAGAGTAATGGTCTTGCCGATACCGAGTTCGGCCAGAGTGCGAAGGCTCGCACCCTGGAACTCTGCGGGGTAATCGAGAGCGCCAGCGCCCACGATCGTTCCCGAACCACGCATCAGGCGAGGGACCGAATGCTCGGTGCCGATTCCGCCCGGGTTGGTAAGTGAAATCGTGTTGCCCATGTAGTCGGCGCCAGTCAGCTTGTTGGCGCGGGCTCGAGAAACAATATCTTCGTAAGCGGCAAGGAACTCGCCGAAGCCCATCGTTTCGGCGTTCTTGATGCCGGGGACAACGAGCGAACGCGTGCCATCGGGCTTCGGCATGTCGATCGCAATGCCGAGGTTGATGTGCGCGGGAGTGACGACTGAAGGCTTGCCCTCTGGCTCGTCATAGAAAACGTTCTGGCTGGGAAACTCTTTGAGCGTCTGGATGATCGCCCACGCAATGAGGTGAGTGAACGAGACCTTGCCACCACGCGCACGCTTGAGGTGGTTGTTGATCACGATGCGGTTGTCGATCATGAGCTTGGCTGGCATGGTGCGCACGCTTGTCGCGGTCGGAACCGTGAGGCTGGAGTCCATGTTCGACGCGAGAGCCTTCGCAGCGCCGCGAAGCGGAGCAACAGTGCTTTCAGTCTGCGGCTTTGGTGCTGCTGGTTTCTGGGTCGTGTCAATCGGGGTGGTGGATGGCGCTTCTGCCGGAATCGGCTGAGGCTTCGGTTCCACCGAAGTAGTGCGAGCAACAGGCTGGCTGCCCGTCGACGGGTTTGGCTCATCGACGAACGGCTTTTCTGCCGCAGTGCTTGACGCCGTCGGCGAGGCTGCTGCCGGCGTGCTTGCCGCTGCCGGCGCGGATGATGCCGAAGCCTCAGCTGCGTCAGAGTTCGGGGAGGGCTCTACCGCGGGTTGATAGTTCGCAAGGAACGGCCACCACGCTTCGTCCACAAGATTCTTGTCTTCGAGATACTTTTCGTACATCTCGTCGACCAACCATTCGTTGGCCCCGAACTCGCCCGAGGAGTCACCTTCTGGTGCGATTCCGGTTACTTGGCCTGACACGTCAAACCGCCTACTTTCAGTTCTGGTGTGTGAAAAAGCGACGCACGTTCTGCACGCCGGACATCCCGATCAATCTTAATCGCTTTGTTGTGTGTCTGCTGGCCGCGAGGCGCTCAGATCCTGCTTTTTTAACGCAATCATCAAGATTCTTTCGATTCGTAGACGATTACGCTGATGCCTATGGATTTTTACGAGACAACACCACGACACGACCTCACTTACTCTGACGTGTTTCTGGTGCCGAGTCACTCGTCGGTTGGTAGTCGAATGGCAGTCTCCCTTGCCCCCGGCGATGGAACGACCGCAACTATTCCGCTCGTGGCGTCCAACATGAACTCTGTCACGGGGCCACGCCTCGCGGCTAGTCTTGCGCGGCGTGGTGGCCTCGGCGTTCTGCCTCAAGATCTCAACGCTGCAGATATGGATGCTGCGATTGCGTGGGTTCGCTCGCAACCGGTCGATCTCGATTCAGCTGTCTTTTTCGGCTCCGAAGACTCTGTCGAGCACGCGCTGCTGCAGGTTCCCCCGCTGGCTGGCCACGGAGTGGTATTGCTCGCTGACGGAGCGCTCGCGGGAGTCATTGATGCCGAACGCTTGGGAGAAGCGATGCCGGGGGCCGCGCTCGGAGATCTTCTGCGGCACGAAACGCACGCGATCGATCGCTCAGAGTTTGGCACCGCGCGTGAGTTGTTTGACTTGCTCGTCGAGCGCGGCATTAACTTCGCTCCTGTCACCGATGGCGAAACAGTTGTCGGCACTACGAGCGTGAAGAGCGCCTTGCGATCTACGCTTTACACCCCAGCGCTCGACAGCGAAGGCAAGCTTGCCGTGGCGGCTGCGCTGGGCATTAACGGCGATGTTGCTTCGCGCGCGCGGGCCCTCGTCGCTGCTGGCGCAAGCACGCTTGTGCTCGATACCGCTCACGGTCACCAGGAGGGCATGGTGCGGGCTGTGGAGACGGTTGCTGCTTTGGGGCTCGGCGTACCCATCGTGGCCGGAAATGTTGTGACCTCGGCTGCGGTACGAGATCTGGTCGCGGCGGGAGCAACGGTCATCAAGGTTGGAGTAGGTCCCGGCGCAATGTGCACGACTCGGATGATGACTGCGGTTGGGCGACCACAGTTCTCCGCAGTACTGGAAACAGCGGCAACCGCGCGTGAACTTGGAGCTCACGTGTGGGCCGATGGGGGAGTGCGGTACCCACGGGACGTTGCGCTGGCGCTCGCAGCAGGGGCGGCATCCGTCATGGTTGGTTCGTGGTTTGCTGGCACGATTGAGGCTCCAGGTCAACTGCGACATGACGACGCTGGTGCGCTTTACAAGACCAGCTGGGGGATGGCGTCGACCAAGGCTGTTCGTGCACGTTTCGGCGGGCTCGACCCGTATGAGCTGGCGCGCAAAGAGCTCTTTGCGGAAGGTATCTCTGGGTCGAAAATCTATCTTGACCCGGCTCGCCCCTCGCTCGATGATCTCGTCGACATGATCACTTCGGGGGTGCGCAGCTCGTTCACGTACGCAGGCGCGGCGAACCTCTCTGAGTTTCACGAGCGCGCACTCGTCGGGATCCAGTCGGCGGCAGGGTACGAAGAGGGTAAAGCATTGCCCGTGAGTTGGTAATGGAGCAGCGGTTTCGCAGAAATTTGTCCTATACTCAAGGCCATAATGGACGACCCTCCCTCTAGTTGTCGCCGGGGCCGAAAACCTCGCGCGATCACCATCTGTCTCTCGCCCTTCTCCTTCACACCCGCACCGGGGGTGAACCCCCATGAATGAGTGGCTGCTTTTTGCTACTGGTCTCGTTCTTACCGTAGGCACCGGATTTTTCGTTGCCTCTGAGTTCGCTCTCGTTAATCTCGACCGCTCCGAGCTCGAAGCTCGCCAAGAGCGCGGCGAGAAGCGACTCACCCCGGTAATCTCCGCGTTGAAGCACACGTCAACGCATCTCTCCAGCGCGCAACTCGGCATCACGCTGACGACGCTGCTGGCTGGCTACACGCTCGAGCCTGCGTTCAGCACGTGGCTGTCCGTCCCACTGGGGGCACTGTTGCCGGCAGCTGCGGTGAGCGTCATTGCCACGATTCTGGCTATTACCTTTGCCACGCTGCTCTCGATGATTATTGGCGAGCTGGTGCCGAAGAATTTCGCACTGGCATTGCCGAAAGCTACGGCCAAGTTTGTTGTGCCGTTCCAGATTCTATTTACGACCGTGTTCAAGCCAGCGGTCAGCCTGTTGAACAACACGGCTAACGCTATTTTGCGCAGCGTAGGAATCGAACCGAAAGAAGAACTTTCGGGTGCTCGCACAGCAGAGGAACTTACGTCGCTGGTGCGCCGCTCGGCTAGTCAGGGCAGCCTCGATAACGACACTGCGACTCTGCTGGCACGCACTTTGGCCTTTGCCGATCACACCGCACAAGATGTGATGACACCGCGACCGCGGGTTGACAGCATTGACCGCACGGACAGCGCACAAGATGTTATCGATCTTGCGAAGCGCACTGGCTTTTCGCGCTTCCCGGTGATCGACGACAGCATCGATGACGTTGTCGGTCTCGTGCACGTTAAGCAGGCAGTTGCCGTGCCGCATAAGAAACGCGCTGATGTTCCCGTTTCTGCGCTCCAGACTGAGGCGCTCCAGGTGCCAGAAACAATGCGGCTGGATGCCCTCCTCGCGGAATTGCGCGGCCGGGGCTACCAGATGGCGGTTGTCGTTGATGAATACGGCGGAACTGCTGGCGTTGCCACGCTTGAGGACCTAGTCGAAGAGCTTGTCGGTGAAGTTTCCGATGAGCATGACCGCTCCAAGGCCGACGTGGTTCGCTCGCGTGACTGGTTCACGTTCCCGGCGATTTTGCGCCCGGACGAGCTTCTCGAGCGCACCGGTGTTGAAGTGCCAGAAGAGGGCCCATACGAAACCGTTGCTGGCTGGCTGATGAGCGAACTTGGTCGCGTTCCGCGCACCGGAGACACCATTGCCGCCGTGGGCGGTGTGTTCAGAATTGAACGATTGGAAGGCCGAAGAATCGACCGCGTGAGGTTTACGCCCGACCCCATTGTCAGCGCTAGCGATGCTGAGGCGGTGAGTTGATGGACGTGTGGGGAATCGTGTGGCTCTTCGTGCTGCTGCTCGTCAATGCCTTCTTCGTCGGCGCAGAGTTTGCCGTCATCTCCGCTCGACGGTCTCAAATCGAGCCGCTCGCCGAGGCTGGTTCGCGCTCTGCCAAGACCGCACTCTGGGCGATGGAACACGCGACGCTCATGTTGGCCGCCTGTCAGCTGGGTATCACCGTGTGTTCGCTGCTGATCCTGAACGTGTCAGAGCCGGCGATCCATCATCTGTTGGAAGTGCCGCTCGCCCTTACGGGATTGAGCGAAGAACTCATTAGCACGATCGCGTTCATCATGGCCCTGTTGATCGTGTCGTTCTTGCACGTGGTGCTCGGCGAAATGGTGCCCAAGAACCTGTCATTCTCGGTTCCTGACCGGGCCGTTCTGATCTTGGCGCCGCCGCTGGTGTTCATCGCAACAGTGTTCCGCCCGATCATCGTTGCGCTCAACGCCATAGCCAACGGCATCCTTCGACTCTTCAATGTCACGCCGAAGAATGAGGCGAACAGTGTGTTCACGCTGGATGAAGTTGCCACGATCGTTGCGCAGTCGACTCGCGAAGGGGTGCTCACCGACGCGGGAGGGACACTCACCGGTGCCTTTGAGTTCACCTCGAAAAAGGTTCGGGATGTGGCGATCCCGATGTCTGGGCTTGTCACGCTGCCTGAGGCTGCCGCACCTGCCGACCTCGAAAAGGCTGTCGCTCAACGCGGTTTCTCTCGCTACATTCTGCTCAATGATGCGGGCGAGCCCACGGGCTACCTGCATCTGAAAGACGTAATCGACATTGACGAGAGCGAGTTCAGCGAGCCTGTTCCGCCGAAGCGCATTCGTCAACTGATTTCGATGTACGACGAGACTGACCTTGAGGATGCTCTGGCTACGATGCGCCGCTCCGGTGTTCACGTTGCCCGTAGTTTCGACGCGACGGGGGCGACCACGGGTGTGCTCTTTCTTGAGGACATTATCGAAGTGCTCGTCGGAGAAGTGCAAGACGCTACCCGGCGCCGCTAGCATCACGGTCAACTATCGTTAACCTCATGAGAACTGATGCGCTGTGGAGTGCTGCTGATGCGGCACTCCACATCGCGCGTCCTGACCAGAGTGACGACAAGTACACGCGCGGAGTTCTCGGGGTCGTCACCGGATCTATTCAGTACCCCGGTGCGGCCGTCTTGGGCGTTGAGGCGGCTCTCCGCACCGGTGTTGGCATGGTGCGGTATGTGGGACCAGAGCGCGCGCAAGACTTGGTGTTGCAGCGCAGGCCGGAAGCGGTCCCTTCTCCCGGGCGAGTTCAAGCCTGGCTGATCGGCTCGGGAATGGACTTCGCAAACCGCGACGATGACGCGGCTGAGCGTATCGCCTACGCCCTCGGCCAGAACGTGCCATTCGTGCTCGATGGCGGCGCGCTCGATCTCGCCACACGGGCACCGGGACCAGCGGTTATCACTCCGCACTATCGTGAGCTCGCCCGCTTGTTAGACGAGCCAGTCGAGAGAATTGCTGCCGACCCTCAGCGGTGGGCAGCCGACGCGGCCCAACGGTACGGCCTGACAGTTCTCATCAAAGGTCACACGACGTACGTGACGGATGGTGCAACCACGGTGTCAGTGGCTTCAGCTCCAGCCTGGCTCGCAACGGCAGGCGCTGGAGACGCGCTTGGGGGCATCCTCGGCGCGCTCGTGGCGACGCACAGCGACAAGGTGCTCGAGAATCCCCAACTGCTTGTGGGGCTCGCGGCCACCGCATCCTTTGTTCACGGCACTGCTGCTCGCCGGGCGAGTGCTGGAGGGCCGTTCACGATCCTTGATCTTTGTGCGCACGTGCCCGCCGTCATTGCCGAGCTCATCGGCGGCGATCCTGCGATCTCTGACCTCACGTGAAAACCACTCACACGCTGAGTGCGCTTGCGCTGTGGCTGATCTTTATTCTTGCGCACCTCGCGCTAGGAATGCTTAATCTCTCTGCCCCCGGTTTGCCGCTCGGCGACGTCACCATCGTATACGCCCGCTGGGCTGAACAAGCGTTTGCCTCGGGTGTTCTCGTTGGCGTCGACATCCCCTGGGTCTATCCGCTGCTCGCAATGGTGCCGATATTGGCTTCCGCGGCTTTCGGGATCGAGCACATCGCGGCGACCTGGCTCTCGATGGTGATGGTCGTCAACGTTGTCGCCCTCGGCTTTCTCACTCGTTGGGGCCGCTCTCGATCAGGGGTGATTGCCGGATGGTGGTGGGCAGCCTTCCTGCTCGCACTCGGTCCCATTGCTCTGGCCAGAATCGATGCCATCACTATCGCCGTTGCCATTGTCGGTGTTCGATTGTTGCGCGGCCATCCTCGGACTGCGGGCATTGTGCTGGCGTGCGCGACGTGGATCAAGGTGTGGCCCGCGGCCCTTGTGCTCGCGGCAATTATCGCCATGCGTGACCGATGGACGATCGCGATCGGCGCCGCCGCGACCACCGCCGCTGTGGTCGTGCTCGCGCTGGCGGCCGGCGCCGGATCGAACGTATTTAGCTTTATCGCTCAGCAGTCAAGTCGCGGCATTCAAATTGAGTCGCCACTAGCGGCACTGTGGTTGTGGCAGATCGTCGCTGGCGTGCCTGACACCGCGATTTACTACGACACGTCGATACTGACCTTTCAGGTGGCTGGCGCCGGTGTCGAAGTGGCTGCCAAGACAGTCACGCCTCTACTCGCTGTCATCGTTGTGGGCATCGCAGTGCTCGGTATTCGGGCGATTCGGGCCGGGGTGGTCGCACTGCGCGTTCTCCCGATGCTGAGTCTCGCGCTTGTCACCGCGCTGATCGTGGTGAACAAGGTGGGATCACCACAATTCATCTCGTGGCTCGCCGTTCCGATCGTGCTTGGACTACTGAACCGTCATGTTTCAGACGCGCCGAGTTTTCGCTTTCCGGCGGTGCTGACGCTGTTGCTCGCTGCGCTGACGCACACGGTCTATCCGTACCTGTATTACTTGCTTCTCGCAGCGAACCCCGCAATGATCGCCCTGCTGAGCGTCAGAAACGTGCTGCTCATCGTCTTGTTAGGGTGGGCGATTGTCGGGCTGATCAGGCTCCCGTCTCGGGCTGGCCCGCATTCGTTGCCCGGGCTGGGCAATAAAGAGCAGATTCTTTCATCGCCAATAAGTTCATCATCAAAGGAGTCACCATGATCGTCGCATTCTCAGTAGCCCCCAGCGGCGCACCAGATGGCACAGATTCAGTGCACAACGCCGTAGCCGCAGCAGTGAAAATCGTGCGCGATTCGGGATTGCCCAACCAGACTGACTCGATGTTCACCACGATTGAGGGCGACTGGGATGAAGTTTTTGCCGTCGTCAAAGCCGCGACTGACGCTGTTGGTGCGTTCGGCTCCCGCGTTTCGCTCGTGTTGAAGGCTGACATTCGCCCCGGGCATAGCGGAGAGATGGCCGGCAAAGTCGAGCGTCTAGAAGAAGCAATGACCCGCGCAGAAAACTAGCGACGCAGGTTTAGAGGTGGTGCATCGTTTCGGTTTCGATGAGGATGCCGTCTTCTAGCGCACGCTTACGCAGCGCAACCTTCGTTCCAACATCAAAGCCGGCAACCCGGTACTTCTCGCGAATGCGTTTGAGGTAGCTCTTGGCGGTCTCTTCTGAGATGCTCAGCTGGTACGCGACCGATTTGACGGGTTCGCCACCGCCGTAGAGGGCCATCACGCGGCGCTCCTGAGCGCTGAGCTTGGGGGCCCCGCCGATTTCATCGGCGTTGAGCGCAAGGTCGAGCTCGGCTGACACAAACGATTCACCTTTGGCGGCAGCGCGAATGGCTTCAACGATCATGTCGGCGTCTTCACTCTTGACGAGGTAGCCCAGGGCGCCAGCGGCGAGAGCCTCGCGAACGACATTCGGCTCAGAATAGGTGCTCATGAGCACGACGCGCACGTTCATCGATTTGAGCGTGTTGATCTTGAGCGACACCGGAATGTTGTCTTTGAGGTCAAGGTCGAGCAAAACTACGTCGACCGGAAACTCGGGATGAATAGTCAGCTCGGGCCAGGTGGGCACGGCTACGACCATATCGATGTCTGCTGCGGCCTTTCGGATCCACTCGGTGAGAGCGCCGAGCAACATTCGGTGGTCGTCAACGATTGCGAGCCGGATGCGCTTTGTTGGTTCAGTCACAATGAATTCCTCTAGTCGATCGTCTAATCATACGAATCTATTGGTCGGCGGGGTTATCGACAAGACATTCGATGTCGAGCCTCACACTGGAGTTTTCTGTTGAGTCGGTGTAGCTTCCGACTTTTGCAATGGCTTGCCACGTGGAAGCGTCGATTCGATTTCGGACGACTCCGGTGGAGGTGATCGCAATAGCGATTGCTACTTTGTCTTCCGAACCGGGCGCTAAAACGGTTGTCGATGCTGCGATCGTGATGTGCACTGAGTTCTTCGCGCCCCGCTTATTTGTGTCGGTCACAAATAACCACGCGGTCGAAAGGAGTCCGTCGCGCTGCACAGGGTCGAGCAGCCCTGCAAGACTGCCCTTGTCGGTGAGTCGTACTGACTTGCCGAGCAAGTCGGACTCGGTTATCGCGTGGTACAGCCATGTCTCCCGCCGACCCTCGATGAGGTGAAGGCGTAGTTCTGTCGCGAGCGACGCTGCCGTCGAGGCGATCTTGGGCGTGAGCGGGAGTTTTGTAGAGCCGTTCGCTACGGAGTCAAGCAGTTTTTCTGCGGCAAGGTCGAGGCGCGCCAGTTCCTCAGATGCCATCATGCCCACGGCGAAGCGAGGTGCCGTGAGGGTGCTTTGCACAAGGACCCGGTCAAGCTCGACCTGCACGAGGCCACGGAAGTTGCCGATGAGCGAGAGTCCGATCACCGTCGGGAGCACGGCGAAAGCGATCGAAGTGATCTGAGGGGCGAGGTTGTCTGGCGTGAGCGGCACATTCACGGCGACGGCGGCGACGAGCACGGCTCCGACCACGGAGACGGCGATGATGATGTCCGAGGCTGGGCGAACGGTGAGTACCAGAAGCAGCGTCATCCCCGCGGCGATTGCCGAGGTCGCATACCCTCCGACATCGTGAAGGGGCCAGACGGCATACAGGTCGAGGGCCACCACTGCAGCGAGTCCGGTAAGGAACAGCGCGAACAACCAGTGGGGCAGCTGGCCGCTCATCAGCTGAACGGCGGTGATCGTTCCAACGATCACGAGTACGAGCACGATCCAGGCCGCGGCGGCGGGAATCGGGTTGGGATACTGTTCCCACTGAGTCGCGAGCCACACAAGGCCATAGAGCGCGCGGAGGCTGACGAGTACCGCTGCGCCGATGCCCACGAAACCTGTTCCGAGGCTGGTCAGTCGTGGGGTGTCGTCGCCAGCGAGACGTCTGACCGTCGCGCTCTTCGCGTGGCGTGGTTTGCTGCCAACGATTACACCGAGAGTGTTTTCTTCTGGGGGAGCGTAGGTCATCGCGGGACCTCCAAGACGACAGTTGTTCCTGATCCCGGCGTCGAGAAGAGCCGAGCTTGACCGCCGACTTCTTTCAACCGAGCGACAACAGATTCTTTGAATCCTAGGCTCGCAGAATCTACGTCATCGAGCACGAAGCCGACACCGGAGTCAGTGATCATGGCGCGCACTGTCGTGTCGTCTTCAGTGATGGTGACGTGGGCATCGGTGACTCCCGAGTGGCGGCGAACGTTTTCTAGACATTCGGCAAGCGCAAGCAAGAAAGCGTCAAGCACATCGCTGGGAAGCAGCACTTGGCCGGTGCCGTGCCAACTCACTTCGAGCCCCATGCGGCCGAAGCGCTGTTTAACCGACTCTAGGGTAGTGCCGAGCACTGTTTCGCTCACAGGAGTGCTGAGGTTGTAATCTCCGGATGCTTGCGGGGTGGGAGTAGCACCGAGGCGCAGCTGACGCAGTAATCGCGCGTCGTCGCCTGCCTGCTGGCGCATTGCCTCGGCAGAAACGCCAAGTCCCGAGTGCGCGAGCAAGGTGAGGGTCGCCAACACGGTGTCGTGCAGGAGGCGTGCGCCCTGGCGGCGCTGAGCTTCGGTTTCACTTGCCTGACGCTCTGCGCGGTGTGCCCGGCCGATGCTGGCGATTCGACGAACAGCTTGTGGCACTCCAGAGCTGATCCAGAAGCCAATGAGGCTCGCGAGGATCCACCCGAAGGCGAGCAACGTGAGAGTGCGGACGGGGGCTTGGAATGGCTCAAAAGACAGAACTGTTACAGCGGCCACGGCAAGGAAGCTTGCTAACAAGACGAGTCGGCGAATAAGCGTTGTTGTGAGAACGATGGCGAGACACGCCAGTGAAGCCGAGGAAAGTTGTGCGGCGGCGGAAAGCCCCGCTTGGCTGGGGCCACCGGGGGTTCCCGCAATGAGAAGAATCACGGCAATTCCGGCGACGAAAGACGGAACGACCCAGCCGAGTGCTCGGTGGCTTCCGACCTGAAATTGAAAGACCGCGATGACCAAGTACAGCGGCAGACACCAAATAAGGGTCAGAGGTTCGACCGCGCCGGGAAGGCTCACACAAATGGCCGAAACGATCAAGAAACTCAGGCTCGCTACTCGCGCGGTGCGCTGAAGTAGGCGATCTCGTTCTTTAGTGATGAGGTCCATTTGTGGCAATGTTTGCACATCTCTCCCCGCAAAGGGGGGTGGCGCACCGCCGACCTGCATGAGGAATCAGCAATTTCGTTTCAACACGCTTGTCAGGCACGAACTCTCAGCGGCTCTAGAGGTTCAGGAGTCTGCCGAGTTGGGTGCTCATGAGTTCGGATTCGATGAGGAACCCATCATGTCCGAAGGGCGAATGGATGATGTGGGGCACGGTTCCGTCGATATTGCCCGGCAGATGTTCCGCAATAATCTCCTGGCCGGAAGCAGGGAACAGGCGATCGCTGTCTATGCCGAGCACGAGTGCTGGCATGGTTGCTCGTGCAAGAGTTTGTTCGAGCGTTCCGCGACCGCGTGCGACATCGTGAGAACTCATCGCTTCGACAAGGGTGATGTAACTATTAGCGTCGAAGCGGCGCGCGAACTTATTGCCGTGAAAGTCGAGGTAACTCTCGACAGCGTAACGCCCGCCGCGACCCCAGGGGCTGACGTCGCTTTGCCACGTGCGAGCGAAGCGTTCATTGAGTTCGTCTGCTGAACGGTAGTTGATCAGGGCGAGTCGACGTGCCAGCGCCAGTCCGCGGTGCGGCCCATCGCCGTCGGGGGCATCGTAGTAGGCGCCATCGGCGAAGGCAGGGTCAGTGCGAATCGACTCGACCTGCACAGAATTGTGCGCAATTTGGTCGGCCGTCGACACCGGTGGTGCAGCGAGAATCGCGACCTTCTCGAGCCGGTCAGGATGCCCGACCGCCCACTCAAGCGCGTGCATCCCGCCCATTGAGCCGCCGATAACGGCTGCCCACCGCTCGATGCCTAAGGCGTCGCTGAGGGCGACCTGCGCCGCGACCTGATCGCGGATCGTGACGAACGGGAAGCGAGAGCCGAACTCGGCACCATCGGGGGCATGTGATGCCGGGCCAGTGCTGCCCTGGCAGCCCCCCAGGATGTTCGGGGTGACGATGAACCAACGATCGGTGTCGATTGCTTTTCCGGGACCAACGAGGTCGTTCCACCATCCAGCGGTCGAATGACCGTTTCCCGGATTGCCAACAAGGTGGCTGTCACCGGTGAGGGCGTGCGCGACAAGAATCGCGTTGGAGGCATCGTCATTAAGCGTGCCATGGGTCTCGTAGGCGATACGTGCAGAAGCAAGGGTGCCGCTGAACTCAAGAGAAAGATTGGTGATAGTCGTGAACTGGCGTTGACCGACTGGATCGCCCTCGCGC
Organism: Salinibacterium sp. M195; assembly: GCF_019443965.1. Lineage (GTDB taxonomy): Bacteria > Actinomycetota > Actinomycetes > Actinomycetales > Microbacteriaceae > Rhodoglobus. Next base: position 2,508,747 of record NZ_CP040814.1, on the reverse strand, counting down.
CATGCCCCCGTCGCTGGAGGCTTGCCGAGGAGAGAACGCACGTTTGCGTCGGTGATAAATGCCGAAGGAACAGTGTCTTCGGGTGTCTGCCAGTCCATGTCCGTTAAGTATCGCGAACTATTGCGTCGGACACGAAATTATTACGAGGAGTTCGAACGGCGTCGCGATCGCGTGGGCGGCATACCTCCCTCGTTAACGCACAAAGCGGCGGGAGCGTTCAGAGGACGCCACCGCCGCTTTCAGCAGTCTTAGACTCGTGCGCGTGCCTCAGCGGCTGTTGCGCGTGCCGCATCAAAGCCGACTTGCAAGTCAGCCTTGATGTCCGCGATGTTCTCGAGACCCACCGAGAGTCGCACCAGTCCTGGCGTTACACCAGCAGTCAACTGCTGCTCGGGGGAGAGCTGTGAGTGCGTCGTCGACGCAGGGTGAATGATGAGGCTGCGCACGTCACCGATGTTGGCGACGTGGCTGAAGAGCTCGACGCTGTTCACGAACGAGCGCCCAGCATCCACTCCACCCTTGAGCTCGAAGGAGAGAACTCCACCGACGCCCTTGGGTGCGTATTTGTTGGCGTTGGCGTACCAGGGGCTCGACGGGAGGCCGGCGTAGTACACGGTGTCGACATCCTCGTGGTTGTCGAGCCACTCGGCTATCGCCTGGGCATTCTGAACGTGACGTTCGATTCGCAGGCTGAGGGTTTCGATTCCTTGGATGAGCGAGAAGGCGCTATCGGGGGAGATAGCGGCACCGAGGTCGCGCAGTAGCTGAACGCGGGCCTTGATGATGTACGCAATGCCATCGCCGAGAACGCCGGTGTAGCTGGCGCCGTGGTACGAGGGGTCGGGCTCGGTGAGTCCAGGGAACTTATCGACATTCTTCGACCACTCGAACTTTCCGCCATCGACGATGACCCCGCCGAGGACCGTGCCGTGGCCGCCCAAGAACTTGGTCGCCGAGTGAACGACGATGTCAGCACCGTGCTCGAAAGGGCGGATGAGGTACGGCGTTGCGATCGTGTTGTCGACGATCAAGGGAACTCCGCTGGCGTGAGCAACGCCGGCAACGAGTTCGATGTCGAGCACGTTGATGCGCGGGTTTCCGATGGTCTCGGCAAAGAGAAGCTTGGTGTTAGGGCGTACCGCTGCAGCCCACTCGGCCGCGTCATCCTGATTCTCCACGAACGTGGTTTCGATACCGAGCTTGGCGAGTGTGTACTTGAAGAGGTTGTAAGTTCCGCCGTAGACCGACGACGACGAGACGATGTGGTCGCCTGCCTGGGCGATGTTGAGAACCGCGAAGGTTGTTGCTGACTGGCCGGAAGCGAGCAACAGTGCTGCGGTTCCGCCTTCGAGGGCGGCGACGCGCTGCTCGACGACATCCTGAGTCGGATTCTGGATGCGGGTATAGATATTGCCAAATTCGGCCAGCGCAAACAGGTTCTTGGCGTGATCGGCGTTGTTGAAGACGTAGGCCGTCGTCTTGTAGATCGGTGTTGCCCGCGAGTTGGTGGTGGGATCGGGCTGCGCGCCAGAGTGGATCTGCTTGGTTTCGAAGTTCCAGTCGCTCACGGCGGCCTCCTAGATCGGTTGGTGGATCGGGATATCCGCCACACTTCGAGCCTAAACAGGGCTAACGACGTGGTCAATCAGCGAGGAAACATGTCGTAACTCAACGCGGTGGCGTGCGTTTAACCTCGTCGTCGGGTTGTGGCGCAAAGAACCACTGAGGCTTCGGCTCAATGATGTAGTGGAAAAGCCGCTTGATCAGGGGGCTGGCCAGCACCAGCGAGAGCGCTATTGATCCGAGCACCATGCTGAGAAGCCACATCGCTGACGAACGTTCGTCGAGCAATATGCCGCTTTCGCGCAGCGGATACAAAGCAAAGCTGTGCAGGAGGTAGACGTACATCGTGGCTTTGCCGGCATCGGTGACCCAGGTATGGCGTCGTGGCACAAGAGTGAAGAAGGCCGCGCTGAGAATCACCGCAAGCACGATGAGGCCGAGCCGCACTCCGCCAGCCCACCATTGGTCTTCGCCAAGACCGCTGTACGAGTCGTCGTAGAAGAACCAGAATCGCAGATCGATGGTGCGCCAGAGTTCGATATTGCCGAGAATTATGGCGAGCCAGCCCGCAAAGATTGTGACGGCGAGTCCGCGAAATAGCCAGACAGAACGTTCGGCTACCTTCCAGCGCTCCATGAGTCCCCACTCGTTCAGCTTCCAGCCGAGAACGAAGAAAGGAAGGATGCCGATTGCGCGCGAGAGCGAGAATGTGCTGTCCACGTTGTCAAAATAGCCGACGCCGACAGAGCCAATGACGGCCCACAAAAGTGGCCATCTCAATTGGGAAAGATAGGGGAGGATGAGCTTGAATATCCCGAGCGCGAGCAGAAACCAGAGCGTCCAGCTGGGTTTCGACGGGTTGAGGTCCGTTTCGCCTTCCGCGAAGAACTTCACGAGAGCCCAAATGGCTTCCATGATGAAGTACGGCAGCAGGATGTCGGTCAGAACGCGGCGCATCTGGATGCCCGACAGCGGCCCGGGTTTAGAAAAGTACCCGCTGATGATGGCGAATGCTGGCATGTGAAACGCGTAGATAAAGAGGTACAGCGCTAGGGCGTTGTTGGAGTCGTAGGTCATCCGTTGGATGCCGTGACCGATTACTACGAGAGTGACGGCAAGAAAGCGCGCGTTGTCCCAGTGCGGCAGGCGTACTTTGGGGGAGCGGGCGGGCGCCGCTGCGGTGAGAGAAGCTCCGGTCATTCGTTGGAGTGTAGTGCGCGAGACCGTGAGCTTCGTGTGCTTTTGCCTCAGGAGCAAAACTAGATTGACTAGTCACTCTAGAATGCCTACGATTACACCATGAGGCACAAACCAGAGGCGATTATCGATGCCGCCATTCTGCTCTTCGATCGAGATGGTATCGGAATCTCCACGGCAAAGGTCGCTGCTGCCGCTGGCGTCTCCAACGGAACCCTCTTCAACTACTTCTCCTCGAAGCAGATATTGCTCGACGCGGTGTACCTCCAACTCACCGACGAACTCGCCGCTGCGCTGGGAGAGTTCGCCCACGACGCTGCGCCGCGTGAGCAGTTCTTTGCGGCATGGCGGCGGTGGCTGGAGTGGGCAAAGGGCTCCCCAGAACATCACCGAGTGAAACTGCTCCTCAAGGGAGCAGCCCTCGTGAGTCCTCAGGCGCAACAGGTCGCGGACGCCCATTTCGGGGCGCTGTACAACCTGCTCGCGGAGTGCTCGCGCGCGAACCTTTTTGTCGATCTCCCTAACGAGTACCTGGCGGAGACATTCATCCGTCAGCTCGAACTTTCCGTTGATAGCGCGCTCACCCCAGAGCAGGGCGATCGAGCTTTCGCCGTGCTCTGGAACGGCATTACCCTTCCAGCCTCGCAGGCCACCCACGCTAGAAACTAATTCAGGAGAACTTATGACCACCGTGCTCGTAACCGGCGCATCAGGCTTCATTGCAAAACACATCGTTCGCGAATTGCTGGAGCAAAACTATTCCGTCAAAGCGGCTGTTCGTTCAGAAAAGCGACAGGCTCAGGTAGAAGCATTATTCCTGGGTGCCGATCTGAGCTTTGTGTCTCTCGATCTGCTCACCGATGAGGGCTGGGCGGAGGCGATGGTCGGGGTGGATGTGCTTCTCCACACCGCGTCTCCCTTCCCCGTCGATGAGCCACAAGACCCCCAAGAGCTCATCCGGCCCGCCGTTGAAGGCACGCGCCGGGCATTAAGCGCCGCCCAAGCCGCGGGGGTGCATCGCGTCATCCTCACCTCCAGTTGTGCCGCAATCTACAAAGATTCAGCCAAGCCGCGAATGGATGTTTCGACGCCGGCGAACTGGACAGACCCGAAGCATCCCGACACGACCGCTTACGAAGCGTCCAAGACGTTGGCAGAACGGGCAGCGTGGGAATTTGTGGCCGAGCACCCCGAAATGAAGCTCACGACGATCAACCCAGGAGCGGTCTTTGGGCCACCGATGGATGAGCACTACGCAACTTCCTTGGCCTATGTTGAGCGCTTTCTTGGCGGTGTCGACCCGGCGTATCCTAAATCGAACCTGCCGATCGTGGACGTGCGCGACGTTGCCCGCATGCATGTTGCAGCGATCGACAGCGCGGTGGCGATCGGCAAACGCTACCCGGCGAATGCGGGCGCGATGATGATTGCCGAAGCCAGCGCCGTGCTCAAGAACGTCTATCCCGAGCGCAAGATCACGACCCGGCAGCTGCCCGACTGGCTGGTTAACGTTGTTGCTCGTTTCAACCCCGCGGTGCGGGCGCTCGCCGGCTCCATCCAGCGCAACCTCGATGTTGAAGGTTCCGCTGCCCCGCGTGACTTGGGCTTCACCTACATTTCCTCTACCGACGCCATTCTGGCTTCAGCCGAATACCTCGTCGCGAACGAACGCTAAGGCGCTTCCGCAGAGCGGGAGTGCGGCATCCGGTGGCTGACCGCTGCCGGATGCCGCTACTTTTAACACATGGCAATCAAGCGAGTAGTAGTTACCGGAGCAAGCTCAGGCATTGGCGAGGCGACCGCACGGAGGTTCGCTACTAACGGCTGGCGCGTTGTCGCTGTTGCGCGTCGCGAGGAACGACTCGCGGCGCTCGCGGCAGACACCGGGGTTGACACGTTCGTTGCCGACGTGACGAAACAGGATGACGTCGAGGCGCTCGCCGCCTACCTGCGTGAGCTTGGCCCCATCCATGCCCTCGTCAACAATGCGGGTGGCGCGCTTGGTGTCGCTAGCGTGGAAGACAGCGACGCCGATGACTGGATCCGGATGTTCGACGTCAACGTCGTGGGAACCAAGCGCGTTACCAGTGCGCTCTTGCCCCTGTTGCGCGAAGCTATCGTAGAGGGCGACACGGCGAGCATCCTCATGATTACGTCAATCGCGGCCTCGGTGCCCTATGAGGGTGGCAGCGGGTATAACGCCGCTAAGTTCGCTCAGCACGCGCTCACCGCTGTGTTGCGGCTGGAGCTCGCGGGGGAGCCGATCCGAGTGATCGAGGTTGCTCCCGGCATGGTGAAGACAGAAGAGTTCGCGCTCGTTCGTTTCGGTGGCGATGCGGCCAAGGCCGACACCGTCTATGACAATGTGCCCGACCCGCTGGTTGCCGACGACATTGCCGAGGCGATCGTGCATGCTCTCGAGCTGCCGCCGTTCGTCAACCTTGACCTCGTCACGATTAAGCCGGTTGCTCAGGCTGCACCGTTCAAAATGATCCGCGGCGAGCTGAAGGTTCGTTAGTCGTTGCTCTTTCCGGGGGCCGCCGCAGGTTTGGCGCTCTCGGTCGCAGCGCCGTCTGCTCCTACTGTTGGCACGAGCTCGTCGATCTCATCCACCACGTCGGCAAAGGCTAACTTGGGCACCAAGAACAACAGCGCGGCGGCGACAAGCGCGCCAACACCACAGATCGTGAAGACGGTCAGGTAGCCGAACAGGCTTGACGCGGTTTCGGTGACGGCGGATGCCGCCCCGGCCAGAAGCACGATGGCGAAGATCGCCGAGGCGAATGAGCCACCAATGGTCTTGGTGGTATTCGTCAGAGCGGTCGCGATGCCGGTCTGGCCGCGCGGGGCAGCCGCGGCGGCGGCAGCAGGCAGCGCGCCCACGAGCGCACCTGAGCCAAGGCCCGCGATGCTCATGTTGAGGAACACGCTCAGCACGGTGGCGTGGAACGGCAAGAACATCAGGTAGCCCGTGGCGACGAAGAAGGTGGCCACGATGAGCGCAACGCGCGGACTCTTCCACTTCGACAGAATCGGGAAGAGGAGCGCGCCCACGATCATCGAAACAAGATAGGCGCCGATGATGTACGAAATCTCGTCCGATTCCATGCCGAGGCCGTAGCCGTTGATCGGATCGGTGCCGGCGAAGGTCGCGAGCGGTGCCTGTGCTCCGAGCAAGCTGATGCCGACAAGCCCCGCCGTGAGTTGGATGGGCCACATGCTGGGGTCGCGCAGCATCCGAAGATCAATGGCGGGGTCTTTCTGACGTAGCTCGTAACGGCCCCAGGGGATAAAGGTCGCAACACCGGCAAGCATGACGAGGTACACCCACCACGCGTCTGGCCCATTGATGCGCAGGAACGTAAGGCCCGAGGTAATGAGCAGCAGACCGATGGTGAGAATCACGAAGCCCCAGAAGTCGAGGGTGCGGCCGGGCAGCGGTTTCGATTCGGGAACGCCGAACAGGATGACAAAGAAGACGATCGTGACGGCGATGGCGGGGATCATGAGGGTCTGCTGCACGTTCTCGCCGAAAGCTTTGAAGATGCGGCCGCCACCGAGGGCGCCCATGATGGCCCCAGCCTCGAGAGCTACTACAAGAAATCCTGCGGCCCGACGAGTTTGAGATGCGCCCATGCCGGTGACGCGACCGCGGTCAAAAATCAGCGCAACTTCGAGGGGAAGCCACACGACGTAGAACCCCTGCAGCGCCCACGCGATCAGAAAGCTAGTGAAGTCCCCGGTAAAGGCCAACCACCAGGTGGCGCCGGCCGTCAGAACTGTCGAGATCAGCAGAATGCGCTTGTGGCCGTGCATGTCGCCGAGCTTCGCCAGAATCGGCACGACGATGGCGCTCAGCAAGAGCTGGGCGGCCTCAAACCAGTTGAAATCTGCATCGCGGATGCCCAAGTGCTCGACCAGGTCGGGGATCAGGGGGATGTAGTACCCCTGAATGATTCCGCTCACGAGCTCAACAAAGAAGAGGTAGCCGATGAGACCGACCGTGATGGCCCCGGACTTTCCGCGCAGGAATGACATGAACGGATGCTATCGGTAGACAGGGCGCGCATTAGCGTAGTGACATGGACTTGAGCAGTGTCGACCCTGGGTGGTCTCGCGCACTACACCCGTTAGGGGCACAATTAGATGCTGTTCAGGCATTTCTTGATGCTGAGACCGCCGCCGGCCGCGACTGGCTCCCCGAGCCGGATGCCGTACTGCGGGCGTTCACAACACCGTTCGATGACGTGCGAGTGCTCATCGTCGGCCAAGACCCGTATCCGACGCCCGGGCACGCCGTGGGGCTTGCTTTCTCGGCCGATCGGGCGGTGCGACCGCTACCGCGAAGCCTCGCCAACATTTACAAGGAACTGCACGACGACCTCGGCATCCCGCCCGCCGTGCACCCTGACCTGAGGGCGTGGCAACGCCAAGGGGTGCTGCTCCTCAACAGGGTGCTGACGGTGCGGGCCGGGGAGGCTGGCTCCCACCGCCGACACGGCTGGGAAGAGGTCACGGCTCACGCGATCCGGGCGCTCGCGGACCGGCCGCAACCACTCGTTGCGGTGCTGTGGGGCAAGGATGCGGCATCCGTCGCGCCACTTCTTGGCGATACCCCGATCATCATGAGTGCGCACCCCAGCCCGCTCTCAGCTCGTCGGGGATTCTTTGGCTCCCGACCGTTCAGCGGCGTCAATGCGCACCTTGCTGAACAGGGCTCTGGGAAAATTGACTGGCGGCTCGACCCATAAAATAGGAGCTTCGATAGTCGTCACGATGTCACCACTTCACCACTTCACTCTTTGGGAGCAGCCATGGCACACCACTTCAGAGACGCCATCGCCGCCGATGACATGGCGCTCGCCGAAATTTATGGCCACTATGTGAGCACAACGGTTGTCACGTTCGACATTGTCGAGGTCACTCCCGAGATCATGACGGCCAAGCGCGCCGCCGTTGAGGAGTCGGGGTTGCCGTTCATCGTCGCAGTCGACGACAACGAGCGTGTGCTCGGGTATGCCGCGATGTTCCCGTGGCGCCCCAAAGCTGCCTACCGGCACACGGCCGAGGGCTCGATCTATCTCTCGCCGGCTGCTACCGGGCACGGCGTTGGCGGTGCGCTGCTCACCGAACTTATTGAGCGCGGCAGGCAGGTGGGCATCCGCGAAATTATTGCCGTCATTTCGGATGAGGACACCGAAGCATCTGTGCACCTGCACTCAAAATTGGGTTTCGAATCCATCGGGCACCTCAGACGCGTCGGTTTCAAGTTTGATCGCTGGATCGGCACCTTCCTCATGCAGAAGTCGATCGACGCGTAGCGGCCAAGCTGCCTAAGCGCCTAGCCGCCTAAGCGCCTGAACGCCTAGCGCGCGAATCGAGCTCGAACGAACGGATGCCCGGCCTCCCGCGAGGGTAGGGCCGGGCATCCGTGTTTCGGGGGGGATTGCTTGTGCGGTGCTGAATGAGGCGCTACGCCGCGTTTCTCGGAGTTGCCCTTCGCAGGAGGAAGAATCCGGCGATAGCGCTGATGGCGGTGAGCACGAGGCTCCAGCTGGCGACGCCAATCACGCCGAGATCAACGAACGTGTCGCCGACCGCAAACCACGAATCGGTGAAGGTCGCCAACGCGATCAAGCCGACGAGGAGTGCCCCGACAATGATGAAGAACACGGTGACGCCTGTTGCTTTCCATCGCACCCACACGGCGGCGATTGCCGATCCGAAGAAGAGGAAGAACAGGAACAGCACGAACTGCACGAACGTGCGTTCGGGCACGGATCCACCGAAGTAGATCGGTGCGAACATGGTTCCGCCCATGCCCCACCCATTCGTCGCCTTTTCGATCGCGGCCAGAATGGCGAGGCCCGTGGTGTAGATCACGGCGAGAACCACAAAGGCGAGCGCGCTGCCCAGATAGTAGTCGCGGCGCGTAACCCCGTAGCCGAGCGCGAAGGGGAACGTAATGCTGATCGCTTGAATCGCCACCACCATCATGTAGATGAAAATGAAGAAGCTGGATCCGCCAAACTCGGTGCCTTGGAGTGCGCCTACCCGTTGCTCGGGGGAGAGCGCCGAGTAAATCAGCCACCAGATCGTGAGAGAGCCCGCGAAGATCACGCCGAGAATGATCCACGGCAGACCGAGAGTTGTCCAGGGGTTAGCGAAGTGCAGCTTGGCCACATTCGTGATGCGTTTCAGGGGGCTTGCCGGATGGGCGAGAGCCGATGGTGTGGTTGTCATGCGCTGGCCTCGAATTCCTTGGTTTCGGTGCGGGTGAGTTGGATGATGAGCTGCTGCAACGACACCGGTGACAATTCCAGCCCGGCGGCGTGGGCATCGCGGCGCTCGCTCTCGCTGAGTCCAGCGACGGTCACGGAGCTAAGCCCGCCGATGCCATCACGATGCAGCACTTCGCGGCTACCGATGAACGTGTCGACGGCGGTTTTCATGCCGACGACGTTGGTGGCGCGGTTGCGGAGAGTTTCGGCATCCTCATTGACCAGCATCATTCCGTCATCGATCACGAGAACGTGTTCGAGCAGGTTGCTGACCTCGTCAATGAGGTGGGTGGAGAGAATCACGGTGCGCGGGTGGTTGGCGTAGTCCTCAAGAAGGCGGTCGTAGAAGATTTGGCGAGCCACGGCATCCAACCCGAGGTAGGGCTCATCGAAGAAGGTGAGCGGAGCGCGCGAGGCGAGGCCGACGATGACGCCGATGGAGGAGAGCTGGCCGCGAGAGAGCTTCTTGATGCGACGGTTGAGCGGGAGCCGGAAGTCTGCGATGAGGCGATCGGCAAATTCTTGATCCCAGTTGGCGAAGAACCAGGGCGCCGTCTTGAAGACATCCTTGGGGCGGAAGTCTTCGGGGTAGCGCTGGCTCTCTTTGATGAAGCAGGTGTTCTGCAGAACCTTGGCATTCTCGACGGGAGCCTGCCCGAACAGCGAGATCGTGCCGCTTGACGCGAACTCTTGACCGGTGAGTAGCTGCATGAGGGTGGTCTTGCCAGCGCCATTGCGACCGAGGAGGCCGTAGATCTTGTTCTCGGCGACCGTGAAGCTTACGTCGTTGACGGCTTTCACTTTGCCGAAGTGCTTGCTGAGGTTGGTTACCTCGATGGTGGAGGTCATGAGTTGTTCGCCTCCTTGGCGATCATCTGGGTAAGTTGCGTGGAGTTGATGCCGAGCTTTTCTGCTTCGGCCAAGAGGGGGCGAACGTACTCGCTGCTGAAGTTCTCGCGGCGGGCACCTTTGAGTTGTTCTTGAGCGCCGGTGGCGACGAACATTCCGATTCCTCGTTTCTTGTAGAGAATTCCGGCATCGACGAGAACGTTCACGCCCTTGAGGGCGGTCGCGGGGTTGATGCGATAGAAGGCTGCGAACTCGTTGATCGAGGGGGCCTGGCCTTCTTCGGGCAGTGCGCCGGAGATGATGTCGTTCTCAATGTTCTCGGCGACCTGCGCGAAAATGGGGCGAGAGTCATCCATCTGAGCCTCCTTTCTGAGTGCGGGTGGTGGTCTAGCGGTGCTGTGGAGAAGTGCAGCGGCTAGTTGGTTGGTTGGTGATGTAACTAACCAACCAGCATGGCGGGTCGTTGTCAACCCCCCTTAGGCTGAATCTGTGTCAGAACTTCATCGCCTCACCGCCCTTGAGCAGCTACACCTCTTGCGATCGGGCGAGGTGAAGCCCAGCGAACTCGTGGAGTGCTACCTCGACCGCATCGAACGGCTGAACCCTGAGCTGGGCGCCTTTACGGTCGTGACTCCGGATGCTGCGCGCCAACGTGCTGGCGAGCTGGAGGCCTCTGGCTCCCGCGCCGCCACGCTCTGGGGGCTGCCCTCGGGCGAAAAGGACTTGTGGGCCCGCGCCGGAGTGCGCACCGCCTATGGAACGCGCGCCTTTGCCGACTTCGTGCCCGAGGTGTCGGATGAGATTGCCGATGTTCTTGATGTTGCCGGCGCGATCAGTCTCGGCAAGACCGCGACCCCCGAATTCGGCCTTCCCGCCTACACTGAGCCGCTCTCGGATGCTCCGGCCGTGAACCCCTGGGACACCTCGCTGGGCTCCGGCGGCAGCAGCGGGGGAGCGGCCGTCGCCGTTTCGGCGGGGCTCTTGCCTTTCGCGCCGGGCTCGGACGGCGGTGGCTCGATTCGCATCCCCGCCGCCGCGACCGGTCTCGTCGGCCTCAAGCCTTCGCGTGGTCGAGTGCCCTCCGGCAGCGGTTTCGGCAGCCTCGGCCAGCTTCCGGTGACCGGGCCGCTGGCTCGCACGGTGGCGGATGCTGCCTTGCTCCTCGATGGCATCGCTGGCCCCTCGCCGTTCTCGGTCGGCCCACCGACGTGGGATGGCGGCGCCTTCCTCAACGCCGCGATCCGCGGTGAGGGCGCCTTCAACATCGGCGTTATGACAACCTCGCCGTGGGATGACACCTACGAGATCAGCGTCTCGTCCGAAGCTCAGGATGCCCTCGCCCTCGCCCGCACTACGCTCGACCAGCTCGGCCACGGCAGCGAAGACTTCGCGCTGGACCCCTCACCCGAATACGCCGAAGCATTCACGGTGCTGTGGCAAGCAGGAGCTGCCGGGATCCCGCTCGACGGCGAACAGCTCGAGCTCGTGGAACCCCTCACGAAATGGCTCATCGAAAGCGGACGTCGGATGAGCGCGCGCGACGTAGGCGTCGCCATCGCGACGCTGTCTCGGTTCGAGCGCAGCGTCATCCGCCAGTTCTCGACCTACGACGCCGTGCTGACACCGGCGATGGCCATGACCCCGCGCCCGCTCGGTTGGTTTCATGCCGAGGATGCCTTCGAGAACTTTGCGAAGCAAGTGCAGTACACACCGTGGACGAGCTTCGTCAACGTCTCCGGCCTGCCCGCGATCAGCCTTCCCGTGCACGAAACCGCGGAAGGGCTGCCGATGGGCGTGCAGCTCATTGGCAGCCCCGGTCGCGAGGATGTGTTGCTCGCGATCGGTGCGCAGCTCGAGCGGCGCTTCCAGTGGGGCTCGCGGCATCCGGCGGCGTTTGGGGCTTAGCGGGGAGCACTCTGCCAGCCGTGGTCCGGTGCTCGCGTGTGCCTAAAATTCTGGCTTGGAGTCCGCCGAGAGTGCTTCTTTATTTAGGTAAGGCATGCCTATACTGGGATCAATGTTTCCCGAACTCTTCACTCCGCAGATCGCCTGGAATCCCCAGTCGGCTGACCGCGTGCTGCTCGCGGGAGACGAGACCTCGATCGACGCCATCTCGATGATTCTTGCGACATTGCCGGCCCGTTCACGCGGCCAAGTCTTCATCGAGGTCGACTCGGCTGACGACATCCAGCCGCTATCGGCTCCCGGTCGTTTCAGCGTGTGCTGGCTATTGCGCGAGCGCGGCCAAAGCGTTGCCCGCTCGGTCGATGCGTGGCTCAGCGAAATGCTGCCCGTCAGCGCGTTTGGCGAGAGCACGGTTTATGCGTGGGTTGCCCATCAGGGCCCCGCACGCCTGCTCAGCTCGAACTAGTTCGAACCCAGCATCCGCCTGCTAATTCTTCGTCGTGCTTTTTGGCGCACGCGTTGATTTCGCGCGCACATAGCCACCCAACTCCAGCCCCGCCTCAACCTCAAAGCGGTTCGTCAGCGGGTTTTGTCCGGCCAGCAGATACAGCGGAATAAACCACAGCCCGTACTTGCGCCACTGCTCGCGGTGCACAGCCTCATGCGCGAGCACGTTGTCGCTCGCGTTGTCGCAGGTCAGATACACGGCACCAATCGTGGTTCCGCCGCGACCGAAGGCCCAGCGAGGCACGTGCTCGGCAACGATAACGCCGCCCTGAGAACGCACTCGCAAACCGCTCAGCACGCCACCCCAGAGCAGCCCGGATGCCGTAGCAAACCAATAGCCAGGTCGCGTGACGACGGGGTGCAGCAGCACTCGCTGAGCACGCGGACTGTGTTCGGCGCGCGCCAGAGCGTGCCCGAGCCGCGTGCCCAGCGTTAGTGCTCGGCTCACGGACGCCCGATGGTTTCGAGCAGTCGTAGCCACACTTCACTGATCGTGGGGTACGAGGGGACCGCGTGCCAGAGCCGCGCGATGGGAACCTCGCCGACGATAGCGATGGTGGCCGAGTGCAGCAGCTCCGCGACATCCTGACCCACAAAAGTCGCACCGATGATGACCTGACGTTCGCGGTCAATCACGAGTCGCGCCTGACCTTCGTAGCCATCAGCCTGCAGGCTCGCGCCGGCAACCCACCCGATGTTGTAGTCAACGATCTGCGCGTCAGTACCCTGCTTCTCAGCATCGTGAGACATGACTCCCACCGAGGCGACCTCGGGGTCACTAAACGTGACTTGCGGAACAGCACCGTGGTCGGCCGTCGCAACATGCGCACCCCAGGGGGCGTCATCCACAGGTTTGCCGTTCGCGCGGGCGGCAATCACATCACCGGCGGCGCGGGCTTGGTACTTGCCCTGATGAGTGAGCAGCGCGCGGTGGTTGACGTCACCGACGGCGTAGAGCCAGTCGGTGTCGTGCACGAGCATCGTGTCATCGACCGAGAGCCAGTCTCCAGGGGTCAGACCGACCGTCTCGACACCGATGTCGCTCGTGCGGGCGGCGCGACCCGTCGCAATCAGAACTTCGGATGCCGTAAAGGTGGCATCGTCGGTAGTGATCACGACACCATCAGCGGTGCGTTCCACACTCGTGGGGGAGGCAGCGACGATCGTGACGCCGCGCTCCTTGAGCGCCTTCGCCACCATTTCGCCGGCGAAGTCTTCTTGCCCGTTAAGGAGTCCGCTGCGCGCAAACAGAGTGACTTTGGCACCGAGGTCGAGGTAGGCGGTCGCCATCTCGACGCCAACAACACCGCCGCCGATGATGGCGAATGACTCGGGAACAACTTTCACTGCTGTCGCTTCACGCGGGGTCCACGGCTTCGCGTCGATCAGCCCGGGAATGTTGGGAAGCTTCGGGTCGGAGCCGGTCGCTACGACGACGGCATGATTCGCCGTGAGGGTCGTGACAGTTCCGTCGTCAGCAGTGACGGTGACCTTCTTCTCTCCGTCGAGGCGAGCGTGACCGCGCTCAAGCCCGATTCCCGCTTTCTTCACCCACTTCACTTGACCCGCGTCATCCCAATTGCTGGTGAAGCTGTTGCGGCGGGCGAGGAGCGCTTCGACGTCAATACCACCGGTTACGGCTTCGGCGGCGCCAGGAAGCTTTTCGACAGCGCGAAGGGCGAGCCCGCTGCGGATGAGAGCTTTCGAGGGCATGCAGGCCCAATAGGAGCACTCACCGCCCACGAGTTCGCTCTCGATGAGCACGACGCTGAGCCCGCCTTGAACAGCGCGGTCGGCAATGTTCTCGCCGACTGCTCCGGCACCGATGACAATGACATCCCAATTATTTTCGGTCATGAGTGATCCTACTTTCCGATAAAGGTCGCGCTCGTGCGGGTCATGAAAGCTTCCATGCCGATACGGGCATCTTTGCTCTGAGCTACAGCGACAAGCGCGGGTTGGAGCCCTGCTTCGGCCGCGGCATCACCGTCACGGATAGCAAGGTTGGCATTCGCCAGGGCGGCCTGAACCGCGAGTGGAGCCTGAGCGGCAACGCGCTGAGCGAGCTCGAGCCCGCGGGCATACTGCTCGCCGTGGGGCACGACTTCTTGCACCATCCCCATGCGGTACGCCTCAGCAGCATCGAAGCTGTCACCGGTGAGAATCCACCGCATCGCGTTCGACCAGCCGACCTGGCGGGGGAATCGAATGGTCGCGCCGCCAAAGGGGAGGATGCCGCGAGACACCTCGACCTGCCCGAACACTGTCGAGTCTGCGGCGACCACAATGTCGCTCGCCAGAATGAGTTCGATCCCGAGGGTGAGGCACGTGCCCTGCACGGCAATCACGACAGGCTTAGAGAGCTTCTCGCCGGATACCTGCCACGGGTTGATGCCGCCCTCCGGAACCATATCGAGCCCCTCAGCGCCGATACGAGGTCCGATGTCGGCGAGATCGAGGCCGCCGGTGAAGTGATCCCCGTGAGCAAAGACGAAGCCAGCCCACAATTCGGGATCGCGCTCAAGCTCGCCATAGGCAAGCGCCAGCTGCTGCAACATCTCCATGTCGGCGGCGTTGCGCTTGTCCGTGCGATTGAGTCCGATCAGCAAGACGTGACCGTCTCGCTCCACGGTTACTTTGGCGGGGCTGGTGTTCGAGTCAGTCATGTTCCCAGACTACGACCGAAGCGCTGACGTGTCGCTGGATGCTGGCGATAAGCTCATACCCTTACCTACTTTTCGGAGGATCCCGTGTTGCGTTCCGCAATTCTCGCTCTCGCTGTCATCTCGACGACCCTCCTTGCCGGCTGCTCGAGCGAACCACCCGTCGAGGTCTCCGCGACCGCAATCGCGTCAACAGCAGCAGCCGCCCTCGAAGAGTCAACCGGAGAACTTCCCGAACTCGACTGCGGAAGCGACACGATTGAGCTGAAGAACGGTCGAGTGCTCGAATGCGTTCTCAGCGATCTCACGCTCGTCGAGAATTTCGATGCCGAGGTCACGATCAGCGATGTCGACGGCGCCAACTATTCAGTATCGGTCACCGTCGCTGAGGAGCCTCGGGAGTAGCATCCGATCGCATCCGCCGAGGATGCGCCTTAGCGGGCAGAGGTAATGGCGCCGATCAACCGCAAGATGGTGGGCAAATCATCGGCTGCTCTCGCGTGGGAGGCCGGAGCGAATTCTGTGATTCCGGCACCGGCAAGAGGATACTTCGCCACCACAGCGCGGATTGTCTCGGCAAGCAATGCTGGTGCAATCCCGAACGGCACTGGCGACCCCAGCCCCGCGAAGTCAGCCGGGTCGAGCACATCGAGATCAATGTGCAGGTACACCGAACTTGCCCCGGTTGCCGCAATTGCCTCGAGAATTGCCTCGGCAGAGAACTCGATTACGCCGATCGATCGGATGCCAGCATCCTGAATATAGGCGTCTTCCTCATCATCTGCTGAGCGCACACCAGCCAAAATCACGTGATCAGCGGCTACCGGATTCGCCGGCACCAACCCGGCAGGCCCCTCGCCGAGAAGTGTGCGCAGCACCATTCCGGTGAAGGCTCCAGACGGGCTCGACTCCGGAGTGTGCAGGTCGGGGTGTGCGTCAATCCAGACTACGGCGGGGGAGCGAGCACCAGCGTGCTCGATTGCCGCAAGTTCTACGCCGCAATCGCCACCGATCGTCACAAAGATGGGAGCGTCGTCAGCGGGGTCCAGGGCATACGCCCGAAGTGCTCGCTCTTTTACCAGCAGCAACGAACTGAGGCGGTGCACCCCAGAACCTTGATGATCGCCAGCCTCAAGCGGAATGTCTACGGTGCGAGTCGACGCCGCGGGAAGATCTCCCCGAATCGACTCCGCACCGTCGACAAGTTGCATCGCTCGAGATGACCCCGAACCTTGCCATTGGGGAACGACAACAAAGTTAATCGTCATGCGTGTTGTTTCGCGTGGCGTGTCATTCGCCGGCGGTCACGGCTTTCGTGCCGCCCGATTTGAGAGCTGCCAATCGTGCCTCGACTTCACCCTGCTTGCCGAGATCTTCTAGACCTTCGAATTGGGCGTCAAGGCTGGATGCTGCCAACTCCTGTTGTCCAAGAACCTTGGCCTCTTCGCGCCGAATCTTGTCTTCGAAACGACCGAGGTCGCTCGTGGGATCGAGAAGATCAATCGACTTCAGCGCATCGTGCACCTGTGACTGTGCTTCGACGGTCTTGGCGCGAGCAACAAGCTCGTCTCGCTTCGACGTCAGCTCGTCCAACTTGGCGCGCATGCCGTCGAGGCCGTTTTTGAGCTGGTCGACAACCTGAGTTTGCGACGCAATAGTCGGTGCGGCGGCGCGGGCTTCGTTTTCGGAGGAGACCTGACGCCCGATCGCAATCTTCGCGAGGTTGTCGAATTTGTCCGCGTCAGCAGCGTTACCACCAGCGCGCAGTTCGTCAGCTTTGTTGCTGGCGGCCAAGGCCTTGCGACCCCAGTCAGAGGCGGCGTTGCGGTCTTCCAAGTGGTCTTGTTCCATGAGCCGCAAATTGCCGATGGTCTGAGCAACAGCGCTCTCCGCATCCGCAATGGAATTCGTGTAGTCGCGAACGAGCTGGTCGAGCATCAACTGCGGGTCCTCAGCCTGATCGAGAAGAGAATTGATATTCGCCTTCAGGAGTTGTGAAATACGTCCGAGTATCGACTGCTTAGCCATGCGACATGCCTTTCGTGAATTTTCTCGAGCAAACCGTACCTAGAATCTACCGCCGCGACTGCGACCGCCACTACCGCGGCCAGAACTTCTGCGAGAACTTCGACTGCCAGAACTGCGCCTGCTGCCCGAGCGGGAACTGCTGGAGCGAGACCCGCCACTCCAGGAACCGCTGCCCCACGATGGGCTTTGGCCTGACCGTGAAGATCGCGATCCTAAGCTTCCCCCGATGAGGCCTCCGATGAGACCGCCGAGAAGGTCACTGCCTGAGGTGCCTGAACCGGAAACGCCTGAGCCGCCGCTGCTAGTCGAGAACTGCGAGACATCGCGTTGTGCAAGCTGGTAGGCGCTAGCAGCGAGCTGGTCTGCTTGCCGGGCGTGAGTCAGAGCGGTGACCGGATCGGAAGCCTGTAATGCCAGAGCTTGTTTGACCTGTCGATCAGCTTCGGAGACTCTGGTTCGCGCCTCTGCGCCAACACCGCCTCGACGAGTCGTGATGAACTGCGCCGTCGTCACTATCCGGGACTGCGCCCCGGCCAGCGCAGCGCTCAACTGGGTTGCCGCTTGCGCGACTGCCGCCTGCTGATCGCGCACGCCAACGAAGACCCTCTCGAGGGCAGCATTTGCTTCCCCGAGGTTGCTCAGACTGGCGACAGGGTCGCTCGAGTTCGACTTCGCGGCAGCGAGAGCGGCCTCGGCGGCAACGATGTGGGGTTGCAACGCCGCAGCGGTGTCGTCGCGCGGGAGCGCTCGGGCCGCGGCAATGTCACCAGTGGTGTCAGTGATCGCCGCAGCGAGCTTGTCCTCGGCAGACTGAAGCTCTGTCGCGAGCGAATCCACGGCATCCATCAGTTGGATGGATTGCCCTAGTTGGGCCTGCGCGGTGCGCACAGCAACGGCCGCTTCGCTGAGCTTCTGCGTTTCGATAGCAGTGCTCGCCGAGGTCGCGGATTGCACGGCACTCGTCAGTAGAACGCGTGCGCGTTCGCTATTCTCCGCGACGGAATCGAGAGCGGCCGGAGCGTAGCGGGCGGTCAAGGCGGCAAGCGCCCCCTCGACCTCTGGCAGCCTCGTGTGCGCTGCAGTGATCTGCGCCGACGTCTCCAACAGTGCAGCCGGAGCATTCGTCTCAAGCTGCCGCAACTGATCGAAGGCTTCAGCCTGGGCCGCTAACAACTCATCGGCCTGCTCACACAGGACGATGATTTCACTCGTCATTGCGCGCTTCTGCTCGGCCGTTTCTGGTTCGCTGTCATCGAGTTTCTGTCGCACGCGAAAAGCCTCGGCAACAGCCGTGCTCGCCTCGGCCAACGACTCCTCAAAGTCGGCGGTCGCGGCACTTCCGAACTGCGCAATGGCGAAACCGAGTTCCTGCTCGCTTGTCTTGAGGGCATCATCCATCTCGACGAGCGCGCTGCCAGCGCGACGATCAAGTTCCTCTTGCGAAATCTCGTCGACGGGCTGCATCCCGGCCGGGGTGCGACCGCGGCGACGCACTCGATAGATCACGTAGGCGCCAACGCCAATAACGACAGCGCCTCCGACGATGGGGAGCACGGGCACTCCGCTGCTCGATGCCTCGGCGGAACTCCCCAGCGCATCCGCGCCAGCAACAGCGGCCTCTGCCCAGTTGTCCGAGCGCAGTTCAGCCTCGATGGCCTTTTCGGCAGCATCGATCTGATCGTCTGATACTGACGCATCGGTAGCAACCGAGAGCGCGTACTGGCGCTGCTCAACGGCGACGACAAGCAGTAGATCGTCTGGACCGAGAGCATTGACTTCGGCCGTCACGTCAGCCCAATCAACGGGCGATGCCGGATTCGTAAACTCGTTAACGTACACGACGAAAAGTTGGACTCCGGCTCGTTCGTAGAGACCATCGAGCGCCGCCTCGATAGGGGCTGTTTCCCCGTCGAGCACTCCCACGGTATCGGCGACGTACCGCCCATCGAGTTGCACCGGATCCTCGGCAAGGGCGGGGCTAGCGGTTATCAGCGCGAGCCCCATCGCGAGCGCGAAGATTGTGGCCAGTCGTGCCTTCACCGGTGCTCCTTTGTCGTCGAAAGTGACACCCGGAGTCTAGCGAAGTGACCCGCTGTTATTGCAGGACGATGGTTGACGGGGAGCTGCGCACTTCGGCGGCCCCGCCGATCTCAGGCTCGGTCGGCACAAAAGCTAGCGAGGCGCTCGTAGTGTAAATTCCAGGCTCGAGCATGCCGCCAGCATCAATAGTGGTGCAATCGTAAATATTGATCGACACCGCGAATTCGATGCTCTGGCCTGGCTGAAGATTCACCGGAATGACAGACAGTATCTGTGCGTCGGGACTGTGGGAGATGGCGGCCCCATCGCTGATCAGATTGACATCGGGAGCGGACGCCGTTGTGCCGGCGACGGGTTCGTCAGAGACGTTCGTGAGTCGCACACTGCCAAATGCTGTACCGGATGCTGGCACGGGGCCGGGGAGATCAAGTGTGAGTTCGAGTCCGTACGGCGACGCCGCAGTGCTCGGGATGAGTACACCGCACGTGTCAGCTGCTGAGGGATTAGCCGGTGCGAGGTATGAGTCGTCAACCGGCGCGTCCAAGCCAGTATCACTTTCAGCGCGAGTGCTCGCCTCATCTGCCACTATTCCGGCAGAAGTGAGATCGGTGCGAGGGAATGTGCTGACGCCCGCGAAAACTAGGGAGGCCGCGGCGAGCAGCCCTACCGCGCCGATAGCGAGCTGGCGTGGGCGGCGCCGTGATCGACTGCGCGAAATAATCGCATCAGTATCGATGGTGATCGCTGGCGTTGCGCCGTCGGCAAATCGCGTGCGAAGTTCGGACTCATCAACCATGGTCGCCTCCCCGAGACTGTGCTTCCGTGCGATCGAGGCCGACAGCCATGCGGGCGAGCGCATCGCTCAAATAGCGCTTAACCGCTCCGGAGCTGATCTGCAGTGTCTCGGCGATGTCATCCACCTTGAGGTCTTCGTAGTAACGCAGTACGAGGCAGGCACGTTCGCGAGGTCGCAGCTTCATCAACTGCGATTGCAGATCGATTCGGGTCTCGGTCTCGGCATCCGCTGATTCGTGGATGTCTGGTTCGACCGTGAGGTGAGCGATTTTGCGCCAGCGACTGATGCGGCGACCGCGGTCGAGATAGGTATTCAGAATTGCCCGGCGCACATAGGCCTCTGCGCTTGAGATGGTGAAGCCGTTGCGTAAACGTCCGAAAGTCTTGACGAGCGCATCATGCACCAGATCGGAGGCGTCGTCGCGGTTACCTGAGATCAGGTACGCGTAACGCGTCAGTGCCTCGCCGCGCTCTTCGACGAGTTGCGTGACCACGTCTTCCCAGCGGGCAGGGGTGTTCTCGGTCTCAGTCACTGAGCCCCTCCTCGCCGTCGTCTCTATTGTGGCCGAGGAATGGCCAATAGTTAGTGCAATTGTGGTCACACTAGTAAAGACGAACGGCGAGGCGGTTTCGTTGGTTAGTTCTGAAGGCGCGTTTTTAGCTGTTCGAGCTGGCGCGTTACCGCGGCAGGAACACGACCATCGAAGGTGGCAAAGAACTCTTCAGTGGATGCCGCTTCGGCAAGCCACGAGTCAGTGTCGATCGCAAACAGCTGTTCCATGGTCTCGTCGCTCAAGTCGAGACCATCGATGTTGAGGTCACCGTCGCGGGGGAGTAAGCCCAGGGCGCTTTCGCGTGCAGCGACCTGACCATCAACACGCTCAAGAATCCACTCGAGTACGCGAGAGTTCTCGCCGAAGCCTGGCCAGAGGAACGAGCCATCCGCTGATTTGCGGAACCAGTTGACCTGGAAGATGCGCGGCACAGTGCCCGACGTGCGAAGATTCTGGCCGACTGAGAGCCAGTGCGCCCAGTGATCAGCCATGTTGTATCCACAGAAGGGCATCATGGCGAACGGATCTCTCCGCAGTTCGCCAATGGTGCCTTCGGCAGCCGCCGTCCGCTCAGATGAGATCGTGGCGCCCAGGTAGACACCATGCTCCCAATCTCGTGCCTCCACCACTAGCGGCACGTTGGTCGCGCGGCGACCGCCGAAGATTATGGCGTCAATTACGACGCCCTGTGGCGATTCCCACTCATCTGCGATGGTGGGACATTGTGCTGCTGCCACAGTAAAACGTGAGTTCGGGTGCGACGACGGGGTGCCCGATTCAGGCGTCCAGTCGTTACCCTGCCAGTCGATCAGGTGCTCAGGCGCCTCATCGGTCATGCCTTCCCACCACACGTCGCCGTTATCTTTCAGAGCGACGTTGGTGAAGACGGTGTTGCCCCAGATGGTGTCCATCGCGGTCTCGTTGGTGGCGATTCCTGTTCCAGGGGCTACGCCAAAGAAGCCTGCTTCGGGATTGATGGCGCGCAGGCGGCCATCAGATCCCTTGCCGAGCCACGCGATGTCATCGCCAATAGTTTCGGCTTTCCAGCCGGGAATCGTCGGCTTGAGCATTGCGAGGTTGGTCTTGCCACACGCGCTAGGGAATGCCGCTGCGACGTGGAAAACGCGACCGCGCGGGTTGGTGAGCTTGAGGAGCAGCATGTGCTCAGCGAGCCATCCTTCGTCGCGAGCGATCACCGAAGCGATGCGCAGCGCGAACGACTTCTTCGCGAGAATTGCGTTGCCGCCGTAGGCGGAACCGAACGACCAGATTTCGCGGGTCTCCGGGAAATGGCTGATGTACTTGGTCTGGTTGCAGGGCCACGAAACATCCGTGTCTCCCGCGGCGAGCGGTGCACCAACAGAGTGGATGGCGCGCACCCATTCAGTGCCAGCATCGATTGATTCGAGAACAGCAGTTCCCATTCGCGTCATGATGCCCATGCTCATAACGACGTAAGGGGAATCGGTAACCTGAACACCGATTTTGGCGAGGGGAGAACCGAGCGGGCCCATGGAAAACGGAACGACGAACATCCGGCGACCGCGCATGCTGCCGAGGAAGAGGCCATCGAGCGTGGTGCGCATTTCTGCGGGTTCTGCCCAGTGGTTGGACGGGCCAGCATCCTCTTCTTTAGCTGAGCAGATGAAGGTGCGCGATTCGACACGGGCGACATCGCTTGGGTCGCTGCGTGCGAGGAAGCTGTGGGGTCGGTACTCGTCGTTGAGGCGTGTCAGCGTTCCGGCTTCGACCATCTGGTCGGCGAGCTGGTCGGCTTCTTCGGCGCTGCCGGTGCACCAGACGATTTCGTCAGGCTGGGTAAGGGTGGCGATCTCTTCCACCCAGGCAACGACACTGGGGTCTGTTCCGTCGGGTGCGGAGAAGTGGGTCTTTGTCATCTCGGCGATGCTCATTTCTACCTTCCGCTACAGGCTGATGGTGCTGAAAAAACTGTTCTTGTTCGATCATGAACCCCTTTTCTGAGTGTTGCAGCGGATTCGATTGAAAAGAATCGCAGTTCTTTAGTTATAGTGAACCTGTGAATGATCTTGTGACTTTGGGCCAACGCATCCGCCACTTCCGAACGACCGCCGGATTCACCCTCGACCAACTCGGGGATCGGGTAGGTGTTGCCGGTAGCCAGCTCTCCCTTATGGAGAATGGGCGACGCGAGCCACGACTGACACTGCTTTCGGCAATCGCCTCCGCCACGGACATCCAATTGGCTGATCTGCTGGATGAGGCGCCGCCAACAAAGCGCGCTGCTCTAGAGATCGAACTGGATCGGGTGCAGCGCAGCACGATCTACGCCTCGCTAGGGCTGCCGAAAATTCGCCCATCGAAGGGCATCCCGGATGAAACGCTCGAAGCGATCGTCGGGCTTCATCATGAACTCTCAACGCGGTCACGCCAAGCGATCGCCACCCCCGAGGAGGCGCGACGGGCCAACACGGAGCTGCGCCAGCACATGCGCACCCTCGACAACTACCTGCCCGACCTTGAGCGGGAAGCGGAAAAGCTCACAGCCGCCGGTAACCACACCAGCGGGGCTCTCACCCATCGTTCGGTAAGTTTGATGGCCGAATCTTTGGGATTCGAGCTCGTGCACGTTCACGACCTTCCGCACTCTGCACGCTCGGTGACCGATCTCAAACACGGACGCATCTACCTGCCTCCTGCCTCCATCCCCGGCGGCCACGGATTGCGGTCGATGGCCCTCCAAGCAATGGCCCATCGAGTGCTGGGTCACACCGAACCGACAAGTTACGCCGAATTCTTGCATCAGCGACTAGAGATCAACTACTTTGCTGCCGCCGTGCTGATGCCGCTGAAGCATTCCGTCGAGTTTCTGAGCGAGGCAAAAGCAGAACGCAACATTGCGGTCGAAGACTTTCGGGATGCTTTCGGCGTTACCCACGAGGCCGCAGCATTGCGTTTCACCAATTTGGCGACCTCGCACCTCGATCTCGAAACACACTTTCTCCGCGTCGGCGACGACGGAGCGGTGTACAAGGCTTACGAGAATGACGGCTTGCGGTTGCCGGTAGACGTCACAGGCTCAGCGGAAGGCCAGTTCGTGTGCCGCAATTGGAGCGCCCGCACAGCCTTCACCCGCACGAACCGCACCACCGAGTTCTACCAATACACCGATACTCCCGAAGGCAGCTTCTTCGAATCTACCCAGACCGGAACCACGGATGCCGAAGAGTTCTCCATCACCATCGGAGTACCGTTCTCGCATTCGAAATGGTTCCGCGGGCGCGCGACCGACAACCGACGGTCATCGAGCTGCCCCGATGAGACCTGCTGCCGCAAGCCAGAAGACGAGTTGCGCGATCGCTGGGCGGGCAACGCCTGGTCAAGCGCCAAACTGCACGCGCACATTCTGTCGCCGCTGCCCTCGGGAACCTTCCCCGGGGTCGACGACCGTGAGCTCTACGAATTCTTGGAGTCCCACTCGAGCGACGCGCACTAGGCTCGCCCGCTAGCAGTCGCAGCTGGGCCCGGCTGCAGGAGCGGTGAGCACGTCGGGTTCGCGCACGATTCGACCGTGGTCGTCAACGACGGGGAAGCCTTCGCGCACCCAGTATTCGAATCCGCCAATCATCTCACGCACGTCGTAGCCGAGCTTCGCAAACTCGAGAGCGGCTTTCGCACCGCCGTTGCAACCGGGACCCCAGCAGTACACAACAACGGGAGTGCCGACAGGGATCTCTGCCGTAGCGCGGTCCGCGATCTCGCGGGTGGGTAGGTGGATGGCGCTGACGGCGCGACCTTGACTCCAGGCGACGTTGCCGCGCGTATCCACGAGAACAAATGACGCATCGTCGTGAATGGCCGCGTGCACATCGGAGGGATCAGTTTCGAACTCGAGTTTGCTCGAAAAGTGTGCGACTCGGTCAGCGGCGGAAGCGGGTGAAGTCATAGCGACAGAGTAGTGGTGTGCGCGGTCAGTGGGGTCGGGTACCGTGAATTGTTCACTGGCGTTTTGGCGATGCGTCCGCATCCTCTCGCTCGCGAGGAAGATCAGAAAGAGCACCGTTCATGGCAAAGAAATCTCTCACCGCTGCTCCTCGGTTCGACGAACTCACGCTCACAAATCTTTCGAACGGCAACGCGGATTCTCTGCAAGCGCACGAAAGTTACAGCGGTCAGCGTTTCGATGCGGTGGATATCCGTGAACGTGATTTCTCGGGAATCTCTTTTAATGAAAGTGAGTTTGTTGAACTCGAGGCCAACGCGGTCGTTTTTCGTTCGGCAAGTTTCGTCGATACTCGTTTTGAGAAACTCAACGCCCCCATTTTTACCGCTCCGCGCACCAACCTTCGCGACGTCAGTTTCGAAGGTTCGCGCTTCGGGTCTGCCGAGTTTTACGAAACGAGTTGGAGCTCTGTGCGTTTCACGCACTGTCGCATCGGGTATCTCAATCTTCGTGGGGCGCATCTTGAAGATGTGCTCTTCAGCGACTGCCTCATTGACGAACTCGACCTGGGGGCGGCAACCGCGAACCGGGTGTCATTCAAGAACACTCAGATCAACAACCTTGACCTCACTCGCTCCACGCTCACGAATTTCGATCTTCGTGGAGTCGAGTTGCGGCAGCTTGGCGGAGTCGAGCACCTCACAGGTGCGACGCTCAATTCCCACCAACTTGTCGAACTCGCCCCTCTCTTCGCTCGTAATTTAGGGATCGTCATCGACGATTAGCGCGGTGCATTAGTGAGCCCACGAGGAGGTTAGCGTTCACCAGACTTAACAGCCGCCACCAGTCGTGCAGCACACGCCAGTTTCCGGGAGCATGAGGTTGACACGCTCAGCGCTTGCCGTGTCGCCCGCGATCGCGGCGACTACGGAGCGCACTTGTTCGTAGCCTGTAGCCATCAGGAAGGTAGGGGCGCGGCCGTAACTCTTCATGCCGACCACGTAGACGTTCTTCTCGGGATGTGAAAGCACGCGAGCTCCGTGGGGTTCGACGGTGCCACAGCTGTGCACGTTCGGATCGATGAGCGGTGCGAGAGCTGCCGGAGCCTCAAGCACGGGGTCGAAGCTGAGGTGCAATTCACGAAGGATGCCAAGGTCGGGGCGGAAGCCAGTGGCGGCGGCCAGGGCATCCACGGTCACGGCTTGTTCCCCGTCGGAGTTGCTGCTGATTGCGCGAAGTCGACCATCGGGCTGAGCTGCAAGTTCGGTGACGGTGAAATCGGTGAGCAGCGTGATGGCTCCCGACTCCACAGCGGCCTTGAGGCGGGTTCCGAGCGCACCGCGACCCGGCAGTTCGTCGGAGGAGCCACCGCCGTACAGGCGGCGAGCGGAACGACCACGAATCGCCCACGTGATTTCGGTGCTCGGTTCGTTGTCGCGCAACGCGGCAAGAGCGAGCAGCGTGTTGGCGGCCGAGTGACCCATACCGATTACGAGGGTGTGCTTGCCGGCGAACCGAGCACGATCGGTGCCGAGAACGTCAGGGAGCGGGCCAGTAAGCCAGGCGGTGCTGTCGGTTTCGCCGGTCGCGGGGAGCCCCGAGGCGCCGATGGGGTTGTTGTGACCCCACGTTCCTGAAGCGTCGATGATGGCCGAGGCGAGGATGTCGTACACGCCGTCGAGGGAGTCGACGCGAACCAGGAGCGGGTGGCGCTCGCGGCCAATCGTCTTGGTGGAGTCGATGCCTTGGCGCGACATCCCGATCACTCGACTGTTGTAGTGGATCACGGGAGCCAGTTCGGCGGTTGCTGCCAGTGGCCGCAGATAGTCGTGCACAAGGTCGCCGCCGGTCGGGAGCGTTTCGGCGTCGGGGGAGGTCCAGCCTGTGCGTTCGAGCAGTTCGCGGCTTATGGGGTCGACGCTGTAGCGCCAGGGGGAGAAGAGGGAGACGTGTCCCCAGTCGTTGATCGCGGCCCCGGCGTGAGCGCCGGCTTCGAGTACAACGGTGCGGATACCGCGGGTTACCAGGTTGGCGGCAGCAGCGAGCCCGATGGGGCCGGCTCCGATGACTACGACGGGTAACTCGCTTGCGGGGGAAGGTGCGACGGTCATTGCTCTCCTCGTTGTTGTTCGCCAGCGGCACCGCTAGCGTTGGCTAACAATAACAGCATCTACTGTTGATAACAAAGAAGCTGTGTAAGATCGTTGTTATGAGCGAACGCGTCGATCTTCTGATGATCCAGAAGCCCACCTGGTCAGCCACGGCCGAACGGGCCCAGAGCCTGGCGCCTCTATTGCGCGCTCTCGGCGACCCCAACCGTCTTCAGTTGGTGCTCTTGCTCACCGAACGCGCCCACACCGTGCGTGAACTGACGGATGCCACGGGGCTTAGCCAAACGTTGGTGAGCCACCACTTGGCACCGCTGCGTGACAACGGCCTCGTTACGGTCACGCCCCGCGGCCGCTCCAACGTCTACGAACTCTGCTGCGAAGCCTTCGCTGAGCCCGTCAAAATGCTCGCCTCTGTTGCCACGAGCACAGACGCCGGCGCAGAAGCCTGCTGCGTCGTCTCGTAACCTAAAGGTCGCGACTGACTCAGCAGTAGCGCCGTCACTTGTACATTCATTGAGTTGGCGTGCCTGATGACTTACCTTAAAGCTATGACTAAACCTCAAGCCGCCGTTCTGTCTCGCCGAATGCTGACGTTTGCCGTTGTCTACAGTGTGCTGATTCTCGGGATCGGGCTGTGGATAAGCCTCGCTACCGGCGAATGGATTGCGCTGCTCTGCGCATCTGGGCTCGTTATCCTGCCGGTCGGTGCAGCAGCTGTTCGAGCTAAGAAACCTCGGTAATTTCGCTCAGCGCCCCGAAAACAAGAAAACCGTTGACCCTCTGAGAGGACAACGGTTTGTTGTTTACTGCGGTGAATATCTGTGCCCCCGGAGGGAATCGAACCCCCGACCTACGGTACCGGAAACCGGCGCTCTATCCCCTGAGCTACGAAGGCAAGGACATTAGCTTAGCAAGCAATTGCCCCGATAATTAGCACGCTGTTCTGATGCTCGCTTCAGCTAGTCGTGACATTATCGGGGGATGCTGCGTACCGTTACGTCCCACCAAGAACTTGACCTTCGCGGTCGCACCGAAATGGTCTTCAGTATTGCGGTGTCCGCACACTGGCCTACGGCATCCGAGTCCATTGATTTTGTGCTGGATGGGGTGCCCCAGCAACCGAAAGAAATGGTCGATGCGCGCGGAACCCGCCTGCATTCGCTCATTGCCGGGCCTGGGCGGCTCGTCGTGGACTACGCCGCCACCGTCGAATCAAGCCCCGAGCCTGCCGAGCTCAACGAGATAGATCGGGTCGAGTACCTTCGGCCAAGTCGTTATTGCGAGTCTGACGTGCTCACGCCGAGTGCGCGTTCGCAGTTTTCTCACCAGGTCGGCCACGAGTTGCTGCAGTCCGTGCGCGACTGGGTCTCGCAGAGTATGCGCTACACGCCGGGTGTGTCGGTCTCCACCGATGGTGCCGCTCACTCGTTGCTCACGCGACGGGGGGTGTGTCGCGACTACGCCCACCTCACTATTGCGATGTTGCGGGCGAAGGATGTGCCGGCTCGTTACGTTTCTGTCTACGCCCCGGGCCTTAGCCCGATGGATTTTCACGCTGTCGCCGAAGCGTATGTCGATGGTGCCTGGTGGATTGTCGACTCGACCGGTCTGGCACCGCGTCAGTCGCTCGTGCGCATCGCGACAGGTCGGGACGCTGCTGACACGGCGTTCCTCACCAATCACTGGGCTGACCTGTTCTTGCAGAACCTTGTGATTACCGCGACGGCGGATGTGCTGCCGATCGACGATCACCGGTCGCCAGTACAGCTTCCCTAGCGGCGCCAGCCCACGCGCCTCAGTCGATACTGAGATGCGATCCCGGAATCGCTTCGAGCAGTTCACGCGTGTACGCATCCTGAGGGTGCTCGAAGATCTGCTCCGGGGTGCCGCTCTCGACGATTCGTCCGCGCTGCATAACGTGAATTTCATCAGAAATCATGCGAACCACCGCGAGGTCATGGCTAATGAAGAGGTAGCTCAGCCCGAGTCGTTCCTGAAGCTCAGCGAGAAGTTCAAGAGTCTGCGCTTGAACCAGCACGTCAAGAGCAGAGACGGCTTCGTCGAGCACAACCAACTCTGGCTCGAGCGTTAATGCGCGAGCAATTGCGACACGTTGACGTTGACCTCCCGAAAGTTCGTGGGGGAGCCGCGATGCCATTGCGGCTGGCAGTGATACTTGGTCGAGCAGTTCAGCAACGCGCTCTCGTCTGCTAGCTGCGGTTCCCACTCGATGCACCTTGAGCGGTTCGATGATCGATTGCTCGACGGTGTAGCGAGGGTCGAGAGAGGCATAGGGGTTCTGGAAAACAGGTTGCACTCGACGGCGGAACGCGAAGAGTTCGCGTCGCTTGAGGGTTGTGAGATCGACTCCGTCGAAGAGAATTGAACCGCCAGAAATCTCTTCGAGCCCGAGTACTAAGTTCGCCGTCGTCGATTTGCCAGAACCAGACTCGCCAACAATTGAGACCGTGGTGCCTTTGCTGATGGTGAAGCTCACACCGTCAACGGCGGTGAAAGTGGTCGCTTCGCCGGCTTTCGGCGAACGCAGTTCGAAGACCTTGCGAAGGTCGCGAATTTCCACCAGTGGAGTTGCCACGGCGGCCGCGGTCGTCGCGACGGTTCTGAGCGGGCGCCGGGTCGACAAACTTGGTGCAGCGGCGAGAAGCTGCTTGGTGTAATCGTGTTGAGGGTTGGTGAAAATATCGTGAGCGGTGCCTTCTTCCACGATCTCGCCGCGAAACATCACGACTATCCGGTCGGCCCGCTCAGCGGCAAGCGCGAGATCGTGAGTAATGAGGAAAACCGCGGTGCCCATGCGACCAGTGAGCTCATCGAGCTGGTCCAAAATGCGACGCTGCACGGTGACATCAAGGGCAGAGGTTGGCTCATCGGCAATCAGTAAACGCGGCTGGCAGGCGAGGCCCATCGCGATGAGCGCGCGTTGACGCATGCCGCCGGAAAATTCGTGAGGATACTGACGCGAACGTTGTTCCGCATCCGGGATTCCTACGAGTTCGAGCAACTCGACCGCACGCTGATGAATCCGAGGACCAGTTTCGATTCCGTGAACCTCAAGCGCCTCACCAATCTGCGCGCCGATCCGCATGAGGGGATTCAGATTCGACATGGGATCTTGAGGAACAAGTCCAATGCCTGCTCCGCGCAGTCTCACGAGAGCGCTTTCGGGAAGCTCAGTCATCTCGCGGCCCTCAAACAGGATGCTGCCCGAGGTGATGCGGGCATTCTCGGGGAGGAGCCGATTGATGGCAGCGGCGGTCGTCGACTTGCCGGAACCGGATTCTCCGACCACGGCAACAGTCTCTCCCGCGGCGACATCGATCGATACATTGCGTACCGCCGGCACCAGTTCCCTTCCCGTGAGGAAGGCGACCGAGAGGTTATCAATACGGAGAACGGGGTTGGTGGTTGTCGTCATGGCGGTCACTCCTGGTTGCTGAGAATCGTGGCAAGCGCGTTAAGGACGTGCTGCCAGTGAGCGTCGGTGGGGGAAGGGGTTGTCGCGAGCAATCTGTTGCAGGCGAAGGCCGCGGTGATACCGCGGTCAGGTACGAAGGCGAGAGCAGCGCCGGTAAAACCGGGATGCCACAGCAGCGGAAGCGGTGCGCCGTTGACGGTGAGCGATGTACGTCGCCATCCCAATGCTTGGCCGGAGTCTGGGCCCTCGGCGAAAACCTCGGCGGTGACTTCGGGGAGAAATAGTTGGGGGTGGTCGTTAGCGCGGCTCAGAGTCGCACCGACGTCGAGCAAACTGTCGACTGTTGAAAAGATGCCAGCGTGTCCGGCTACGCCGTCGAAAGCGTGGGCACAGTTTCCATCATTGGCGGTGCCGCGAACGGGGGCGGTGCGCCAAGCGAATCCGGCGTCGGACCAGCTCACAGGGTACGGATCGCTAGTGCGCACCATTCGCTCTTCTGCGGCATCTCCGAAGGAACTTGTCGACACCTGGCTCGAGACGGGGCCGTATCCGAAATGTGAAAGCCCTAGCGGTTCCGTCACGAGGGACTGCACCGCTTTATCGAGTGATTCGCCCGTGATCGTCGAGATGAGGCGCCCGAGCGTCATGAACCCCAGATCGGAGTAGTGCCGCTCGTGTCCGGGAGAATAACGCAGTGGCAGAGCATCGATCGTCCGGAAAGGATCGTCGGTCGCTTCCGGCGTGAGATACAGCGGCTGCCACTCCCACAACCCTGCGCGATGGCGGAGCAGATCACGGACTGTCGTGTCACGGGCACCGCCGAAGCCAGGGATGAAACGACTGACTTCGTCGTCGAAGTCGAGCTGATTTTCGGAAGCTAAACGGTGCAAGGCTGTGGTGGTGGCGACAACTTTACTCACCGATGCAACGTCGTGGAGGGTGGCCCGACTCATCGCGTCGGCGGCACGCGTCGTGGACGTATTCCCCGCCACAGCCACCGTTCTTTCGCCATCAATCTCGACGCCGACAACGCAGCCAACCGCGCACTGGTCGCCAACACCGGCAATCTGCGCTGCTGCTGCTTGCAGAATCGTTTCCGTCATCACGCGGCGCTCCGTGAGGTGATACCGCTGACGCCGAGCCCCGGCCCCGCACCCAACATCGCGAAGTTGTTCTCGTAGCGGAGTCCTCCGGTGACGCTGGGCTCACGCAGCCAGAGCCCGGCATCCAAATCATGGGTGGCTTCGGGGCTGATGGCTGCAGCGAGAGAGGCCGCCGCGGCAACACCAACCGTGCTCTCCATCATGCACCCAACAATGACTTCCATGTCCGCGTCACGAGCCGCGGCTGCCAGCTTCATTGCTTCGCTGAGACCGCCGGCCTTCGCAAGTTTGATGTTGATGCTGTCTGCGGCGCGAAGCCTAATGACATCGCGGAGATCACGAATAGTCCAGACTGATTCATCCGCAAGTATGGGCACATTTACCGCAGCGGTCACGCGAGCAAGGCCCTCAAGATCGAGTGCACTTACCGGCTGTTCGACGAATTCTAGATCTATGCCAGCATCTTCAATCGAATGGATGACGCGGATTGCTTCGTCTGGTTGCCACGCCTGATTCGCATCAATTCTCAAGTTGAGGTCTTGGCCGAACTCCGTTCGAAGTGCCACGAGGTTCCTGAGTACTTCGCCGCTCGATGATGCCTTGAGCTTGATGGAGTGGAATCCACCAGCGACATGCACTCGAGCGCTAGCGAGCACCTCAGCGACAGTACCGACAGAGAGAGTCATATCGGTAGTGATCCGCGTGCAATCAGCATTGGCACCCAGCGAGCGAGCGAGCGAGAGCCCCGCGGACTGCGCGCTGAGGTCGTAGAGGGCGCACTCGACAGCGCTACGAGCAGAAGCGTTGCCCACAATCGCTTGTGTCACCAGCGCAGCAAGCTCCGTCGTGTCATCGAGTGGTGCTGAGTCGAGCGATTCGCTGAGCGGGCCGACAACTGCAGCGGTGACGCTCTCGGGGCTTTCTCCGGTAACCCGCCAGCTGGTGGGTGCCTCGCCCCATCCCGAGCGGCCGTCGCTATCGGTAGCCTCCACGAGCACAGCATCGATCGCCTCGACCCGGCGCACGGCCGTGACGAAAGGACGCACCAGGGGAAGACGAACCCGATGAACGAGGAGCTGAACGAGATGACTCATGCGGACGCCTCTAAGGAGCGGCTCAGCCGTATTTCTGGGGCACCGAACTCTTGTTGAGTGCGAGTCTCACCATCGGGGGCCCAGCCGCGACTCTGGTAGAAAGCGACAGAGGGTGTGTTTGCGGCAAAGACCCACAAGCGGGCCGCTTCTGCTCCGCGTGTGCGAAGCGAACTCACGGCCGAGTCAAGAAGTGTCGTGCCGAGCCCCAATCCTTGGGCATCGGGAGAAACGTAGAGAGAGTGCACCGCCCCTTGGTCGCCAACCGCGGCGAATCGAACCATGCCCAGGATCTCGCCTTCACGTTCGGCGACGATCACGGGGCCAGCTGTTTCTGAGAGCACCCGCTGCCACAGGGCAGAAGCACGCTCGTCCGTCATCTCGTCGATAGCGGGTTGCGGAAGCAATCCGGTATAACTTCGTCGCCAGCACGCGAGAAATACCGCGACAATGGCGGCATGATCTGCTTGCGAGGCGGCGCGCAACTCGAGAGAAGACATTTAGCGCACCACGGTGAGCGTGAGCGAACGAATCGGTCCCTCCTGGGGAGCGGGCAAAACGAGTCCGTCGCGGCCAGGAGTAATCGTGCCCAAGATGCGGGGGGCGCGTGCCCCCGTGCCGCCAGGAACTGTCGCTGGTACGCCATGAAGAGTGCACCATCCGATCAGCGCGAAAGCTATTGCTTCTTTACCGTCAGCGGGGGCGCCAAGCACATCGGCGAGCACGATTTCGGTTGAAGCGAGAGCGCCGCGAAGTCCTTCGAGCATGACGGGGTTGCGGCATCCGCCCCCGGAAACAGCGAGGTAGGTGATTCCCTGCTTGCTCACATCGCGCGCTACCGTTCGCACCGTCAACTCGGTGAGGGTGGCGATCAGATCGGCGGCTCTGAGAGAGCGCCCGAGCTGCTTTTCGGCGGCGCGAATGTACCCGAGGTGGAAGTGCTCTTTTCCGGTGCTTTTCGGAGTCCCGAGACCGTAGTAGGGGTCCGCGAGAAGTTGCTCAAGCAATTCAGGATCCACGAGGCCGGATGCCGCGATAGCGCCGTCCTCGTCAAAGCCGAGGGAGTTCAGCTGTTCGTCGACAACAACGGCATCGATTAGCGCGTTTGCGGGCCCGATGTCATAGGCCACAAGGTCACCGGAGTTAATCACGGTCATGTTCGAGATGCCACCGAGATTGAGCGCAGCCGAAACGTCACCGCGATCGCGCAGCAACAATTCATCAAGAAAAGAAACGAGAGGCGCGCCGTGCCCTCCCGCCGTAATGTCGCGGATGCGGACATCGGACACTACGGGAACCCCGAGGCGCTCCGCGATCCACGCCGGTTGACCAATCTGGAGAGTGCCTAACGCGTGCGAGCCATCGACCCAGTGATAGACCGTTTGGCCGTGCGAAGTCACAGCGTCGACGCCGCCGACTGCATCAGAGGCTGCTGCCGCAGCATCCGCGAATGCCTGTCCGATCAAGGTGTCGAGTTCGCAAACTTCGGCCAGCGTCGTTTGTGCTGGCGGTAGCGCTGCAACGATTCGCGCTCGCAGTTCAGGAGAGTATGGAGTGCTCACGTCGTGAAGCACCGTGCCGGTGAGCGCGCCATCATGTTCAACGAAGTCGACCACTGCGGCATCGATGCCGTCATGCGAGGTTCCGGAAATCATGCCTAGGACGCGCATTATGCTCCTTCTAGGGCGAGTCGAAGTCGGCCAGATGTCTGAGCTAGCCTGTTTCTCGCTTCGTCCATTGTGCAGCCCAACGCCAGCATCAAGATCGAGGCTTTAACGTCGTAGCTTGTCGTTTCGAGGGTGGATTCTGCATCATCGCGGGAGGCGTTCGCAATTTCGGCAACCATGCGCACCGCTCGGGCCCGCAGCTTGTGATTGGTCGGCTTGAGATCGACCATGAGGCTGCCGTACGTCTTTCCCTGGCGAACCATCACGATCGTCGAGAACATGTTGAGTACCAGTTTTTGAGCAGTTCCCGCTTTGAGACGCGTCGAGCCGGTCAAAACTTCTGGACCAACGGCGACTTCGATCGCAAACTCGGCGGCGGCGCTCAGCGCAGTCCCCACGTTGCATGAGAGGCCGACGGTCAGTGCGCCACGCGAGCGGGCGTGTTCGATTGCGGAAATGACGAAGGGAGTGCGACCGCTCGAGGCTATGCCAATGACGGTATCGAGCGGGCCAATTCCCGCCGCGTCGATCGCTGCTGCGCCGGCTGGACCGTCGTCTTCGGCTCCCTCCTTCGGCGTCACAATGGCGTCGGAACCGCCAGCCATGATTGCGAAAACAAGCTCGGGAGGAGTATTGAAAGTCGGGGGGCATTCGGATGCATCGACGACTCCGATTCGGCCAGGAGTCCCGGCGCCGACATAGACGAGTCGACCTCCAGCAGCCATCCGCTCACTTGCGGCTTCGATCGCTGGCACAATCGCGGGGAGTTGCGCCTGAACAGCGCCAGGAACACTCGAATCGGCCTCATTCATCGCGGTGGCGAGTTCCGCAACGCTCATGAGGTCAAGGTTGGTGTAACGGGGATCGACTGCTTCAGTCGCGAGCCCATCCAGATCGTTGAGCATGCTCATTTTTTGCCTCTGTTTCTGGGGTCGAGAGCGTCGCGCAGACCATCGCCGAGGAGGTTCAGGCCGACGACGAGGAGAACAATGACGGCACCGGGGGCGAGCATCGTCCATGGGGCGATACTGACCAATGTGCGAGCCTCAAAAATCATGGATCCGAGAGACGGGGCGGGAGGCGGAGTGCCGAGCCCTAAGAAGCTTAAGGATGCCTCGGTGAGAACCGCCCACGACAGTGAGAGCGTCACTTGAACAATGACGATGGAAGTGATGTTGGGGAGCACGTGCCGGAACATAATCATCGCGCGACTCTGGCCGGTGCTGGTCGCGGCTTTGACGTATTCGATCTCGCGGAGAGAGAGCACCGGGCCGCGGGTGACTCGGATAAATATCGGCACGTACACCAGCCCGATTGCCGCAGCAATGGTGAACCAGTTGCGATTGAATACTGATGCGAGCGTGAGAGCGAGGAGCAGCGGCGGAAATGCGAAGAGCACGTTCGTAATCCCGCTGATAATCCCGTCGGGGATCCCGCGGTAAAAGCCTGCGACAACGCCGGCAAGAGTTCCCACGACTGTGGCAAACGCTACGGCGACGATTGAGATCAGCGCTGAGTTTGCGACACCAGCCGCTACTCGAGCAAACACATCGCGGCCGAATTGATCGGTACCGAACCAATGAACCGCCGACGGTGATTGAAGCCGGGATGGCGGGTCTTGCGTAATGGGATCAAACGGGAGAAGCCCGAAAGCAGAGATAAGACTCAATACGCCAAGAAGAACGATCAGGATGAGTCCAGTGAGGCCGCTTTTGCTGCGCACGAGCAGACGAAGGCGTTCGCCGGTGGGGCCGCCAGCAGCGCTCAGCGTTGTCGATGGTGTGATGTCGGTCATTTTGCACGCACCCGGGGGTCGATGAGCCGGTAAAGGAGGTCAGTGAGGAGGTTCACGATCACGAAGGCAAGGGCGATAACAAGCACAGTGCTTTGCACAAGCGCATATTCCTTTTGTTGGATGCCGAGGAGAACTTGTCGACCAATGCCGGGAACGGAGAATATTTGTTCCACAACGACGGCGCCGCCCAAGAGGTAACCGAACTGTAAACCGGTCATGGTGACAATCGGGACTAGCGCGTTGCCGAGTACGTGCTTGAACTGCAGTCTTCGAGACGGAATGCCTTTTGCCCGTGCCGTTCGAACGAAGTCGTTGGCGCGAATCTCGAGCACGGCGGTTCGAGTGGTGCGCATGATGGGCGCGGCGATTCCGAACCCGAGCACGATCGACGGGAGCATCATCTGTTGAAGATTGAGCAGAGGATTGTCGAAGAAGTAGGCGAAGCCTTCACCGTTGGGGTTGTAACCGAATGATGAGGCAAGTACTGCAAGCAGCGTTGTCGCGAGCAAGAATGCGGGGATCGAGAGTCCGGCGAGTCCGACTACTTGGCCGAAAGCGTCGCGCGGTGAGTCTGGTCGAGAAGCAGAGAGCATTCCCAGGGGGATGCCGATCGCGAGAGCCAAGACGATCGAGAAGATAGCTAGCTCGAAGGTGACAGGCAATGACTGGGCTGTGAGGCTCAGCACGCTTTCCTGCGCGCGAGCGGAGAACCCGAGGTTGCCCGTGAAAAGGTTGCCGATCCAGCTGAAGAATTGAATTACCAGCGGTTGGTCGAGGCCGTAGTACGCCTCGAGCGCTGCCTTCTGAGTGGGAGTGAGGGCGGCGGCTTCAGTTCCCAGCCCGGCTGTTATCTGGTTACCGGGAATTGCCCGCAGCATGATGAAAACGAATACGGCGACACCGATAAGTGTCGCAAACGTGGAGAGAATACGTCGCAGTATCGGATTCCGGGAAAGTCTTCGCAGCATGGTCTTCCGTAAATTGTGGTGAATGTGGCCGGTGGTGTGGCGCTGGATTACGCGCCACACCACCAGGGGACTAGTTGACCGACGTCGTGCGAAGCGACTGCAAAGAGCCGTTCGTCATCGGGGTAAATCCCTCTACATCACTGGTTGTTGCGGTGTAGGTGTAGCTCGTAAAGAGCCAGATCCACGCCGCATTGTTTTCGAGTTCGGCAGAGACCTGTGCGTAAATCTCTTTGCGCTCTTCAGGGTCAGAACTTTGCTTACCGGCAGCAAAGAGTTCGTCGAGTTCGGGAGAGCTGTAGCCAGCTACCTGGTTGAGGTTTCCCGTGCTCGTGAAGTAGCGACCGTACATGCCATCGGGGTCGGGGCGACCACCGTTGAGTGCTACTGCAGCGTCGAAGTCTGCCGCGATCCAACGATCAACGAATGCTCCCGATTCCAGAACTTCGATGTCGAGAGTAATGCCAGCTTCGGCCGCTTGCGACTTGAGGTTCTGGGCCTCGTTCACGCTCGTGGAGTATTCACCCTGCGAGACGATCGTGTTGATGGTTACGCCGTCAGACTTGCCCGCCTTGGCGAGGTAATCAGCAGCTTTGTCTAGGTCACGCTCCGCACAGGGGCGATCGCTGGTGTCCGAACGGTATGCCGGCGATGTGATGGGGCCGGTGATCTCGCCCTCACCCAACGCTGCAGTGTCGAGCACTTCTTGTCGGTCGATGGAGCATTGCAAAGCAAGACGCACGTTCACGTCGGTCAGTGCCCCACGCGTCGCATTGAGCTGAAGCGCGTGGTAGCTGAGCTGCGGGGTAGCCTCGACGGTGACATTTCCGGTCTCTGCAGTTTGTGCGACTACGGCGTCATCGAAGACGGCCAGCTGCACATTCCCGCCCTGCATCGCTGAGACGATCGACGACTCGTCCGGGATTACCCGGAACTCGACGGTGTCAAGCTTCGCAGTGTCGCCCCAGTACGCGTCGTTCTTGGCGAGCGTGATCGACTGGCTCGCCGTGCGCTCTTCGAACAAGAACGGGCCAGTGCCGTTCGGTGTCGTGTTGAGAGCTTCTTCGGTGTCGTCTGATGACAGCATTGCCATGTTCAACACCGCAAGGTTTGCTGGCAAAGCAGCGTCCGCGGCGCTCAAAGTAAGAACGACGGTGTTTTCGTCTGGAGCGTCAACCGCGGTGACCGAGGCCAGGGAACTAGCAGCGACCGCAGCTGTTTCCTCGGTCATGATCGCTTCGAGCGAGAACTTGACGTCTTCAGAGCCGAACGTGCTGCCGTCAGCGTAGGTCACCCCTTGACGAAGGGCGAACGTGACGGAAAGGCCATCTTCTGAGGTTTCCCAAGACTCAGCGAGTCCGGGAACTACGTTGAGGTCGGTGTCGAACTCAGTCAGGGTGCCGTAGATGTTCTGCAGAACGTTTACGGACTGGAACTGTGTTGCCTTCCACGGGAACAGTGTGTCTGGGTCGCTCGTGACACCAACTACCAGTGTGCCTCCGCCAGCGTTGCCGGTGGAGGGTGAATTCGAAACGGCACATCCGGTCAACGTCAACGCAACTGCGGTGGCGATGCTAAATATGCCGAAGCTTGTGCGCCGTGCGCCAGTGCTTCCTTGCATGTGAACTCCTCAGGGCTAGTGATGCCTTGACCGGTGGGGTGGTGCGATGGAGCCGGCCCGTTGAGCATCCTTGATCTCGGTACGTTACGAAAGTACACGAAAAACACTTTCTATGTAACAAAGTTCCTCGTATAGTTATCCATGCATCCCAGCATCAACGCTGGTGCCATCAATGAGGAGGCATATGTCTGGACTCCGCGCACCGACCCCGTCGGAACGCAACGATGCAGCTCTCGTGCGCATGCGTTCGTTATTGCCTGAACTCCGACCAAGTGAACGGAGAGTCGCCGATCTCTTTCTTGCTGACCCCACCGCGGCAGCAGATCTTTCGATTAAGCAGATTGCGTCGCGATGCCAGACGTCAACGACAACTGTCGTGCGCTTCTCTCAGCGAATGGGCTACGAGCATCTTCGAGACCTCAGACGAGACGTGCTCCGTGACGTCGCCCGCGAGAGCTTTGAGACTTCAGCACTGCCAGATGTCTCCGGTGACATCAACAAAAATGACAGCCTGCACGAGATCGTCGCAAAAGTGTCATTGGCAGAAACTCTGTCGATTGCCGATACCGCGAAGACTCTGGATGTTGTCGCGCTCGCCGCTGCGGTTGCCACAGTCGTCGGATCCAGTCGCGTCGACATCTTTGGGGTCGGTGCCAGCTCGATTGTCGGTCTGGACTTGCAACAGAAGCTGACGCGGATTGGGCGCACCGCGCTGAACTGGTCAGACTCTCACGCCGCCTGGACTTCGGCAGCGACGCTGGGCCCGCACGCAGTTGCAATCGCCGTTTCGCATAGCGGACGCACAATTGACACGATCGAGTTCTTGGCAATCGCGCGCGCTGCCGGAGCAGCAACCATTGCGATTACTAACCACGAGAGTTCGCCGCTGGCCGAGCACGCAGACATTGTGCTCACTACTGCGGCCAGGGAGACAGGATTCCGATCGGGCGCGCTCGGAAGCCGAATTGCTCAACTCATGGTGGTTGATTGCATGTTCGTCGGCGTCGCCCAAGCAAATTACGAAAGATCAATGTCCGCGATCCGTGACACCTACGCCGTAGTGCGTCATTTGCGGGTAACCGGAAACTCATGATCGGACGTGTGGCGCTGTTCGCCGCGTTCATCGGGTTGGGCGCGACGGCGGCAGCAATTCCCGCGGCGCTGCCTGCCGCGGAACGTTCGATCGGTGGTTCCGTGCTTGAAGCTGTCCCTGTGCTGTTCGCCGGACTGCTCATCGGCGTCGTGCTCGGTGGATTCTTCATGCGCGTATTGCGCCCGGAAGTTGTGCTCGTTCTGGGCTGCACGCTGCAGAGTGGGGGGTTGATAGCGTTCGCGCTCTCGCACACTTCACTGCTCATTCTGGCGGCGAGTTGGCTGGCCGGATTTGGCTTCGGGCTGAGCGAGGTATCGGCAACACTGTGCGCGAAACGAGAGTCGCGCGGCAAAAGTGCCGCTATCAGTCTCAGTGCACTTACCGGCGCTGTCGCAATCACGGCTGCGTGCACACCGCTCCTGATCGTTATCGCAGGTTCTTTCGTCGACCCGCGGTTGGCATTGATGGGAGTTGCGGTAATTCCCGTCGCAGCGGCAGCCCTCGTCTTCGCGACCCTGCGGGGGCAACCTTCACGAGCGAATGACGAGAAAGCCCGGCACGGAAAGCGAAGAACGAACCTTCGCGTCTACGTCGCATTAGTGCCCTTCTTGCTTGCCCTTCCGGTTTATGTGGGGATCGAAACAGTCTTCGCCGGCTGGTCTGCAGTCCTTCCGGCTACCTTGTTGGATATCGACCCGGCGCTGGCGGGTTTGGGAACCTCAGCATTCTGGATGCTTATGGCTCTCGGTCGATATGTC
Source organism: Salinibacterium sp. M195 (assembly GCF_019443965.1). Lineage (GTDB taxonomy): Bacteria > Actinomycetota > Actinomycetes > Actinomycetales > Microbacteriaceae > Rhodoglobus. The sequence goes on along the minus strand of NZ_CP040814.1, from coordinate 2,468,803 downwards.
GCTGTCGTGATGACAACCCGCGGTGCGGCCGCAGAAAATATCGTGGTGTGGGGCAGCGCTGCAGGCGCTCTGTGTCTGTTCGTGGCGGCCGGGCTCACAGAACGGGCTCCAGAATGGGCCATCATCGCGATCGCGATTGCCGTTGTCGCGATAGCGCCGAGCTACGGAGTAATCGCTGGACTTGCGTTGGATCGGTTATCTGAGGGGACTGCTCCCGATGCTCTCGGAGTATTGGTAGCGTGCGGCGCAATCGGCGGGGCGCTCATTCCGGCCGCTATTTTGATTGTGGCGAAGGACCCGGCATCCTCGCTCACTTTTGTCATATGCGCGGGGGGACTTGTGGCCGTCGCCATCGCCATGAAGTTGAGCTCAAATAATGAGGACGCTATTTCAGCGCAGCTTTCGCGACAGTGACGAGTTCCGCAGCACCCGCTGCTCGGTCGAAGGCGGCCGAGCTGAGCGTCATCCAGTAGCTGCCGCTGAAGACTTGCGCGGTTCCCGTGCCGCCGCTGGAAGTGAAATAACCGTCGAATTCGCTGACCTTAGCTCCGGCGGCTGACTTCAGCGAGGCAAGTTTGGCTGAGGTGGGCTTGGCGACCGAGACGTCGATGGTGATGCCGCTTGTTCCGTTCTGCCAGCGGCAAGCAGTGCCTTTGGATTGAAGCGCGCTCGCGGCAGGCGATCCCGCTGCGGGAGTAAAGCTGTTCAGCAGCACATAGTTGGGGTTGAAGTCGTATATGGCCTGCGGCGAGATCAGTTCAGTGCACGCAATGGTCACGGGCGTCGCTTGAGCGTCGGGCGTTGCCGTTACCGCCGGCTCCGGAGCCGCCGTCGGCGCACTCGTAGGGTCACTGGTCGGTGTCGACGTTGGCGTCGGGGAGGACGATGACGCAGTGGGGGATGAAGTTGGTTCAGGCTCGGTCGGAACACACGCGCTTAACAGGAGAGCGGATGCGCTCAGCGCGATCGCTGCAGGAATTACACGTAGTTGAAGAGCCATGGTTCCATTCTCGCGACTGAGAGCGTCTTCGAAGTGCAGTGACCCGGCAGTGTCGCCAACTGCGACAGAACCGAGACCTAAGTCCGCGTCGGATCCCGCGCGGAAGCCCGGTAACCACCCAGTACTCTTAAGGGGTGAATCCTGCTGATCTTTCTGCCACCCTTCTTTCTGTTGTCACCCGCATCGCGGCTGACCGCGGCACGCCCGATCTGGGTTTGACCGTGAACGATCTGGTGTTAGAGCGACCCCGCAATCGCGATCACGGCGATTGGGCATCCAATATCGCGATGAAGTTGGCGAAGCCGTTGGGGGCGAACCCGCGAGAGTTGGCGACCGAGATTGCTGAGCAGGCTCGGGCGATCGAAGGTATTGCTGCCGTGGATGTGGCTGGCCCTGGTTTCATTAACATCACCTTGGATGCGGCTGCCGCTGGCGCCCTGGCAAAAACAATTGTCGAGCAGGGTGAGGCTTACGGTCGCAATGATTCGCTCGCGGGTCAGACCATCAACTTGGAGTTCGTTTCGGCGAACCCGACTGGCCCTTTGCACATTGGTCACACTCGGTGGGCGGCTCTCGGCGACTCCCTTGCCCGGATCCTGAAGATGGCGGGTGCCGAGCTTGTGAGCGAGTTCTATATCAATGATGCCGGCAACCAGATGGACAACTTCGGTGCCTCGATTCTGGCGTCGGCCAAGGGCGAGCCGACCCCAGAAAACGGCTACCCCGGCGCGTACATCGGGGAGCTTGCCAAGGGTGTTCTTTCGAGCCATCCTGAGCTGCTTGACCTCGACCATGATGAGGCAATCGCGGTGGCGCGGGAGCGCGGCTACGAATTGCAGCTGGGTGCTATCAAGAAGTCGCTCGCCGATTTCAATGTGAACTTCGATGTGTGGTTTAGCGAACGAGCGCTACACGCCACTAATGCCGCTGGCGCCAGCGCGATCGATGACGCTGTCGAGCGCCTGCGAGCTCAGGGTCATGTCGCAGACCGCGAGGACGCGGTATGGGTCACGACCACCGACTTCGGCGACGACAAAGACCGTGTCATCAAGCGCGGCAATGGTGTCTATACCTATTTTGCGGCCGATGCCGCCTACTACTTGAGCAAGGGTGACCGCGGATTCGCCCACAAGATTTACTTGCTCGGTGCCGACCACCATGGCTACGTTCATCGCCTTAAGGCGCTCGCCGGTGCTGCCGGCGATGACCCGACGAAAGACATTGAAGTGCTCATCGGTCAGCTGGTGAGCATCAATGGTGCCCGGCTGTCGAAGCGCGCCGGCAACATCATCGAACTTGATGATCTGCGTGAGTGGCTCGGAACGGATGCTCTGCGCTACTCGCTCGGGCGCTACCCCGCCGATTCGCCTCTCACCTTAGACCCGGAGATCCTCAAAAAGCGCACGAACGACAACCCGGTCTTCTACGTTCAATATGCCCACGCGCGCACGCACAGTGTTGCGCGTAATGCGGGGGAGTCGGGAGTGGACCGCAGCGTCTTCGATGCCTCGTTGCTCACCAACGAAACCGAGAGCATCCTGCTCGGGGTGCTTGCAGAGTTCCCGCGCATCGTGGCTCAAGCGGCGGAATTGCGCGAACCGCACCGCATTGCACGCTTCGCCGAGGAACTTGCCGGCAGCTACCACCGTTGGTACGACCAGTGCCGCGTCACCCCGATGAACGATGAAGAAGTCACCGATGTGCACCGCACGCGCCTCTGGGTGAACGATGCTGTCGGTCAGGTTCTGCGCAATAGTCTCTGGATGCTCGGGGTCAGCGCACCCGAGCGGATGTAGTTTTCGTGGCCAACGACAAGCCCGCTAGCTCAGGTGCTCAGAGCGACGACGACGACGACGATTATGGTACTCAGCCGACGCTCGATTTGAGCGCCCAGCCAACCGTCGAGCTCACCCTCGACGACGGTTCCGCAGCTTCAGCAGCAGCTTCTCCGGGTTCGAGCGATGTCACGGCGAAACCAAAGAAGCGCCGTCGCGCGCTGTGGTGGACCCTGAGTGGTGTCGTCGTCTTTCTCCTCGTCGTTGGCGTAGTCCTCGTCGAGACGGTGGGGCGTGCGATTGCGACGGACCTCGTTCGGGACAAAATCGTCGCCTCGCTCGGGCTGGATTCGAGCGATGGCGTCGCGGTTGATCTCGGCTCAGGATCGTTGCTCATCCAGGCCGTCACAGGGGGACTGGATGTCGTCACGATCGATATCGATCGCTTCGAAGTTAATGGGCTCACTTCATCCGCTCGCGTAGTCGCTACTGAGGTACCTCTCGATTCATCGAAGCCGATCGATACGCTCACGATTGATGTCGGGGTGCCTGGCGATCAACTCGACAAGCTCGCCGGCAATCTGAGCGGTCTCGACCTCGACTCCATCACGCTTGAGGGCTCGGCGATTCGAGTGAGCACGGTGTTTGAACTGTTGTTCATCAAGATTCCGGTCGCGGTCGATCTGTTGCCGGTTGCTGCTGGTGACGCGATCGCGTTCGAGCCGCAGTCAGTGTTGCTGGGCGACGAAGAAATTTCAGTCGTTGATCTGCGCAATAACCAACTGTTCTCGGGTCTGGCAGGAAGCCTGCTCGATTCCCGTGAATTTTGCGTCGCAACATCGCTCCCCACCGCCGTCACAATCGACAATGTGGAGATTGACGGTGATGAACTCATGATCCAGCTCAGCGCAAACGGCATTGCGCTCGACGATGAGGCGTGGGAGCAATACGGCACGTGTCCCGAGCAGTAACTCGATTCAGCGTTGGACGTCTCTCCCGTTAGAGTGGTCAGCATCCCCAACCCCCGTGCGGACACAATCCGCTGTTTTCCGTCTACATCTCTGTGAGGTGCGACTGTGTTCGCGAATCCGCTGGCGCCTGAGTGGCTCGAAGCCCCCGCCGAGGCAAACTCTTTGCCGTCGACCGTCTGGTCGCGTAATGCTGCGCGCGCAGAAACGGGCGAACTCGTCATTGCCGGGGTTGCCGCAAGCGAACTTGTTGCCACCTTTGGCACTCCCGTTTATGTCATTGATGAAGCGGATGCGATTGCTCGCGCCACCGAGATCAAGGCGGCATTTGACGCTGAGTTCGATCGCATCGGTTCGAGCGTGAAGGTGTACTACGCGGGCAAGGCCTTCCTGTGCACCGAAGTTGCCAGGTGGATGACGGCCGCTGGCCTGAACATCGATGTTGCCTCTGCAGGCGAGATGGCGGTTGCACTCGCAGCTGGCGTCGATGCGTCGCGTTTGGGATTCCACGGCAACAACAAGAGTCTTTCCGAGATCGACCGTGCCGTGCGCGCGGGCATCGGCCCCATCGTTATCGACAGTGTCGTCGAAATCGGTCGGGTCGCTGAAGCCGCAGCACGGCACGGCCGAACCCAGCCGGTGCGCTTGCGCATCAATAGCGGGGTTCACGCGTCTACCCACGAGTATTTGGCGACGGCGAGGGAGGACCAGAAGTTTGGGATTCCGTTGTCGGATGCTGAAGCTGTTGTCGCTCAGATTCGTTCGCATTCTTCGTTGGAGTTTGTGGGCATCCATTCGCATATCGGATCGCAAATTTTTGACACGGCAGGGTTCGCGGAGGCTGCGCAGCGCCTGCTTGAGCTGCATGCGCAACTCTCGATCGATGCGCCAGTGCCCGAGCTGAATCTCGGTGGTGGTTTTGGCATCGCGTACACCTCAGCCGATGAGGCCCTGCCTGTGGCAGAGCTCGCCGCGTCGCTTGCGTCAATTGTCGAAGCGGAGTGTGCGCGATTAGGCATAGCGGTACCGCGCATCGCTATTGAGCCAGGACGTTCAATCATTGGCCCATCCACGACCACTTTGTACACCGTCGGCACGATCAAGGATGTGCTTGTCGACGGCGAGGCTGTGCGCAAATATGTCAGTGTCGATGGCGGCATGAGCGACAACATCCGCACCGCACTTTACGGGGCAGACTATTCCGCTCGAATCGCCAATCGCGCCTCGGCGGCTGCTCCGGCGCTTGTGCGCATTGCGGGAAAGCACTGCGAGGCAGGCGACATTGTTGTTCGCGCCGAATACTTGCCTGGCGATGTTGAGGCCGGCGACGTGGTCGCAGTGCCAGCAACGGGCGCCTACGGCTGGGCGATGTCTAACAACTACAACTATCTTGCGCGCCCGCCAGTAGTGGCGGTGCGCGAAGGAAAGGCCCGCATTATTGTGCGCGGCGAAACCGAAGACGACTTGCTGAGCCGCGACGCAGGAATCACACCATCAGGAGAATCTGAATGATCGAATACCGCAACCTTCGTGTCGCAGTTTTGGGCGGCGGAAGTGTCGGATCGCAGGTAACCGCCCTGTTGCTCGAGCACGCTGACGAGCTCGCCGCCCGTGCGGGAGCCGGGCTTGAAGTCGTGGGCGTTGCCGTCCGTGACCTCGATGCTCCTCGCGACACCAACATCCCGAAAGAACTACTGACGACTGACGCGGAGTCGCTCATCGTCGGCGCTGACATCGTGATCGAACTTATCGGTGGGCTTGAGCCTGCGCGTACGTGGATTCTCAAGGCCCTGCATTCGGGGGCCGACGTCATCACGGCAAACAAGGCGCTTCTGGCGCATCACGGTGCCGAGTTGTTCGAAGAAGCCGCCCAAGTTGGGGCGCAGCTCTACTACGAGGCCGCTGTTGCTGGCGCGATTCCGATCATTCGCCCCTTGCGCGACAGCCTTGCCGGTGACCGCGTCGAACGTATTCTCGGAATCGTCAATGGCACCACCAACTACATTCTTGACCGCATGGATGCCACGGGCGATAGTTTCGACACCGCTCTTGCTGAGGCCACGCGCTTGGGCTTCGCTGAGGCGGACCCCACCGCAGACATCGAAGGCTATGACGCTGCGCAGAAGGCCGCGCTGCTCGCGAGCCTGGCGTTCCACACGCGTGTTCCCCTGGATGCCGTGCACCGTGAAGGAATCACGAGCGTCACTGCGGAGCAGGTCGTTGCCGCGCGCAAGGCTGGCTATGTCGTGAAGCTGCTCGCGATCTGTGAACGTGTGCTTGCCGCCGACGGTTCGACCGAGGGCGTGAGCGCTCGCGTTCATCCGGCCCTCGTGCCGTTGACTCACCCCCTCGCTGCTGTGCACGGCGGAAACAACGCCGTGTTCGTTGAGGCTGAAGCTGCAGGCAGCCTCATGTTCTATGGCGCTGGTGCTGGCGGCCGCGAAACAGCATCCGCGGTTCTGGGTGACGTCGTTTCCGCCGCTCGTCGCCACGTTATCGGTGGCCCTGGGGTGGCGGAGTCGACTCACGCCAATCTTCCGATTTTGCCGATCTCTCGCGTAATGACGCGCTACCAGATCACCTTGACGGTGGTGGATGAGCCCGGTGTGCTCGCCACAATCGCCGCAGTATTTGCGGACAATGCGGTTTCGGTGGAGGCGGTCAACCAGACTGTCGGCGCGGTAACGGAGGGTGTGCCAAGCGCTACCCTAGTTACGGTGACGCACGAGGCGGCCGACGAGTCGCTTGCCGCCACGGTGGTAGCGCTAGCCGAAAGTTCGGTTGTGCGAGAAGTTGTGTCCGTTTTGAGAGTTGAGGGGCTGTAACCAGTGAATAGCGAAATCAAGAATCGGCAATGGCGAGGCGTTCTCCACGAGTACGCCGACCGTCTCAACATCTCTGACGCCACCCCCATCATCACTCTGGGGGAGGGCGGAACTCCGCTTCTTCCGGCGCCGGCACTTTCTGCGCGCACCGGTGCCAAGGTGTGGGTCAAATTTGAAGGAATGAACCCCACCGGCTCTTTCAAGGACCGTGGCATGACCATGGCCATTTCGAAGGCTGTCGAGCACGGTGCGAAGGCCGTGATCTGCGCGTCCACCGGCAACACGTCAGCATCCGCCGCGGCGTACGCCGCCCATGCAGGCATCACCGCGGCTGTTCTTGTTCCCGAGGGCAAGATCGCGATGGGAAAGCTCAGCCAGGCCATCGCCCACAACGGCGAACTCATTCAGGTTCAGGGCAACTTTGATGATTGCCTCGACATCGCTCGCGATCTCGCGAACAACTACCCGGTGCACCTCGTCAACTCGGTGAATCCTGACCGCATCGAGGGCCAGAAAACTGCGGCCTTCGAGGTCGTTGAAGTTCTCGGCGACGCTCCTGACTTCCACATTGTTCCCGTCGGCAACGCCGGAAACTACACTGCTTACTTCCGTGGCTACAGCGAAGAGCTCGCTCGATCCGCTACTACCAAGCTGCCGCGCATGTTTGGATTCCAGGCCGAAGGCAGCGCACCAATCGTTCGCGGCGAAGTTGTTAAGCACCCCGAAACGATCGCGAGCGCCATCCGCATCGGAAACCCCGCATCGTGGGAATTCGCGACAGAAGCGCACAAGGTTTCGAACGGCTACTTCGGCGCCATCAGCGACGCCAAGATTCTGGAAGCCCAACGCATCCTCTCGGCTGAGGTCGGAATTTTTGTTGAGCCGGCATCCGCGATCAGTGTTGCTGGTCTGTTGGAACGTGCCGAAGCTGGCCAGATTCCTCGCGGCTCCACCGTTGTGCTGACTGTTACCGGTCACGGACTGAAGGACCCGCAGTGGGCCCTCAAGACCGCAAGCGGCGATGACATCACGCCCAAGGTTGTTCCTGTTGATACCGCTGAGGTTGCCAGCGTTCTGGGGTTGGCCAAGGCATGACCTCGCTGGTCGGTCGCAGCGTCGTAGTGCGTGTGCCGGCGACTTCAGCGAATCTCGGTCCAGGTTTCGATACGCTCGGGCTTGCACTTTCGCACTATGACGAGCTCATCGTCACAGCGGTGGAAAGCTCGGGCGTCACGATCGAGGTCACCGGCGTCGGCGCCGGCATTGTGGCCACCGATGAATCCAACCTCGTTATTCAGGCGATCCAGCACTGCTTTACGCATTTTGGGCAGACCATGCCCGGGTTGCACGTGTCGGCGACCAACATCATCCCTCACGGCGGCGGCCTCGGCTCGTCGGCGGCAGCAATCGTGTCTGGCGTCATGGCCGCCAAGGGGCTGCTCGAGGGCGTCGTTGAGATGGATGCTGCGACCCTCCTTATTCTTGCCACCGAGCTTGAAGGGCATCCCGATAATGTCGCACCGGCGTTATTGGGTGGTCTCACTATTGCGTGGAACACCGAGACTGGACCGCTAGCGAAGAAGCTCATGGTGCACCGCGGAGTGTCACCGCTGGTGTGCGTCCCTGACTTTCAGGTCTCAACAGCACATGCGCGTAGCCTGCAGCCAGAAACGGTTCCCTACGCTGATGCTGTTTATAACGTGTCGAGGGCCGCGCTGTTAATCGCCGCCCTCACTCAAAGCCCCGAAGTATTGCTTGAGGCAACCGGTGATCGACTTCATCAGGATTACCGGGCAGCGGCGATGCCTCAAACCACAGAACTTATCCGGATGTTGCGCTCCCACGGCCATGCCGCTGTGGTCTCTGGCGCTGGTCCCTCGGTTCTCGTACTCGCTGATGACCCGGCAAAACGTCTCGAGGCTGTCTCCTTAGTGCAGGAGCACGCCGCCACGCCCTGGGAATGCCTACTCTTAGCAGTCGACTTCAAAGGTGCTACAGTGAATGAGCACCAGGTAGAAGCTACGGCGTAGTCGTAGCATCCCGGTTGCACTTCACCCGTCGCATCCCCGAATTAGATTCCTGCGCATCCGCGTAGACATCGGTGAGCGACTAGCTCTCCACCATCGCTCGAAAGCGTGGTCGGGGAAAGGAACCCCAAGTAGTGACTGACGTCAACAACCACGCATCAAGCGTGGATTCCCGTGCCGCGCTGAGCGCGTTGCGACTGCCCGAGCTTCAAGCAATGGCAGCCGAACGTGGTATCACCGGTACTTCAAAACTTCGCAAAGGAGAGCTCGTGGAAGCTATCAACGAGAAGAACAGCACGACCAAATCATCCGCCCCTGCAGCAGCGAAGGCTGAGGCAGCTCCGGTAACCGAGGCAGCTCCGGCTGCTGAGGCAGCTCCGGCACGCAAGCGCGCTTCGCGTCGTGTCACGAGCGTCGATGGCGCAGCAATTGCTGGCTCCGAGGCTCCTGCCGGTGCACCACAAGCAGAGAAGACCGAATCACCGGTCACGAGCTCAGCCGTGCAAGCTCCTGCAGCAGACGCCGCAGTCGAGAAGCCCAAGACTGCTAGCCGCAAGAAGAAGGTTGACGCTGCCCCGGTAGCGTCCGATTCGGATTCCGCCGCGAACGCAACCGCGTCAGCTAATGCGCCAGCAGGCTCCGACGCTCCGGCAGCTGAGGCAGCTCCTAAGCGCAGCCGTCGCAGTTCAAGCCGTGCAGCAGAAGCTCCGACAACGTCGAACGATGATGCCAAGACTGCTGCGCCGAATGACACCAAGTCAGGCGAATCACAGAGCGATGCCGACAAGAGCAGCGACTCCGATAAGAACAGTGACGCACCCAAGGGTCGCAATTCCGGCCGCAACAAGCGCGATAACAACGCCAACAACGCCAACAACGCGGATAACGCTGACAACAACAGCGACAAGAACAGCAACTCGGGTCGGGGATCTTCGGATGCTGATTCCGACAACGACAACGATGGCGACAACAACTCTGACGGCGAGTCGGGTTCTGGTCGCAACCGCAACCGCAACCGCAGCCGCAACGGCCAAAACAGCGATGGCTCAGGTCGTCAGAACAATAACCGCCGCCAGAACAACAATGGTGGCGGCAATGAGCCCCGCGAGAACCGCGAACCCCGTGAGCCCCGCGAACCTCGTGAGAACCGCGACAACCGTGGCGGTAACAACGGCGGCAACAACGGAGATAGTCGCGGAAACAACAATGGCAACAACGATGACTCGCGCAACGGAGACCTCGACTCCGAGCGCGGTGGCCGTGGCCGCTACCGTGACCGCAAGCGCGGCCGTGGCAGCATGGGCGACGACTTCGAGCCCGAGATCACCGATGATGACGTTCTAATTCCGGTTGCCGGCATCCTCGACGTTCTCGACAACTACGCTTTCGTGCGCACCACCGGCTACCTTCCCGGAAATAGCGACGTGTACGTGTCGCTCGGTCAGGTCAAGAAATACAACCTGCGCAAGGGTGACGCCGTTGTCGGCGCCATCCGCCAGCCGCGTGAGGGCGACAACAACCAGGGCCGTCAGAAGTACAACGCGATCGTGCGCATCGACTCGATCAATGGCCTGCCCGTTGAAGAGGCAGCGAACCGCGTTGAATTCGGCAAGCTCACCCCGCTCTACCCACAGGAGCGTCTGCGCCTCGAGACCGAGCCGACCATGTTGTCGACTCGGATCATCGACCTCGCCGCTCCAATCGGCAAGGGCCAGCGCGGCCTGATCGTTTCGCCGCCGAAGGCAGGCAAGACTCAGGTTCTGCAGGCCATCGCGAACGCAATCTCCAAGAACAACCCCGAGGTTCACCTCATGGTCGTTCTCGTTGATGAGCGTCCAGAAGAGGTCACTGACATGCAGCGCACCGTCAAGGGCGAAGTTATTGCTTCGACCTTCGATCGCCCAGCTGAAGACCACACGACGGTTGCTGAACTTGCTATCGAGCGCGCCAAGCGTCTCGTTGAGCTCGGCCACGACGTTGTTGTGCTGCTCGACTCGATCACTCGCCTCGGCCGTGCGTACAACGTGACGGCACCGCCGTCGGGTCGCGTACTTTCGGGTGGCGTCGACTCCGCAGCGTTGTACCCGCCGAAGCGTTTCTTCGGTGCGGCCCGCAACGTTGAAGAGGGCGGCTCGCTCACCATCATCGCTACCGCTCTCGTTGAGACCGGCTCGAAGATGGATGAAGTTATCTTCGAAGAGTTCAAGGGCACCGGCAACATGGAGCTTCGTCTCTCGCGCCAGCTCGCAGACAAGCGCATCTTCCCTGCTGTCGATGTCAACGCATCCGGAACCCGTCGCGAAGAGATGCTTCTCGGTGCCGACGAGGTCAAGGTCACCTGGAACCTTCGTCGTGCCCTTGCTGGTCTTGACCAGCAGGCTGCGCTCGAGATCGTTTTGAATAAACTGAAGGAGACGAACTCGAACGTAGAGTTCCTCATGCAGATTCAGAAGTCACTTCCTTTCACTAACGGCAAAAAAGAGGACTAATTATGTTCGAGTCGGTACAGTCGCTGCTGACCGAGCATAAGGAGCTTGAGGGTCAGCTTGCTGACCCCGAGCTCCACTCTGACCCGGTCCGCTCGAAGAAAGTCAACAGACGCTACGCAGAGTTGTCGCGCATTGTCGCGGCATACAGCAACTGGCATCAATTGACCGATGACCTCGCAGCAGCCACAGAAATGGCTGACGAGGATGCGTCTTTTGCTGAAGAGATTCCCGGTCTTACTGAGGAACTTGATGCTGCGCAAGAAAAACTCCGCCGCATTCTGATTCCCCGCGACCCCAACGACTCCCGTGACGTGATCATGGAAATCAAAATGGGGGAGGGAGGAGCCGAATCGGCTCTCTTCGCCGGCGACCTACTGCGCATGTACTTGCACTATGCAGAGTCGAAGAAGTGGAAGACCGAGATCATCGAGCAGACCTCGAGCGACCTTGGCGGAATAAAGGACGTTCAGTTGGCCTTCAAGGGCAACTCGAGCGATCCCGCCGAAGGCGTCTGGGCGCACTTGAAGTACGAGGGGGGAGTGCACCGCGTTCAGCGTGTGCCCGCCACCGAGTCTCAAGGTCGTATCCACACGTCGGCTGCTGGTGTGCTCGTGTTCCCCGAGGTCGATGAGCCTGAAGAGGTTGAGATCAGCCAGAACGATCTCAAGATCGACGTCTATCGTTCCTCGGGCCCCGGCGGTCAGTCGGTGAACACCACTGACTCCGCTGTGCGTATTACTCACCTTCCGACCGGAATCGTCGTGGCGATGCAGAACGAGAAATCGCAGCTGCAAAACCGTGAAGCCGGTATGCGAGTTCTTCGTGCGCGCATCCTTGCCCGCTACCAAGAAGAAGCGGATGCCGAGGCGAGTGAGTACCGCAAGAGCCAGATTCGCACCATGGATCGCTCCGAGCGCATCCGAACGTACAACTTTCCTGAGAATCGCATTGCCGATCACCGCACTGGCTACAAGGCCTACAACCTTGATCAAGCTATCAACGGTGCACTCGAGCCCGTCATCCTGTCGTGCATTATGGCCGATGAAGAGGCGCGCTTGGCTGCAGTGGGAAGCGACTCCTGAGCGAGGCAATGACTCCAGAACTCAACATCAGTGTCGCTGACCTTCTGGTTAGTGGCACTGAGTTGTTGAGTGCTGGGGGAGTGCAAAGCCCAGCCGTTGACGCTGAGCTCCTTCTTGCTCACATTCTTGAGCTGAGCCGTGGTGAGCTGCAAGTGCGTGTAGTGACTGGCGCACTAGTTTCTGTCGCTCACGAGTCGATCGCGCGGCAACTGTTCGCGCGCCGTGCTGCTCGTGAGCCGCTGCAGCACATTACCGGTATCGCGCCGTTCCGCAATCTTGAATTACGGGTTGGCCCGGGCGTTTTTGTGCCGCGGCCCGAGACCGAGACCGTCGTGCAATTTGCGATCGATGCACTCAACGCCAGTGCGATTGCCGCACCGATCGGAGTTGATCTCGGCACGGGCAGTGGCGCAATCGCTTTGTCGATGGCTACTGAGGTGCCGCGCGCGCGAATCTTCGCTGTCGAACTTTCGTCAGACGCTATGCCGTACACGAGTGAGAACTTTCGTCGCTACGGTTCAGACAATGCGACCCTCATTAACGCTGACCTCGGTGATGCGTTCCCCGAGCTTGATGGCACTGTCGACGTTGTCATTTCGAATCCGCCATACATTCCGGCCGCGGCAATCCCTCGCGACATCGAGGTTCGACTGCATGACCCCGCCCTCGCGCTGTACGGCGGAGAAGACGGCATGGATGTCGTACGCCGAGTCTCGGCGACGGCACGGCGTCTGCTGCATCGTGGCGGCACTCTCGTGCTCGAGCATGGCGAAGAGCAGGCTCCGGCCTTGGCCGCGCTGCTCGCGGCGGACGGCTGGAATGCAGTAGCCCACCACAAAGACCTGCTCGGTCGCGACCGCGCGACTACAGCGCTGCTCTAGCCCGGCGTTCCCGGCGTCAATCCTGACCGCCGAGCCCGACCGCAGCGCTCACGCTGCTCGACCTGGGCTGCATTCCTCTTGCCGGCCAGCGCTACCCGTGTGACTCGGCGAATTCGTCGATCGCTCGGTGCAACCCAGCGCAATCGAGAAACAGGTGGCTGGTGATTCCGAGTTTCTGAGCTGACGCTATATTCTCCGGCATGTCATCTGCAAAGAACGCGTGCTTGGGGTCGACGCCATAGGCCTCGAGCGTGCGCTCATACACGGCAGGGTCTGGCTTGCGCGCGCCGTAATGACTGGAGGTTCGCAAGTGATCACCGAAGATGTCGACGAGCTCAGGAGCGAGCGTTGGTAGGTGCTCACCCAACAACGCGCCGTTGTTGGTCAAGAGAGTTGCGCGGCCCAGTTCAGAGGCGCGTCGGGCGGCGGCGATCGATTCTGGCCACACCGTCATGGCGGCGCCCCTGATTTCGACCCAACGGTCGACATCCACTGATTGTCCGATCGCTTTTTCGAACGCTTCTAGGTATTCGTCCCCGGTTTGATAGAGCCCAGCTTCGGCTCCGATTTCTCCGTCTTCGTGCCACCAGAGGCGACGCAGTTCCAGAAAAGTTAGCCCCGTCAGTTCGCTCATGGCGGCCATTCGCGCACGCCAGTCGTACCGGTAAAGCACGTCGTCCATGTCGAAGATGAAAAGCAGCGTCATCGTTAGCCATCGCTATCTGTTAGTCGTGACCAGTCTTTCACTGTTTCGCCCGGTACCATGTTGGGGACATGGATGACGTTTACGATTGCGCCGATGATGCGCAGCTTCTTACCGGCATGCGCCTTGCTCGCGTTGCTATTGGCCGCGGCGATCTAGTTGTGATCCCTACTGACACGGTCTATGGGGTTGCTGCCGATGCGTTCCAGCCTGAGGCTGTTCAGAAGCTCATCGAAGCCAAGGGCCGCACGCGGCAGTCTCCGCCGCCGGTTTTGATTCCCGGTATTCCCACGCTTGATGCGCTTGCCGCTACTGTGCCTGACGAGGTCAGAACGCTCGTTGCTGAGTTTTGGCCGGGAGGGCTCACGATCATTTTGCCCGCGCAACCTTCGCTGAGTTGGGATCTGGGGGAGACCCACGGCACGGTAGCTCTGCGAATGCCGTCTAGTCGTATTGCTTTGGAGCTCTTGTCGGAGACGGGCCCGCTCGCCGTCTCGAGTGCGAACTTTACTGGTTTGCCCGCAGCTCGCACCGCCGCCGAGGCCCAGAACATGTTGGGCGACTCAGTATCGGTGTATCTCGATGATGGCGAGGGTGGCGAACTCGCCTCAACGATCGTCGATGCCACCGGTTTGCTTAACGAGGGTGGAAAGCTGCGTATCGTGCGTGAAGGGGTTGTCTCGGCTGACGCGATCCGTGCGTTGATCGGGGCCGACCGTTGCGAATAATCTTCTACCTGCTCATTGCGGGTATCGCGGCAATCGTCACCTATGCGCTTGCTCTGCTCGTGCTCAGGCTGAGCCTCAAATACCGTCTCTACCCGCAGGTTCGTCAACGGGACGTCCATACGCGTCCCACACCGCGCCTCGGTGGAGTCGCGATGTTCTTGGGCGTCGTCGTGGCGTTCGCCGTGGCGTCAACTCTCGGCAACTTCTCGCTGATCTTTACCGAGCCGGGCAAAATATTTGGCTTGCTTGGTGCCGCGCTCATCATTGTCATTATCGGAGTCGCAGACGATATCTGGGATCTTGACTGGCTGACCAAGCTTGCCGGCCAAATCATCGCGGCAGGAGTGCTCGCCTGGCAGGGAGTGCAATTGTCTACGCTGCCGATCGGCGGGCAGACGATCGTCTCACCGTACGTCTCGCTCATCATCACGATTTTCGCGGTGGTCTTGGTCATGAACGCCGTCAACTTCATCGATGGGCTTGACGGGCTCGTGGCAGGCGTTGCGGTGATCGCCAATGGTGTGTTCTTCGTCTATGCCTATCTGTTGCAGTCACAGGCCCAGACGGAGTACTTCAACTTGGCATCGCTGACCACAGCGATTCTTATTGGTGCGTGTGTTGGCTTCCTCCCGATCAACTTCCACCCGGCCAAGATGTTTATGGGCGACGCAGGCGCACTCTTGGTCGGACTCCTGATGGCAGCATCCGCAATCTCTGTGACGGGTCAGGTTCCCTCGGGTTACCTTGCGCAACCAGACAAGTTCACCCTCGATTTCCTGCCTGCGTTCATCCCTATTCTTTTGCCGGTCGCGGTGCTCGTGATCCCTCTGCTCGATTTCGGACTTGCGATGATTCGACGCCTCCGTGCCGGCAAATCACCGTTCTCGGCCGACCGCAAGCACCTTCACCACCGCTTGCTCGATATGGGTCACTCGCACCTGCATGCGGTGCTTATCCTCTATTCCTGGACTTTCGTGGCCTCGGTCGGGGTGCTGGCATTCACGTTCGTGCCGTGGCGACTGGCGGCGCTCATGTTCGTCGCCGGGCTTGTTATTTGTGCCGCGGTGACGCTTGCCCCTCTGAGCCGGAGCAAAGCACGCGAAGCCGCCGCTCAGCGCGGCGGGTCGCAACCAGAATTCCCGACAGATGACGCACGCTATGACGGTTTGGATGCTGCATCCACCGATATCTCTCGTGCCGACCCCACACCAACGCCAGAAACAAAGGAACCCATCGCATGAAGTCTTCCGCCATCCTCGGCCGCGCAATCGCTTACGGAGCGATTTTGACCGTCGGAATCGCCGTGGTCGGCTCCATCGTCGGATACCTCGTTGACGGTGTGCCTGGCCTGATCAGCGGCTTGATCGGTGCCGGTTTGACAGCGCTATTCATGGCGCTGACCGCCGGGAGTGTTGTCATCGCATCCCGCGCAACAAACGGGGATTCTTCGAGCACCCTGTTTTTCGGGATCGTCCTCGGCGCCTGGCTGCTGAAGTTCATCGCGTTCATCGCGATTCTCGTCGTCTTGCAGGGTCAGCCATTCCTTAACGCGTATGTATTCTTCTTCTCCGTACTTGCGGCGGTCATCGGCAGCCTCGTTGTCGACGTACTCGCCTTCGTTCGCGCACGGGAAAGTTACGTGCCCGGAGTGCAACTGCCAGGTGAAGATATCTCGACGTCAAACTAATTGAGCGAATTCGTCTCTGGATTCGTCGTGAGACTCAATCTCTTGATAGAGTTTGTTCTGTTCAAACCCCCCACTTCCATCGCCGCGTGTTGACACGCCCCGATTCTGGAGACAGCGCTGTTATATAACGCTCTCGCGCTTCTAGCGCCCTTTGCCACCGATGACGGATCAGGCGATGGGGGCTTTCACGGCCCCACGTTGTTCGATTTTTATCCCCCCGCGATTTTCTTTGATGGCACGCCATTTGAGATCAACCGCCTCATGCTCATCCGCTTTATTGCGGTAGCGCTCATTGTGGTGTTGTTCTGGATCGGCACCCGCCGCATGCGAATGATCCCTGGTCGCGGTCAGAGCCTCCTCGAAATGGCAGTGGGCTTCGTCCAGTCGAACATCGCCGATGGGGCGCTGGGCAAGGTGGATGGCAAGCGCTTTATGCCCATCCTCGCCAGCATGTTCTTCATGGTCTTGGCCATGAACCTCACCGGCATAGTTCCCGGGCTCAACCTCGCAGGAACCTCAGTTATTGGTGTTCCCCTTGTACTGGCTCTCGTGGCTTACGTTGCCTTTATCTACGCTGGCATCAAGAAGCAGGGTGCCAACTTCTTCAAGGCGTCGCTGTTCCCCTCTGGTGTGCCGTGGTACCTCTACATCGTCGTTACGCCGATTGAGTTCCTCTCCACGTTCATCCTTCGTCCCGTCACTCTGGCGCTTCGACTTCTCATGAACATGGTCGCCGGCCACATGCTTCTCGTGCTGTGCTTCTCGGCAACGCACTTCTTCTTGTTCACGGCCGGTGGGCTCTTCGGGCTCTTCGGTATCGGAACCCTTGCTTTTGGCTTCATCTTCACAATCTTCGAACTTCTTGTCGCGGTCCTTCAGGCTTATGTCTTCACATTCCTGACTGCCGTTTACATCCAGCTCGCGCTGGTCGAAGAGCACTAGACCGATCCCGGCATTCGCCTGGATTAGAAAACCACGGAAGGAAACACAAATGAACGTCGCAGAGTTGACTGGAAACATTGCACCCCTCGCATTCGGTGTTGCAACCATCGGGCCCGCCATCGGTGTAGGCATCGTTGTTGGCAAGACTGTCGAGTCGGTTGCTCGCCAGCCAGAACTTCAGGGTCGCCTCACGGGCCTCATGTTCCTCGGTATTGCATTCACCGAGGCGCTCGCATTCGTTGCGATCGCAGTTGCATTCATCCCCTTCCCGTAATCGCTAACTGACTAAGAGGAGGCTGGGATGCTGAGCGCACTACTGGCTGCTGTAGAAGAGGTTGAATCGCCCAACCCTCTGATACCTGAAACGTACGACATTATTTGGTCAGCGGTTTGCTTCGCTATCATCTTGTTCTTCTTCTGGAAGAAGTTCCTTCCGGCACTGACGAAGACCCTTGACGCTCGCGCCGAGGCTATTGAAGGTGGCATCAAGAAGGCTGAGATCGCTCAGGCAGAAGCTGCTGAAGCTCTTGAGCAGTACAAGACGCAGCTCGCCGAGGGTCGTGCCGAGGCCGCGAAGATTCGCGAGCAGGCACGTCTTGAGGGCACCGCGATCGTGAACGAGCTCAAAGAGCAGGCCACGATCGAGGCTGCTCGCATCACGGTGAACGCTCAGGCCACGATCGAAGCAGAGCGTCAAGCTGCTCTCGTCTCGCTGCGCACAGAGGTTGGCTCAATGGCAATCGACCTTGCTTCGGGCGTTATTGGACAGAGCTTGACCGATGACAAGAAGTCGTCGGCACTCGTCGACCAGTTCTTGGCTGACCTCGAAGCATCAGAGAAGGCAAAGGCGAAGAAGTAATGGGATCAGCTACGAGAGAAGCGCTTGTCGCGGCGAAGGGTGCACTGTCATCCCTCACCGCCAAGAACTCTCTGGCCACTGGCACAGAGCTCTTCGAAGCAGGACGCGTCGTGGGCGGTTCCGCCCAATTGCGCTCCGCTTTGGCTGATCCTGCTGCCGCTGCGAAAGACAAGACCGCAATCGTCGGTTCGGTTTTCTCGTCGCTGAGCGCGGCAACGCGCACCGTGCTTTCCGCCATTGTGAGCGCTCGTTGGTCAAACGACGACGATTTGCTCGCGGGAATCGAAGAAATCGGAATTCGCGCGATCGCACAGTCGGCTCCGGCGAAGCTCTCCATCGATACCGAACTGTTTGCGTTCGGCGCAACGGTTTCGTCGAACGCGGAGCTGGAACTCGCTGTTGGTAGCAAGCTGGGCTCGGCTGCGTCGAAATCGGCGCTGGTCGCAGAATTGCTCAAGGGCAAGGCGTCTGACCAGGCTGTCGTCATCATCGACCAGCTTGTTCAACAACCGCGTGGTCGTCGAATCGGCGAATTGATCTCCACCGCAGCGGACATCGTCGCCGACCAAGCAGGTGAGTCAGTTGCAACTATTACAGCTGCTGCGCCTCTGAAGGCAGCACAGCTTGAACGGCTTCGCGCCGGCCTCACCAAGAACTACGGACGTGAGCTCAAGCTCAACGTGCGCATCGACCCCTCGATCATCGGTGGGGTACGCGTTCAGATCGGTGACGAAGTCATCGACGGCAGCGTTTCCACCAAGCTCAACGACCTCAGGATCCAACTCGCGGGCTAGCGAGTTAGCAGACCTTTCCACGGAATAGGAAAACACAATGGCAGAACTCAGCATTAGTCCGGACGAGATCCGCGACGCGCTCAAGGACTTTGTCAAGGCTTACGAGCCTGGCAAGGCAGCGACTACCGAGACAGGCACCGTCGTAGACGCTGCCGACGGTATCGCTCACGTCGACGGCCTCCCGGGCGTCATGGCCAACGAACTCATTCGCTTCGCCGATGGAACACTGGGCCTCGCTCAGAACCTCGACGAAGATGAGATCGGTGTTGTCATCCTCGGTGAGTTCACTGGAATCGTTGAGGGAATGGAAGTTACTCGCACCGGTGAGGTTCTTTCCGCACCTGTAGGAGACGCATTCCTCGGTCGCGTGGTTGACCCTCTTGGCGCCCCGATCGATGGCCTCGGCGAGATCAAGGCTGAGGGCCGTCGCGCGTTGGAGCTTCAGGCTCCTGGCGTAATGGACCGCAAGAGCGTTCACGAGCCCATGCAGACCGGAATCAAGGCAATTGACGCCATGATCCCGATTGGCCGTGGCCAGCGCCAGCTCATCATTGGTGACCGCCAGACCGGTAAGACCGCTATCGCGATCGACACCATCATTAACCAGAAGGAAAACTGGGAGTCGGGCGACGAGACGAAGCAGGTTCGCTGCATCTACGTCGCTATCGGCCAAAAGGGCTCGACGATTGCTGCCGTCAAGGGCGCTCTCGAAGAGGCCGGCGCCATGGAGTACACCACCATCGTGGCTGCTCCCGCCTCCGACCCCGCGGGTTTCAAGTACCTTGCTCCCTACACCGGCTCGGCCATCGGTCAGCACTGGATGTACGGCGGCAAGCACGTACTGATCATTTTCGATGACCTTTCCAAGCAGGCCGAGGCCTACCGTGCGGTATCGCTACTTCTTCGTCGTCCGCCAGGGCGTGAGGCATACCCCGGTGACGTGTTCTACCTGCACTCCCGTCTGCTCGAGCGTTGTGCAAAGCTCTCCGACGAGCTAGGCGCCGGATCGATGACGGGTCTTCCCATCATCGAGACCAAGGCAAACGACGTTGCTGCGTACATCCCGACCAACGTGATCTCGATCACCGACGGCCAGATCTTCTTGCAGTCCGACCTCTTCAACGCCAACCAGCGCCCCGCTGTTGACGTAGGAATCTCGGTTTCTCGTGTTGGTGGAGACGCTCAGGTCAAGTCGATCAAGAAGGTTTCGGGAACGCTGAAGCTCGAGCTTGCTCAGTACCGTTCGCTCGAAGCATTCGCGATGTTCGCATCCGACCTCGACCCGACTAGCCGTCGCCAGCTCGCTCGAGGCGCACGCCTCACCGAGCTGCTTCGCCAGCCGCAGTACTCTCCGTTCCCCGTCGAGAACCAGGTCGTTTCGATCTGGTCCGGCACAAACGGCAAGCTCGACGAAGTTCCTGTCGAAGACATTCTTCGCTTCGAAAGTGAATTGCACGATTACCTCGCTCGCAACACGAAGGTGCTCGACACCCTCCGCGAGAAGAACGCACTCGATGACCAGCTGATCGCTGACATGGATGCGGGCGTCGAAGCGTTCAAGTTGGGCTTCCAGACGGGTGAGGGCAAGTCGCTCAACTCCGTTGGATCCGAGAAGTTCGAAGAGATCGCTGAAGAAGACATCGCTCAAGAGCAGATCGTCAAGCAGAAGCGCTGAGCTTCGCACCAGTGATCACCGACCAACACGACAGAGAAAGTTAGAAAGCTATGGGAGCGCAACTTCGGGTCTACCGGCAGAAGATTAGTTCTGCCAAGACGACCAAGAAGATCACACGCGCGATGGAGCTGATCTCCGCGTCGCGCATTCAAAAGGCGAAACAGCGGGTTGCTGCATCGGGACCGTACTCACGTGCGGTCACGCGTGCCGTTTCGGCGGTGGCGACTTTCTCGAACGTCGATCACGTGCTGACAACCGAGCCTGAGACAGTCGACCGCGCAGCGGTCGTCATCTTCTCGAGCGACCGTGGCCTTGCGGGAGCGTTCAACACGAACGTTCTCCGCGAAGCTGGTGAACTTGGGGCTCGTCTTGAAGGTGAAGGCAAAGAGGTCGTCTATTACCTCGTCGGACGTAAGGCAGCAGCGTATTTCGCCTTCCGGAAGCGTGATGCTGAGCAGATTTGGACCGGCGGAACAGATTCTCCTGCGTTCGAAATTGCGAAGGAGATCGGTGACGCTGTCGTCGGCAAGTTCTTGCAGCCTGCGAGTGAAGGTGGCGTAGACGAAATTCACATTGTCTACAACCGTCTTGTCAGCATGTTGCTGCAGGTTCCGGAGGTAGTTCGTCTTCTCCCACTGGAGATCGTGGAGGGCGTTGAGGCGCCAGATGAGAAGGACATTCTTCCGCTCTACGAATTCGAACCAGAGGTAGACAAGGTGCTTGACGCTTTGCTGCCTGTGTACATCGAGAGCCGCATCTTCAACGCCATGCTTCAGTCAGCTGCTGCAAAGCACGCTGCGACTCAGAAGGCAATGAAGTCTGCAAGCGACAACGCAGACAAGCTCATCAACGACTACACCCGCCTTGCTAACAACGCGCGTCAGTCCGAGATCACCCAGCAGATTTCCGAGATCGTGGGCGGCGCGGACGCCCTCAGCTCGGCTAAGTAAGAACCATAGATAGGGAAGCCATGACTGAAAAAGCCCCGGCCAAGAAGGCCCCAGCCAAGAAAACACCAGCCAAGAAGGCGCCAGCGAAAGCGGCCGCCGCCGTGGCAACTGTTGCCGGTATCGGTCGAATCTCGCGCGTAATCGGTCCCGTTGTGGACGTCGAGTTCCCGCACGATTCGATCCCCGGAATCTACAACGCGCTCAAGACAAACGTCACCATCGGTGGCACCACAACAGAGATCACTCTTGAGGTTGCTCAGCACCTCGGAGACGACGTTGTTCGCGCAATCGCACTCAAGCCGACTGACGGACTTGTCCGTGGCCAAGAAGTTCGTGACTCCGGCGAGCAGATCACTGTTCCCGTTGGTGACGTCACCAAGGGCAAGGTCTTCAACGTCACCGGTGACATCCTCAACGCGGATGAAGACGGCAAAGTCAACGGCGAGACGGTGGAAATCACCGAGCGCTGGCCCATCCACCGCAAGCCCCCGGCTTTTGACCAGCTTGAGTCGAAGACTGAGCTCTTCGAAACAGGTATTAAGGTCATCGACCTCCTGACGCCATACGTCCTTGGCGGAAAGATTGGTCTCTTCGGCGGCGCTGGTGTCGGCAAGACGGTTCTGATCCAGGAAATGATCCAGCGAGTTGCCTCCGATCACGGTGGAGTTTCTGTATTCGCCGGTGTTGGTGAGCGCACCCGTGAAGGTAACGACCTCATCGTTGAGATGGAAGAGGCAGGAGTCTTCGACAAGACCGCTCTAGTCTTCGGCCAGATGGACGAGCCGCCAGGAACGCGTCTTCGCGTTGCGCTCTCGGCTCTCACCATGGCTGAGTACTTCCGTGACGTGCAGAAGCAGGACGTTCTGTTGTTCATCGACAACATCTTCCGCTTCACGCAGGCCGGTGGCGAGGTTTCGACGCTTTTGGGCCGTATGCCTTCCGCTGTTGGTTACCAGCCAAACCTCGCCGACGAGATGGGTATCCTTCAGGAGCGCATCACCTCGACCCGCGGACACTCGATTACGTCGCTGCAGGCAATTTACGTTCCTGCCGATGACTACACCGACCCGGCTCCGGCAACCACCTTCGCCCACCTCGATGCAACGACTGAGCTCAGCCGTGAAATCGCGTCGAAGGGTCTCTACCCCGCCGTTGACCCACTCACCTCCACGAGTCGTATCCTCGACCCCCGTTACCTAGGTGCTGACCACTACCGCGTTGCGACCAACGTGAAGCAGATCCTCCAGAAGAACAAGGAACTCCAGGAGATCATCGCGATCCTCGGTGTTGACGAGCTCTCTGAAGAAGACAAGATCACCGTTTCGCGTGCACGTCGTATCCAGCAGTTCCTCTCGCAGAACACCTACATGGCGAAGAAGTTCACCGGTGTTGAGGGATCAACTGTCCCGCTCAAGGAGACCATCGAGTCGTTCGACGCGATCGTCAAGGGCGAATTTGACCATGTTGCTGAGCAGGCGTTCTTCAACGTCGGTGGAATCAACGATGTCGAAGAGCAGTGGGCCAAGATTCAGAAAGAGAACTCCTAACAATGGCAGTTCTCAACGTGAGCGTCGTCTCTGCCGACCAGGAACTCTGGTCGGGAGAGGCGAGCCAGCTCATCGCTCGCACTACCGAAGGCGAGATCGGAATTTTGCCCGGTCACGAACCGCTTCTCGCGATTCTGGCACAGGGTGAAGTTCGCGTTACCGCGGCGGATGGTTCGTTGATCACCGCAACGGCTGACAACGGATTCTTGTCTGTGGAGAACAACACGGTAACAGTCGTGGCGAGTTCCGCAGAATTGATCTAGTTTCGTCTCATGCTTATTGCAATGGCCGGGTTGCCGGGCGCAGGAAAGACCACTCTCGCAGAGGTCGTCGGCGCTCGGCGCAAGACCACGGTGTTATCCGTGGATCAGATCGAAACGGCGATCCTCAAGGCAGGAATTAGCGCTGGCCAACCGATCGGACTGGCGGCTTATTTAGTTGCTGAGTCTTTGGCCGAATCGGTTCTCCTGCATGATCACGACGTGATCATTGATGCCGTTAACGCGGTAGATCCGGCGCGCGAGCAATGGGTGAACCTTGCCGCGCGCACTGGATCAGGTATTCGGTTTATTGAAGTGGTCTGCTCTGATCGTGACGTGCACAAGCAACGGTTGGTTGAGCGTGCCGAACGCCGTGAGCGATCTGCGGTCCCCACCCTCAATGCGGTTGAGCACAACCTCGACGAGTACACGGCGTGGAGCGGGTCAAGCGGTGCTGTCGCTCGGATCACCCTCGATTCGGCTGGCGCAATTGGCGTCAATGTCGAACGCGCAATTGCCTTTCTTGACGCGTGATCGTTCTCCTTCCGCCTTCTGAAACAAAACGTGACGGGGGAGAGTCAAGCTCGTCGCTTGACTGGGCGCGACTGTCATTTCCCGCCCTCACGAATCAACGACTGGCGGTAGCTTCGCGATTGACCCAGCTGGTGGGAGACGCGTCTGAAGCTCGTCGGGTTCTTGGCTTGAGTGTCAAACAACAGTTTGAAGTGGAGCGCAACCGTGCTCTTGACTCGGCCCCGGTCATGCCTGCCCTTGAGCGCTACACCGGGGTGCTGTTTGATGGCCTCGACGCCCCAAGCATGACTCCCCGTGAGCGCTCTTTCGCTCAGGAAACAGTCGTCGTACACTCCGCGCTCTTCGGGCCGGTCGGTGCTGGAGATCCCATCCCGGCCTATCGACTTTCTCACAACTCCCGGTTGCCTGGTTTGGTGCTTAAATCCCACTGGAAGCGCCCTGTCTCCGAGGCATTAGCCGCGGTTGACGGTTTGCAGTTGGATCTACGTTCTGAGGCGTATGCCCAATTGGGAACCGCGTCGCCAAACAGCGTCTATCTGCGCGTAGTTAACGAAGGCGCCGACGGCAAGCGAGTGGCTCTGAGCCATTTCAACAAGAAATCAAAGGGCATTTTTTCACGAGCGCTCGTTGCCGCTGGCATAAAACATGCGTCTATAGAATCACTCATCGAGTGGGCGCCTAGTGCAGGATTCCGTCTAGAGCGCGGTGCCGCTGGTGAGCTAGACCTTGTTGTGCCTAGCGCAGGACTTTAGACAACCCGCCAGCATCCCTCTATGTGGTCGTCGACCATGCCGGCTGACTGCATCAGCGCGTACATCGTCGTCGGGCCGACGAATCGAAACCCTCGAGCCTTGAGCGCTTTACTCATTGCCGTAGATTCGGCGGTGATTGCGGGTACGTCGGATAGCGATGTCAGCCGATGCTCGCGCGTCGGGGGAGCGAACTCCCAGAGCAACTCATCGAGCGCACCATGGGCGTTCTGAGTGAGCTCAAGCGTGGCTCTCGCGTTCGTGAGCGCCGCCGCTACCTTAAGGCGATTGCGAATGATGCGCGGATCGTCAAGGAGCCGAGCAATATCGTATTCCGTGTAGTCGGCGATGACGGCCGGATCGAAGTTATGGAACGCCGCACGAATACCCTCGCGCCGCCGCAAAATAGTGATCCATGACAGCCCGGCCTGAAAAGCCTCGAGCATGATCTTCTCGAACAATTTGTGGTCTCCGTGGAGCGGAACACCCCACTCGTCGTCGTGATAGCGGCGGTAGAGCTCGTCATCTCCCACCCAAGCACAGCGCGCGTAGCCATCAGGTCCGACAAGCAGCGACGATCGGGCGGTCATCGGTGGGCGATTCCTTCGTGCTCGAGCAGCCAGACTTTGGTCGGAATACCTTCGCCACCGCTATACCCGGTGATCCGCTGATTCGAAGCGAGAACGCGATGGCATGGCACTACGATCGGGATCGGGTTCGCGCCAACAGCGCCTCCTACCGCACGCCCAGCCGTGGGACGCCCAGTGGCGCGCCCAATATCGGCATAGGAGACTGCAGCCCCGAAGGGCAGCCGGTTGAGCTCGTTCCAGACGGACTTTTGGAACTCAGTGCCCGCCGCGGAAAGCGGGATATCGAAGGCCCGTCGCGTTCCTGCGAAGTATTCGGTGAGTTGGCTCGCTGCACCGTCGAGGACTACGCACGAGCGCTCATCCTCACTATCGTGCGGCAATACGCCGGCGTTTTCGATGGCAAGCCCGGTGAGGTTTTTGCCATCGCTCGTGAGCTCGATACGCCCAATGGGGGAGTGCAGTCGGCGCACAAAAGGGGCTGTGTTCTGGAGTGGGTTGCGGGGTTGCATGGTTCGAGCGTAATCCTGACGTCAGATACGTCGCTAGCCATTTTCGGACATCGCTAATGAGAGACGACAATGGGTCGGCGTTAGGGAGAAGTCTAAAGGCCCTCTTCAGTGCGCGGCTCGATATTGATGCTCTGGTTGAGCTCGCTGGTGGTGGCGTTGAGCGCTTCCAGCTGCGCGACCATATCGTCGTACCGGGCAACATCCGCATCGATCGAGTCATACAGTGCGTTCAGCGCATCCTGACGGGCAAGCAGATCCGCTCGCTCATAGTCGAACTGAGAAACAGTGTCAAAATCACCGGCGTCAGCTCGCACATTGAAGCTGTCAATGTCGTCATTAAGTTCGTCGTAGCCAGAGTTATATGAGGCGTAATCGTCATCGATGCTGGTGCGCAGTGCGTCGAGTTCATTGACAAGCTTCTCGCTCGCCTCCTGTTGCGCTGTGAAGACCGCGTTCGATTTATCGTGCAAGGCGACAACGGCGGAACGATCGGAGAAGTACTTGGTGAAGTGCTCCTCAAGCTGGGGACTGATGTCGGCGAACTCGGTTCCGATGATCGAATGCAACTCGTTCGAGCGCTCGCCAGGCTCCGTCTTTGCGTAGAACTCTAACGTCGTTGCAAACTCTGGATCGTCTTTCAAGCGGTCTGCCTCAGCCTCGAGAAGCGGCGCAAGCCGGGCCTTCTCTGAGTCAGAGGTCCGATCCCACGCAGCATGCAACATTTCGTGAGCTGCGACGACCTCTTCGATACCGGCGAGACGATCATCCGTGACGTCAAAAAGATAGATCGATTTGTTGCTCGGAAAATAGCATCCGAGCACGCCAAAGTTCTCTTCTACATTCGAGCAAGTGCTGTTGAAAGACGGGTTGGACTGGATGACGGGCGTGCTCGCATAGAAGAGGAACTTTCCCTCATCTGACATTCCCGAATCGGCGACGTACTGTTCGACAATCGACGACGGCTCGAATTGCCAGACGACGAGCTGGTCCGCGATTCGCTGTTGATAGACGAGAGCCAAGACCCCGGAAGAGATCACGGCCACGTTGAGCAGCACAGCAAAAACGATCGCGATTGCCCGCCCCGGCGTCATCGGGGACTGCTGATTATGCTCGCGCAATACCGGCGAATTATCCTCAGTACTCACAAAAACAACTCTATCCGAGCCGTGGGGTATGAGGGATGGCGAACGCGGTGAGTTCTAGAGACGGCTCCATGCTTCGGTAAGCACCGAACGCAAAATAGATTCTATCTCGTCAAACTCAGCTGGACCGATGGTAAGCGGCGGTGCCAGCTGAATCACAGGATCACCACGGTCATCGGCACGGCAGTACAGGCCAGCGTCATAGAGCGCCTTCGAGAGGAAACCGCGCAACAACCGCTCAGATTCATCGTCGCTGAAGGTTTCTTTGGTCTCCTTATTCTTCACGAGTTCGATGCCGAAGAAGTAACCATCGCCCCGAACGTCGCCGACGATCGGCAAGTCGAGCAACCGTTCGAGCGCTGCGCGGAACTTTGGTGAGTTCTCGCGAACGTGCTCGTTGATTTTTTCTTCTTCGAAAATGTCGAGGTTCTCTAGTGCGACCGCGGCAGACACCGGATGCCCGCCGAAGGTGTACCCGTGATAGAAGGTAGTCGCGCCATGCTTGAAGGGCTCATAAACCCGATCGGAAACGATTGTTGCGCCAATAGGGGAGTAGCCGCTTGTCATTCCCTTGGCGCACGTGATCATGTCGGGGATGTAGTCATAGGCGTCACACGCAAACATGTGACCGAGGCGACCAAATGCGCAAATTACCTCGTCGCTGACGAGGAGCACATCGTATTCATCGCAAATTTCACGAACGCGCTGGAAGTAGCCGGGCGGTGGCGGGAAGCATCCGCCTGAATTCTGAACGGGTTCCAAGAAGACTGCCGCGACCGTCTCCGGCCCCTCGAACTGAATCATCTCTTCGATGCGATTGGCTGCCCACAACCCGAACTCTTCCTCGGTGCCGTGGAAACCCATCTCTTCGGCGCGGTAATAGTTAGTGTTCGGCACGCGGAAACCGCCAGGCACTAGGGGCTCGAACATCTCTTTCATGCCGGGAATGCCTGTAATCGCGAGCGCGCCCTGCGGGGTTCCGTGGTAAGCGACAGCGCGAGAAATGACCTTGTGCTTCGTGTGACGCCCCTGCAGCTTCCAATACTGCTTAGCGAGCTTGAAGGCCGTTTCGACTGCTTCCCCACCGCCGGTGGAGAAGAACACGCGATTGAGGTCACCGGGGGCATAACCAGCCAGGCGGTCGGCCAATTCAATAGCTTTCGGATGCGCGTATGACCAGAGCGGGAAGAACGCGAGCTCTTCGGCTTGCTTCGCGGCGACCTCAGCGAGGCGCTTGCGGCCATGGCCGGCATTGACGACGAAAAGACCACTCAGGCCATCGAAATACTTCTTGCCTTTGCTGTCATAAATGTGATGACCCTCGCCGCGAACAATAATCGGCACACCGTGGCCGTCTTCCATCACCGATTGGCGAGAGAAGTGCATCCACAAATGATCTTTCGCTTTTTGCTGCAGGTCGGCTTCGTCGAACTCTGACATGAACGTCACTTTCTCGATGGTCATGGGGGCGCCGTTTAGCGCGTTCCCCAGTTGTAGAACTGCTTGTGGAGGCGGAGATACACGAAGGTCTCCGTGGAACGAACGCCTTCGATGCCGCGGATGTCGCGGTTCAGGAGATCGATAAGGTCATCGTCGTTCTCGCATACGACTTCGACGAGAAGGTCGAAGCTGCCGGCGGTGAGAACGAGGTAGTCGACAGCGGGGAGCTTGCCGATTTGTTCGGCGACCGCTGTGGTGTCTCCAGACACCTGAATGCCGATCATGGCTTGTCGAAAGAACCCCAGCTGCATCGGGTCGGTAACAGCAACAACTTGCATTACCCCGGAGTCGGTAAGCTTTTGAACGCGCTGACGCACTGCTGCTTCGCTGAGCCCAACCGCCTTGCCGATTTCGGCGTAGGAGCGTCGACCATCATTTTGCAGCTGTTCGATGATCGCTTTTGAGACGTCGTCGATGTGAGCGGGCTTGACTGCAGAACTTCGCGGAGGGGTGCTCATTGCTCGATTTTGTCAGTTGAAACGCTCTTCTGCAAGCGATTCCGCATCAAAATAGTGATTTCACAGCGGAAACCGTCAGTCCGACAGTGGATTACTGACGGTGTGATCGGTATCTTGGTGGCATGAGCACTTCTGAGATTCGAAACTTCATCAACGGCGAATACGTCGCCGCCCACGCCGACGACAGTTTCGATGTGGTCGATCCTGCAACGGAGAAGAGTTATGCCACCTCGCCGGTGTCCTCTGCCGCAGACGTTAACGCGGCGTACGGTGCCGCGGCCACGGCATTCGAGACCTGGGGTGAAACAACGCCGTCAGAACGTCAACTCGCCCTGTTCCGAATCGCGGACGCGATGGAGGCTCGTGCTGAAGAGTTTGCTGATTTGGAGTCGAAAGATACGGGCAAGCCCCGCGCCAGTCTGGTCGCGGATGAGATTATGCTCTCGGTCGATCAGATTCGGTTCTTCGCGGGGGAAGCTCGCCACCTTTCGGGGATGGCCTCTGGCGAGTACATGAAGGACCACACCTCATCAATCCGTCGCGAACCAATCGGTGTTATCGGTCAGGTCGCGCCCTGGAACTATCCATTGAACATGGCGGTGTGGAAAGTCGCGCCAGCGATTGCTGCCGGCAACACGACTGTGCTCAAACCAAGCGACACGACGCCATCGTCGACATTGCTTTTCGCTGAGGTGGCTGCCGAATTTCTGCCAGCAGGAGTGTTCAACGTGCTGACGGGAGACCGCACAACGGGCGGACTCATGATCGACCATAAAACACCGCAGATGGTGTCGATCACGGGGTCGGTGCGTGCGGGCATGGAAGTAGCGAAGGCCGCATCCGTCGATCTCAAGCGGGTTCATCTGGAGCTTGGCGGCAAAGCGCCTGTGGTGGTATTCAACGACGCGGATATCGCTGCTGCAGTAGCGGGAATCGGCGCGGCCGGCTATTTCAACGCCGGTCAGGACTGCACCGCAGCAACTCGAGTGATTGTGCAAGAAGGCGTGCATGACGAGTTTGTTGCCGAACTTGTGGCCTGGACGCGAGAGAACGCGAAAACTGGCGCACCGCACGAAGACGTCTATTTCGGAGCCGTGAACAATGCCAACCAGCTCGCGCAGGTTTCGCGGGTTATCGACGAGCTGCCGTCGCACGCTAACGTCGAGTTGGGCGGGCAGCGTCAAGGGCAGCACGGATATTTTTACGAGGCGACCATTGTTTCCGGGCTGTTGCAAGACGACTCTGCAGTGCAAAACGAAATCTTTGGGCCTGTCATCACCGTGCAGAAATTCCGGGACGAAAGCCAAGCACTGCAGTGGGCGAATGACGTGAACTACGGGCTCGCGTCAAGCGTATGGACCCGCGACCATGGGCGCGCTATGCGCTTCGCCAAGCATTTAGACTTCGGATGCGTCTGGATAAACACCCATATTCCGATCGTGGCCGAGATGCCTCACGGCGGCTTTAAGCACTCCGGTTACGGTAAAGACCTCTCCAGCTACGGTTTCGAGGATTACACACGGATTAAGCACGTGATGAGTTTTATCGGACAAGCGTGACGTGCTCCCACGAGAAGTGGTCAAGCGTGCCTAAACTTGCGGCGTGAAGCTAGACCTCGACGACACGATGACCGCGGGCGATCGCCCGATAGTCCAGTCGAACGAACCCGATCTCGACGACACCATTATTCTGGCTGCGCGTCAACGCCCTCGTGCGGTCAAGCCGTACGAGGGGCCTGTGGCGCCGCGCGCGAAGAGCGTTGGGCAGCCAGCAGCGGCCAGGATGCCGTCACAGGTAACTGCCCAGCCGGCGACAACCTCGCGCCCCGCTGCCGTCAACACTGCCGAAGCTTTGGCGCTCTTCTATCGCGTGCAGCTTGACGGCGCCTCCCAGGCCCACAATCTCGAGCACCCGTGTGTTTTCGGGCGAGATCCCCGACCACCCCGCATCGTGAGAGGGACAGGACCGCGGCTCATAGCGGTCACCTCACCGACGCGAGAAGTATCTGAAACCCATGTTGAGATACGTCAACTGGGCTCTTCAGTTATCGTGACAGACCTTCGTTCCACTAATGGCTCGGTAGTTCAAGTACCGGGCAATGCTGCGCGAAAACTTCGGCAGGGTGAGTCGGTAGTCGTTTCTGCCGGCACGCTAGTGGATATTGGAGACGGAAACATTATTCGGATTCTGCCACGGCAGCGTCTGGCGTAAAACGCGCAGGAAGGTAGCCGTGACCGAAATCGGCGGCAACAACTCGGGCTACACCATCACGCTGCCCGGGCGAGAAGACCAAAGCTACACATTCGCATGGGCGGCTGGCACTCACACCGGCCATCGGCGCGCCGCAAACGAAGACAGCTACGTTGCGCGTTCACCGATGTTCGCCGTCGCAGACGGAATGGGGGGACACAGCGCAGGCGATCTTGCCAGCGCCGCAGTTGTAGAGCGACTAGACGATGCCATTACCGGAGATTTTTTGCCGGCGCGGGCAGTCGAACGGGCATTGGAGCGAGCGACCGACTACATCGGGTTGATCGCGCAAGACAGCGAACTCGGAGTGGGCACCACCGTCACGGGGGCGGTCATTACCGAACATCATGAGTCAGCATGCTTTGCGGTGTTCAATGTAGGCGACAGCCGTGTTTATTCTTTCGAAGATGACACTCTGGTGCAGATAACACGCGACCATTCCGTCGTTCAAGACATGGTGGATGCCGGACTCATCTCCCGCGAAGATGCGGACGATCATCCGGACGCGAACATTATTACCCGCGCAATCGGCTTCAATGCCGCACCATCGCCGGACTTTTGGATGGTGAAAATTTGCCGTGGTCAACGACTTCTGATTTGTTCAGATGGCCTCACTCGTGAGGTGTCGGAAGAGGAACTTTCGCGTCAATTGGCAGAGCGTCGCGACCCAACAGAGACGGTAGCGACCCTCGTGGAAAGCGCACTAAACAACGGTGGCCGAGACAACATCACGGCAATCATCGTTGATGTGTTAGAAGTGCCTACAGCAGACTAGGCAGTTGGTCCTCCATACTGGGGACAAACACTCTGACCCCAGTCAAGGGGCAGAATCCGGATAATGGGCCAATCACGCACTTAGAATGGTCGAGATCGTCGACATGTTAGGGGTGTGCTGTGGCTCGAAGACTGCCATCTGATCCCCCTGCGCTCCCGGGGTTTTCGCACGTTCATGTTTTGGGTTCTGGCGGATTCGCCGACGTGTTCCTGTACGAGCAAAATATGCCGCGACGGCAGGTCGCTGTGAAGGTCATGCTGAGCGAGGTCGTCAACGATCAGGTTCGTCAGATGTTTCAGGCCGAAGCGAACCTGATGGCGCAGCTCAGCGCGCACCCGTCGATCCTCACGGTTTATCAGGCCAGCGTGTCGTCGGATGGTCGGCCCTACCTAGTGATGGAACTCTGTTCCTCGACTTTGAGCCAGCGTTACCGCGCCGAACGGCTGCCGGTACCAGAGGTTCTGCGCATCGCCATCAAGATTGGCAGTGCGATTGAGACGGCCCACCGGTCAGGAGTGCTGCACCGCGATATCAAGCCCTCGAACATTTTGACTACGGCATACGGGCATCCAGTACTTTCCGATTTTGGTATTGCGGCGACACTGAGCGAGTCCGAAAACCTCGAAGCGGTCGGTATGTCGATTCCGTGGTCTGCCCCCGAAGTTTTGATGGATGAGACCGCAGGCACGATTGAGTCTGAGCTGTGGTCATTCGCCGCGACCGTCTATTCGCTGCTAGCAGGGCGTTCGCCGTTCGAAGTTCCGGGGGAGCCCAACAAATCGACAGACCTGATTTCGCGAATTAACCGGGCAAAGCCTCGCCCCACCGGTCGTGGTGACGTCCCGGAGAGCCTGGAACATGCGCTGTTGCGTGCCATGTCGCGCAAGCCAGAATCGCGTCAGGGCAGCATCTTGGAGCTAGTTCACGAGCTTCAGTCCGTGGAGTCTGAACTTGGGCTTTCGCAAACGCCGATCGAAGTTGCGATGGACGATTGGGCACTAGCGACCGTTGCCGAACTTGAAGACCGCACGCGGGTTCGACCGGGACAGGTCGCGCCGGTGTCATCTGCGCAACGCCGTAAACGTCGTCGCCCGGCTTCGATAGATGACAGTTTTGGCTCTTTCGAGAGCGAAGCAGTCGGTAATAAGG
Organism: Salinibacterium sp. M195; assembly: GCF_019443965.1. Classification (GTDB taxonomy): domain Bacteria; phylum Actinomycetota; class Actinomycetes; order Actinomycetales; family Microbacteriaceae; genus Rhodoglobus. The sequence continues at coordinate 2,435,955 of NZ_CP040814.1, read as the reverse complement.
AGTCGCGGCGCAAGACGGGCACGAATCCGATCGCTCGCGGCAGTCGTATGCAGGTTGTGGCGTGGGTCGGCGTCGGGTTGGCCGCGCTCGTTGTTATCCTCGGGGCCGCCGTTACCTTTACTCAACTGCAGGCAGGCTCCACAGGCATTCCGACCGTAAGTGACATCAGCGCCACGGTGTCGAGCGATGTCGTTGAATTCTCGTGGGCAGATCCAGGCGTGGAGACCGGAGACTCGTATCAAATAACTACGACCGATGGCCAACCTCCCGTGCAACAACGCGAGCCTAGTTTCGTGGTCGACGCGGAATCCGGCGAGAACGTGTGCATCTCCGTCACCGTAACTCGCGACGGCAAATCTGGGCCGTCTAGCGCTCAGAAGTGCGCGGTGTTGCCATGATGAGTAGTGCTGGGCGTGGCAGTGGTTAAGCTCTGGCGTGGGGCTCGTCGATCGACAGTGATCGGCGCGGTAAGCACCTCGGCGATCGTTGCGATGATCGCGACGGTCGCAATTGTTTCGACCGGGTATACCGCTCAGCATGTCGACCTCGCTGACGGTGCCGTCTGGGTAGCGAATAACCAGCAGCAAGCGATAGGGCGAGCGAGCACTGAAGTGCTCGAGATCAATTCAGTTGTGAGCGCGCAAAGCGCTGACCTTGAGGTTGTACAGAACGGCGAGAATGTCTTGCTCTTTGATCGCTCCGAAAGTGCCATTGACATCATCGACCCTGCGCTGTCGGAGATAGCCGACAGCGTCGCGCTTCCGCCCAACCAACCAGAGGTCTACTTTGCGGCGGGCAATGTCGTTGTGCTGGAACACGGCACTGGTGAGGTGTGGATTCGCTCTTACGACGATTTTGTGAACTTTGACGCGGAATCTGCCGCTTCGTTAAGTCTGGGTGCTGACGCAATTGTCAGCGTCGACGAAGACGGTCTGCTTTTCGCGTTCTCTCCGTCGACAAGCCAGCTCTTTCGAGTGAACGCGGCAATTTCTGACACGGCAGAGTCGAGCGTCACTCTTGACCTCGATGTCTCCGCTCAGCTCAGCATTACGTCGGTTGCTGGCCAGTGGGCGATCCTCGATGAAGATGCCGAGTTGCTTTACATGGACGGCAGAACTGTTGACCTCACGGGTCTCATTGACGGCGCCAATGGTGCCGTTCTCCAGATTCCTTCGGCCGGGGGAGAGCGTGTGCTCATCGGCTACAGCGATGGCGTGCTGAGCGTTCCCTTGAGCGGAGCAGCAGCAGTAGGACTTGCTACGGGTCAATCTGGGCTCGCAGCGGCACCGTTGCGCATCGGTAACTGCGAGTTCGCCGCTTGGACCAGTGGTGAGAACTGGCGCCGTTGCCCCACTGACGCTGGCGATGGCGTGATGCTCACGTTGGACGAGATGGAAGCCAATGCGCAGCTCTCATATTCGATCAATGGCAAGCGTGCTGTGCTCAATGATCGACTGAGCGGGCGCACCTGGGCAGTTCAGGGCGACGGCGAGCTGATCGACAACTGGAACCAGCTCATCACGACAGATGAAGAAGAGCCTGAGGTTGAGCAGAACCTCACGGACCTCGAACCGGAGATCGACAAAGTACAACAGGTGCCCGTCGCGGTCGATGACGTATTCGGAGCGCGACCTGGCCGGTCAACAGTGCTCCCGGTGTTGCTCAATGACTACGACCCGAATGGTGACGTTCTCGTTGTCGAGACGTTGCCGACCATCAACCCAGGGCTCGGGCGAATCGACCGGATCAACGAGCGACAACAAATCCAAATCACGCTCGAACCCGGAGCGATAGGTCAAGTCAGTTTTAGCTACACCGTCAGTGATGGTCGTGGAGGCTCAGCTACGGCGAATGTGGTTGTCGAGATTCGTGCAGACTCAGAAAACTCGCCGCCACAGCAGATGCGAGCCACGAAATTTACTGTGCAGACTGCTGGCCGAGTAAGCGACCAGATTCTTGGCGACTGGGTCGACCCGGATGGCGATCCGTTCTACCTGACGAGCGCCTCCGTTTCTGAGCCGGATGCCGTGAGCTACAAGCCAGGCGGCGACGTCGTCTATTCCGACTCTGGAGCCGGCGGCGAGCTCAAGATTGTGACGCTTGTGGTCTCCGATGGAGACAGTGAGAGCTCCGGAAGCATTTCAGTTGCGGTCAAACCAGCAGGCGAAGTGCCGATCGAATCTGACCCCTTCGTTGTGCTTGCCTACGCGGGTAAAGAAGTAACAGTTTCGCCGCTCAGCCATGTTCGAGGTGGCAATGGCAGTATTCGTCTCAACAGCGTGCCCGCTAAGACCGGAGCTCAAGTGCTGCCGAGCTACGAGACGGGCACCTTCCGATTCGTCAGCGATGAGATTCGAAGCCACAACCTCGAATACGTTGTCACCGACGGAAACCTGACGCACACGGCGATCGTACGAATCGACGTCGTCGCTCCGCCAGATGCCAACACGTCGCCGATCACGGTGCCGAAAACCGTCTTTGTGCAAACGCTTCAGAATGAACGAATCGATGTCGCTGGCACCGATGTCGACCCGGCCGGTGGCGTTCTCCTAGTGACCGAGATCATGAACCTTCGCTCCGGTTCTGGGGTACGCGCCGAGGTTTTGGAGCAACGACTCATTCGCGTGAGCCTTGAAGCGCCTCTCGATGATGGGCCCGTGAGTTTCAACTACCGAATCAGCAACGGACTTGCGGATGCGGTTGGCATTGTGACCGTCGTTGAGATTCCCGCGCCGTCCCGACTGCAAGCACCAATCGCTAACGACGATTCGGTCACGGTTCGCGTCGGGCAAGCGGTCGACATTCGCGTTCTCCAGAATGACGAACACCCTGACGGCCTTGATCTCACTCTCGTACCTAAGTTGGCACAAGATTTGCCAGATGACTCGGGTCTGTTGTTCGCCTCCGGCGAGGTGCTTCGCTATCTAGCACCGGATCGCACCGGCAACTTCACCGCTGCATACCAAGTTGCGGGACCAGACGGGCAATCAGCGACCGCGATCGTGCGCATTGCGGTGCGGGAGCTCGATTCAGCCAGCAATAATCCGCCAGTGCCGCCGACGGTGACTGCGCGTGTTCTCGCTGGCGATACCGTGCGAGTTCAGATTCCCCTGACTTCAGCCGACCCCGACGGCGACTCGGTGCAATTGCTCGGGCAAGCGACTAACCCCGACAAGGGTGCGGTTATCGAGGTGGACTCCAACACGTTTGTTTATCAAGCCGGAGAATACTCGGCCGGAACGGACACCTTTAGCTACACCCTGATCGATTCGCTGGGTGCGAGGGCGAACGGCGAAGTTAACATCGGAATTAGCCCTCGAATCGACGGTGCCCGAAATCCCGTAGCAATCATCGATGAAGTAACAGTGAAACCGGGTATCACCGTCTCGGTTCAAGTTCTCGCCAATGACTCTGACCCCGATGGCAGTCCGCTATCAGTAGTTTCGGTCGAACCGAACGATTCCACGACCACTGCGGAAATCGACGGGGACGTTGTTAACGTCACTCCGCCAGCGATTCCCGGCGACTACGGAATCATCTATGTGATCGAGAACGAAACGGGCGGTTCGAGCCAAAACTTCATTCGCGTCACCGTGGACCCCGATGCGACGCCGGCATATCCGATTGCGACCGACAGCGTTTTGACGTTGTCTGACGTGCTAGATCGCAACCGCATCACGGTCGACGTTCTGTCCGACGTCTTCTTTGCGGATGGGGATCCTCGTACTCTTTCCTTGGCAATCTATTCTGGCTACAACGATGTCGCGCGAGTGACCTCAGATAAGAAGATTGAGGTGTCCGTCGAAGACGCCGGCCAGATCATCCCATTCCGAGTGACAAATCCGGTAGATCCCACCGCGTTCAGCTATGCGTTTATCAAGGTACCTGGCTACAACGATGCTTTGCCGCAGATTGACCGCCGAGCGAAGAAGCTCACCGTGAACAGCGAAAGCACGCTGGTCATCCACTTGAACGACTACATCATCGCGGTCGGCGAAGAACCGGTGCGCCTTACCGACTCGAGCACCGTGCTAGCAACACACAGCGACGGAACAGATCTCGTTCGCGACGAGGATACCTTGGTATTTACGTCGGCCGAAAAGTACTTTGGACCAGCATCCATATCGTTCGAAGTAACTGATGGGGTCTCGGCGTCAGATCCTGACGGTCGCACAGCGATCCTCGTCCTTCCGATCGAAGTCCTTCCACGCGACAACCAGGCTCCGGTCTTCGGTGGCGCCGTTATTGACTTCGAGCCCGGCCAAGAGAAGCAAATTGATCTCCTCAAGCTGACCAACTATCCCTACCCCGACGACCTCGATGAACTTGCTTATTCAATACTGAGCCCGTTACCAGAAGGGTTTACGTACTCGCTAGACGGTACGGAGCTGACGCTTCGAGCCAACAGCACGGTGTTCAAGGGAACGCGGACGTCGATTTCTCTTGGCGTGAAGGACGACCTTTCCGAGGGCAAATCAGGGCGAATCGAACTCAACGTTGTTGCCTCTACGCGCCCGTTGGCAAGCCCAGCCCCCGACGTTGCGATTGCTCAGCGGGGCCAAACCACCACCGTCGATGTGCTCGCTAATGACGCGTCAACCAACCCCTTCCCTGGGTCACCATTGCGAGTCATTGATATCCGCGGCCTCGGAGGCGGGTCCATTCCAGCCGGACTTTCCATCGTTCCGAGTAGCGATAACAGCACTCTGACAGTCACGGTGTCTGCCGCCGCTGTCCCCGGTGATGTGAACCTTCAGTACCGCGTTGCCGACGCAACCAATGACGCAACTCGATATGTCTGGGGAACGGTTGTCGTCTCGGTTCAAGACCGCCCAGACCCGGTGTCCAATCTTGGTCCAAGTGGCTTCGGCGACAAAACGATCATGATGCGCTGGAACGCCGGCCCTTCCAACAACTCAGCAATAACCTCGTACCGGGTGACGACAAACGCCGGTGCCGTTCTCGTCAACACCACCGAATGTGCTGGTACCACGTGCGCGATAACGACCACCGGAAATGGCCCAACGCACTCCGTAAAGGTGACTGTGGTTGCCATCAACGCGATCGGCGAATCTGATCCTGTGACGCTGGCGGACGCGGTCTGGTCGGACATCATCCCCGTCGCGCCAACCGCGCTCAGCGCTTCACCCCTCGACCACGGTCTGAGACTGACATGGAATGCTGTTCCGACGCCAGCAGGCGGTTCGGCGGTTGATCGTTACCGAGTTGTCGTCGGCGGATTCGAAGCGTCTCTTGGACTCACTCAATGTGACGGCACCACGTGTACCTGGGACACCCCATCCACTTGGGTCCTCGACAACGGCGTTGCGGTTACCTATACCGTTAGCCCGCGCAACGCCGCATACACCGCTCTCTCAGTCTGGAACACCAGCGAGCCGCGGAGTGCGATCCCGGCTGGTCCGCCGATCGCTCTCGCAGCGCCCGTCGCAAGCGTTATCAACGACAGCACTGTCAACCTGACGTGGGCAGGCGCCTTTAACGCGAATGGTCGTCCAGTGACGACCTACACAGCGGCGGCGTACACCGGAACCGCTCCAACATGTGCGGCGAATGGCTCAATCACCGGCAACGGCGCGGCGCTCTCGGCGGTCGGCAGCGGCACAGCCACCACATTCTCCGGATTGTCGCCAAACCGCACCTACACGATGCTTGTGTTTGCCGATAATGGTCAAGGTTGCACAGCATCGACGACAGTCGTGGCTCACACACCGCCAGCAGTCGTGACCGCACTCAACACTGCGGGGCCGGTAGCTAACGGCAACCGGTTCGATTTCACGGTCAATGGCGGCGCGATGGGGAGTGATTCGCTCACAAGTGACTACACCCTCTACTACCGTTTGAGCGGTGGCAGCGTTCCAGGAACAATCTTTGGACCAGTCGCGCTTGGATCGTTCTTGACTGCGGAAGGTGGGCAGCATTACGGCACGCAGATCTCGGTTGAAGTACGTGCGTGTCGGAGCTATGGCTCAGGACCCATTTGCCAACCGCAATGGTCAGCCCCCTTCGCTCTTGGCGTGCCGGTCGACCCGTCAGTTGGCACCCTCACTTTCACCACTGACGGAGATCTGCTCAACCAGAGTGGAACTTTCGCGTGGCTCGACTGGCCCGCCGGAACGTACGAATCAGTGCGCTACCGCTGTGGTGGTCTGACATTGGGCCCTTGGCAAACAGCGAGCACCAGCACGCCGGGCGGCAACTGTCACGCCGACGTTGCACTGCTCGGCGCTGTTCCGACCCTTGTAGTCCGTGTGGTCGCCAATGGTGGCCAGACGTACGACAGAACTTACAACGGATATGACTATGACTAGAGGTGCGCTATGACCATGACTCCCGATGAAGCCGCATGGTTCGCGGAAAGCTTTAACCGACTTGTCACCAATGTCGAACAGGTACTTCTCGGCAAGACTTTTGTTGTGCGCCTTGGCTTCACCGCGCTGCTGAGCGAAGGCCACCTGCTCCTCGAGGACTACCCCGGAACGGGTAAAACCTCTTTCGCGAGGGCTATCGCTCAGAGTGTCTCTGGAACCACGAACCGCATCCAATTCACGCCAGACCTGCTCCCGGGCGATATCACTGGCGTGAGTATTTTCGATCAGCGTGACAACGAGTTCGAATTTCATCCCGGTCCGATCTTTGCCAACATCGTCCTCGCCGATGAGATCAACCGTGCAAGTCCCAAAACTCAAGCGGCTCTGCTAGAAGTGATGGAAGAAGGCCAGGTGACGGTCGACGGAATCTCCCACCCCGTCGACTCACCCTTCATGGTGATTGCAACGCAAAATCCTATCGAACAGGCAGGGACCTATCGATTGCCCGAAGCGCAACTCGACCGCTTCTTGATGAAAGCGTCGATCGGCTATCCAGATCGTGCATCAACCTTGCGCATTCTTGACGGCGCCGGCGTAGCAGCCCACTCTGTCACGATTGATCCGGTCGTTAGTGCTGAACTCGTTGTCGAGATGGCACAGCTCGCCCGTACCGTCCACGTCGACCCGACCATTAACGACTACGTCAGTCGACTGGTAGAAGCAACCAGAAGCGCAACCGAGGTCCGCTTAGGGGTTAGCGTTCGCGGCGCTCTCGCACTCATGCGGGCGGCGAAGACGCTTGCCGCCTCTAACGGTCGGCACTATGTGGTCCCGGACGATGTGAAGGCTCTAGCCGAGCCGGTGCTTGCCCATCGCCTCGTTATCGACGCTGAAGCAGAGTTCGAAGGTGTGACTGCGTCGAGCGTGATTGCGCAAATTCTGATCGAGAACCCACCGCCCACAGAACGGCAAGCCGTGTGAGTTCGATTCTTAAACGTCCGGCCAAACGAGAGCCGCCCCACAAGACCGCAACGGAATCTACCGATCCGAACGGCGAACGAGCGCGCTCGGATAGTGACTTTCCGACCAGTATTCGTGGTCTAGATAACGCACGAACGAGAATCGTCGGATACCGTACCGGTTTTCTTGCCGATGCAATCGTGAGCACCGTGCGCTTTGTCGTGCTCGCGCGCAGCTACATTTCGCGCCTCGTCGGCCGAGTAACCTCTGTGGTCACAGCACTGGGCTGGATCGTGCTCATCCTGATCCCGGCGACACTGATCGTTGGCTATTCGATTGCGTGGACGGAACTCGTCGTTGCCGGCTACGCGTTCATCGCTGTTGCCCTCATGGCGGCGATCTACCTTTTGGGCCGCAGCCAGCTCGACATCAGCCTTCACGTGAATCACGGACGTGTCGTGGTTGGTGAATCTGCCACTGGTGAAGTCCGAGGAGAAAACAACGGCAAGCGACGTAGCTTGGGCGTTGTCGCCGAGGTTCCGGTAGCGGAAACCTTCGCCGAGGTGGTTCTGCCAAGCATCCGCTCAGGGGGTTCCGCATCCCACGAGTTCCCGATCCCCACCCACCGGCGTGGAGTGATTTCGGTCGGTCCGGTGCGCACAGTGCGTGCGGACCCGATTGGTCTTGTGCGCCGCGAACTGGTGTGGACGGAGTCCGCCGAGGTTTTCGTGCATCCGCGCACGATCAGCATTCCGAGTGTCAGCACGGGGCTCATCCGGGATCTCGAGGGAAATCCAACCAAGGACCTCGCCAACAACGACATTTCATTTCATGCGCTTCGGGAGTATCTCCCCGGCGATGAACGCCGCAACATCCATTGGAAGACAACAGCTCGAACCGGCCGATATATGGTGCGTCAGTTCGAGGAAACTCGACGCAGCCACCTGGTAATCGCGCTGAGTCTCGCGACCACTGATTTCGCGAACGAATACGAATTCGAAATGGCAGTCAGCGTTGCCGGATCACTTGGCTCTCAGGCGATCCGCGACGCTCGCACTGTTACTGTCGTGGCGAGCGAGCAAACTCCGCAGTTTGCGAAACGTAAAATCTTCGCGGTACGAGCGCTGTCAACTCTGACCGGAACCCGGCTGCTGGATGACCTTACCCGGGTGCAGAGCGCTGAGACGGCACTGAGAATCGTCGACGTCGCGCGAGTAACCGCGGAACAAACTCATGGCGTGTCCGTTGCTTTCCTCATTTGTGGATCGAGGGTGACATCGCAACAGCTGCGAGCAGCGTCCACAAAGTTCGCGGCGAACGTTGAAGTAGTCGCGATCGTATGTGACCCCGAAACCGTGCCCGGTTTGCGTCGGGTGGCGGGGTTAAGCGTGCTCACGATCGGATACCTCGAGGATCTCAAGCGTGCGCTTGCCCGATCGGCGGCAGTATGAATCGGGCATTCTCACGAACATTCGTTGTCGTTACGAGCGCGATCATCTGGCTGACGATCGCACTGGCGTCTGCAGCGCTCTGGCCGATCTATCGCAGCGCTGCGCTTGTCACGCTCATCATCGTTAGCGTGATCGCTGGATCGCTCGTCGCACTCGCCTCGCTCTGGAGGAAGTGGTCGTTTCCGACCACCTCGTTGGCTGCAATTGTGGTTTTTCTCATAATCGGGGTGCCTCTCGCGGTTCCTTCAGAGACCCAATACGGCATAGTGCCGACTTGGCCGGGCCTCGCGGACCTCGTCTTGGGCGTCGCGCTGGGATGGAAGCAAGTCCTGACAATTTCTCTTCCGGTAGGCAGCTATCAAGCTCTACTCGTCCCTGCTCTTGTTCTCGTTTTCGGGGCAACTGTGGTCTCGCTGAGCATCGCGTTTCGCACGAAGGGTCCTGAGCTCTCTGTCATCCCGTCAGTTGTGCTATTCCTTGCCGCCGTTGCGTTCGGACCCACATATCCCGATCGGCCCGTGACTATTGCAATCGCCTTGCTGGTTGCTGTTGCGCTCGCATTGGTGTGGTTCCGGTGGCGGCGGCGGCGTGACACCGTAAATGCCCTCGAAGCGGCGATGGATACTGCTGGCGAGGCTAGACGTCGACGAGAGTTCGGGTTCGCTGGAGCGCGGACCGCGATCAGTGCCGTGATTATTCTGGCGATCGCGGCAAGCGCGGCCGTAGTGGTCGCGAATGCGTTACCGCCGAACAGCAATCGATCAGTGCTTCGCACGGCGATTGTTGAACCCTTCGACCCACGAGACTATGTGAGCCCTTTGGCTGGCTTTCGACGGTACTGGCAACCCAGCACCGCGAATTCTGTGTTGTTTGAGGTGTCCGGTGTGCCGCTAGGGACCCGCATTAGGCTAGCGACGCTCGATAGCTATGATGGCGTCGTCTATGCAGTGGGCAGCGGCCGAGTGTCTAGCGAGTCAGGATCATTCGCCAGAGTGCCCTCGCGTTTCGATCAGTCAAGTGTCACTGGCGACCCCGTGGCGATGACAATAACCATCGCTAGCTATGCGGGGGTGTGGTTGCCCACCGCCGGTCTATTCGAGGAGATCGATTTCACTAGCGATCGAGCATCGGAATTGCGCGACAGCTTCTACTACAACAGGGTTACGGGGACTGCCGCGGTCACAGAACGTCTTGAGAGCGGCGATAGCTATTCCTTTGAAGGCATCCTCCCGGCCCAACCGAGCAATGCCGAGATTTCATCGCTCACCCCGGGCAACGCTGACGTTCCTCTCATCGGTGTGGCGCCCGAAGAGCTCAACGAAAAGCTCGACGAATACGTGCGTGGGGCGACGGACCCGGGGGAGCAGCTTGTGGCCATGCTCGCGGGGCTTACTACCGATGGCTACGTTAGTCACGGTGTGGGGGTAGATGAACCAGCGAGCAGGTCTGGCCATTCCGCGGATCGAGTGGCAGAGCTGTTCGCAGAGTCACGCATGATCGGCGATGGCGAACAGTACGCAACCGCAGCATCTATCATGGCAAACCGATTAGGTTTCCCCACGCGCGTCGTACTCGGATTCGTTACGTCAGATTCCCAGATTCGGGGCAATGATGTGTCGGCCTGGATCGAAGTAAATACTGCAGAGTATGGCTGGGTCACTATCGATCCGAATCCGCCGCTGCGAGAGATTCCGGATGAAGACCCGGACGACATCGCGCAGGTCGCACGCCCGCAGACTGTCGTGCAGCCTCCCGAAATTGAGTCGGATACTCTCAATCGTCAGTCGAATCCCGATAGCGAACAGGCCCTGCAGCCCGACCTCGACCCACTACTACAGGCCGTGCTAGCCGTTCTTCGGTCGATAGGCTGGACCCTCCTCGTGCTTGGCGTCATTGCGGCACCGTTCTTATTGATTGTTGCTGCGAAGGTCCGGCGTCGACTGCTTCGTCGTCGCGCCGACTCAACGCTGGAACAAATTAGTGGCGGCTGGCAAGAATTTGAAGACTCGATGCTTGACCACGGCTATTCGCCGCCAGTGTCAGGCACAAGAACGGAAGTTGCCGCGGTTGTACAAAAGCCCGCAGCACATGATCTCGCGGTGCAAGCTGACCGTGCAATTTTTTCCGGAGCTGATCCGAAGGCTGACGAGGTAGACACGTTCTGGACGGACGTTACTGAACTCGAAAGCCAGCTCCACACTGGACTGTCGCGCTGGGCGCGGTTCAAGACCAAAATATCGCTGCGATCGCTCGGTGGATATAGTGTCACAAGTCTGTTTAAGCGATAGAGGACTACCCGTGAACTGTTCTTTTTGCGCGACGCAATTACCTGCGGACGCTGTTTACTGTGCCGAATGCGGCCGGCCAGCGATGTCTCGTCGCGCCCGCCGAAGTGCCGATGCCGAGGCGAAGAAACCTCGGTCGAAACGTGCTGAGAAGAAGGCAAAAGCTGCGGAATCGTTGAGCATCCGGCGTCGTCGCGAGAGCGATGCTGCGAAGGCATCCGCAGTGGCAGACGTCGCAAACGTACCGGACGTACCGACCGCTGATAGCGTTCGGGAAGATGCTCCCGACCCTCGAACACCGGCCCCTGTCGTCGCCGCTGTCTCCGCGTCTCGTCGCGCTGACAGTCCTCGTCGTGCTGGGCCAGCGCCAGCGCCATCGGCTGAAGAGCAGACCGCGCCACTGCCTCATAATGAAGGAGGCCCTTTCGATGAGGTGCTTCCATTCGACGAGGATGGGCCCTACGACGAAGTTTCTAGCGTCGCCGCGTTGAACCTTAACGCAACAATTGTGCACCGGCCTGCGCAGGCTGAAGCCGATATGTCGCTAGATGAAGGCTGGCGCGACCTTCCGGCACCGAATCCGCGGGAGATAGCGTTGCCAACGCACACCGTAGATTCGGCTGCCGAGGAGGAGACCGGCCCGGATTCGGAAACACCTGCTGAACGGGAATCGGAAATACAAGCCGATAGCGGAGACCACACACCGCTCGCCATCGGTGAGGGACTCATCATCGACTCAGAGCCCGTCACGGTCACAGAGCTCATCACGATTACAGAGCCCATCACGGGAGACCCGGTTGATCTAGATGGAGTCGGTTCTCCTGAACCGACCGATAGTTCTCAGGATGCGGTGGCAGACCGATCTGACGAGGAAAAAGCTGACCAAGCCCCCATTGCTGAAGGCCACCATGACGCGATTTCTGACGAATTGGGTAATGACGAAGCTGCTGCGAGCACGGAAAACCAAGACAGCGGTATCCCTGACAGCGGTATCCCTGACAGCGGTATCCCTGACAGCGGTATCCCTGACAGCGGTATCCCTGACAGGGGCATCGATGCGCAAGACAGCGATATCCCTGACAGCAATGCTCCTGACCGCGAAGATAGCTTGGGCGACGATGGCGTCAGCGACAACCGTGTGAGCGATGACGACCGCAGCGACGAGAGCGACGACGGCAATACCGCAGGCTCCGCTAGCGGCGACGAAGGCGATCCCGTGGCCGCTCACCGCGATGATCTGGCTGACAAAGACGAGCGTGGGGGAGATGCGGAGGCTGCTGTCGACGACGCTGTTGACGCTGCTGTCGTTGTGGAGGACTCCCGTGTGGAAGAACCCGTGGGTAGCCTCGTGCCGCCCGCAACCGAAGCGGAACCTGAGCCTGACTTAGATGCGGCGCCGGAATCAGAACCACAGCCACAGCCCGATCGTACGTCCGAGCCGCAGCCCGAACCAGTCGCGGAGCCCGCGCCCGAGTCAGATCCCATGGCTGAAGCTAGCTCAGAGCTCGCGACTGAGACTGAGACTGAGACTGAGACTGAGCCTGAGCCTGAGCCTGAGCCTGAGCCGTTAGTCGAGCCATCGCCATTGCTGCGCTCGTCGTTTGAGCCGGATATGACCAAATTCGGTCGGCCGGAAACCGTCGCTGAGGTTCAGGAACGCTCTCAGGTCAAGCCGATTCGCCCGCTCGGAGAAGAACCAATTTTCACGACAGCCGACCGACTGCGAGCATCGGCATTTGCGCCACTGGCTTCTGAGCGAGTCGACGATCAGCCTGCGCCGCAGGAAGACGATGACGCAGCACAGCGTGATGTGGCGTCCCTCAGCGGAACTGCACCACGGGTCTCAGAGGCGTTTAGCAAGCCATCATCCGATTCAGCGGGTGAGGTGTCGAGCGCGCCTGCTGCTGAAGACGAGGCTGCTGTCGCTGACGATGCACGGCGCACGTCTCAGCTCGCCTCAACGTCATCTACAGCTGCGGCTGTCTGCGCAGAGTGCGGCGAGCCGCTGTCAGAGTCCGATATTTTCTGCGGCTCGTGTGGTTTTGTGAAACACGGAGTAGGGCCATCGTCGCTCATCGCAAGCGCGCCTGCCCCTAATCCGTTCCGAGGTTCTGTAGGCGAAGAGCTCGCGCTCGAACCCGATGAAGTTCACGAGCCCGAACCGGTCGAGTCTATTAGCGGCAACGGCGCGGGTACCACTTCGCCCTCCGCGGCCGCTGAGGCCCCGGAGATCTCTGATTTGTTGCCGGACAACGGCGAAGATCGAGGCAGTGCCGCGGGTGACGTCCGTGAACCTGGAACGCTAACAGACGCGCCAGTCGACGAGCAGATCTCGGCAGCGAAGGTCGCGCACGCATCCACACCTGATGCGGCGTCGATGCCAGCGCAGGGGCTTTCCGTTCTCGCGCCGCCGCCAATGTCTCAGCATCGCGTTGAACTGCCCATCGCGCCACCAACGCCGCTCTCGTCGATCCCTGCTGAAATCGAAGATATCGAAGATACTCGGATTGTCGAACGAAATATGTCGGGAACTCGCTTTGTCTTGCAGTTCAGTACTGGCGACAGCGTAATCGTGACGGGGACGGGCCTTGTCGGACGAAATCCGATCCCCGAGCCTTCCGAAACATTCGACATCGTGGTGCCGATTACAGATCCAAGCAAGTCCGTGTCTAAGACGCACATTGAGTTCGGCCAGATGGCTGGCGCGTTCTGGATTAGCGATCGTTATTCGGGCAACGGAAGTGTCGTGCGCGAGCCAGGTGGGGAACCACGGCGCTGCGAGCCCGGCAAGCGCTACCGCGTAATGCGAGGATCGCGGGTAGAAATTGGCGAGCAGTTCTTCATCGTTAGCTAAGCGGAGGCTCCTTCACAGCGGCGGGCCGTTGTGCTCTCTCCACGACTAAACACCTGACGGGTTGTGGGAGATTGCCTGCTGTTTGAGTAGTCAAGTGAACGCTTCCCATACGAATGACCCACGCGTAGTTTTGCCGTCTGCGCCCCAGGCCGCTGCGCCTTTTCGTTTCCCGGTAGTAGCGGCGATTGTGCCGATCGTCGCTTCGTTGGCGATTTGGTTCATCACAGGGTCGATGTTTGCGCTAGTTTTTGCGGCGCTCGGCCCGCTGGCCGCGACGGGGAGCTACGTGGATTCGCGCATCACGGCGCGCAAGAACTCGCGAACCGAGTCACGACGATTCGCCTTCGAGCTTTCGACAACACAATCCGCAATCGCGGCGCATCACCGCCGAGAGACCGCTGATCTTGCTGAGCGCACGCCGCCAGCTATTTTCTTGGTGCGAGACGTGCACACAGATTCATCCCGATGGATGCGGGAGCCAAACGATGTAGTGCCGGTGCACCTTGGCTATGGCCATGTTCGCAGCGATCTAGCCATCGACGGCGGGGGTACTCAGGAGCGTCTTGACCCATCAATAGCGGAAAGTTATCAACAGCTGATCGAGAGTGCCTCTCACTTGCAGCGCGCTCCGATCGCGGTAAACGGCCGGCTGGGAATTGCCATCTTTGGTGTCGAAATCGTCGCGCTTTCGCTGGCGAGGGCGCTGTCGATACAAATCTCGCGCACGCTGTCTCCCGCCACGACCTGGGCGCGGTTTCGAGGCGCGTTCAGCCGAGAAGAATGGGCTTCCCATTTGCCACATCGTGTCCTTCGCTCAGATGGAGGCGCGGATGCCGATTACGGCGATCATGAGTTTGCCAGTGCGCATTGGGGCAAGTTGGGCGACGATAAACCGAGTGTTTCGATCAGCGTCGTTTTCAGTGAACAACAAGTCCCAAGCGGGCATCGCATCGTTATTTCTGCTGCAGGCGACTCAACCACGGTGGTGAGCCACCCAGACAAGCATCAACGTCGTGATTTTGAGCCCTCATTCCTCGGCCGTGAGCAAGCGCTTGCCTGGGCGCTCGCCGCGCATGACATCGCGTCGCGAGACGGCCTAGCGACACACGACGCCGCGGTACCGGATTCTGTTCGGTTCAGCGAACTGCTGGCAGAGTTGGGAAACGATTCCGTACCATCAGAGCGGAGTTCCCGTTCGCTTCAGAGCCGACCAGCAGTCGGGGCCGGAGGGCGAACTCTTGTCGACCTTGTGGCAAACGGACCGCATGCGATCGTCGGCGGAACCACAGGAAGTGGCAAGAGCGAACTACTCATCTCCTGGGTTCTCGCCATGGCGGCTGAATCGTCACCAGGCGACGTGAACTTTCTTCTGGTGGATTTCAAAGGTGGTTCAGCATTCACTCACCTCGCCGAACTCCCGCACACTGTGGGCATCATCACGGACCTTGATGAAAGTGTCGCAAGTCGGGCCTTTGCGAGTCTTCGCGCAGAACTCCAATTCCGAGAACGCACACTCGCTCAAGCAGGAGCGCGTGATGTCTCTGAACTAGACACGCTTCCCCGTTTAGTGATCGTTGTTGACGAATTTGCGGCGATGATGGCGGATTACCCCCAGCTTCATGCGCTTTTCAGCGACGTTGCTGCCCGGGGCCGCTCCCTCGGAGTTCACCTTGTTTTGTGCACTCAGCGGCCGTCAGGCGTAGTCCGTGATTCTCTGCTCGCGAACGCAGATCTGAGAATATCGTTGCGAGTCAACAACGCGGCCGATAGTTCGGCGGTGATCGGCAGCGACCGGGCTGCCGAGTTGCCCGCACAGGCAAGGGGACGCGCGTGGGTCGCCCATGGATCGTCCTCCGCAGAGCTGGTGCAGTTTGCTCTGGCTACTCGCCACGACATCGTTGCGGTTGCCAGTCGGTGGCCGGCCACGTACCGCCCTCGTCGACCGTGGTGCGAACCTCTCGCCGCGTCCATCCCACTAGGCGCCCTAGTTGAGTTCAGCACAATCCGGTCGGGAGAATCTGCAGCGCACTTCGCGCATTCGGGCGCTCCCGGCACAGTGAGGAGTCGAGGTGTTCAGCATGGCGGTGCCGTGTCTTTCGGGCTCACAGACCTACCCGAAGAGCAGAGGCAGACTGTTGCGGAGTGGTCTGCCGTTCGCGATGGCAACATATTCATCATTGGTGCACCAGGGAGTGGAAAGAGTGTGGCGATCGCAACTATCGCTGAAGCGAGCATGTCAGCAAGTTCAACAGACAGGTCAGATCAGGAATTGGCCATAGGAGCCGCTGATGGGCGAGGTGAAGACGAAGCGGCGGTTCGTGTTCTCGCCGGAGGACGCGAACCCGCCGGGTTCTGGGATGTTCTTGCGGAGCTTCATGGACAGCTAGACCGTGACGAAGCACCAGGACAACGACGGGCGAGCATCCTGCTCACTATCGATGATCTGGATGCGGTCATTGCACGATTCGACGACGACTACCGGATTGCCGTGCTCGACCGATTAGCACGGGTGCTGCGGGAAGGCCCAGCGCGCGGAATTGCTGTCGTCGCAAGCGCACAGCGAATCACTCCCGCACTTCAGTCGCTCGTGCAACTCATGCCAAATGTTATGAGACTTCGGCTGAATAGCAGGCAAGACTTCGTGCTCTCCGGAGGAATGTCTGCCGACTACAACCCCGATTTGCCACCCGGTGGTGCACTGTGGAAAGGGGCTCGCGTGCAAATTGCGCTCGGCGAGGCGTTCCCACCAGTTCCCATGCCTGCTCGTGTCGTGACTCTACGCTCCACCGAAAACCTCGTGATCGCGAGCAGCCGACCACGGATAACTGCGGCAGCGATAGCGGCTGCCGGGTGGCAAGTACGTGAGCTCGATGGTGCGCCAGGTTCAGAGCGAGAACTCCTCATCGCGGACACAGAGAAACCAATCGCGCTTATCGGGTCAATTGACGAGTGGCAGTCGCGGTGGGGTTCGCTTGCGCTGCTGCGAACCCACAACACCGTTGTACTCGACGGTTGCAACCTCAGTGATTTCCGACAGCTTGCCCGCACACGAGAATTGCCTCCGCCACTCGCCTCCGGTTCTGGACACTATTGGCGAATCACCGAAGACGGCGCAGACAGAGTGCGCTTGTCGATCTGACAGCGCCTGGCAGCGCTAGCCTGAAGGAGAACGTCGATTCCGGGTGTTCCTAGCTCGTGGAGTCATGCTTGGGCGATGACGACGCAGTACTAAAGATTGCGTCTTCGTCAGGAATAGCAGTACTCATGATCTCGGGCACGCCAGCACGGTACCCGAATTGGGCACATTTATTGGGCGAATTTCTGCCCAAAACGTGGAATTATTGCCTCGCGCCCACAAAGCCCCTCCCAACTGGGGCTAGAACTAGCCAAACTGCGCTCACTACCATCGGGGTAATTGGTGGGTGCGAAGGAGAAACAGTGACGAGACCACTTCCGCAGGATCCAGCGATCCAGCAGCTAGTGCTGCAGGCGAAGCAATCTCATATCAGCCGCAGGGGGCTAATTCAGGGGGCTGGACTTGGCGCAACGGCGCTGGCGCTCGCAGCGTGTGCGAGCCCAGACGGATCAGCTGCCGAGGACCTTTCCGATAGCGACAACTCGCTCGTGTGGGCAAGCTGGCCCTCCTACATCGACGAAGACCTCAGTGGACATTCGGCGACCTTGAAGGCGTTCAAGAAGCAATCAGACATTGACGTCGAGTATCGTGCGATCGTCGAAGACAATGTTGGTTTCTACCTTTCGATGAAAGACCAGCTTGCACTGGGGAAGCCCACAGGGGCCGATGTTATTTGCGTCAGCGACTGGATGGCTGCCCGGCTCATTAAGTTTGGCTACGCCCAAAAGCTAGACTCAGCGAACATCCCCAACAAGAAGAACCTCACGAAGACACTCGCTCATCCAGAATTCGACCCGGAGCGCGACTACTCATTGCCCTGGCAAAGTGGGTTCATCGGCCTCGCGTGGAATGCCGAGGAGTACAGCGAAGGAATCGTCTCGGTAGAGCAATTGTGGAACGATGACCTCAAAGGCAAAGTCGTTGTCCTGGCAGAGATGCGGCACACCATGGGCATGCTTTTGTTGGCTCAGGGCGTAGACATCTCTCAGGAAACTTGGGGGACCGCCGAGTTCATGCAGGCAAGTGCACTGCTTGAAGAGCGCCTCAAATCGAAGCACATCATGGGCGTCATGGGCAGCGACTACATCGAGAAGTTCAAGTCGGGTGACGCGCTGGCCGGATTCGCGCGCTCCGGAGACATCGCGGTGCTCAATGCGCAAGCGGGTCGCGAAAAATTCAAGTTCTTGCTTCCGGGATCTCGAGGAACATTCTTCACTGATTCCTTGGTCGTTCCTGCGGGCGCTCAGCACAAAGCCAATGTGGAAAAGCTGATGAATTTCTACTACGACCCCGAAATTGCCTCGAACGTTGTGGACTGGATTCGTTGTGTGAGCCCGGTCGATGGAACGTTCGAATATGCAACGGAACACAACCCAGAACTGGCCGCTAACCCGCACACCTTCCCAGACGCGGAAGTCATGTCGCGCACGAGCAATTTCAGAACGCTCAACACCGCCGACGACCAAGCATTCAATGCGGAGTTCCGCCGGATAACGGGCAAAGGGTAGCCCGCCAGCCATACGGTCTAGGCGAGTTGAAAGCGCAACTCGCCAACGGGGAGGCCACGGCCGAGAACCTCTTCGGTCGTCGACGAAAGCACTGTGGCGGCTGCAGCGGGGTCCATAGCGCCTGCGTCAACGAGTAACGAGAGTCCGACCGGCAAGAGCGGACGGATGGAACCATCCAGAATCTTTAGCGTGACGGTGGTTCCGTCAGGAGCTGCCGCGATCAACACGCCTTCGGCGCCTCGTTTGGCAACTATGCCCAACGTATTCATCGCTTCGGTGACCTGGGGCATGTCGAGTCCCCAGGAGTGCGCCCTGATCGCGGCAATAAGGGCGTGAGCGTGCGGATCACTCGTGACGCTCGCGGTTGCGATGCGCTGGATTGCTGTGGCCAAAGCCACGAGGCTCATCGCGAAGACGGGGGCACCGCAGCCGTCAATTCCCTCATGGGCCAATTCTGTGCCAGTGAATTCGATAACGGTCTCGCGAATTCGAGCCTGCAGCGGATGGTCATGCTCAAGGTAACTCTCCAGCGGCCAGTTATTGACGACGCAGGCAGCTAAGAAGCTCGCGTGTTTTCCGGAGCAGTTCATGGCGAGTCGCGAGGGAGCGTCTGCTGCGCGTTGAGCTTGTGAATCCGCTGGCCAGTCCGTCGGGCATAACAAGTTCGATTCGCTCAGGCCATACGCGGCGAGAGTCGACGCAACGACATCTTGGTGGCGCTGGCTGCCCGTATGGCTGGCGCTGGCCAGCACCAGTTGCTCCTCCGAGAGGGTCACTCCCGAACGCAGCACCGTGATCGCTTGCATTGGTTTGAGTGTCGAACGCGGGTAGATAAGCGCGTCGGGATCGCCGAGTCGCCGCAACTGCGTGCCGTCGGGGGCAATGACCACTGCCGCACCCAGATGGCGGGATTCGACCATCCCTGATCGTTCCAATACCACCAACTGAACAGTGTCGTCGACGTCAAGGGTGTTGGGGAGGTGCGGAGAAGCTGAATTCACATCCCTACGTTAGCGGCATCCGCGAGCGTTTCGCGTGCGTCCGGGAGGCGTTTGCGCATGCGAATTTGCTGCACAGACTCGGCCAGTCACAAGCCGAAAGGCTACGGTGGAATCGCAAGACGTGCTGCGGCTAGGTGCCGTAACGGTTGGCGTCGGCCCAGATGTTGGTGAGGGAGATTGCTATGAACATCGATCACAATTTTGAAGTGCGGCTGCAATGGTCGGGAAATCTTGGCGAGGGCACCCGGGAGTATCGGGGCTATTCGCGGCATAACGAGATCACCGCTGTCGGCAAGCACAGTATTGATGGGTCAAGTGCACGGGTTTTTCACGGCTCTGCCGACCGCTGGAATCCGGAAGAGTTGCTCATCGCGGCGCTCAGTCAGTGCCACATGTTGAGCTACCTACACGTCGCCGTCAAGCGCGGAATAGTGGTCACGGCATACCACGATGAAGTTTCGGGCACGATGAAGCAGACCGATAACGGTGGTGGGCATTTCACCTCGGTGACTTTGCGGCCCGTTGTGACGATCTCTGCAGGGAGCGTAGACGACGCGATGGATGCGCACACTGAGGCAAACAAAAAGTGTTTCATTGCGTCATCAGTGAACTTTCCGGTGCTGCACCAACCCCGCATCATCGTCGAGGGCTAGCAACGGGCTAATGAGAGGCGAGCGACGGGTTAATGACGGGCGATCGGGCCGCATGCTCTGATCGTG
Source organism: Salinibacterium sp. M195 (assembly GCF_019443965.1). Lineage (GTDB taxonomy): Bacteria > Actinomycetota > Actinomycetes > Actinomycetales > Microbacteriaceae > Rhodoglobus. Next base: position 2,415,712 of record NZ_CP040814.1, on the reverse strand, counting down.
AACCGCTCGGCGATTCCACACGCTACGCACAGCAAGAGTGCGGGAGTATTGGTGCTTCTTGTTGTTGCTGTGAAAGGTTCTTGTGCGTAAAGCGATTCCGTTCTTCCTGTCCCTCGGTGTGGTTGCCTCTCTGGCGGCATGCACCCCCGCCGACTCGACGATGGCTGACAATTCAGGTGATTGCTCGGTCACAGCATCTGGTGCAGCGTCGGAAGCGATCGACGTGAGCGGCGACTTTGGCGCGAAGCCAGAGGTAACAATCGATTTCCCTACTGAGGTCACTACGACAGAACGCTCGCTCGTGATTGAGGGTGACGGCGACGTTGTTGCGGAAGCGGGTGCTGTCGCCAATGTGAATTTCGCCATGTACAGCGGAGCAACGGGAGAGGAAGTCACCCCGAGCGTCTATGACCCCGAAAACATTGCTCCGATCGTTGTGGATGAGGCTCAAACCATTCCTGGCATTGTCAAGCTGATTCAGTGCGCAACAGCGGGCACTCGTGTTGTCGGCGTTTTGCCCCTCGCCGAGTCGTTCACCGAGGAAGCACGTACACAGTTCGGTTTGACCGCCGATGAAGACGTTGTCTTTGTTATCGACGTCGTGTCTGTCGATCCTCCTGCTGACCCAGCGCTTCCCCGCGCTGATGGCGAAGACCAGCCCGCAGTTGATGGTCTTCCCACTGTGGAACTAGCGGAAGACGGCACTCCGACTATCACGATTCCGTCGACAGATCCACCCTCCACGCTCGAGATCGCTGTGCTCAAGCAGGGTGATGGCGCAACAATTGAAGAAAATTCCGAAGTTGTTGTTCACTACGTGGGAATGAACTGGACGACAGGTGAAGTCTTCGACGAGAGCTGGAGCACTGGAGCTCCGAGACAGTTCAACACTGGCGGCGTTGTCACAGGTTTTAAGGCAGCACTCGAAGGCCAACAGGTTGGCTCGCAGATCCTCGCGGTTCTGCCGCCAAGTGAAGGCTACGGCGAGGCCGGTAGCGAGGGTGCGAACATCAGCGGCACTGACACCATCGTGTTCGTTGTTGACATTCTGGGTGTCGGCTAGCTCAGGCGTCGTCGACGCCGTCGGTTGGTGCAGTCTCGCTAAGGTAGCGGAATGCGCAAGATAATTTTACTGGGTTCCACTGGCTCGATCGGTACGCAAACCCTCGATGTTGTTGAGGCAAATCGTGACCGTTTCGAGGTAGTGGGGCTCGCGGCTGGGTCAAATAGACAGCTCGTTGAAGAACAGGCGGAGCGCTTCGGTGTGAAGCACATCGCCTTCGGTGCTGAGCAAGCAGCGCAGTTGGTGCGGGATGTTTCTGCCGACGTTGTTGTCAACGGCATCACAGGGTCGGTAGGGCTCGGTCCTACGCTCGCAGCCCTTGATTCAGGAGCAGTGTTGGCTTTAGCCAACAAGGAAAGCCTGATCGTTGGCGGCGATTTAGTGATGTCGCGAGCTAGGCCAGGGCAGATCGTGCCGGTTGATTCTGAGCACTCGGCGATCGCGCAAGCGTTGCGCTCTGGCGAACATTCCGAAGTGCGTCGACTCGTGTTGACGGCATCCGGCGGCCCGTTTCGCGGTCGCACTCGGGACTCGCTTCGTAATGTGACTCCCCAAGAGGCTTTGGCGCATCCGACCTGGGATATGGGGCTGGTGGTCACTACCAACTCGTCAACCTTGGTCAATAAGGGCCTTGAGGTGATTGAGGCGCATTTGCTGTTCGATATTCCCTATGACCAGATTGCTGTCACGGTGCATCCGCAATCTATCGTCCATTCAATGGTCGAATTTGTCGATGGGTCGACGATCGCGCAGGCAAGTCCGCCCGATATGCGTCTTCCTATCTCGCTCGGTCTTGACTGGCCACACCGAGTGGCTGGCGTCGGCGCTCCGCTGGATTGGACCACCGTCAGCACCTGGAATTTCGAGCCGCTCGATAGTGAGGTTTTTCCTGCCGTCGACATGGCCAAAGCCGTGGGTGCCGCTGGTGTGACGTTCCCGGCCGTATTCAATGCGGCAAACGAGCAAGCGGTGCATGCGTTCCACGCTGGTGCGATTGGCTACCTTGATATTTTGGATGTCGTCGACCAGGTGGTGCAGAGCCACGAAGCGACTGAATTGACCCTTGAGGCGCTGATCGAGGCCGAAGCTTGGGCTCGCCGTGAAGCAGATTTGGTCGTAGTAGCGCGTCGTTGAGCGTCAGAACTACCCCAATCTGGGGTGGTTATTCGCCTTCCACAGCGCTGGCACAGGTCGGCGTCGGTGCGCGTGGCTATTCTTAGCGAGTGGAAAACGTGCTCTTGTATATTCTCGGCATCCTGGTTGTTGTCGTCGGGCTTGCTGTCTCAATAGGCCTGCACGAGATAGGCCATCTATTGCCGGCGAAGCTCTTTGGTGTGCGCGTAAGCCAGTACATGATCGGATTTGGACCGACGATTTTCTCGCGTAAGCGCGGCGAGACGGAGTATGGGTTCAAGGCGATCCCCTTGGGCGGCTACATTGCGATGGCGGGAATGTACCCTCCGAGCAAAGTGAATGCGGGAAGCCGCAGCTCCACGACAGGCATATTCCAGACTTTGGTTCAGGATGCCCGCACCGCAAGTGCAGACACGTTGGTTGATGTCGACGAGTCGCGGGCTTTCTATAATTTGCCGGTCTTCAAGCGCGTCATCATCATGCTCGGTGGTCCGGTGATGAACCTTCTTATTGCCATCGTGATGTTCGCGGTTCTCCTGATGGGTTTCGGGTCTGCTCAGACCACGACGACGATTAGTAGTGTCTCGGAGTGTGTCCTGCCAGCAACGGCCGATCGTCAAACCTGCGAGAGCACTGATCCTGAAGCGCCAGGCTTTGCCGCGGGGATGCTTCCTGGCGATCGATTGGTGTCGATGGATGGCGAGCCTGTAGAGACCTGGGCTGAAGCGACCGAGTACATTCGCGCGGCTGCGGGCGCAGAATTAACCGTCGTCGTAGAGCGAGATGGTGCCGAAGTTACGCTGCTGACCGAGCCCTTGCTCACCGAACGCTATGTTTTCGACGATCGCGGCCAAATTGCCGAGGATGCTGCTGGCGAACCTCTGACTGAAGAGTACGGTTTCTTGGGAATTGGCTCGGCAGTGGAGAATGTTCGACAGCCGGTGACTGCGGTTCTGCCTGCTGTTGGTGACAACGTTGTTGCGGTTGGCAATGTGATTCTGCATCTTCCCCAGCGCATGGTCGATGTTGCCACTGCGGCGTTCGGTCCTGGTGAGCGTGATCCCAACGGCCCCATCGGCGTGGTTGGCGTTGGCCGTATTGCTGGCGAGATTGCGAGCTTAGATTCTGCACCGGTTGCTGATCGAGTCGCTACCTTGATCGGGCTTATCGGGTCGCTCAACGTTGCGCTTTTCGTCTTTAACCTCGTGCCGCTCATGCCTCTCGACGGAGGTCATGTTCTCGGCGCGCTGTATGAAGGCGTTCGGCGTTTCTTTGCGAAGCTATTCGGTAAGCCCGATCCAGGCCCGGTGGATACCGCCAAGGTAATCCCGTTGACGCTTGTTGTCGTGGTTCTTCTCGGCGCGATGACGTTGCTTTTGGTCTACGCCGACATCGTCAAACCGATCTCGTTCTTCTAACCACAGCCGATTCGCTAGCGCGTCAGGAGAAGCGCGTCGCCCTGCCCGCCGCCACCGCACAGGGCTACGGCAGCGCGGCCTGAGCCGCGGCGTGCGAGCTCGTGGGCGGCGTGCACGACTAGTCGCGCTCCGGATGCCCCAACGGGGTGCCCGATTGCGATCGCTCCACCGTGAATGTTCACGATGTCGTGGCTGAGCCCAAGTTCCGCCGTTGAGCGGAGGCTTACGGCCGCGAAGGCTTCGTTGATCTCGGCAAAGTCGAGGTCGCTTGCGCTCCACCCAGCGTTCTCCAGTGCTGCCGCAATAGCGCGAGCGGGTTGCGAGTGCAACGAGTTATCAGGGCCGGCGACGTGGCCGGAGCGGTCGAGAACGGCGAGCCAGGTGAGACCGTGTTCTTCTGCCCAAGCGCGGCTGGCCAGGATAACGGCCGAGGCGCCGTCGCTCAGCGGCGACGAGTTTCCGGCAGTGATGGTTCCGGCAGGATCGAATGCGGGACGAAGGCCAGCGAGGGTCTCGACGGTGGTGTTGGCGCGCACGCCCTCATCCGTATCGAGCACCAAATCATCCCCCTTGCGCTGGGGGATGGTGACGGGAGCGATTTCGTCGACGAAAACGCCGGCCTCAATGGCGGCAGCTGCACGCTGGTGCGACGCAGCGGCGATTTCGTCTTGCTCGGTGCGACCGATGTTCAGGCGACCATTGTGACGTTCGGTGCTTGCGCCCATTGATTCGGCGTCAAACGCGTCAGTGAGCGCATCGTGAGCGGCAGAGTCGAGCGCAGAGACAGTGCCGTAAGCCCATCCCATGCGTGACCCTGGCAGCACGTGCGGTGCGTTGGTCATGGATTCTTGACCACCGGCAGCAACAACATTGGCTTCGCCGAGTCGGATGAGGCGCGCAGCATCCACAATTGCGGCAAGTCCTGACAGGCAGACTTTGTTCACGGTGACGGTGGGAGTTTTCCACGCGAGGCCGGCAGCGATGGACGTTTGCCTGGCAGGGTTCTGACCGGCGCCCGCCTGAATTACTTGACCGAAGATGACCTGGTCGATGTCGTCGACGTTCACACCTGAACGCTCGACGGCGGCGCGGAGTGCGACTGCGCCGAGCTCAACGGCCGTGAGGGAACCGAGTTGTCCGCGCAGTTTCCCTTGTGGGGTGCGTGTTGCGGAAAGGATTACTACATCGTTGGGTGCAGGGGTGTTGGCCACTGTGCAAACTCCTTTGTTGGTGCGCCGTGTTGACAGCGAGGTTGAGCAACCATAGGCTACATGAAACCTGAACCGGGTCTCAGGTTCAGATCACAATCCTCCTAAGGCAGCAGGAAAGGTCCCATCATGCGGGTCAATAAAAAGTACCTCGCTCCGGCGTTAATTGCGACGGTTGCACTCACACTGGCAGGCTGTGCCCCCAGCGTTGATAGCGGATCCGGGGGAGATGAACTCGCCCCCGTTGATATCTCAATCATTACTTCTCAGACCGGCCCGCTCGCGGCGTACGGTGAGGCCTACCTCGCGGGCTTCGACGCCGGTCTCGACTACGCCACGGACGGCACAGGCGCCGTCGATGGCCGCGAGCTCAACATTGAGATCACGGATGATGCGGGAGACGCCGATAAGGCGGTTACCGCAGCGAAAGACGTGATCGGTCAAGGTCAGAAGATCATCATCGGTACCGTCTCCTCCGGAATCGCCCTAGCGATTGCCGAACAGGCCGAACAGAACAAGATTCTGTACATCTCCGGCCCCGCAGCGGCAGACGGCATCACCGGAGTGAACGACTACACCTTCCGTTCTGGTCGCCAGAGCTACCAAGACGTCGCGACTGCCGGAACTTTCATTGGCGATCCTGCCGGTAAGTCTGTTCTCGTCTTCGGTCAGGACACGGCATTCGGCCAGGGCAACGTTGCCGCTGCAACCGCCGTTCTTGGTGGGCAGGGCGCAGAAGTAACGAGCTTGCTCGTTCCGGAAGATGCAACAGAGTTCACCCCATTCGCTCAGCAGATCGTTGACACGCAACCAGACCTCGTGTTCGTTGCGTGGGCTGGAGCAACCTCCGGCGCAATGTGGCAGGCACTCAGCCAACAGGGCGTATTCGACAGCGTTCCCGTAGCTACCGGTCTTGGCGACGTCTCGACCTACGGTGCTTATGGCCCCGCGAGTGACAAGATCAGCTTCCTCAACCACTACTTCGGTGGTGCGACAGACAACGACGCCAACACGGCGATGGTGAGCTACCTCGAAGCAGAAGGCAAGCAGGCTGACCTGTTCTCTCCTGACGGTTTCGTTGCGGCTCAGATGGTTGTTCAGGCAGTACGTGAAGGTGGCGACGATGTTGATGCCATGATTGCGGCGCTCGAAGGCTGGACCTTCGATTCGGTCAAGGGCGAGATCACGGTTCGCGCCGAAGACCACGCCATGATCCAGCCGATGTTCCAGGTCTCGCTTGTCGCTGATGGCGACTCGTGGATTCCTGAGCTGATCGAGGCCGTCGATGCTGACGCCGTCACTCCGCCCATCGCAGAGTAAGCAACTCACTAACGATGTCGAACCAGCCCGTGCTCACGGTCGAGCACCTTGCACTCACGATCGGGGGTGCCGTCATCATCGATGACGTGTCACTCTCGATCGGCCAGGGTGAGATGCTCGGCGTGATCGGCCCGAATGGGGCCGGAAAAACCACGCTTTTCAATCTCATCTCTGGGGTGATGACTCCTACCACCGGAGCCGTCACTTTGGAGGGGCGTGATGTCACGAATCAGACCATTGATGCGCGGGCCCGGGCTGGGCTCGGCAGAACTTTTCAAACTTCCAGTCTCTTCCCGGCCCTGAGCGCGCGAGAGAATGTTCGGCTCGCTGCGCAAGTGAAATTGGGCGGCGCAACATCAGTACTGCGCTTTCCGCGGTCGAACGACAAAGCAACAACAATCGCTCGAGCCCGACTCGACGAGGTGGGTCTCAGCCATCACAGCGAGACGGTGGCCGGGGTTCTTTCCCACGGTGACAAACGCAAACTAGAAATCGCGATGCTTCTGGCCACTGACCCCAGCGTCATCCTTCTCGACGAGCCGATGGCCGGCGTCGCCTCTGGCGATGTTGCCGGGCTCACCGAAGTGATTCGCCAGGTTCATCAGTCGGGGCGCACGGTTCTCATGGTCGAACATCATATGGATGTCGTCCTCGGCCTGGTAGACCGCGTTGCGGTTATGCACCATGGCCAGTTACTCGCCTGCGACACCCCTGACGCTGTTATGGCAGACGAAGCGGTGCAGAAGGCTTATTTGGGAGCTCCACTATGACTGAGTCGACCGGTGTTACGCCGACGGTGACGGATTCGATCCTGACGGTTTCTGATCTCAACGCCAGCATTGACGGCCAGCAGGTTGTTGAATCGGTGAGCTTCGAGATGCTTCCCGTAGGGGTGACGGCTCTCTTGGGCCGCAATGGCGTCGGAAAGACGAGCACGCTGCGGGCGATCCTGGGGCTCATCGAACGCTCGGGTGAGGTGACGATTGCGGGGGAGCGCGTTGACCGCGAACCTACGCACCGCATTGTGCAGCGCGGTGTCGGTTATGTCCCTGAAGACCGTGAGGTGTTCGCCTCGCTGACGGTCGCAGAAAATCTGCGCCTGGCGGAGCGCAACTCTTCACCGAACCGTCAGCTTATCGAAGAACTTTTTCCTGATCTCACTGAGCGTTCCGGCCAGTTGGCTGGCACTCTCTCGGGAGGCCAGCAGCAGATGGTGTCGCTGGCTCGCGCTCTCGTCAACGAGAACCGGGTGTTGCTCGTTGACGAGCCGACCAAGGGCCTCGCGCCGCTCATCGTGATGGATGTCGCGCGAGCACTCGAGCGCGCCGCCGCAACTGTGCCGGTGCTGTTGGTGGAACAGAACTTGCAGGTTGTGCGGATGCTCGCCCAGAAGGTGATTGTGCTCGAGGGTGGTCGCGTTGTTTATGACGGTGGTGCCGAAGAACTCTTGGGCAATGAAGCTCTGACGAAAGAATTGCTGGGGGTCGCATGAGCACCATAGTTTTGTTGCTGATCACGGGGCTGGGGCTTGGTGCTCTCTACTTCTTGGTCGCATCCGGTCTGTCGCTGATTTATGGCCTCATGGGCGTGCTGAACTTTGCCCATGGTTCCTTTCTGACTCTCGGCGCTTTTGCCGGTTGGGAGTTGGCGAGGCGGATGGGCGGCGAAAGCTGGGGCACTCTGATTGCGTCTTTACTTCTCGGTATGGTCGTCGGTGCGCTTGCAGCCGCTGCCACGGAGTTTTTCCTCATCCGGCGCCTCTATAACCGGCATATCGAGCAAGTGCTGGTGACTGTCGGTTTGGCGCTCGCAACGGTGGCTCTGTTCGATGGCATCTGGGGCACCGACGCAATCTATGTCACCGCACCGCCGTGGTTGTCTCAGACCACCGAAATTTTGGGAGCTCGCGTTCCTAATGACCGCTTCCTGCTAATTGGTGCCGCAGCGCTTGTGCTCATCGGCATCGTCGCCTTCTTGCGGTACACGCGCTTCGGGCTCGTCATTCGGGCGGGGGTGGAGAACCGTTCGATGGTTACCGCCCTCGGTATCGATGTGCGCAAAGCCTTTACCGTCGTGTTCGCCATTGGTGGCGCTGCCGCTGGGCTGGGTGGCGTGCTTGCGTCTCACTACTTCGGTTACGTCTCGCCACAACTCGGGGGCTCCCTGCTGATCTTCGCGTTCATCGTTACGGTGATCGGTGGCCTGGGCTCTCTCGCCGGTGCGGCGATCGCATCGGTAGCCGTTGCGATCCTTCAGCAGTTCGCGAACTACTTCTGGGGCGGAACGGGTGACCTCATGGTCGTGCTGTTGCTCGCCGTGGTGCTCTTGGTTCGTCCGACCGGAATTATGGGGAAGAAAGCATGAAGTCGCTCACGAACCTCAGCCAGCGCACGTGGTGGATTGTTGGCGGCGTCTTGGTGGCGTTTGCTGCCGTTCTCCCGCTGCTGAATATCTCGATCCCTGGCGTATTGCCCGGCGCTACGTACACTCCAGGCACTTTGCAGTTGCTGGCACTCGCCTTGCTCTTCGCGTCGTTGGCGTTGAGCTATCACCTGCTGTTTGGTACCGCCGGGATGCTGTCGTTCGGTCACGCGTTGTACTTCGCGCTCGGTGCTTACGGACTGGGCATTGTGTTGCAGCAGACCGAGCTCACGCTGATCCCGGCATTGGGGCTCACTCTCGCAGTGGTCATCGCCGCAGCTTATTTGCTCGGTTCCTTGAGTCTGAGGGTCACGGGAATCTCGTTCGCGATGGTGACGCTGGCGTTCGCTCAGGCTGGCAACGTGCTGGTGCGTCGCAATCCGGCTCTGACCGGCGGTGAGGAGGGGCTGCGTCTCGATACTGAGCACATTCCCGACTTCTTTATTGGCGTGATCAATACGCGCAATCTTTATTGGCTCGCGCTCGGACTGTTGGTTGTTGTGTTCGTGGTCGTAGCCTGGTTCGAGAACTCGCGTGCGGGTCATGCGGTTACGGCTACTCGAGAGAACGAGTTGCGCGTGCGCGTGCTTGGGCTGCGTCCCTTTGGCGTGAAGCTGATGGCGTTCGTAATTGCCTCAGTGCTGGCATCGCTGGTGGGAATGGTGCATTTGCTGTTGCAGAGCGGAACAACGCCGCGTGCTACATCCGCAGACTTCACCCTCACGATTTTGGTGATCGTGGTGCTCGGTGGTGTCGGATCTCGCTGGGGGGCGATCATCGGCGGGATCATCTACACGTTGCTGGATCAGCGGCTGACGGCGCTCGCGGGATCCGATGCGATTGCCGATCTTCCCGCAATTTTGCGGATTCCTCTCTCAGAACCGCTCTTTATCTTGGGCACGCTGTTTATCCTTGTGGTGTTGTTCCTTCCCGGAGGAATCGCTGGTGCAGCGCGGCGCCTAGGAACAGGCACCAACGCCACACCACTCGCGCGCAAGCAGCTTGAGGAGGCGGAATGATCCAGTCTGATGGACTGCACACGCTAGGGCGCTGGACAGCTGACCGCGCGATTGCCACTCCAGATCGTGTGGCCGTCGATGACCGTGGTGTCGTGCTGACCTACCGTCAGCTGGATGATCGAGCTACTGCACTTGCCCACGCGTTTCTTGCTGGCGGCTACGGTGTTGGCGATCGCATTGCCACGATTACGGGAAACAGCTCCGATCATGTTGTGGTGTTCTTTGCCTGTGCCAAGGCGGGACTTGTGCTCGTTCCGCTGTCGTGGCGGTTGTCTCCCCGGGAGATCGCGCAGCAGCTCGAGCAAGCCGATCCCGCTGTACTGATTGTCGAGGACGAATTTTCGACCCTCGCGACGCTGTCTACTGACCGGCTGGTCGCTCCCATCGCTCGAGGAATATTGGGCACCCATGGCATCGAACGCGACATGGTGGCTCCGCTGCGGAGTGCGGCAGAATTGCCGCTGCACCGTGAAGTGCGTGATGATGACGCACTGCTGATCATCTTCACCTCGGGCACCCTCGATCAGGCCAAGGGTGCCATCCTGAGCCACGCGAATTGCTTCTGGACCAACCTGTCCCTCTCCCGTACCGCCGAGATCACGAGCGCCGACACGGTGCTCGCCGTCATGCCGCAGTATCACGTCGGTGGTTGGAATATTCAGCCACTGCTGGCGTGGTGGATGGGCGCCACGGTCGTGCTCGAGCGCACCTTCGACCCGGCTCGAGTGCTGCAGCTCATCGCCGATCGTCGCATCACCACGATGATGGGCGTGCCAGCCAACTACTTGATTCTGTCGCAGCATCCGCGATTCGCGTCCAGCGATCTCTCGAGCCTTGCCCACGCGATTGTGGGAGGAGCGCCCATGCCTGAACCGCTGCTGCGGGTGTGGCACAGCCGCGGAGTTGCCCTCACTCAGGGCTACGGACTCACCGAAGCTGCGCCAAATGTGCTCTGTCTTCCCGATGAGGAAGCGCGCGTGCGTATTGGCTCGGCAGGTAAGCCCTACCCGCACGTGGACGTCGACATTGCCGACCCCGTGACCGGTGAGCGCATCGACGGAGCAGGCCAAGGTGAGTTGCTCGTGCACGGCCCCGGAGTCTTTAGCGGCTATTTTCGCGCCCCGGAAGCAACAGCACTCGCACTTCGAGACGGCTGGCTCGCGACCGGCGACCTTGTGAGCCGTGACGCCGAAGGCTACTACCGCGTGCTCGACCGCATCAAAGACATCTTTATCACTGGGGGAGAGTCGGTAGCTCCCGCCGAAATTGAGGGCGTGTTGTTCGGGCATCCGGCTGTCGCCGATGTCGCTGTCGTCGGCGTTCCGGATGCCACGTGGGGCGAAGTGGCTATCGCGTGGGTGGTGGTGCGCTCGGGCGCTGCCACCGACGAAACCGACGTACTCAACTTTGCGCGCACCAGCCTCGCCAAGTTCAAAGTGCCGAAGCGTGTCATTTTTGTCGAACACATCCCACGATCATCCAGCGACAAAGTACGTCGCCGGGTGCTGTTGGAGCAGTGGACAGAACAGTCAGCACAACCAGGACGGATCAGTTCATGAGCACACCACTTACCGCTCGCGGCACCCGCACCAAGACGAAGTTGATTGAGGCAGCCGAAACAGTCTTTGCCCGCTACGGCTACACCGACGCCTCCGTTGTGCGCATCACAGAAGAAGCCGGCGTAGGCCAGGGCACGTTCTATCTCTACTTCTCCAGCAAGCTCGAGATCTTCGAAGAACTCGTGGAGGATCTGAACCGGCGGGTGCGTCGTGCCATGAGCGAAGCCTCTGGCGCAGCATCCACTCGCATCGAGTCAGAGCGTGCCGGCTTTCGCGCGTTCTTTGAATTCACCGCCGAGCATCCGGCTCTCTACCGCGTTGTGCGGGAGGCCGAATTCGTCTCGCCCAAATCATTACGTCTGCACTATTCGCGCATCGTCGATGGCTACATCGAAGGGCTCAAAGAAGCCCAGTTGCTCGGCGAAATCGGTGACATTGACCCGACCGTCGCAGCGTGGGCTCTCATGGGTATTGGCGAAATGATCGGGATGCGCTGGGTTCTGTGGGGCGATTCGGCCGACGCTGGCCACGATGCCGATCCGACCGCGAGCGGCACCTCCCGGGTTCCCGACGAAGTTCTCGATCAGATGATTACGTTTATCCGCCGTGCTCTGGCTGTGCCAGAGCCGCGCAACGAAGGAGTCGAGAAATGACCGATCTCACGGGCCGCAGAGCTCTTGTCACCGGGGGAGCGAGCGGGATTGGTGCCGCATGCACCGAGGCTCTGGCCTCCGCCGGCGCCCACGTCATTGTGGCTGACCTCAACGGTGATGCGGCGAAAGCTCAAGCCGACCGCATTGGCGGTGAAGCGTGGCAGATTGATCTCACCGACACTGCGGCGCTCGCCGATCTCTCACTTGATATCGACATCCTCGTGAACAACGCCGGCATCCAACACGTGAGCCCCATCGAGAGCTTCGATCCGGTGATGTTCAGTCGCATCCTTGCCCTCATGGTCGAGGCGCCGTTCTTGCTCGTGCGGGCCGCTCTTCCGAAGATGTACGAGCGCGAGTTCGGGCGCATCATCAACATCAGTTCGGTGCACGGCCTGCGCGCCTCTCCGTATAAGTCGGCGTATGTCACCGCGAAGCACGGGCTCGAGGGCTTCTCTAAGGTGACGGCGCTGGAGGGCGGCGCCCATGGTGTCACGAGCAATTGCGTGAACCCTGGCTACGTGCGCACGCCGCTGGTCGAAAAGCAGATCGCTGATCAGGCGAAGGTGCACGGCATCCCAGAGTCTGAGGTCGTGGAGAAGGTCATGTTGACCGAGAGCGCGATCAAACGTCTCCTCGAGCCGAGTGAGGTTGCGGATCTCGTGCTGTGGCTCGCCGGCGACACCGCGGGCATGGTCACCGGTGCCTCACACTCAATGGATGGCGGCTGGAGCGCACGATGACCACGCAACAGAGCACCATCACGTGCCAGGTCGACGGCGGCGAGCTCACAGCTGCCGTCTGGCAACCCGAGTCGGAACCACGCGGCACTATCCTGCTGATCCACGGCATTTCGGCGTCGCACATGTCGTGGCCTCTCGTCGCCAAAGCCTTTCCCGAGTATCGCGTCATCGCTCCCGACCTGCGGGGCCGTGGCGCCAGTCGTGATCTTCCCGCTCCATTCGGGATGCCGCAGCACGCGAACGACATGAACGCGCTGTTGGCCGCAACCGGCACTGATTCCGCGCTCGTCGTCGGGCATTCGATGGGTGCTTTCGTCGCGACGACCTTGGCGGCGCAGTTCCCGGAGCGTGTCTCAAGCGTGCTCTTGATTGACGGCGGTTTGCCGATTCCGGCGCCCGCAGGAGTCTCAATGGAGGATTTGCCGCAGGTGATCTTGGGGCCGGCTGTTGATCGGCTCTCGATGACGTTTGCAAATCGCGAAAGCTACCAAGACTTCTGGCGAGTGCACCCGGCATTTGCCGATGATTTCACGGAAGCCACTCGCGATTACGTCGACTACGACCTCGTGGGCACTGCCCCCGAGCTGCACCCTGCTAGTAACTTGGCGGCGGTCAGTTTCGATGCCCTGCAGTTGAGCGGCGACACCGGGTATCTCGCAGGTCTTCAGGGCCTCACGATGCCGGCGCACTTCATCCGGGCACCGCGGGGTCTTCTCAATCAGGTTCCCGCGCTGTATTCTCCCCAAGAGTGTGACCGATGGCGGTCTGAACTTCCCCACGTGACGTTCTCTGAGGCTGCCGACGTGAATCACTACACAATTACTTTGACGCAGCGTGGCGCAGATGGTGTTGCGGGCGTCATGACTGAACTATTGGCGAATCAACCGCGGGAGGTCCGAGCGTGAGTATCGATAAGACAGTGGGGTCGGCGGCAGAAGCAATTGCCGATATTCCCCGAGGGGCATCTCTGGCCGTTGGCGGCTTTGGCCTGTGCGGTAATCCGATGGTGCTCATCCAAGCGCTGCTCGAGCTGGGGCCAGACGACCTCAGTATCGTCAGCAATAACTGTGGAGTGGATGATTGGGGGCTCGGCGTTCTGCTGGCCGCCCGCCGCATCCGCAAGATGACGTCGTCGTACGTAGGCGAGAACAAAGAGTTTGAGCGCCAGTTCCTCACGGGCGAGCTTGAAGTTGAGTTGACCCCGCAGGGCACTCTTGCCGAGAAGCTACGTGCTGGCGGTTCGGGCATTGCCGCGTTCTTCACTCAGACGGGGGTGGGCACTCAGGTTGCCGAAGGTGGTTTACCGCGCCGCTATGACGGTTCGGGTGGCGTGGCGATTGCCTCACCACAAAAAGAGGTGCGTTCGTTCGATGTGAACGGCACCGCCAAAGATTTCGTGCTTGAAGAATCAATCACTACCGACTTCTCGCTCGTTCACGCTCTCAAAGGTGACCGTCACGGCAACCTCGTCTTTGCGAAGTCAGCCCGCAACTTCTCACCGCTCGCTGCAATGGCTGGCCGTATCTGCATCGCTCAGGTCGAAGAGCTGGTGGAGCCGGGCGAGATTGAGTCGGATGCCGTTCACCTGCCCGGCGTGTATGTCACGCGAATCCTTGAAGTTGGCTCCGATGTCGAGAAACGGATCGAACGTCGCACAGTGCAGAAGGTGGTTGCGTAATGGCTTTGACTCGTGAAGAAATGGCGGCGCGTGCCGCTCTCGAACTGGCTGATGGTTCCTATGTGAATCTCGGTATCGGGCTCCCGACCCTCGTGCCGAACTATGTTCCCGCTGGGCGCACGGTGGTGTTGCAGTCGGAGAACGGTATTCTGGGCGTTGGTCCGTACCCGACAGAAGAGAACGTCGACCCCGACCTGATCAATGCCGGAAAAGAGACCGTCACCACGCTTCCCGGCACGGCCTTCTTTGACTCCGCCATGAGTTTCGGCATGATCCGCGGTGGCAAGATCGACGCGGCCATCCTCGGCGCCATGCAAGTTTCGGTTGCCGGTGACCTCGCCAACTGGATGATCCCCGGCAAGATGATCAAGGGCCCAGGCGGCGCCATGGACCTCGTGCACGGCGCAGCTCGCGTCATCGTGCTGATGGAGCATGTCGCTAAAGATGGCAGCCCCAAGATTGTGAACGAATGCTCCTTGCCGCTCACCGGTCGCGGTGTCGTTCACCGCATCATCACCGACCTCGCGGTAATCGACGTAACTGATCGTGGCCTCGTGCTTCGGGAACTCGCTCCCGGCGTTGACGAAGCAACTGTTTGCGCCGCCACCGAACCCGAGCTCATCGTCGAGCTCACAGCGCCGTAACCAACAAACACCCCGAACACCCGCAGTCTCACCAGCACCCGCAGTCTCACCAACTAAGGACACCCCATGGCAACTCTTCTTGACGGAATCGTTCAGCACAGCGTCACAACACCGCGCATTGTCGCTTCGGTGTTCGAGCGTCCAGCTGACAACGCAACCTCCACGGTGGTGTTCGTGCATGGAAATGTGTCGTCGTCGCTGTTTTGGCAGCCGACGATGCTTGCTCTGGAGAGCAGCGTTCGTGCGCTCGCTATCGACCTTCGCGGCTTCGGCGATACGCAAACCTTGCCAGTGGATGCCACGCGGGGCGTTCGTGACTTCTCCGACGACATCGCTTCCGTGCTCGACGCCCTCGGCATCGACCGGGCGAGCTTCGTCGGCTGGAGCATGGGCGGCGGAGTCGTGATGCAGTTCATGCTCGATCACGCCGACCGTGTCGATACCGTCTCGTTCGTGTCACCTGTTTCGCCCTTCGGCTTTGGCGGTACGAAGGGCGCGAATGGCGAGCTTCTGGCTCCCGAGTGCCCGGGCACCGGCGGCGGGGGAGCGAACCCCGATTTTGTGGCCCAGCTGAACGCGGGCAACACGACCGACGATTCTCCGGCATCCGCTCGCCTGGTTTTCCGCACGGCTTATGTTGCGGATGCTGCAGCCCACACCGAACTCGAAGACCTGTGGGTGGAGTCGATGCTCACGACCGCGACCGGCGAAGGCAACTACCCTGGCGATTCGGTCGCCGTTGAGGCGTGGCCCGGCTTTGGCCCTGGCGGTCGTGGAGTACTCAACACTATGACTCCCGACCATTTCAACGTCAGTGGCATCACTGAGCTAGCGACGAAACCACGAGTGCTG